>NZ_JBKBXG010000005.1:0-95488 GCF_046314175.1 Acidovorax sp. | reverse complement strand
GGCCGGTGCACGGAATAAAAAGGTTGCGAAGCGTCCCGAAACGAATAAGAGAGGGAGGGAGGAGAAGCGCTCCAGGAGGTCAGTCGGAGCCCGAGGGCCCGAAAGGCTTCGCAACACTAAAACTGTACGGCGCGCAATCGTCGTGCGCAACAAATAGAGTGGGGCCACCGCACCGAAGTTCCAGAGGTTTTGCTGGTTTCGGTGGTTTTTTTTAAAGAAACTGAATGCCATCATGATGAGTTAGCGGGGCGTCGCCGCGGCAAGCTGCTTTTCAATAGCGCGCACCAGGCTTTTGTTGTCCGGCCCGGTCAGGCTGGAATAGTTGTCCACCAGCTTGCCGTCGCGGCCCAGCAGGTATTTGTGAAAGTTCCAGCGCGGCGCGGTGCCCGATAGTTCGGTGAGCTGGCGAAACAGGGCAGACGCCTCAGCGCCCTTCACGCTGCTCTTGGCAAACATCGGGAATTTCACGCCAAAGGTGTTTTCGCAGAACTCTGCAATTTGCTGGTTGCTGCCCGACTCTTGCGAAAAGTCGTTGGAGGGAAAGCCCAGCACCACAAGGCCCTTGTCCTTGTAGCGGGCATAAAGCTCTTCTAGCCCCTTATATTGGCCGGTAAACCCGCAAAAACTGGCGGTGTTGACCACCAGCACCACCTTGCCGCTGTACTGGCACAACGACTGCGGCTTTTCGTCCTGCAACCGGGGGAAGGTGTGCTGCAGCGTGGCGGGGCAGCTTGCAGGTGCGTCGGCAGCCTGCACAGCCGGAGCCACCAGCAAGGCAGCAGCGCACAGGCTGCTGGCCGAGAGGAGTCGTGAGAGGAGATTCATAAGACCTTGGGCTGGTGGTGCCCCAAATTTAACCGCTTCATCATTTTTTGTCCATATGAGTTTTTATTTGTACTGAACGGTATACGTATTTGCGCACGGTTTGGATTCAGATTCCTGACAGGAGGATGGGGGTGTTGCGCGCGGCCGCGACGTTGCCCCGTGCGGTCGCGCACAGAAACAGGGGTCACACCGGGTGCTGTGACCGTGAAATAGGAAACACGAGGGGTGTTCAGGCGTTGCGCAGACGGCACAACGAGTGGGAGAGCTGCGAAGCCCCCCCCTTTCAGACCATGCTGAGCAGCCGGTCCAGCGGGAGCGTGACCCGTACGTCCTTGAAGGCCACCACGCCCGTAACCTTCCACGGGGGCATGCCCGATTCACGCGGAATCGGCTCGCCGGTGGGCATGCCGTCGCGGTTGGTGACCACCGCCACGCGGGGGGTGGTTGCCGTGGTGCCTCGGCGGATGACAACACCCACCTCCTGGCTGGCCAAGCGTACAAAAGCGCCCGGTGGGTACACGCCCAATGTCTTGACCAGCGCCGCGCCCATTTCGTCCACCTTGTGGTCTTCGTCGTAGTAGCTGGCCTGCATGGCCGCCGTGACGGGCATGGGCGAACGGGCCACACGGGGCGCGAGGCGCGCTCCAAAAATGTCGGCGCGTTGCACCAGGCGGGCCATTTGCTGGGCCTCGGTCTTTTTATCCAGCGGGCCCGGGTTGCGGTGGTGATGGCAGCGCACGGCCTCCAGCCACAGCGGGTCGGCCACGCCCAACTGGCGCAGTAGCGTCTCGGAGCGGGCCGCGTGGTCCTCCACGGCAGCAATCTGGGCAGAGGTCAGCGGCTGGGTCTGCTGTGCCAGCTGGTCTTGCAGCTCGGTCATGGCGATGTTCATGCTGAGCCCGACATATCCCACCTGCTGCACCTGCGACTGGGGCCAGCGCAGCATTTCGCGTGCGACCACCATGCACACACAGCTGACCAGCATGGAATGGGTGGCGCTGTACATGCGCGTTTCTTGCGCCGAGAGGTAAATGAGCGCCAGCAAGGTCGCATCGGGCGTCTGTTCGCAATGGCGTGCCAGCTCGTCATGCAGCGCCTGGAACCGACCGCTGAAATCTCCCCCCGACGGGGCCCGCAGTATCTGCGTGGCGCGCAACTGCAGTTCGGGCCAGTCGGGAAGGGTTTTGCCGCCACGGGCCCGGGTCTCCTGTTCGCCCGCCGTCATCTTCATGGCCGCGATTTCGCCCAGGTTGGTATCGGCGATCAGCATGCGCTGAAGCTGCGCCAGATAAGCGCGGTGGCTGCCACCCGATTCATCGGTGTCCACACACAGCTGGCGGCCTCGCGCCACCATAGTGACCAGTTCGTCACGGGTGCGTATGACATAGCCCTTCTGGGCCAGCAGCGCGCCGTCGGCACCGCGCAGCACAAAAGGCAGTGGGTGCCCGATCTGGATGGATTCGATGTTGAGGCTGACGAGGTTCATGGCTCGTTACATTATCCAACGCCCACCCCCGCCCCAAAACAGTTGCAACCTGGGTGATTGCCCGGCTATTTGAGGGACGTAAGAACCTGTTTCATGAGCACGGGCCTCAGGGCACCGGCGGGGTAGACACCGGAACGGCGGGCACCGCAGCGGTGGTGGGCTCATGGTGCGCCCCGCGCAGACGGCGCAGCACCCGGCCAAAGGCCGCGCCCACATCGTCCACCCCCGTGAACACCGCCGGAATGACCAGCAGGCTCAGCAGCGTGGATGTGATCAACCCGCCAATCACAGCCACCGCCATCGGCGAGCGAAAGCTCGCGTCGGCCGCGCCAAAGCCGATGGCAATGGGCAGCATGCCCGCGCCCATGGCCAGCGTGGTCATGATGATGGGACGCGCGCGCTTGTGGCAGGCATCGATCAGCGCCTCAAACCGCGTGAGCCCATGTTCACGCCGCGCCAGGATGGCGTATTCCACCAGCAAGATGGAGTTCTTGGTGGCAATGCCCATCAGCATGATGAGCCCGATGAGCGAGGGCATCGAGAAGCTCTTTTGAGCAATCAACAGCCCCAGGAATGCGCCCCCCAGCGACAGCGGCAGGGCCGCCAGGATAGTGACGGGGTGCAAAAAGTCCTTGAACAGCAGCACCAGCACGATGTAGATGCACAGCACCCCGGTCAGCATGGCCAGGCCAAAGCTGGCAAACAGCTCGCCCATCATTTCGGCATCGCCAATCGTGATCTGGCGAACGCCTGGCGGCAGCTTCTGGATGGAGGGCAGCGCCTCGACCGCCTTGGTCACATCCCCCAGCGGCTGGCCCGACAGCTCGATCTCGAAGTTGACATTGCGCGCGCGGTCATACCGATCCACCACGGCCGGGCCGCCGCTGAACTCCAGCGTAGCCACCTGCCCCAGCATCACCGGGCCCTTGCTGCCCGGCACCGACAGGCGCTCCAGCAGCGACAGGTCCTGGCGGGCGTCGTCCTGCAGCTTGACCACGATGGGCACCTGGCGCGAGGCCAGGTTGAGCTTGGGCAGCGACACGTCGTAGTCGCCCACGGTGGCAATGCGCAGCGTTTCAGCGATAGCGCTGCTGGTCACGCCCAGGTCAGCGGCACGCGCAAAGTCGGGGCGCACCGCAATTTCGGAGCGGACCAGGCTGGCGGTGGACGAGATGCTGCCCAGACCGGGGATGGTGCGCAGGTCTTTTTCGACCGCCAGAGCGGCCGACGTCAGCGCCTGCGGGTCGTCGCCCGTGAGCACCAGCACGTACTTCTCGCCAGATCCGCCCAGGCCCACCTTGCTGCGCACGCCCGGCAGCGTCTCCAGCGACGCCCGGATCTGGTTCTCGATGCCCTGCTTGCGCGGCCGGTCACCACGCTCGGCCAGCAAAATGGTGAGCGTGGCCTTGCGTGTCTCGGCATTGCCCATGCCTGCAAACGGGTCGCCGCCTGCCGTGCCGCCGCCGATGGTGGTGTACACGCTCTGCACATGGTCCACCTTGGCGATCCGCTGGCGCGCGTCTTCTGCGGCCGCCCGCGTCTGGCTCAGGGTAGCACCGGGCGGCAGCTCCAGGTACACCTGGGTCTGCGAGTTGTCGTCCGGCGGGATGAAGCCCGTGGGCAGCAGCGGAATCAGCGCCAGCGAGCCGATGAAGAACGCCGCCGTGGCCACAAAGGTGATCCAGCGGTGCTTGATGCACCAGGCCGCCCAGCGCAGGTACACCGTCATCCAGCGCGGGTCCTTGTGCTCGCCCACGATGGGTTTCAAGATATACGCCGCCATCATGGGCGTGAGCACCCGGGCCACGACCAGGCTGGCAAACACCGCGAGCGACGCCGTCCAGCCGAACTGCTTGAAGAACTTGCCCGCAATGCCGCTCATGAACGCGGTGGGCAAAAACACCGCGATCAGCGTGAACGTGGTGGCGACCACGGCCAGGCCAATTTCGTCGGCCGCTTCCATGGCGGCCTGGTAGGGCGACTTGCCCATGCGCAGGTGGCGCACGATGTTCTCCACCTCCACGATGGCGTCGTCCACCAGGATACCCACCACCAGCGACATCGCCAGCAGCGTGATCACGTTGATGGAGAAGCCCAGCAAGTGCATGCCGATGAACGCCGGAATGATCGACAGCGGCAACGCCACGGCCGACACAAACGTGGCGCGCCAGTCGCGCAAAAAGAGCCATACCACCAGCACCGCCAGCAGCGCGCCTTCGTACAGCAGGTGCATGGAACCGTCATATTCCTCCTGCACCGGCTTCACAAAGTTGAACGCCTCGGTGACCTCCAGGTCGGGGTGCTGCTCGCGCAGTTCCATCAAGGCTGCCTGCACAGCGCCGCCCACTTCGACCTCGCTGGCACCTTTGCTGCGCGCCACTTCAAAACCCACCACCGGCTTGCCGTTGAGCAACGCCATGGCACGTGGCTCGGCAACGGTGTCGGTCACCGTGGCCACCTGGTCCAGCCGCACATGGCGGCCGTCGGACAGCGACAGCGTGAGGCCCGCCAGCTCCTGCGCCGACTGCACTGTGGCCAGCGTGCGCACGGGCTGCTCGCTGCCACCCAGGTCGGTGCGGCCACCCGCGCTTTCGGTCTGCACCAGGCGCAACTGGCGCGAGATATCGGCCGCCGTAGCGTTCAACGCCTGCAGCTTGACCGGGTCCAGCGCCACATGCACCTGGCGGTCCACGCCGCCCACGCGGGTCACAGCGCCTACGCCGCGCACCGACAGCAGCTTTTTGGCCACGGCATCGTCCACAAACCACGACAGCGCCTCGTCGTCCATACGGGCCGACGCGATGGTGAACGCCAGCACGGGCTGCGCGGCCAGGTCCATCTTGGTCACGATGGGGTCGCGCACGTCACCGGGCAGGTCGCCGCGCACGCGGGCCACCGCAGAGCGCACATCGTCCAGCGCTTCCTGCGTGGGCTTTTCCAGCCGGAACTCGGCCGTGATGGTGGCGCCTCCGTCCTGCACCTTGGTGTAGATGTGTTTCAGGTCCTGCAGGGTTGCGATGCTGTTCTCGATCTTGCGCGCTACATCGTTTTCGAGCTGCGCAGGCGAGGCGCCGGGCAGGGCCACCGTCACGGAAATGGTGGGCAGGTCAATGTCCGGAAAGTTCTGCACCTTCATGGCGTTGAACGACAGCAGGCCGCCGAACGTCAGCAGCACAAACAGCATCAGCGCCGGAATGGGGTTCTTGATCGACCAGGTGGATACATTCATGAAGAACGCTCCTCAATTGATAGCTACTAACGCTTTATGGACAAGCGCTAGAGCCACTTTTTTCTCAAATTCTGGCGCCATGGACGTGCTGGCAGGTGTTGCCGGGGCCGCAGGTGCGGTGGGCGCCACCACCCGCACCAGGTCGCCGTCGTTCAGAAAACCCGCACCGCGCACGGCCACCGGCGCATTGGCGTCCAGGCCCGACAGCACTTCGACCCGGTCGGCCACGCGGCGCCCGGTCTGCACCTTGCGCATCTGCACGCGCTGCTCGGCGCCCACCACAAAAACGTATGAGAAGCCGTCGCGCACCACCAGCGCTTCTTGCGGCACGGTGAGTGCGTCACTGGAGCCCAGCGCAAACTCGCCGCGCGCAAACATGCCGGCACGGAAGTCCGCGTTCTGGGGCAGGTCCACATAGACCAAGGCATTGCGCGTCTGCGGGTCTACCGTGGGCGCGATCATGCGCACGGTGCCTTCCACCACCGTACCGCTGGCTGCTGTGACGCTGACCTTGGCGCCGGGCTGGATGCGGCGCAGCTCGGTGGACGTGACTTCGGCACGCCATTCCAGACGGCCCTTGCGCACCATGCGAAACAGCTCCGTTCCGGAGCCCACCACGGCGCCGACGGTGGCGGTGCGGGCGGAGATCACTCCACTGTCAGGCGCCACCACCTGGGTGTATTTGAGGCGCAGTTGCTGGGCATTGAGCGTGGCCTGGGCCGCCTGCACACGGGCCTGGGCGGTTTTTTCTGCGGTGGTGAACTGCTGGATCTGCTGCTGGCTGAGCGCGCCCGTGGCCTGCAGGGACCGGGCGCGGTCGGCATTGGCCGCCGCTTCGGCTGCGTTGGCCTGTGCTTCAAGCAGGCTGGCGCGCACCTGGGCCACATCGGCCTGCACCGTGTCGGCCGAGAACGTGGCCAGCACCTGACCGGCCTTGACGACATCACCCACGTTCACGCGCACATCCGTCAGCCGCAGGCCGTTGCTCTCTGCCCCAATGATGGCCTCCTGCCAGGCGGCCACATTGCCGTTGGCGGCCAGGCGCAGGGGCACGGCGATGCGCTGCGGCTGCGCGGTGGTCACCGTGAGCGCGGGGCGCGGCTGGCTCGCCTTGGTCTCATCGGCCGCGCGAGAGGCGCCGGAGTACACCAGCGCACCCACTGTGGTCAGCACACAGGCGGCAATCACGGCGAAGGCAACGGGAGAGAGCCTGGAGAAAGAAGGGAAGAAAGAGGAATATGGCATGCGCATCCGTCCTAAAAAATTCGTTTCAGTGGTTCATGGCTCACAAAACTGGCGCGACCCGAACCAGTGCACCCGTGGAACTGGCTTTGCCAGGCCACCGGGTGCGTCCCCCTCCCGCACGCAGTGCGAGTGAGGGGGACGCTGCAAAGCAGCTCAGGGGGTGCTTCATTCTTTCCAGCCGCCACCGGCGGCGCGGTACAAAGACACCCAGGCCGCCTGGCGTTCGTGCTGTAGCGCAATGAGCGCGTTCTCGGCAGCCAGTGATGTGCGGCGCGCGTCTTCCAGCTCCACCAGGCTGGCCAAACCACCCCGGTAGCGGGCCTGCGTCGCGTCGAACGAGGCGCGGTATCCCTCGGCGGCAATGCGAGCGCTGGTGTTGCGCTCGGCAGTGCTTTGCAAGCGCACCAGCGCCTGCTCCACCTCGCTCACGGCCTGACGCACCCGGGCGCGGTACAGGGCCGCAGCCTCGTCATACCGCGCTTGTGCGGAATCGACCTGCGCTGCCCGGCGGCCGCCATCAAACAGCGGCACGCTGAGCGCGAGCGGGCCGATGGTCCAGGTACTCAGGTCGGTGGTCACACCACCCGTGCGCACCCAGCCCGCCCCCACCGACCCACTCAGAGCCAGGCGCGGGTAGCGCTGCGCCTGCGCGCTGCCCACGTCGGCACTGGCAGCCGCCACCTCCCGCTCGGCGTTGTACACGTCAGGCCGCTGTGCCAGCACCTGCGCGGGCAATGCGGCAATGGCAAACAGGGAGTCCGGCGCAGGTTGGGCTGTGACTGACGCAGCCAGGCGTGCGCGCAAGGCGGGCTCTTCCCGACCCGTCAGCGCGACCAGCGTTTTCAGTTCCACATCACATTGCATGCGCTGCTGCGATGCCCGCGCCGCCGCCTCTGCGGCACTGGCACGCGCCAGCGAAGCCGTTGCGGGGGCAGTAAAACCGGCTTGCTCGCTGAGGGCTGACAGGCGCGAGGTCTCGCTGCGCGACTGGGCATCGCGCTCGGCCACGTTCAGCTGCTGCAGGCAGGTGCGCAGACTGCTTGTTTGTAGCGCCACTTCGGCCGCCACGCTCACCCGCGCCTCGTGCCACAGCGCCTGGGCGCCTGCCAGCCGCTGGTCGGCAGCGGTATTGGTGGCTGCATTGGCGCCAAACACATCCATCTCCCAACTGGCCTGGAGTCCCACCTGGGCGGTGGTGGCGATGCCCGCCACCTGTTCGTTGAACCCGCGGCTGGCGCTGGCCTGACCATCTAGCGACGGGCCCAGCGCAGCGCGGCTGACCACCTGCGTGGCGCGCGCTTGCGCAATGCGGGACTGCGCCTGGGCAACGCCTGGGCTGATGGACTGGGCGGCGTCGATCAACTCAACGAGCAACGGGTCCTGCAGTTGGGTCCACCACTGCGACAACCCTTGGAGAGATCCCTGGTGCGGCAGCGGTGCCTGCCAGCCAGCAGGCAACGGCGCCGCCACCTGGGCGGGCGGAGATGCGGTGGCACAGGCCCCGAGTGCGACGAGCACCCAGGCCGCCAGAAGGAGTCGACTACACAGCTTCATGCATTGATTTCCTTGTCCGAATTTCGGGGTTTGCGCCCGCGTACGGGCTGCACCTTGGACCGTGGCTGTGACTGCCTGCGCGCAACGTCGCCCTGCACCATGCTCAGGGCATAGCCGGTCAGCCGGTCGACCCACACATCGACCGCGCCCGAGCCTGCCAGCTGTGGCGCGATGGCCATCAAGGCGTCGCGCTGGGTCCACATCTGCATGACCAGCCCGGCGATGGAAAAAGCCAGGCGGTGCATGTCGTCGTCTGCCTCATTCACGGGCATGTGGCGGCACAGCACCTGCACCAGGGCCCGATGCGGGGCGCGACATTCACGCTCGATGAGTTCTGGCCACACATGGGTGGGCTCCAGCAGCTCCCGCACGTGCAGGCGCAGCGACTGCGTGACCAAATCGTCGTGTTTGAGGGGCTCCAGAAAACCCGAAAAGTAGTGGCGCAGCGCATCTTCCAAGCCTAAGGCAGGGTCGGAAAAAACCGGTATCAGGTCGCTGCCGCTGCCAAAGGGTTCATAGAACGTGGCCGTGTACAGGCGGGCTTTGTCGCCGAAGTGGTAAGCAATCGCTGCCACGTTGGTGCCCGCCGCCTCCGCGATGGCGCGCACCGAGGTCTGCGCAAACCCGCGCTCTGAAAACAGCTGCAGCGCCGCCTGCAGCAGGCGTGCGCGCGTGTCCTCACCATCACTGCGGGATGTGCGCTGGGCGGCGGGTACGAGGGAGGGGCCGGAACTCATGGTCCCGGATTAAACCACCCAATTCAAACAATTGTTTGAATTAACAAAAATTTCACGAAGATCTCGCGGGGAGAAACACGGCGGTCCAGAGCGCCAGCACAGCTTCGCGCTCTGCCTGCAGCGCGGGGGGCGTGACCTGCGTCGGCGCCTCGTCCAGCCGCGCCTGGTGCTGCACCCGCCGCAATTCGCGGTAGGCATCGGCGGCGGCCTGGCCCACGCCCGGTGGCAGCAAGCCCACCTGCTCGGCCAGCTTAAGCAGGGTGATGTTGCCCCTGTTCTCCCGCAGCTCGGGGTGGGCCGCCGAGTGCGACAAAACCAGGTACTGCAAGGCGAACTCCACGTCCACCATGCCGCCGGGGCTGTGCTTGACGTCGAACAGTCCGTCGCGCACGGGGTGGGCGCTGCGCACACGCTCGCGCATGGTGGTGATCTCATCACGCAGCGCGGCCGTGTCACGTTCCGAGGTGATGACGGCTTCGCGCACGGCATCAAAGCGAGCCTTCAGCTCTTCACTGCCCAACACAAAGCGGGCGCGCGTCATGGCCTGGTGCTCCCAGGTCCAGGCGGTGTTGCTGCCACGGCGCTGCTGGTAGTTGGCATAGGCCTCAAAGCGCGTAACAAGCAGGCCCGAATTGCCGTTGGGGCGCAGCGCGGTGTCGATCTCGTACAGGTCGCCCTCACCGGTCTTCACGGTAAGCCAGTTGATGAGCTTGCGCACATAGGCCGAATAGACCTCGGGCGCGCGTTCGTCGTCATCATCGAACACAAAAACAATGTCGAGGTCGCTGCCATAGCCCAGCTCTTTGCCACCCAGCTTGCCGTAGCCAATGATGGCGAACTGCGGGCTTTCGCGGTGGTGGGTCTTGAGGCGACTCCAGCACCATTGCGCGGTGACGCGCAGCACGCTGTCTGCCAGCGCCGACAGGTCGTCTGCCACCTGCTCGACGGTGATGCGGCCCTCCACATCCCGCGCCAGGGTGCGAAAGGTCTCTGCGTGCTGCGCGCGGCGCAGCAGATTAAGCAGGGTTTCGTCGTCATCTTCACCCGTGGACTGGAGCGAGGCCAGCCGCATCGCCAGCTCGCGCTCGAAATCTGCCACCACAAAACGCTCGGCCAGCAACGCGTCGCCCACCAGCTCGTCAATCACCCCGGGGTGCTGCAGCAGGTAGCGGGCGGGCCACTTGGCCGCACCCAGCAGGTGCAGCAACTGTTCGTGCACCGAGGGGCGTTCCAGCAGCAGCGCCAGGTAGCTTTCGCGCCGCAGCAGCGGCTCCAGCCAGTTGATCAGGCGCAGTGCCGCCTCTTGGTTGACGCGCCCTTCGGTCAGCCACAGCGCGGTGCGCTGCACCAGGCGGAAAAGGCGCGCACGCGCTTCGTCGCGCAAGCCTTCCACACGCGGATGGGTGCGCCATTCGGCCACCCGCTCCCGAAAACCGGGAGGCAGTTGCTCCAGCAGCCCCTCCAGCTCCGGGGGCGGGGGCGCTGCAGCGCGGGGGCCGCCGCAACCGCCGCCGTTGCATTGTTTCTTGCCCGCGCCACCCAGCAGGGTGTCGAACTCTTGCGCTACCAGTTCGCGGTGGGCGTCCAGCTCATGCAAAAAGGCGCAGCAGTCGCGGTAGCCCAGGGTGTCGGCAATCCAGGCCAGATCGTCGTCGCGCGTGGGCAGTACGTGGGTCTGCTGGTCGTCCAGGTACTGAATGCGATGCTCCACACGGCGCAAAAACACATAGGCGCGTGCCAGGGCCTCGGCCGTTTCAGCAGGCATCAGGCCCGCTTGCGCCAAACGCTGCAAGGCGTCCAGCGTGGGACGGCGGCGCAGCTCGGGGAACTGCCCACCACGCACCACCTGCAGCAGCTGCACGGTGAACTCAATCTCCCGGATGCCGCCGCGCGACAGCTTGACGTCGTTGGCCCGCTCGGGGTGGCCCGCACTGCGCTTGGCAGCGTGGTCGCGGATCTGCCGGTGCAGCACCCGCAGCGCATCAAACACGCTGTAGTCCAGATACCGGCGAAACACAAACGGCAGCACCACGCCCCGCAGGGCTTGTACCTCAGGGCTGGCAATGCAGTCGCCGGGGGCCACGACACGACTTTTCAGCCAGGCAAACCGCTCCCATTCACGGCCCTGCACCTGAAGATATTCCTCCAGTGCCGACAACGACACCGAGGACGGCCCCGAGTTGCCGTTGGGCCGTAGCGCCAGGTCCACCCGGAACACAAAGCCGTGCTCGGTGGTGTCGCCCACCAGGCTGTAGATGGATTTGACGGCGCGCGCAAAGTATTCGTGGTTGGAGATGCGCCCACGGCCATCGGCCGTACCGGCGGTTTCGCCATCGTGTTCGTACACGTAAATCAGGTCGATGTCGCTGGAGACATTGAGCTCGCGTGCACCGAGCTTGCCCATGCCGATGATCCATAACTGAACCGGTTGGCCCTCTGGCCCGGTGGGAGCGCCATGGCGTTCGTCCAGTTCTTGGCGCGCCTGCGCGCAGGCACGGTCGAGCGCCAGCTCGGCCAGCACCGTCACAGCGGTGGTGATGTCGGCCAGGGGCGCCTGGTCTTCGCAATCGAGCCGGATAAGCCGCTCCATGACCACTTGGCGCAGCATGCGCAGGGCGGTCCCAGTGTCACAGCCCCGCGCACGCAGCGTGTCATAGGCTTGTTCCATGGTGGCCCGCACAGGGGTGCCAGCGGGCAGCACGGCCAGATCGTTCTCATACCGCCGGTGCAGCCGCTGAAAGAAGCGCGAATGCCCGGCCCCCGGCACAAAAGGTGCCGCGGGGTTGCAGTGGGGTTCAGCGCCGGGCGTCTGCATGGCGGTCGCGTCGTGACGCCCCGTACATATGAACACCGGTTTGTAGTGAACCCGCGCTAAGGCTGCGGGTCATAATTCCTGCCACATTCAACCCCACCATGATCGATCCCATCCCTCACCCCACCCGCCTGCTCAAAATAGTGGCAGGTCTTGCGCGGTGGTCGCTGGGCTTGCTGCTGGCTTTCTGGCTGCTGCTGACCATCGCTTGGGGGGCACTTCATGGCTGGATTGTGCCGCGAATCGGTGATTTCCGCCCACAGATAGAAGCGCATGCCGCAAGGGCTTTGGGGGTTCCCGTGCAGATCGGCGCCATCACCGCGCACACAGAAGGCCTGATCCCGTCCATCGAGTTGTCGGATGTGGCGCTGCTGGATGCCTCGGGCCGCTCCGCACTGCGCCTGCCGCGGGTGGTCGTGGCGCTGTCGCCGCGCTCGCTGCTCAACGGCGGGTTCGAGCAGCTGTATATCGAAGGACCCGAACTGGACATGCGCCGCGCGGCGGATGGCCGTATCTACATTGCAGGGCTTACCTTCGCTGAAAACCAGGGTGACAACAATGCTGCGGCCGACTGGCTGTTTTCACAGGGCGAGGTGTTCATCAAGGGTGGCACCGTGCGCTGGACGGACGAACAGCGCAAAGCGCCCGAACTGGCCCTGGAGAAGGTGGACCTGCTGCTGCGCAATGGCAACTGGCACCACCACATGCGCCTGGATGCCACGCCCCCACAGGAATGGGGCGACCGCTTTACAGTGGTGGGGCTTTTCCGCGCGCCGCTGCTGCGCGCGCGAGACGGCAACTGGAAACACTGGAGCGGCCAGCTGTTTGCGGACTTTGCACGGGTCGATGTCTCCCGGCTGCGCCACCATGCCGACGTGGGCATTGAAGTGGCCCAGGGCCGCGGTGCGCTGCGCGCCTGGGCGGATGTGCAGCGCGGCCAGATTGTGGGCGGCACAGCCGATCTGGCACTGGCAGATGTGAATACCACCCTCTCCCCCGAGCTACAGGCCTTGGTGCTGCCCAACATCCAGGGGCGCCTGGGAGGGCGGCGCCTGAACGGTGGGTTTGAGTTCTCCACGCAGGCGCTGCAGTTTCAGACGGATGACGACCTGGTATGGCCCGGCGGCAATCTGCGGCTGGTGCACACCTCGGCCTCGGGCAAAGCCCCCGAGCAAGGCGAGCTGCGCGCCGACCGCCTGGACCTTGCGGCCCTGGCCCAGATCGCCAGCCGCCTGCCGCTGGGGGCCACGGCACACGACGCCGTACGCACTTACGCACCCAAGGGCCTAGTGGACGAAATACAGGCCAGCTGGAAAGGCCCGTTGGACCAGCTGCAGCAGTACCAGGTGCGCGGGCGCATCCGCGACCTCGCGCTGGCCGGCGATGCTGCAGCGGCAGCTCCCACCCACCTGGGCCTTCGTGGCGCCACAGTGGACTTGGACATGACCCAGTCCGGCGGCAAGGCCGCGTTGACCATGGCATCGGGAGCGCTGGTGCTGCCGGGAGTATTTGAAGACCCCCTCTTGCCCTTGGACCGCCTCAGCGCGGACGTCCGCTGGCAAATCGAAGGCACGCGCATTGCGGTACAGGCCAACGACGTGCAGTTTGCCAACGCCGACGCGCAGGGCGAGGCGCGCGCCACCTGGCACACCAGCGACGCCACCAAGACGCCGCACCGCTCCCGCTTTCCGGGGGTGCTGGACCTGACCGGCACTCTCACCCGCGCGGATGGCACGCGGGTGCACCGCTACCTGCCGCTGTCCATTCCAGACGAGTCGCGCCACTATGTGCGTGATGCGGTGGTGGCGGGCAGTGCCAGCAATGTGCAGTTCCGTGTAAAGGGTGACTTGCACGACCTGCCCTTCAACGACCCCAAACAAGGCGAGTTCCGCATCGCCGCCCGGGTCAAGGATGTGACCTACGCCTATGTACCGCCGCAATTGCAGCCCGCCAATACCCTGCCCTGGCCCGCGCTGACGGAGCTGGGCGGCGAGCTGATCTTTGAGCGGTCGTCCATGCAGGTGCGGGGAGCCAGTGGCAGCTTTGCAGGGCGGCAGGGGCTGCGCCTGTCGAAGGTGGAAGCGAGGATTCCCGACCTGGAACACACCGTGGTGGCAGTCAACGCGGATGCCCGCGGCCCCCTGGCCGAGCTGCTGACACTGATGACCACATCGCCCCTGGGCGGCATGACGGGCAACGCGTTAGACCAGGCCAGCGGCGCTGGCAATGCCGACTTTCAGTTGCGCCTGAGCCTTCCGATCAGTGACATCAACAAATCAAAGGTGCAAGGCAGTGTGACCCTGGCCGGGAATGAATTGCGCATTACGCCAGATACCCCGGCGCTGAGCCGTGTACGCGGCGTGGTGCAGTTCAGCGAGACAGGCTTTTCGCTCAACAACGTGCAAGCGCAGGCGCTGGGCGGCAGCGTGCGGCTGGAAGGCGGCATGAAGGCGCTTGCTGCCAATGCGCCCGCCACCGAATCGGCCGTGCAGCTGCGAGCACAGGGCACCGCCACGGCAGAAGGACTCCAACAAACTCCTCAACTGGGCATGCTGGCGCAGCTGGCCCGTCGCGCCAGTGGCAGCGCGCCGTACACCATGGCCCTGGCGTTTCGCCGCGGGGTGCCCGAGCTGCAGGTATCGACCAGCCTGCAAGGCCTGGCGCTGGCGCTGCCAGCGCCGCTGGGCAAGAGTGCCGAAAGCAGCCTGCCGCTGCGTTTCGAAACGCAGGTCACGCGGGAATCCCTGACCGGTCTGGCCAATGGCTCTGCCGCCAACAGCGGCGCAGGCGCCCCCCCGCTGCGCGACCAGGTGACGCTGGACCTGGGCGCCATCGGTGCCGCCACCTATGTGCGTGACGTAGGTGGCACCCAGGCCCGCGTGCTGCGAGGCACGGTGGGGCTGGGGCTGGCCAGCGGCGAATCAGCCCCCATGCCTGCCCAGGGCGTTGCTGCCAACATCAACCAGGGCAGGATCGATGTGGATGCGTGGGAAGAGGTACTAGCGCAGGCCGCAGAAGCACCGCCCGCAGGCCGCGCCACAACGGACGCCCAGGTTTCCAAAGCGCAAACCACGCCCATCGCGCAGGACTACATACCCACCTCGCTGGCGCTGCGCACGCGCGAACTGACGCTGCAGGGCCGCACCTTGCACAACGTGGTGGCGGGCGCTCAGCGCGAAGGCACAATGTGGCGCGCCAACCTGGACGCCACTGAACTCAACGGCTACCTCGAATACCGCCCACCCGGCTCACCCGAGGCCGCCAGCGGCCGCCTGTTTGCCCGGCTCTCGCGGGTCAACATGCCGCAAAGTGATGTGACACAGGTCGAGTCGCTGCTGGACGAGCAACCGGGCACCTTGCCTGCGGTGGACATTGTGGTGGAGGACTTCGAGCTGCGCGGCAAGCGCCTGGGCCGGGTGGAGCTGGAGGCCCAGAACCGTGGAGGCGAGGGCGCCCAGCGCGAATGGCGACTCTCCAAATTCAACGTTCTTTCGCCCGACGCCAGCTTCACCGCCAATGGCAACTGGGCAGTGCTCAACGCTGCCGGACTGGGCCCACGCGCGACCGAACGGCGCACCGTTCTCAACTTCAAGCTCGACATCCGCGATTCGGGCGACCTGCTGGCCCGCATGGGCATGGCCGACGTTGTCAAACGTGGCAAGGGCCGCATGGAAGGGCAGGTGGCCTGGCTCGGCGCGCCGTTCAGCCCCGACTACCGCAGCATGACCGGGCAGATCAACCTGAACATCGAATCGGGCCAGTTTCTCAAGGCCGACCCGGGCCTTGCCAAGCTGCTGGGCGTGCTGAGCCTGCAGTCGCTGCCGCGGCGCCTGGCGCTGGACTTCCGGGACGTTTTCAGCGAAGGGTTTGCGTTTGATTTTGTGCGCGGCGACGTGCGCATAGAGCAGGGTGTGGCCACCACCAACAACCTGCAGATGAAAGGTGTGAACGCCGCCGTTCTGATGGAGGGCAGCGCCAGCATCGACAACGAGACGCAAAACCTGCGCGTGGTGGTGATTCCCGAGATCAATGCACTCACTGCGTCGCTGGTGGCCACGGCGATCAACCCGGTGATTGGCCTGGGCAGTTTTCTGGCCCAGGTGTTCCTGCGCGGCCCGCTGATTGAAGCGGCCACACAGGAGTTCCGCATCGACGGCACCTGGACAGACCCACGCATCGTGCGCATCGCCCGCCGGGGCCGTGATGCATCGGCAGCGCCCGCGCCCCTACCGGGCACCACCACAGAAACCGCCCCCCTCGCCAACCCACCCCGAACCGGAGAACCCTCATGAAAGTTGCCGCGATCCAGATGGTGTCCGGCACACAGCTGAAGGCCAACCTGCAGTCTGCCCGTGGTCTGCTGGAGCAGGCCGCCAGCCAAGGCGCCGAGCTGGCCGTGCTGCCCGAATACTTCTGCACCATGGGCCATAAGGACACCGACAAGCTGGCGCTGCGGGAGGCCCACGGCGAGGGAGTGATTCAGCAGTTTCTGGCCTCGACGGCGCGCACCCTGCAGATGTGGGTTGTGGGTGGCACCTTGCCCCTGCAAACCACCACCCCCGACCGTGTGCACAACACCACCCTGGTGTTCAACCCGCTGGGCGACTGTGTGGCGCGCTACGACAAGATCCACCTTTTTCAGTTTGACAACGGCCGCGAGCAGTACGACGAAAGCCGTGTCATCGAAGCGGGCGCCACGCCGGTGCAGTTTGATCTGCAGGCGCGCGATGGTCACCGCTGGCGGGTGGGCCTGTCCGTCTGCTACGACCTGCGGTTTCCGGAGCTTTACCGCGCGCATGCCCTCGCAGGCGCCGACCTGATGCTGGTGCCCAGCGCCTTCACCCACACCACCGGCCAGGCCCATTGGGAGGTGCTGCTGCGCGCGCGCGCCGTCGAAAACCTGGCCTATGTGCTGGCACCCGCACAAGGCGGCATGCACGAGAATGGGCGCCACACCTGGGGCCAGAGCATGCTGATAGACCCGTGGGGCATCGTGCTGGCCCAGCAGAACCAAGGCGAAGGTGTTGTGGTGGGCACACTGGGCGCTGACCGGCTCCGTGCAGTGCGTCAGCAGTTGCCAGCACTGACCCACCGCGTGTTGTGACCGCGTCCCGGTTCACTGTGTTGCTGCGCTGGCGGCGTGCTTGGCGCCGCTGGTCGCTCTGGACAGCGCTGGTGCTGCTGGTCGTGTCCATGCTGGGCACCATGGTGTGGCTGGCCGGGCGCTACGAGGCCAGCCAGGTGCAGACCCGGCTGGAGCGCGACACGGCCGATGCGGTGTCCGACATTCGTGTCGCGCTCAACCGCAATCTGCAAAGCCTGCAAGCCCTGCACGCGGGCGACCCCGGCCAGCTGGCCTGGGACATCGAGGCCGCCGAGCTGCTGCGCCAAAACCGCGAACTGGTGCGCCTTGAATGGCGTGAACCCACCATGCGCCTGCGCACCCACGCGCAGTCCCCCTACCGCCCCGTGGCGTGGGACGCGCGCCTGCGCGAAAGCCACCAGTCCGACTCGGCCATCGCCTGCGCCAATGCACGCCGGTTGAGCAGCCCCTCGTATTCCAGCAGCTACTTCCAGCCCCATGGCGATGGGCTGGGCTCTGAGATGATGGAGTTGTGCCTGCCGCTGACCGCAGGCGGGCGCAACACGGGATTTCTGGTAGCAACCTACTCGCTGCAGGACGTGCTCATCAATCTGGTGGCGCACAACCTCACGCGCAGCCAGGAAGCTTCATTCACCGAGCCCGACGGCACACGCCTGGCCGTTCTGGGCGCCGCGCGCCGCGGCTCGCGCATGTTCACTGCGCAGCACTTGCTTGACCTGCCCGGCAGTACGCTGGTGCTGCGCATGGACACCTGGCACACAGCGCCCAGCGTCTTCCCCAACGTGCTGACGGCCCTTGTCACCACCATGTCGATTGCTCTGGTCACGGTCATGGTGGTGCTGGTGCGCGACAACCGCCGCCGCCTGCGCGCAGAGCGCGATCTGGCCGATGCGCTGGCGTTCCGCAAGGCGATGGAGGACTCGTTGGTCACCGGCCTGCGCGCGCGCGACCTGGAAGGCCGTATCACCTATGTGAACCCCGCGTTTTGCGCCATGGTGGGCTTCGGCGCCCAGGAGTTGCTGGGCCAGAGCGTTTCGGCGCCGTACTGGCCCCCCGAACTGGTGGATGAATACCGCCAGCGGCAAGAGATCCGCCTGGCGGGCCATCATGTGCCGCCGCGCGAGGGTTTCGAGTCGGTGTTCATGCGCAAGGACGGCACCCGGTTCCCGGTGCTGATCATCGAGGCGCCGCTGATCAACGCCCAGGGCCAGCACACGGGGTGGATGAGCGCGTTTCTGGATATTAGCGAGCAGCGGCGGGTAGAGGAAATATCCCGCGCGTCGCAAGAGCGCCTGCAGGCCACCGCCCGCCTGGCCACCGTGGGCGAGATGGCCTCCCTGCTCAGCCACGAACTCAACCAGCCCCTGGCAGCCATCTCCAGCTATGCCACCGGCTCCATCAACCTGCTGGAAACATCGGCCCCGGCAACTGCCGCCGATGCAGAACAGCTGCAGGACGTGCGCATGGCCATGCAGCAGATCGCCCGGCAGGCGGAACGCGCAGGCAAGGTGATCAAAAGCGTGCACGACTTTGTGCGCCGCCGCGACCAGGCCCGGGAGGCCGTGCATGCACAGCAGCTGCTGGACGCCATCTTGCCGCTGGTGATCCTGCAGGCGCGCAAGCTGGGGGTGCGTGTAAACACCACGGTCGAGCCCGGACTGCCTGCCACGCTGTGTGACCGCACCATGGTCGAACAGGTGCTGCTGAACCTGGCCCGCAATGCCATGCAGGCCATGGATGACCCCGGCATTCGTACCCGTGTGCTGGACATCCGGGTGCGTAGCAAGGCCTCAAACCAGCACAGCGGCTGGATGGAATTTGCGGTGACCGACATCGGCACAGGCATTGCCCCCGACGTGGCAGAAAAACTCTTCACACCCTTTTTCACCACGCGTGCTGAAGGCATGGGCCTGGGCCTGAGCATGTGCCGCACCGTGATCGAGCAGCACGGCGGCTTTCTCGGATTTGCGCCCCACGAGCCGCGTGGTACGGTATTCACCTTCACCCTGCCCCTCATCCCACCTTCGCCCGACATCTGATGGAACCCATCACCAACGCCACCGTGTATATCGTGGACGACGACGCCAGCGTGCGCGAGGCCCTGGCGTGGCTGCTGCGTTCACGCAGACTGCCCAGCGAGTCGTTCGACAGCGCCGAAGCGTTCGACGCGATGCTCACCAGCCGCCCGGCGCAGCGCCAGCCTTGCTGCTTGCTGCTGGACGTGCGCATGCCCGGCATGAGCGGGCTGGCATTGTTTGATTTGTTGGCGGTGCGTGGCGACCTGGCCACGATGCCGGTGATATTTTTGACGGGCCATGCTGACGTGCCCACCGCAGTGGACACCGTCAAACGGGGGGCGTTCGACTTTTGCGAGAAGCCTTTTTCAGACAACGCATTGGTAGACCGCATCGAGCAGGCGCTGGCCCAGTCGGCAGAGCGCCTGGCGGAGGTGCGCGAGCGCAGTGACCTGCAGGTGCGCCTCTCTGACCTGACAGAACGCGAGCGCGATGTGATGGACCTCGTGGTGGGAGGCTTGCCCAACAAGCTGATCGCCGATCAGCTCGACATCAGCGTGCGCACGGTGGAGGTCCACCGCTCACGCGTGTTCGACAAGATGCAGGTCAAGTCGGCCGTGGAACTGGCCAACCTACTGCGCACCGGGCATTGATGGGTAAAGGGCCCGCTGCCGCGCGATGCGGCAGCAAAAAACCCATACTGCACGATTAGCCGCGGGGGCGTTCGCCCACAAAAATCTCTACCCGGCGATTGCGCGAACGACCATCGGCCGTGTCATTGGTGGCGATGGGGTAACGCGAGCCCATGCCATCAATGGCGATACGGCGGCCGTCCACGCCCCGGGCCGCCAGATAGCTGCGGGTGCTGGCCGAGCGGTCCATCGACAGGGGGTTGTTGATGGCGTCGCTGCCCGTGCTGTCGGTGTGGCCAACGATGCGCACGTCCGCGTTCGGGTTGTTGCGCAGGCTGGCAGCAAACTGGTCGAGCACCGGCGCAAAGTTGGGCTGAATGTCCGAGCGGCCCACGGCAAACGAGATGTCACTCGGGATATTGAGCTTGAGCTGGTTGTCCGCCGTCTGCGTGACTGCGATGCCGGTGCCTTGGGTGGCCTGCTCCATGTCGCGCTTTTGGCGCTCCATGTTCTGCGACCAGATGTAGGTGCCCAAAGCGCCCACGCCTGCACCCACCACCGCACCTGTGCCTGCATTGCCGCCGGTGGCGGAGCCAATGACAGCACCTGCCAGCGCGCCAACGCCTGCGCCGGTGGCCGTGCGGCGCTGGGTGTCGTCCATGCTGGCGCAGCCGGTGGCCAGAACGATGACGGCAGTGGCACCGATAAGAATGTGTTTGCGCATGTGTGTGCTCCTTGAAGATTCAGTGCCGGGCGTCCGGGGCAAGTGCCCACCGGTGGCGGCAACCTCTCCGCACAGGGTGGCTGCCCAGCTACCGCCATCGTGGCGGGGCAGTGGCCAGCACACCATCGGCTCTGTCGCCCAATGCTTGTAGGACAGGACCGCTGTTGACCCCCTATTGGGTGAATCCTTCAGGAGGCAGGGGGCGGGGGCGGGGCATCGTCGTCTTTCGGTGGGACTTTCAGCTCCCCGCCTTTACGACCCGAAAACATGGTCCACCAAACAATAGCCACCAGCAACACCAGCGCCAGCAGCGCTTCAAGCAAAATCAGACCCATGAAATTGACACTCCTGCGCGCTGTGGGAACGGCGCTGATTGTAGGAACGCTGGCCGCCTGCTCCACCCCGCCCGCGCCAAGCCCCTCCCGCCCCACGGTCATCCCCTCGGCCATCCCCCCGCCCCCGACAGCGGGCACGGTGGTGCTGCCGGGCGACACCGGCCCGCTGCCGCCACCGCTGGCGCAGGCCAAAAGCCGCTGGATCCCCGTGCGCTGGGCCGAGCTACCCGGCTTTACGCAAGACCCGTTGCACGAAGCCTGGAACGCCTGGATCAAAAGCTGCGAGCGGCCCCAACCACCTTTCACCGTGCTGTGCAGCGAAGTGCGCCAGCTGAGCATTGCCACGCCCGACGAGCAACGCGCCTGGCTCGTCGCGCGGCTGCAGCCGTACCGCGTCGAGGCACTCGACGGCAATCCCGAGGGCCTGCTGACCGCCTACTACGAACCCATGATGGAGGGCACGCGCCAGCCCGGCAACGGCTACACCGTGCCGGTGTACCGCACCCCCGCCACGCTGGGCAGCCGCAAGCCCTGGTACACGCGCCAGCAGATCGAAACGCTGCCCGAGGCCCAGGCCGCCCTGCAGGGCCGCGCCATCGCCTGGCTGCGCGACCCGGTCGAATCGATGGTGCTGCACATCCAGGGCTCGGGCCGCCTGCGCATTACCGAGGCCGACGGGTCGGTGTCCACCGTGCGTGTGGCCTACGCGGGCACCAACGACCAGCCCTACCAGAGCGTGGGCCGCTGGCTGCTGGACCAGAACCTGACGCGCGACGCCACCTGGCCCGGCATCCGCGCCTGGCTGGCGGCCAACCCCCAGCGCACCAATGAGCTGCTGTGGAGCAACCCGCGCTACGTGTTCTTTCGCGAGGAGCCGTTGAGCGGTCTGGACGCCGAGTTCGGGCCCCGGGGAGCGCAGGGCGTGCCGCTCACGCCGGGCCGCTCCATCGCGGTGGACCGCCAGAGCATTCCGTACGGCACCCCGGTCTGGCTGGCGTCCAGCGGGCCGCAGGTGCAACTGAGCCGCATGGTGCTGGCGCAGGACACGGGCAGCGCCATCCTGGGTGCCGTGCGCGCGGACTTCTTTACCGGGTGGGGGCAAGAGGCGGGTGACATTGCAGGGCGCCTCAAGCAGGGCTTGCGTCTGTGGGTGTTGTGGCCCAAATGATGACCAGAATATTGGTCAAATATGGCTCTAGCGCTTATCCGACAAGCGCTAACCGCTATTAAAACAGGAGTTTTCATGCGCGTGACAGAGCCCCAGTTGCGCGCCGTGCTGCTCGCCCAGGCCATCGAACAGGTGGACACCGGGCGCACCCTTGTCAGCCAGGCCGACTGGGACGACGCCACGCGCAGCGCCGTGGCCGCCGCCCACCAGCGCGGCGTGCTGCAGCGTGTGGGTGCGGGCGATGTGGTGCTGGAGCGCGCGCGCACCATCGCCCAGCGTGCCAGTGGCCGCGACACCGCCGTGGCCGCGCTGCGTGAACCCGCCGTGCACTGGCGCTGGCTGGCGCGCGGCCTGCCGCTGCTGGCCTTGCTGATGGGCCTGGCCGTAGACCGCATCGCCAACGCACACCGGGTGGACTTGCTCTCGCCCCCACTGCTCATCGTGCTGGCGTGGAATCTGTGCGTGTACCTGCTCATGGCCTGGCAGGCATGGCGCCCGTCCGGTCCAGGCGCGTGGCTGCAGGGCCTGCGCTTCTTCAGCCGCCCGGGCCGCGGGCTGGCCGCGCGCATTGCGGCGGACTTCCATGTGCGCTGGGTAACGCATGCCTCCGACGTGCTGGCGCAGCGCGCGGCGCGTGTGCTGCACCTGTGTGCGGCGGCCTGGGCTGCGGGCATTGCGCTGTCACTGGTGCTGCGCGGTCTGGTGGTGCGCTACCAGTTCGGTTGGGAGAGCACGTTTCTCGACGCCACGCAGGTGCACGCCATCGTCTCGGTGCTGTTCTGGCCGCTGACGGTGCTGTTTGGCGCCACGCCCTTCACGCTGCAGGAGATTGCGGCCACGCAGAATTTTGCGGGTGAGGGCGCCGCCGGCAACCGCTGGGTGTGGATGTACGTGGGCCTGCTGGTGTTGGCCGTGGTGCTGCCGCGGCTGGCGCTGGCGGCCTGGGCACGCTGGAGCGAGGCGCGGTGGCAAGGCCACATCGACTTGGACGATGCCGCTTTTGACGCGTTGCGCGCCGCACTACCGGGCGACCTCGTGATTGGCCTGCACGGCCCACAGGCCGACGTGCTGCAGGGCGCACAGGTGCAGACCACGCAGGGCGACCACTTGCAGTTTGGCGATGCGCGCCAGCCGGTGGACGCCGTGCTGGCGTGGGCCACCGACGCCGTGCCGACCGCCTGGCAGGCCGCGCCCCGGCTGGCCCTGCGCTGGGAGGCCTTCGGCGCCAGCTGGGTGCTAGAGCCCGTGATGTTTGACCGACTGGCCACCGCACTGCCCGCGCAGGCCCACGCGCTGGCCCGGCTGCGCGCAGCGTGGGTGGAGCACAGCGAGCAGCGCTTTCGCCAATCGCTGCAGGCGCTGGCTCAGCACCTGCGCGCCTGTGCCAACTTGGCCCCCGGCGACGCCACTGCCCAGCAATCCCGGTACGCAGAGCAGGTGCAGGCGCTCGACACCACTCTGCGCGCCCTGCACGGCCAGCCGCCCGCGCCCACTCAGCAAAACCCCGCACCGCAGCGCGACACCACCCCGTTGCCTGCACCCCGCCGTGCCGACACAACCGCTTTGGCAGTGGGCACCTCCGCCGGTGCCGCCGCAGGTGCAGTGGCGGGCGCCAAGGCCGGTGCGTTGATCGACGTGGGCACCGGCGGCCTGACGCTGGGCGCGGGCACCGCCCTGGGCGCGCTGCTGGGCGGCACCACCGCCTGGGTGCTGCGCTCGTTTCAGAAGAGGGGCGACGGGGACAACAACCCCCACCACCTGCTGCGCCACGCAGCCGAGGCGGCGTGTACCCACTACCTCGTCATTGCGCACCATCAGCGCGTGCCACCGGGCGATGCGGCCGAGCTGGCCGCGCGCTGGCGCGCCGAAGTCACCGGCACCGTGGCCGCCCATGGCGACGCGCTGGCGGCTGCGTTGAAGCACACCGGACCGGGCGATGACGATGCGGTGCAGGCGCTGCTGCACACCATGCTGGGCGGGATTCTGCGGCGCAGCTTTGCGCCAGAGGGCAGCGGCTCAACCATTACCGCAGCCCCAGGCCCATCGGCCTGAAATTTCGAACGTTTTTGACCTCTAGCGCTTATTGGCAAAGCGCTAGCAGCTATCAATTTAGGATTCCTCCCAATCTCTACAAGCAAGGCGTCCGTTCCGCTTCGGTCTCCACCCGTGGAGCCGCCACCGCCGGGGGCTCGGGCGGCTTGGCGGGCGGCACGCTGACGGTGCGCAGCTGGTCGCCTTCGATGCGGTAGTCGTACTCGCGCGTGGAGCCGATCATGTCCGTCTTGAACGTGCTGGTGGCCATGGTGGCCGCGTACACCTGGGGCCGTATGACCTGATACCGGTAGGTGGTGGTGGCCGTGCCAGTGCTGGTCTTGCAGACGGATTCAAACTGCGTTTGCTTGAACTGGAGCGTGCAACGGCCCGAGGTGTCTTCGGCCTTGGAGCCGTCCTGCACATACAGAACAATTTTGGTGGCGCGCCAGCAGCCAAGCAGGGAGGGGTCGGCACTGACGGCGTGGGCCCACGGTGCCGCAAACGCGAGACACAGGACCAGGGAACGGTTGAGGCGGGTCATGCGCCTTCCCCAACGGTTGCAGGGCCCGCGCCCCCGGCAAGGTACGCGCCCATGTCGTCCACCGCGCTCGGCTCCAGCACGCCCACCGTCACCTCCACGCCCGCCGCCTTGAGGATGTCGATCCCCGCGCCCGCGTTGCGCGGGTCGGGGTCGCGCATGGCAACGACCACACGCTGTATGCCGCGTGCCACCAGCGCCTTGGCGCACGACGGCGTGCGGCCGTGAAACGAACACGGCTCCAGCGTGACGTAGGCCACCACATCGGCCAGGTCGCCGGGCACCAGAGACAACGCCATGGCCTCGGCGTGGTGCTGCCCGGGCGGCTGGGTGAAACCGCTCGCAATCACTTGTCCGTCCTTCACAAACACGCAACCCACGGGCGGGTTAGGCAGGCAGGCGGGCAGTGCTTTGCGGCCCTCTGCCAGGGCAAGGCGCATGAAATCTTCGTCGGATGCAGACATGGTGGCGAGCGTTGGATGGAGGGCATACCCTTGTATTGGGGCAAGGCCGCTATTGTTATTCAGCCAGCGCCTCTCAGGTCTCCACCGACCACCGGGTCACCCGGGGTGGCGCATCGCCGACATGGAACGCCAGCTTGCGGTCGCGCAGCGCCACGTCCGAGGCGGTCACGCGGTCGAAGCGGCGCAGGTGCTCCGTCCACGACTCGTCCTCGATGCGCTCCACATAACGCGCGGGCTGGCTGATGTCGTGCAGCAGCTGCCAGCCCAGGGCGCCCTGGCGCAGGCGGCTGCGGCGGCTTTCCTGCATCACGGCGCGAAATTCGGCGGCGCGGGCAGGGTCGATGAAGTATTCGATGGTGACCACCAAGTGCCCCGCCCCAGGCGGCACGTCGGCCACGGGCGCCTTGAAGGCGCGCGAGGGGCTGAGGTCTTCTTCCATGCTGCGGTCGGCCACCAGGCGCTGCACCAGCGCCATGGCCACCACGCCCGTGGCGGCGGCGATCCCGAGGCTGATGTGCACATTGCTCACCGTGGCCACCTGGCCCCACACTGCGGCACCCAGTGCGGTGGAGCCCATGATGGCCATCTGGTAAATCGACATGCCGCGCGCGCGCACCCAGTTGGGCAGCGCCAGCTGGGCCGACACGCTCAGCGAATTGGCCGTGGTGATCCATGCCATGCCGCCCACAAACATGGCGGGCACGGCCACATACACATTGGGGGCGACGGCCATCACGCCGGTTGCCACGGCCTGCAGGATAGTGCCGCGCATCACCAGCACATCGCGCGCCATGGCCTGGCGCAGGCGCGGCAAGAACATGGCGGCGGTGATAGCCCCTGCGCCCATGGACGCCAGCAGCAAAGTGAACGTGCCCGCACCGCCGCCTTCCAGCCCCTTGGCCAGCAGTGGCAGCAGGGCCAGCAACGCGGTGGCGTGCAAAAAGAAGATGGAGATGCGCCACAACACCGCCCGCATGCGCGGTGACTGGCGCACGAACTGCAGGCCCACACGCATGGCGCTGGGCAGCTTTTCGCGGCCCAGCGGGCTGGGCACGTGGGTGCGCTTCCAGCGCATGATGACCAGTCCCGAGGCCACCGACAGCACCGCATTGAGCACAAACACCCAGGCGCTGCCCGCGCTGGCAATGATGGCGCCCGCCAGCAGCGGGCCGATGATGCGCGAGGCGTTCATGGCCACGCCGTTGAGCGCCAAGGCGGCTGGCAGCTGCGCGCGGCTGACCAGCTCGGGCACGATGGCGGCAAACACCGGCCAGCGCATGGCCAGGCCAATGCCGTTGGCAAACGTGAGCGCAAGCAGCAGCGGCGCGGTCATGCCCCCGGCCAGGATGAAGCCACACAGCACCAGCGCCACGGCCGCCACCCAGAACTGCGTGGCGATGAAGTAGCGGCGCCTGTCCAGGATATCGGCCAGCGCACCGCTGGGCAGGCCCAGCAAGAACACCGGCAGCGTGGACGCCGACTGCACCAGCGCCACAAGGATGGGCGAGGTGGTGAGCGTGGTCATCAGCCAGGCCGCCGCCACGTCGTTCATCCACATGCAGGTATTGGCCACCACCCAGGTGAGCCAGAGCATGCGGAACACGGGCACCGACAAAGGGGCAAAGGGGGAGAGCGAAGCGGCCTGGCTCAGCTGCGCCGCGCTCTGGTCGAGCTGGGCGGCTACGGATTCCTCGGTGCCCTGCGCCAGGGCCGCGCGGTCGGCTGCGGCGGCTTTTGCACCCTCGGCGCTCTCTGCGGGTGGCTGCTGCGCAGCAGCATCAGGTGCCGGGTTCGCGCCAGGGGAGGTGGGGGGCGCAATGCTGCGCGTACTTTCGTGGGACGGCAAAGGTGGCATGTCCTTGCATTGTGCGACGGTTAGAGCGGCACTGCGCGTACCGCACCGAAAAGCCACGGGCCAGACGGGGCCCCACCAGCATCATGACCGGAGCGTTCCGGTGCTGACGTCAGGGAGCCGCATCGGGCGGCACATCAGCCGCCACGCCCGCCTGCTTTTTTGTCTGCCGCAGCAGCAGCCAGGCCATCAGCCCCAGCGCGCCAACGCCTGCCAGCAGCACGCCCCACAGCACCCAGCTGCGCAGGGACACGCCGTCGCTGGCCGCCGTTGCAGCCACCTGCACGCCGCCCGCCGGTTGCCCACCGGTGATGTCGGCACGGGCCACATCCGCCAGCGCCACGGGCAGCGTGTTTTCCTGTGCGGGCTGGTAACCCGGCACCAGGCTGGCCAGGGGCAAAAACGCACTGGCCGCCGCCGAGGCACCCGGCAGCCCGCCCGCCAAAGTAAACGGACCCTGCCCGCTGACCAGGAAGACGAGCTGTGCGGGCTCGAACTGCAGCGCCAGTTCGGGCGCTGCTGCAAAGCCCGGCGACCTGGCGTCGGCTTCGATCTTGACCTCGCGCACCGAGGCCCCACCAAGCTCGATCGGTGCGTTGCTCTGCTCCTTCCCCCCGGTGACCATCTTGTAGGCCACGGCGCTCGCTAGGGGCGACCAGGGCTGTTCACGATGGTTGCGGCCCAGCACACGCACAGGAATCAGCACATTGCTGCCTTGCGGCGTGATCTTGAGCGCGGCGAGCGGCGTGGCAAACGGCAGCGCAAACACCAATTCACGCGGGTTGACGAGGGCGGGCGCGGCCATGCTGGCGCTGACGCGCTCGCGCGGGCCCGTGCCCCGCGAAGTGACCAGCGTGGCACCGCGCAGCGTCACGGCGGCGTCGCCCCAGGTCACGCGCAGGTAGTGGTCTTTCAGGTCTGCCCGGTGCAGGTCCATCTGCTCGTTGCCCAGGCGGCCCGGGGCTGTGGGTGCTGCAGCGGCGTCAGCGCGGTAGAGCACGGTCTCGGCCAGCGGCCGCCACTGCTTGAGGTCTTTGCTGGCCTGCACCTGGAAGGTCACCGGCTGGCCCGCGGGCCAATCGGCGTCCAGCGCCATGCGGACCACGGGCAGCTGGAGGCTGCGCGCATCGAGCAATGCGCCCCGAACGGTTTGTGGGGCAACAGCGCCTGCTGCGCCTGCCGTGCCGTTGGTGTCGATCTGCACCACGCGTTGGCCTTGGCGCTCCTCGATGCGCAGCGACAGGCCTTCCAGCCCGGCCGTCTCCGCCGTGCTGGCAGCGCCCAGGATGGGATAAGCGGGCAAGGCCACTGATTCCTCTTGCGCGCTGGCCGCCGCCACACCGGCCAGGGCCATGGGCACGGGCTGGCCTGCGCCGTTGAAAAGGCGCACATCGGCATAAGCCGGGCTTTGCAGGCGCACCAGCACCTCGGCGGGCAGCATGACGCGCTGCAGCGGCGCATCGGCCGCCAGCGCAACGGGGATGCGAATGGCATAGGCAGCAGAGCTGTTGGCATCGGCCGCCGCCTGGACCACACCGGCGGAAAAGAACAGGGCGGCAGCGGCCAGCAACGCGGACAGGTTCAGAGAGACAGGTTTCATGAGGGCATCTCCTGTTCCGCCGGGGCCACCGGTGGCGTTTCAGGCTCCGCACGGGCTGCCGCCTTGGGCGGCAGCGGCGCGAAGTAGCCCACCACCAGCATCAAAACGCCCACCGCGATGAAGGCAATGATGCGTTCTGCACCGCCGGCATTGGACAGATCGATCATCAGCAGCTTGACCACCACCAGCCCCAGCAGGCCCGCGCCCACCAGCCACAGCGGCCGCTGCACACGGCGGTGCGCCAGCACCATCATGCTGAGCGCTAGCAGTGTCCACAGGATGGCGTAGCCGGTCTGCACGACAAAGCTGTCGAACAGCGCCGACGCATCCCAGCGCACGGCAAAGAAGTGGTGGGCCACGCGCAGCCACACCGTGTTGATCATGATGAACGCCAGCACCGCCAACGCCACCAGCGCATGGCGCCCGGTGACCCAGGCTGACCGGGCTGGGGGCGGCAGCGCCGACACCAGCACGCGCCGCCAGAACACCAGGCTGCCCAGCGCCAGGGCCAGCGTCAGGTCGGTCGGGTTGAGCAGCGGGATGTAGGGCAGCGGCGCCGTGTGGCCCGACGAATGCACTGCGGCCAGCAGCGCGCCCCAGAACACCAACACCGCCAGCGGCAGGGCCGCCAGCCAGTAGTAGGCCTGGGCATGCGGGTTGAGGGGCCAGGGCAGCGCCGCGCGCGCGGCGGGCCGGTTGCCACGGCCCGCCCACAGTGCGAGCAGCATCAACACTGCAATGGCGCTGACCAGCATGACCACACCGGCCCACGAGGTGCGCCACAGCTCGGCCTTGCCGATGCCCGACCACAGGCAGTCGGCCAGCAGAAAGGTCACCAGCCACGCGGTGGCGGCATGGAACCCGCCGAAAGGCGCAGTACCCGCCGCGGTGTTGCCGCCAGGTTCGGCCGCCGCCTGCAGGCGGTCCGTCTGCCGCAGCATCCACACATGCAGCGCCAGCACCGCCAGCCACACGGCCCAGGCGGGCGTGGACAGCACGCGATGGCCGTCGGCCACCTGCACGATAAAGCCCAGCGCCAACACGGCGATGGTGCCGCGCGCCGGCCAGGTGGCCACGGCCCAGCGGGCCCGCAAACCCAGCAGCATCGACAGGGCGGCGCTCAGCACCACGGTCAGCATGATCAGCAACCCGGCGATGCGGTCTGTGAACACCGGCACCGGCCATTGGCCCGCTTCTGCGGCGGGCACGCTGCGTGTGATTTCCAGCATCCAGGCCAGGCACCAGCACGCAAAGCCGTACAGATAGGCCGGGCTGGACAGCTGCGCCTCCAACTTGGCATAGCCCTGTGCCCAGGCCGAGCCGCTGTGCGGCAGCGGCTTGCGCAGCCACCAGGCCAGCAGCAGCGCAGGCAGCGCGATCAGCAATGCGCCCATGAAGGCCGGGTTGACCAGCGGCAGCGGCGACAGATTGTTGACGCTGCCCATGAAAGCCAGCATGGCCACACCCTGCAGCAAAAGCCCAAAGGCGCGCGGCATCCAGCGGGCCTGGCGCATGCCGACCCAAAATGCACCTGCGCCTTCGAGCGCCCACACTGCAGACGTCCATTGGGCGTCCAGCGCCAGCGGCACGGCCAGCGTGGCAAAGCCGACGCCAATGGCGATGAAGCATTCAGTCAACAGGCGATAGCTGCCGTGCGCGCGGCGCACCAGCACCATCGCGGTCACCAGGTACAGCGCAGCAAAAGCCAGCGCCGAGAAGGCCGCACCCAGCTCGAACGGCTGCACCAGCCCGGCCTGCAGACCAAAGCCGATCAGCGGCGTGCCAAACACCAGCATGGTGTCGACCGCATTGCCCAGTTTGGTGGGCGTGTTGCGCGCGTAGAGGATGGCGGTGAAGAGATAGATCAGCACAAAGCCCGCAAGAAACGGCTGGGTGCTGGCGTACTGATCCGGCACGTACCGCAGCACGCCCCAGGCCGAGGCAACGCCGAAGGTCGCGATGAAACCCACCACGTTGAGCACGCGCCAGGAGCGCTGGTGGGCAATGAAGAGAATGGCCAGGTTGAGCAACATGTAGTAGCTGAACAGGCCCACATGGCTGCCTTGACCCGTGGACAGCAGGATGGGTGCGGCAAAGCCACCGGCAAACGCAGCCACGGCAAGTGCGCGCGAGTCCTGCAGCAGCGCCAATGCGCAGCTGGCAGCGCAGACCGCGATCATCAGCCCAAACGCCAGCATCGGCGGCAGCAGCCCGTAGAGCCGGAAGGCCGCAAACACGGTGAGGTACATGATGGCCACGCCTCCGCCCTGCAGGGCCAGCGCAAAACCAGGCTTGTCGGCGCGCTTGCGAAAGCCCACCACCAGCAGCGCAATGGCCACCCCGGCGATGGCGGCCAGGCGCAACTCCACGGGGAACAGGCCCGCAGAAGCGGCATAGCGGGCAAGGAACGAGAGGCCGATGAACAGGATTACCAGGCCCACGCGCACGATGGTGTTGCCGCCGAGGAACCAGTTTTTGGCCGCCAGCACCGCCTGCTCGACGGGGTCGGGCCGGGAGGGCTTGCGGGGTGCATCGGTGCGGGGAAGCACCGGCGTCGAGGCTGGGGCTTGGGGCAGCCCTTGTCTCGTGGACGCGCCCGCCCAGAACGCATCGTCCTCCGCCACAGGTTTTCCGCTGGCAACGGGAGGTGGCACTTGCGGCACAGGCGCATTCACGACCGGCGGCGCCGCCTGGGCGGCCGCCACATCAGGCTTGGCGACGGACTTCGCGGCCTGCGTCTGCAGCTCGGTGCGGATGGCAGATCGGATCGCCCAGCGTAGCGATAACCCGGCGAAAAAGCCCAGGATGCCGCCCACAAAGGGCCCGAAATCGCCGTAGCCGCCAAACCACGAGCCCAGCACCGCGCCCCAAAAAATTCCCCAGATGATCATGCCGCCTGCTCCCTCATTGGGGCTCCCTCCGACAGGCTAGAGGCCTGCGCTTAAAAAGAGCCCTCGTTATGTGTAGCCCCACCAAAGCCGCTCGCCACCAGCATTGCAGCAAAGCGCCTATGTCATGGCACGAGGCGCATAGCCAGCGGGCGTCGACATGGACAGGGTTTTGCAGGCTTATACAGCACAGCATGCCGGTTGACCCATGCCCGAACGCCTTGTTACGTGGCATGGCACCGGGCGGCCCCCCGGCCCCCTTACGCAAGGGCATGACCCACGCAAATTACATGCCAAATCAGGACCTAGCGCTTATCCAATAAGCGCTAGAAGCTATCAAATAAATAGCATTCATCATTTCACCCGCACCAAGTGGGTGAGCGGCAGCGCCCCGCTGGCCTTGACCTCGCCCAACGAAAAGCTGGTGTGCATGTCCTTCACATTGGGTAAGTTCAGAAGCACGTCGCGCGCGAACTGCGAGAAGCTGTCCAGGTCGCGCGCCACCACCTGCAGCTCGAAGGTGCCAGTACCACTGATGTAATGGCAGGACACGACTTCGGGAATCTGGCGGATGGCCTCCTCCATGGCGCGCGTCAGGTTGCCGGTGCTGCGGTCGGCGTCCAGCCGCACAAAGGCCAGCACCCCCAGGCCAATCTTGTGCCGGTCGATCTCGGCGCGGTAGCCCTTGATGAAGCCCGCCTCCTCGAGCGCACGCACACGCCGCCAGCAGGGCGCCGCCGACAGGCCCACCCGCTGGGCCAGTTCGGCATTGGTCAAACGGGCGTCGGTTTGCAGCTCGTTGAGGATGGCGATGTCGAATTTGTCCAAATTGTTCATTGAAACGGCATTCTAAGAAAGATCCTTTCTAAAACAAGGGTAAACCTCGCATGAAAACGAAAGGACATATCCGGTAGGAGTGCATAAACTGTGCTGCAAACCATTTGAATATCCCCTACCACTGCCCACAAGGCGGTGGCGGTCGGCCGTCACCCCCACAGGAACCGCACATGAACGCCCCTTTGCCCGAACACATCCGCAAGGCCCTGGAAACCGTCACGCTGGACGACAAATATTCGTTGGACCATGGAAGGGCCTTCATGAGCGGGGTGCAGGCACTCGTTCGCCTGCCCATGCTGCAGCGCCAGCGCGATGCCATGCAGGGGCTCAACACAGCGGGCTTCATCAGCGGCTACCGCGGCTCGCCGCTCGGCACCTACGACCAATCCCTGTGGGCGGCCAAGAAGCATCTGGCGGCCAACAACATCGTCTTTCAGCCCGGGGTGAATGAAGAGCTGGGCGCCACAGCCGTGTGGGGCACGCAGCAGCTCGACCTGTACCCGCAAAGCAAGAAGTTCGACGGCGTGTTCGGCATCTGGTACGGCAAGGGCCCGGGCGTGGACCGCTGCTCGGACGTGTTCAAGCACGCCAACATGGCGGGCACCGCCAAGCACGGCGGCGTGATCGCCATTGCCGGCGACGACCACATCAGCAAGAGCAGCACCGCCGCGCACCAGAGCGACCACATCTTCAAGGCCTGCGGCACGCCGGTGTTCTTCCCCAGCAGCGTGCAAGAAATTCTGGACATGGGCCTGCACGCGTTTGCCATGAGCCGCTTTTCGGGCGTGTGGTCGGGCATGAAGACGATTCAGGAAGTGGTGGAATCGTCCGGCAGCATCAGCATTGACCCCGACCGCGTGAAGATCGTGATGCCCGAGGACTTTGCCATGCCGCCCGGCGGCCTGCACATCCGCTGGCCCGATGCGCCGCTGGAGCAGGAGGCGCGCCTGATGGACTACAAGTGGTACGCAGCCCTTGCTTATGTGCGCGCCAACAAGCTCAACTACAACGTCATTGAAGGCCCGAATGACCGCTTTGGCATCATCGCCAGCGGCAAGGCCTACAACGACACGCGCCAGGCCCTGGTGGACCTGGGCCTGGACGACGACACCTGCCGCCAGCTGGGCATCCGGGTGCACAAGGTCAACGTGGTGTGGCCGCTGGAAGCCACCATCACCCGCGACTTTGCGCAGGGCCTGCAGGAGATCCTGGTGGTGGAGGAAAAACGCCAGGTCATTGAATACCAGCTTAAGGAAGAGCTGTACAACTGGCGCTCGGACGTGCGCCCCCACGTGCTGGGCAAGTTCGACGAGCCTGAGGGCGACGCGACGGGCGGCGAATGGTCCATGCCCAACCCCAGCCAGAACTGGCTGCTGCGTGCCAAGGCCGACCTGACCCCGGCCATCATCGCCAAGGCGATCGCCAAGCGCCTCAAGAAACTCGGCGTCTCCAGCGACATCATCGCGCGCATGGATTCGCGCATCGCCGTTATTGAAGCTAGCGAGCGCGCCATGACCGCGCTGACAATGGACACGGGCGAGCGCGCCCCCTGGTTTTGCAGCGGTTGCCCGCACAACACCAGCACCCGGGTGCCCGAAGGCTCGCGTGCCGTGGCCGGCATTGGCTGCCACTACATGGCCAACTGGATGCCCGACCGCAACACGTCGACCTTCACGCAGATGGGTGGCGAAGGCGTGACCTGGGTGGGCCAGGCCCCGTTCACCACCGATCAGCATGTGTTTGCCAACCTGGGCGACGGCACGTACTTCCACAGCGGGCTGCTGGCCATCCGCCAGAGCATCGCTGCGGGCACCACTATTACCTACAAGGTGCTCTACAACGACGCCGTGGCCATGACGGGCGGCCAGCAGGTGGGCGAGCGCCCTGAGGGCCACTCGGTGCTGCAGATCATGAACAGCCTCAAGTCCGAGGGCGTGGTCAAGCTGATCATCGTGACGGATGAGCCGCAGAAGTACGACGGCGTGGCACTTGCCGAAGGCGTGACGGTGCACCACCGCGACGAACTCGACACGCTGCAGCGCCAGTTCCGCGAGATCAAGGGCTGCACGGTCATCATCTACGACCAGACCTGCGCCACCGAAAAGCGCCGCCGCAGGAAGCGCGGCACCCTGGCCACGCCCGACAAAACCGTGGTCATTAACGACCTGGTATGCGAGGGCTGCGGCGACTGCTCGACCAAGTCGAACTGCCTGAGCGTGGAGCCGGTGGAGACGGAATTCGGCCGCAAACGCCGCATCAACCAGAGCACCTGCAACAAGGACTACTCGTGCGTGAACGGTTTCTGCCCGAGCTTTGTGACGGTGGAAGGCGGCAAGCTCAAGAAGCCCAAGAAGGAGAAGAAGGGCGACCTGTCGGCGCTGCCGCCACTGCCTGAGCCGGTGCTGCCTGTGGCCGAGACGGCCTGGGGCATTGTGGTGGGCGGCGTGGGTGGCACGGGCGTGATCACCATCGGCTCGCTGCTGGGCATGGCCGCACACCTGGACGGCAAAGGCGTCATCACCCAGGACGCGGGTGGCCTGGCCCAGAAGGGCGGCGCCACCTGGAGCCACATCCAGATCGCCAACCGGCCCGACGCCATCTACACCACCAAGGTCGACACCGCCAAGGCCGACCTGGTGATTGGCTGCGATTCCATCGTGGCCGCCCACAAATACACGCTGGCTGTTATGCAGCCGGGCCGCACCTTTGTGGCGCTGAACACGCACGGCACGCCCACGGCGGCGTTTGTGACCAACCCGGACTGGCAGTTCCCGGGTGCCAACTGTGACAGCGCGATCATCGAGGCTGTGGGCGCGGGCGGCGTCGGCGCCTTTGACGCGGAGCAGGTGGCCACCCAACTGCTGGGCGACAGCATCTACACCAACCCGCTGATGCTGGGCTACGCCTGGCAAAAGGGGCGCGTGCCTTTGAGCCTTGCGTCGCTGATGCGCGCCATGGAGCTGAACGGCGTACAGGTGGACAACAACAAGGCTGCGTTTGAATGGGGCCGCCGCTGCGCGCACGACCTCGCATCGGTGCAGGCGCTGTTTGCTGCGGCGCAGGTGATCCAGTTCGTGAAAAAGCCGTCATTGGTCGAAATGGTGAGCAAGCGCGTGGAGTTCCTGACCGGCTACCAGAACGCCGCTTACGCATCCGAGTACCAGGCGTTTGTCGACAAAGTGAAGACCGCCGAAGCGAAGCTGGGCACCGGCACCAAGCTGTCGGAAGCCGTGGCGCGCTACCTGTTCAAGCTGATGGCGTACAAAGACGAGTACGAAGTGGCCCGGCTGCACACCGACAAGGCCTTCACGGACAAGATCGCGAACATGTTCGAAGGCAACTACAAGCTGGTGCACCACCTGGCACCGCCCATGACCGCCAAGAAGAACGACAAGGGTGAGCTGGTCAAACAACCGTTTGGCCCCTGGATGCGCAGCGCCTTTGGCCTTCTGGCCAAGATGAAGGGTCTGCGTGGCACGGCGCTGGATGTGTTTGGCAAGACGGAAGAGCGCCGCATGGAGCGCGCGCTGATTGTGGAATACCGCGCCTGCATCGACGAGCTGCTGGCCACGCTGAACACCGACAACCTGGCACTGGCGGTGGAGATAGCGCGCATCCCCGAAGAAATCCGCGGTTACGGCCACGTGAAAGAGCGCCATCTGCACGCCGCCCGTCCCAAGTGGGACAGCCTGATGGCCGAGTGGCGCGGGGGCGCGGCGCCTGCGCAACGCAGGGCGGCCTGACAGGGAGTCATTGATCGCTACTAAATTGATAGCTGCCAGCGCTTTGCCAATAAGCGCTAGCAGCTATTTTCATTGAAAAATCAGCGAATATCCGCACTTCATTGCCTGTGCGCGCAAACACCCGTCGACCGCTTGGGACTTAGCATGTCGGGAACCGGTAGGGTGCCGCATACAATGCCCTGTTGTGCCCCGACAGCCTCCCGGTGCCCGCCGGTGGCGGGTTTCGTGAATTTTGACCATCCGTTTGTGGAGTCCAGTCCGTGTTTATTTCTTCTGCTTTTGCCCAAACCGCACCCGCTGCCGCCGCTGAAGGCGGCAACATGATGTCCACGCTCACTGGCATGCTGCCTCTGGTGCTGATGTTTGTGGTGCTGTACTTCGTCATGATCCGCCCTCAGATGAAGCGCCAGAAAGAACACCGCGCCATGATTGATGCCATCGCCAAGGGCGACGAAGTGGCTACTGCTGGCGGCATCTTGGGCAAGGTCACCCGTTTGTCTGAAGGCTACCTGCACATCGAGATCGCCAGCAACGTGGAAGTCCAGATCCAGCGCAGCGCCGTGGTTCAGGTGCTGCCCAAGGGCTCGGTCAAATAAAAGTCGGCCCGCGGGGCTTGTTGAATGAAACTATGAAAGGGCGGCAGGCTTGCAAGCTGGCCGCCCTTTGAAGCTTTCCGAGAGGTAAGAGCGCGATCATGAACCGATATCCGGTCTGGAAATACGCGATCCTGGTGATCGTGCTGGTGGTGGGGATTTTGTACACCCTGCCCAACTTCTTTGGCGAGGCGCCTGCCGTACAGGTCTCGTCAGCCAAGGCCACTGTCAAGGTGGATGCGGCGGTGCAACAGAGGGTGGAAGACGCGCTCAAGGCCGCAGGCGTGACGCCCGACTTTGTGGCGCTGGAAGGCTCCTCGGTGCGTGCGCGTTTTGACACGCCCGATACCCAGCTCAAGGCGAAGGACGCCATTCAGAAGGCGCTGATCCCTGATGAAAGCGATCCATCGTTTGTGGTGGCGCTGAACCTGATTTCCCGCTCGCCTGTGTGGCTCAAAGCGCTGCACGCCAACCCCATGTACCTGGGCCTGGATTTGCGCGGTGGCGTGCATTTCATGCTGCAGGTGGACATGCAGGCGGCCTTGACCAAAAAGGCAGAGTCGTATGCGGGTGACCTGCGCGCAGCGCTGCGCGACAAGAACATTCGCCACGGCGGCATCAGCCGAGACGGCCAGGCGGTGGAAATCAAGGTACGTGATGAAGCCACACTGACTGCTGCGCGCAATCTCATCACCGACCAGTTTGCAGATCTGCAGAGCACCAGCGCGCCAGACGGCAGCGAGTTCAAGCTTCGAGTCACCATCAAGCCCGAGGCGACACGCCAGGTGCAGGACCAGGCGCTCAAGCAAAACATGGTGACGCTGCACAACCGGATCAACGAACTCGGCGTGGCCGAGCCCGTGATCCAGCAGCAGGGCCTGGACCGCATCGTGGTGCAATTGCCCGGCGTGCAGGACACCGCGCAAGCCAAGCGCATTCTGGGCCGCACCGCCACACTGGAAGTGCGCCTGGTGGACGAGGGCACCGAAGCCCGGGCGGCAGAAACCGGCCGCGGCCCCGTGCCGTTTGGCTCTGAACGCTATCTGGAACGCAATGGCCAGGCGGTCATTGTGAAAAAGCAGGTCATCCTGACCGGTGAAAATCTGACCGACGCACAGCCCGGTTTTGACGGCCAGACCCAGGAGCCGACCGTCAACCTGACGCTCGATGCCAAGGGCTCACGCATCTTCCGCGACATCACGCGTGAAAATGTGGGCAAGCGCATGGCCATCATCCTGTTTGAAAAGGGCAAGGGCGAAGTGGTTACCGCGCCCGTGATCCGCACGGAAATCGCGGGCGGCCGCGTGCAGATCTCCGGCAGCATGACCACGGCAGAAGCCAACGACACATCGCTGCTGCTGCGCGCTGGCTCGCTGGCCGCGCCCATGGAAATCATCGAAGAGTTCACCATCGGCCCCAGCCTGGGTGCCGACAACATCGACCGCGGCATCAACAGCGTGGTGTGGGGCCTGATTGCCATTGCGATCTTCATGTGCGTTTACTACACGCTGTTTGGCGTGTTCTCGAGCATTGCGCTGGGCGTTAACGTGCTGCTCTTGGTGTCAGTGCTGTCGATGCTTCAAGCCACCCTTACGCTGCCGGGTATTGCGGCGATGGCACTGGCGATTGGTGTCGCTATTGACTCGAATGTGCTGATCAATGAACGCATACGCGAGGAGCTGCGTGCGGGCGTCGCGCCGCAAGCAGCCATCCACACCGGATATGAGCGTGCCTGGGCAACGATTTTTGACTCGAACGTGACCACGTTGATCGCAGGCGTGGCCCTGTTGGCATTTGGCTCAGGCCCGGTGCGCGGGTTTGCTGTGGTGCATTGCATCGGCATTCTGACCAGCATGTTCTCGGCCGTGTTCTTCTCGCGCGGTCTGGTGAACCTGTGGTACGGACGCCAGAAGAAGCTCAAGAGTGTGTCGATCGGTACGGTCTGGAAGCCAGAAGCCGGTACCGACGTGGCCAAAACGAACTAAAGGACTGCGGCCATGGAATTTTTCCGCATCAAAAAAGACATCCCTTTCATGAAGCACGCGTTGATCTTCAACGCGATTTCCTTCATTACCTTTGCGCTGGCTGTTTTCTTCCTGCTTACGCGGGGCCTGCACCTGTCGGTGGAGTTCACAGGCGGCACGGTCATGGAAGTGGCCTACAGCCAACCCGCCGAGCTGGCCAAGGTGCGCGAGACAGTCTCGGGCCTTGGTTACCCCGAGGTGCAGGTGCAGAACTTTGGCACCGCACGCGACGTGATGATCCGCCTGCCCGCGCAAAAGGGCGTCTCGTCCGCACAGCAAAGCGAGCAAGTCCTGGGTGCGCTCAAGGCTGCGGACCCTGACGTCACCCTGCGCCGCACCGAGTTTGTCGGCCCGCAGGTGGGCGAGGAACTGGTGCAAAGTGGCCTGATGGCCTTGGGCATGGTGATCGTCGGCATCGTCATCTACCTGGCCATGCGGTTTGAGTGGAAGTTCGGTGTGGCGGCGATCATCGCCAATTTGCACGACGTGGTGATCATCCTGGGGTTCTTTGCGTTCTTTCAGTGGGAGTTCTCGCTGTCGGTGCTGGCCGCCGTGCTGGCTGTGCTGGGCTACTCGGTGAACGAGTCGGTGGTGATCTTTGACCGGATTCGGGAAGCCTTCCGCAAATACCGCAAGATGACCACCGCCGAGGTGATCGACCACGCCATCACCAGCACCATGAGCCGCACCATCATCACCCACGCTTCTACCGAGGCGATGGTGCTGTCGATGCTGCTGTTTGGTGGGCCCAGCCTGCACTACTTTGCGCTGGCACTGACTATCGGCATTCTGTTTGGCATTTATTCGTCGGTGTTTGTCGCGGCGGCCATTGCAATGTGGCTCGGGGTAAAACGCGAGGATCTTGTCAAGCCCGCCAAGAAGGACGGGGATCCCAACGACCCCCATGCCGGGGCAACCGTTTGACCCGGTAATATCTGCCCATGCAGCCCACGCCCTCTTCCGTTCCGCAGCGCCGACTGGCCCGCCAGGCACGCCAGCGGTTCGTGGAGGGGCTTTGCGCAGGTCTGCCCGACCTGGACAAAACCGTGTTGGATTTCGTCACCACGTTGATGACCCAAAACGGCACCGCCCGCGAGATGCAGTCCCGCCGCGATGCATGGATGCTGTACCAGCAGCACAACGCGGCCTGGATTGATCGCGCTGGCAAGGTTTTGCGGGAAGCGCTGGCCCCCCACATCAGCACCACCCGAGGCAGCCAAGCGCACGCAGGATTGGGGAGCAGCCAGTTCGAGCTGCTGAGCGACGATGTGGTCGAAAACAAGATCGTCGCCTCCCGCATGGCGCTCACGGTGAGCGAGCAGGTCAGCAACCAGTTCGATACCCTGCGCCAACGCACCCAGTCGCTGGAGGGCCAGGAGCTCGATAACAGCGACATCCTGCGGCCTGACACCGTGTGCCTGCTGCTGGTGGAGCAATGGGTGGAGGCTGGCCTTCCCCGCACCGACTTGCTCACGGTGGTGGACCCTCTGCAGCGTGAACTGGCCAACTTGCTGCAAAAGCAGTACCAGGCGGTGAATGTTTTCTATGTGGAGCAAGGCGTCACACCGCAAAACGACCTGAAGTCGCGCGTGCGCCGCACTTCCGGCGCAAGCGTCACGGGCAGCGGCAGCGAATCGGGCGCAGGTGGGTTGGCGTCTCAGGCACTCGCCCAAACGCGAGAAGCCATGGCCGCCGCACGAGGGGGCATGGGAGCGCAACAGCAACCTCCGTGGGCGGGCCAACACCCACAACAGCGCGTGCAGCAGCCCTCGGGCGGCTACCTGCAGCAACGGGGGATGCAACAAGCTGGCTACGCCACAGGCATGACCCCTCTGTCGCGCGCCCGCCAAAGAGCGCAAGGCGTGATGGGACAGCTTCGCCGGTTGCTCACGCAGCCTGCCACGGGCTTTGACATGGTGAATGCGCCGCCTGCGTCGGCGGCGCTCGCCCACGCTCTCACGGCGCACCGAGTGCATGCAGACACTTATTACAGCGGCGTCGCCACGCTGATGGAGGACTACAGCCCCGCGGCCGTCGTGCAGTTGGTAGGCACCGTGCGCGAGCGGTCCACCGAGCTCAAGAAGAAAGCGAGCACTGCGGGCGAAAAAGCCATCATCGAAGTGGTGGCGCTGATGTTTCAGAGCATTCTTGCGGAAGACCGTATTCCGCCCGCTGTGCGGGTGTGGTTTGCGCGCCTGCAGGTGCCGGTGCTGCGCGTTGCTCTGGCAGAGCCTGAGTTTTTCAGCAACCTGGACCACCCGGCCCGCAAGCTGATCGACCGCATGGGTGCGTGTGTGATGGGCTTCAATGCGTCCAGCATCAACGGCAGCGCGCTGGAAGCAGAAATCCGCCGCGTGGTGCAGGTGATCGAGCAATATCCGGAAACAGGGCGGCGCGTCTTCCAGCTGGTCTATGACGAGTTCGAAAAATTCCTGTCCAAGTTCCTGACTGAAAAGCAGGCCACATCGCGCCTGGTCAGCGTGGCCCAGCAGGTCGAGCAACGAGAAACTTTGGCTATCCAGTACACCATCGAGCTGCGCACCATGCTGCGCGACATGCCTGTGCGCGATGAGATCCGCGAGTTTCTGTTCAAGACCTGGGCGGAGGTGCTGGCCTTGTCGGCGGTGCGCGATGGTCCGCAGCACGCCGATACTATTTCGCTCAAGCGCACGGCAGCAGACCTGGTGTGGGCAGCCAGCGCCAAACCCAACCGCAGTGACCGTGCACAAGTCATTCAAAATCTGCCTGGGTTGTTGCAACGCCTGCGCCAGGGTTTGACGCTGATGAACGTGAACGGAGAAGCCCAGGATGCCCAGATCAAGATCCTGACCGACACACTGGCCGATGCCTTCCTGTCCAAGACGGCGTCCATCCCGCAAGCGCATATCGACGCCATGGCCAAGCGACTGGCCAACCTCGAAGACTTCATCAGTGACGCAACGCTGGGGGACATGCCACTCAATGCCGACAACATCGAAATGATGCTCGGCATCGATGCATCCTCCATCCATGTGGTGGCCGACAACGGGGCCCCGGTGGATGAGGCCATGGTAGTGTGGGCACAGCAGCTACAGCCTGGCACCTGGTACACGCTGGACCACAACGGTGCCTCGGCCCAAGTCCAATATGCCTGGCAAAGCCAGCGCAAGCAGTTGCATCTGTTTGCCGCGGTGGACGGCAGCAGCTACCTTATCCAGTTGCGCCGTCTGGCGGCCTACTTGCAGGCAGGCCTGCTGGTTGCCCAGGATGAAGAAGGCTTGACCGTGCGCGCGACCCGTGACGCCCTGGCCAAGCTGGATGCCAACCCCGAGCGGTTGCTCGACTGACTCGGTATGTCGTCATTGCAGCAATCTGACTACCTTAGATTGCCGTAAAGCGTGACTCCGTAAGCCACTGGGACACTTCGCAATTCGCGGAATGGCCCGGTCCAAAACTCACGCACTGCCCATCCGCTGAAACAAACCGCCAGGCAAGCGCGCCACGCGACCTTCCAGCTCCAGTTCCAGCAACGCCACCTGCAACGACGCTGCATCCATGCCCGTGCGGGCGACGAGAGCATCCACGCTCATGGGATCAAAGCCCAAGGCTTCGAGCAGCGGGTCGTCGGGTTCATCAGGTGCCGTGGTCAAGTCCTCAGCGTCAGAAGGCGCAGTTGTCGCGGTCAGCCCCGGTGCAGAAGGCAACCGCAGCTCTTCGAGGACATCCTGTGCCGACTCGACCAGTTTGGCGCCCTGGCGTATCAGCGCGTGGCATCCGCGCGACTGGGGTGCGTGGATGGAGCCAGGGATCGCAAACACCTCTCGGCCTTGTTCCGCCGCCATCCGCGCAGTGATCAGCGAGCCCGAAGCCAGCGCCGCCTCCACCACCAGCGTCCCCTGCGAGAGCCCCGAGATAATCCGGTTGCGCTTGGGGAAGTTGGCGGGCAGCGGCGGTGTGCCCAACGGATATTCGCTGACCAGCAGCCCATTCGCTACGATCCGATGAGCAAGATCGAGGTTCTTGCGAGGATAGACACGGTCCAACCCCGTCCCCACCACGGCGATCGTGGCGGCTACAGGGGCATCCGGCACTGCCGCATCCAGCGCCCCTTCGTGCGCTGCGGCATCGACCCCCAGGGCCAGGCCAGACACGACGGTGAGGCCCGCACTGTGCAGGGCCCGTGCAAACAGCCGAGCATTTTCTGCCCCTTGCGCTGTAGGGTTGCGGCTTCCCACTATCGCCAAACACCGCTCCCGCGGAAACAGCCGCTGTTGTTCGAGCCAACGCGTCGGCCCCATGACATAGAGCATGAGCGGTGGATCTTCTGTGTCCAGCAGTGCCTGCGGAAAGCGCGCATCGCCCAGCGTCACCACAGTGCGCCCAGGCCCTGCTGGGTTCGCATCGGCCAGCCACTTCCACGTAGTCTCCAGGAGGTCGCTCCACGTAGGAGGCAATTCAAGCAGCGCGCGAGCCTGTACGGGAGTCACGCACTGCAGGAGTGTCGCTTCTGGCTGCTGGAAGATGGCTTGCGGCAGACCAAATGTGGACAGCAGACGCCTGGCGGCGCCGTTGCCGACGCCCGGGGAGAGGGTCAGCCGAAGCCACCCTCCAAGTTCTTCGCGGTCCATGGGATGAATAAACCAGTTGCAGGCACCGGCACGGATTCAGCAAAAACCCGCAGCCAGTGCAACTGACCCGTGACTTATTCTGGATTGACCAAGCGGTCACCCACACGCACGCCATTGCGGACATCAAGGATCAACACGTAAGACACCCGGTCAAACGTGCGAAATACCATGGCCATCCCATTGGTTTCGCTGGGCAACTTGATCATTTCCTTGGAATCGCTGGTGGCGTCCTTGATTCGCTCACCCTTGGTAAGAATGCTCAGCACATGGCCAGGCTCCATGCCATCGCGCGCGCCCATGTTGATGGAAACCACCTGGTTCTGCGCTGCATAGGCAACGGCAGATTCACCATAGATGGAGACCACGCGCGCGTCCACGGTGCGCTCTGGAGCACGTGGCGTGTAACTCACGAAGCCGCGGCCGGGTTCAGCCAGCAAGCGGTCTCCTGCGCGGATTTCTTCTTTGGTGCCGGATATGTCCACCGTTGCAGGCACTTTGTCTTTGGTGAATCCGCCCTTGCCGTCCGGCACATCTTCTGTGGTCTCGCCACGGATCAGTTCTGCTTTGCCCAGGTACTGGGCTTCGTAGCCCAGGATGTCGCCGCTTACCGGGTCCTTCAATGGTTTCGCGTTGCGGTACACGCGGTAATACCGTTGCTCGCCAGGGGCCACGCGCAATGGGGCAGACTCAATGCCGCGGGCGTAGGCGCGATCACCCTGGGCCATCAAGACCCGCTCTTCGGTTGTCGCCACGATTCTTGGTGCCCGCTCCAGTACCGAAGCATCTACGACCACGGGCTCCACCAGGAATGGCTCGATCAGATGGGGCTTGAGAGTAGGAAGTGCGGTGCCCAGGAGGCTGTCGCTGCGCGTACGGGGTGAAACGCGCACGGTCTCCGATGCACCGGGCGGGCTGGTCCGCAGGCGCGCGTAGCCACCTTCCTTGTCCAGATACAGCGTTTGACCAGGAAAGATCAGATGCGGATTGGGAATGGCCTTGAGGTTCATCCCCCACAGCTCGGGCCAACGATAAGGCCGCAGCAGGTACATGCCCGAGATACCCCACAAGGTATCACCACGCTTCACCGTGTAACGATCCGGCGCATTGGGCGCCAACTCCGACAGGGGAATTCCGCGCTCGGAGACTTGCTGGGCGGTAGCGCGCTGGCCACCGCTAATTGGATAATTCTGCGCCTGAACAGGGGCAACCAGCATAGCGCCCGCGATGATGGAGAGCGCGCCCAGGGCGGTACGCCGCACGCTGGTGAATGCCGTCATGTTGTTCCTTTTGTCATGCATTGTGAAACGCCCCCTCACTGGCGCCACGACACCCGCGGCATGCGGGTGACCGGGCAAATTCGTTACCTACCGCCTCAGATTCTCTGCTCAAGCCCTTGATTCGGCAACGATTATTGGGTTTACGGGGTGCAGCAGGCCCCAAAAGTGGCGAAAATAGCGACATCTCTTACCTGCATCCATGGCAATCCTTCCCATTCTCTGCTACCCGGACCCTCGGCTTCACAAGGTGGCGCAACCCATTCAGGCGGTGGACGACCGCGTCCGGTCCCTCGCATCCGACATGCTCGCCACCATGTATGACGCCCATGGCATCGGCCTGGCCGCCACGCAGGTGGATGTGCATGAGCGGCTGGTGGTGATCGACGTTTCAGAAGAGCGCAACGAGCCGCTGGTGCTGATCAACCCCGAAATCGTCTGGGCCAGCGCCGAGAAACACCTGAACGACGAAGGTTGCCTGTCTGTGCCGGGCATTTATGACGGTGTGGAGCGTTTCGATGCCGTGCATGTACGGGCATTGGACGCCCAGGGCACCTCGCGCGTGATTGATGCAGAGGGTTTGCTGGCCGTGTGTATCCAACATGAAATGGACCACCTGATGGGCAAGGTGTTTGTGGAATACCTCTCGCCGCTCAAGCGCAACCGCATCAAGACCAAGATGATCAAGCAGCAGCGCGAGGCCCGCGAGTGATTCGTTCAGCACTCTGCACCCTGCGGGGCAGCAGAGTGCTGACGCGCCTGGCGTTCGTGCCGTTCGTGGCGTTGACACTGCACCTCGTTGGTTGCGCTTTGCCCGCCAAGGAAGCGCCAGGGGCTGTTCAGTCTGAAGTGATTGCCCGCCTGGGGCCGCCCACTGCCATATTTGCGCTGCCGTCCGGGCAGCGGCTGTTGTATTCCGAGCTTCCCGCTGGTTTTGAAGCGTACAACCTCGATTTCGACGCCACAGGCAGGCTGGTGCGCAATGAACAGGTGCTGACCCAGACCCGGTTCGAAAACATCCCCACCGGCGTGTGGACCCTCGCTGGCGTGCAGCGCACCTTCGGCCCTCCTTTGCTCGTAGAGCGAGTGTCCCGCTTTGATGGCGACATCTGGACCTACCGCTTCCGCCAGATCTCCGACCCGCGCCTTGCCCACGTGCACATTGATCGCCAAGGCATCGTGCGCCTCGTGATGTTCACTGACGAGCTGCCCCTCTTCGACAACGCGCGCGATTGAGCGCTTATCTTTCGACATTGGTCCCCATGAGAGTCATATTTGCCGGCACGCCCGAGTTTGCCCGCGTCGCGCTGCAGCGTTTGCTGGATGCAGGGTTCACCGTCCCACTGGTCCTCACACAGCCCGACCGCCCCGCGGGCCGGGGCATGAAGCTGCAGGCATCGCCCGTCAAGCAGTGCGCGCTGGAGCAGGGCATTACCGTGGCACAGCCCCGCAGTTTGCGGCTGGACGGCAAATACCCGGACGACGCAGCCGCCGCCCGCGAGGCCCTGCTGGCCGCGCAGGCCGATGTGATGGTGGTGGCCGCCTACGGCTTGATCCTGCCGCAGTGGGTGCTGGACCTTCCGCCCAAAGGGTGTTTAAACATCCACGCCAGCCTGCTGCCGCGCTGGCGCGGCGCCGCACCCATCCACCGCGCCATCGAAGCAGGTGACGCAGAAACGGGCGTCACCATCATGCAGATGGATGCGGGGCTGGACACTGGCGACATGCTGCTTTTGGAGCGCGTTGCCATCACGCCCACAGCTACCACGGCCACGTTGCATGACCGGCTGGCATCCCTGGGCGGCCGGATGATTGTGGAAGCCCTGGAGCTGGCAGCTTGCGGCGGGCTGCATGCCACACCGCAGCCATCGGAGGGCATCACCTACGCCCACAAGATCGAAAAGGCTGAAAGCGCCATCGACTGGTCGTTGCCTGCAGCGGCCATTAGTCAGCGCATCCGGGCGTTCGATCCGTTTCCTGGCGCCAGCACCGAAGCAGGCGGGGAAACCATCAAGATATGGTCTTGCGAAATTGATAGCAGCCAGCGCTTACCAGACAAGCGCTACGGGCATATTTTGTCTATAAACGACGCCGGGATCACCGTGGCCTGCGGTCAGGGCGCTCTGCGCCTGACCACCTTGCAACGCGCGGGCGGCAAGCGTTTGCCTGCGGCAGACTTTCTGCGCGGTTTCGACCTGGCAACCGGCACAACCCTGGGCAGCACCACGTCGCCCGACCCCGCGCCTGCGACCCCATGAGCCACACGGCGACCATCCGCCGTACGGTGCGCCACCCGTCGTTCCGGCTCGCCGCGCTGGACATGGCGGGCACGTCGCTGGGCATTGCCGCCTGGGGCCTGGTGACCGGCGTGGCCATGGTCAAAAGCGGCATGCCCGTGGGCATGGCCATGTTCATGTCCCTGGCGGTCTATGCAGGCAGCGCGCAGCTGGCGGTCATCCCGCTTTTGTCGGTGGGCGCTCCCTTGTGGGTGATCTGGCTCACGGCCGCGTGCGTCAATCTGCGCTTTGTGATTTTCAGCAGCATGTGGCGCAGCTACTTTGCGCACTTGCCGCTGCGCAAGCGTCTGGCCATTGGCTACTTCAGTGGGGATGTGATCTATGTCGCGTTCATGAAGCGTTTCCCCGACCCACGGCCAGAACCCGAACAGATTCCGTATTTCTGGGGCGCCGCCAGCAGCAACTGGCTGGCGTGGCAGGTGCCGTCGATTGCGGGCATCCTGCTGGCTAACGCTGTACCGCTGTCTTGGGGCCTGGGGTTTGCGGGCGTGCTGGCGCTGCTGGGCGTGTTGCTGTCGCTGCTGTTTGACCGCGCCACCTGGCTGGCCACCGGCGTGGCCGCCACCGCAGCCATTGCCGCATTTGCGCTGCCCCTCAAGCTCAACATCCTCGTCGCGCTGGCCGCAGCCGTGGCTGCGGGCCTGCTGATGGAGGCGGTAGACCGCCGCCGTCACAAGCCCGAGTTGCTGCTGGTGCCCGCCAACAGCGTGATGCCCCCCGAAGAACGGGAGCATGTGGCTGCGGGCGATGTGGTGCCGCTGCGTGAAGAGCGTCATCCATGAGCGCCGTGCCGGGCCGCCCCAAACAAGCTCGCACCGCAGTGCGCAGCACGGAGGTTTCCAGATGAGCTGGTCCTGGATCGGCCCTTTCATCGCCATCGTGGGCTTGGCGGTCATCACCATCGTCTCGCGCTCGTTCTTCATGATTCCCGAGCGTGAGCTGCCGATGCCCGACTGGCTCAAGCGGGGCCTCAAATACGCGCCCCTGGCCGCTCTCGCCGCCGTGATCGCGCCCGAGATCCTGATGACCCAGGGCGAGTTCATCGACACCTTCATGGACGCGCGCCTTCCTGCTGTCGTCTGTGCCAGCGCCTACTACTTCTGGCGCCGGGGCATCCTGGGCACCATCGTGGTCGGCATGGCGGTGTACTTGCCCCTGCACATTGGCTGGGGCTGGTAGAGAAGCCCCCCTGAGCCGCTGCGCGGCTTCCCCCCAGGGGGACGACGCCAGTGGCCTGGCAGAGCCAGTTCCACGGCGTCCGCTGGCATGGTGCGTGCCGGTTGCACAGTCTTCGCTAACTAAAATGGCAGCCCGCAAGCCCATCCACTTCACACCTCCCGACATGAACATCCTCCGCTTTTCCGACCTGTGTGCCCAGGGCAAGGCCCAAGGCCAGCGCGTTTTCATCCGTGCCGACCTCAATGTTCCGCAGGACGACGCCGGGCACATCACCGAAGACACCCGCATCCGTGCATCCATCCCCTGCATCCGCATGGCGCTGGACGCGGGCGCTGCCGTCATGGTGACCAGCCACCTGGGACGCCCGACCGAAGGCGAGTTCAAGCCTGAGGATTCGCTGGCGCCCGTTGCCGCCCGCCTGGCCGAGCTGCTGGGGCGCGAGGTGCCGCTGGTCTCCAACTGGGTGGACGGCGTCACAGTGGCCCCCGGCCAGGTCGTGCTGCTGGAGAACTGTCGCCTGAACGTGGGCGAGAAGAAGAACAAGGAAGAACTTGCGCGCAAACTGGCCGCGCTGTGCGACATCTTTGTGAACGACGCATTCGGCACCGCCCACCGCGCTGAGGGCACCACCTACGGCATCGCCCAGTACGCGCCCGTCGCGTGCGCCGGCCCGCTGTTGTCGGCCGAAATCGATGCGCTCACCAAGGCCCTGGCCCACCCGCAGCGCCCGCTGGCCGCCATCGTGGCGGGCTCCAAGGTGTCGACCAAGCTCACCATTTTGAAGAGCCTGGCCGACAAGGTGGACCAGCTCATCGTGGGCGGCGGCATTGCCAACACCTTCATGCTGGCCGCCGGCCTGCCGATTGGCAAAAGCCTGGCCGAACCCGACCTGCTGGACGAAGCCCGCGCGGTGATGGCCGCCATGAAGGCACGCGGTGCCGAGGTGCCGATCCCTACCGACGTGGTCACCGCCAAGGCCTTTGCCGCAGACGCACCGGCCACCGTCAAGGCGGCTGCCGACGTCGCTGCCGATGACCTCATCCTGGACATAGGCCCACAGACCGCCGCACGCCTGGCCACGCAGCTCAAGTCGGCCGGCACTATCGTCTGGAACGGCCCGGTGGGCGTGTTCGAATTTGCCGCGTTTGAAAACGGCACGCGCGAACTGGCCAAGGCGATTGCCGAATCTCCCGCCTTCAGCATTGCGGGCGGTGGCGACACCCTGGCGGCCATTGCCAAATACGGCATTGAAAAGCAGGTGGGTTACATCTCCACCGGCGGCGGGGCGTTTCTGGAAATGCTGGAAGGCAAGACCCTGCCAGCGTTCGAGATTCTGGAAAAGCGCGCAGCGGCATCTGTCTGAGCGCGCTCAGGGCCGCCGCGTGCGGCATGCCGGGGCAAGAGCGAAAGAAGCGGCCTTGTGTGGGCCGCCCCCTAAAATCACGCCCCATGACCTTTACCGACATGCTGCGCGACGCCACGGCGCAGAACAACTCTCTGCTGTGCGTGGGCCTGGACCCGGAGCCCACGCGGTTTCCTGCGGGGATGCAGGGCGATGCGCACAAGATTTATGACTTCTGCGCGGCCATCGTCGATGCGACGGCCGACCTGGTCTGCGCCTTCAAGCCCCAGATCGCCTACTTTGCCGCGCACCGCGCCGAAGACCAGCTCGAACGCCTGATGCAGCACATGCGCGCCAACGCGCCGCATGTGCCGGTCATTCTGGATGCCAAGCGCGGCGACATCGGCTCCACGGCCGAGCAGTACGCCAAGGAAGCGTTCGAACGCTACGGGGCCGACGCGGTCACGCTCTCGCCCTTCATGGGGTTCGACTCGATCGAGCCTTACCTGGCCTACCACGGCAAGGGGGCGTTCCTGCTGTGCCGCACGTCCAACCCGGGCGGTGACGATCTGCAGACCCAGCGCCTGGCCAGCGTTGAGGGCCAGCCGCTGATGTACGAACATGTGGCGCGCCTGGCGCAGGGGCCATGGAACAAGAATGGTCAGCTCGGCCTTGTGGTGGGTGCCACCTACCCGCAAGAGATTGAACGCGTGCGCACCATTGCGCCCACGCTACCGCTCTTGATCCCCGGCGTGGGCGCACAGGGCGGCGACGCCGCAGCCACGGTGCGCGCCGGGCTGCGCGATGGCGGGCCGATCATCGTGAACTCGTCGCGCTCCATCCTGTATGCCTCCAAGGGCGACGACTTTGCTGCAGCAGCGCGCACCGAGGCCCAGCGCACCCGCGCGGTCCTCGAAGCGGCCCGCGCGCGCTGACGCCCCACTTTCAGCTCCCACAGCCTTCGCGCCGCCGCTGCACCCGGACATCCCCATGCAGCTCAAATGGCTCGAAGACTTCATCGTGCTCGCGCAGGAGCGCAGCTACACCCGTGCTGCAGAACTGCGGCATGTCACCCACCCCGCCTTTGGCCGCCGCATCCGCGCGCTGGAGGCCTGGGCCGGCACACCGCTGGTGGAGCGCGGCGGTGGCCCCGTCACCCTGACACCTGCCGGACAAAGTTTTCTGGAAACAGCGGGCCACATGGCGCGCAGCCTCTCTCAATCGCACGAGGAACTGCAGAGCCTGGCCGGGCGGCAGGCCCGCACCGTGACACTGGCCACCGGGCGCACCCTGGCCCGCACCGTGGTGGCCGACTGGCTGGTGCGGCTGCAGCCGATCCTTCAAGGCGCTGAGCTGTGCATCCGCACCCGCGCGTTGGCCGACACGGTGGCGATGCTGGAACGCAACGAGGCCGATTTCTCGCTGGTCTACCATCACCCTGCGCTGGCCATACGGCTGGATGCGCGCCATTTCATGCATGTGACGGTGGCGTCGGACCGGCTGGTACCCGTGTCGCGTGCCACGGCGCAAGGCCAGGCGCTGCACCGGTTTGGGCCCGACGCCACGCGGATTCCATACCTGGCCTACGCGCCGCAACTGGCACTGGGTCGGCTGGTGGAGGACCACCTGGCGCAAAACCCGCACGCACCGCGGCTGCAGCGGGTGGTGGAATGCGACTCGGCTGACGCCCACTACGAGTACGTGCAAAAGGGCCTCGGGGTGGCGTGGCTGCCGTGGTCCATGGTGCACGCCGACTGCAAGGCCAAGCGCCTGGCCCTGGCGGGCGATGCGCGCATGGAAGTGCGTTTTGACGTACGCCTGTACCGGCCCAAGCGCCGCCTGGGGCCTTTGGCCGAGGCGTTGTGGAAGGCGATGGCGCAGCGCTGACCCTTCGGGTTTTCATCAGGGCGTTGAACAGTATTGGCAAGGGTTGGTGCCGTTTCGGCACCACGCAGGCGAGGGCGACTTTTCACAATGAGGCCACACCAGCGCACTTTTCAACAACGCGCCTTTGCACCTCACGTCGCCTCACCGCCCCATACAACCCAAGGACCCCACCATGAAGAACACTCCCTCTCTGCGCCGCACCGCCTTGCTATGTGGCATGGCACTCCTGGCTGTGCCCGCCTTCGCGCAAGACGTCTACCCCTCCAAGCCCATCACCATCGTGGTGGGCTACCCGCCGGGCGGCAGCACCGACCTGACCGGCCGCAACGTGGCCCTGGAGCTGAGTGCCAAGCTGGGCGTGCCGGTTGTCATTGAAAACATTGGCGGTGCCGGCGGCGCCATCGGCGCGCAGAAGGTGGCCAGCGCGGCACCCGATGGCTACACCTTTCTGGTGGGCGCCAGCAACGAGCTGGCCATCGTCAATCTGGTGAACAAGAAGATCAAATACAGCACCAAGGATTTCACCGCCATTGGCCTCGTGGCCTCACAACCGCTGGTGCTGGTGGCCTCCACCAGCTCGGGCGTCAAGAACCTGGCCGAGTTCACGCAGAAGGTGTCCAAGAACCCGGGCAAGTTCAGCTACGGCAGCTCGGGCGTCGGCACATCGCTGCATCTGGCAGGCGAGATGGTCAAGGAACAGGGCAAGCTGTTCATGACGCACATCCCCTACCGCGGGGTGGCGCCGCTGACCAACGACCTCATGGGCAACAACCTGGAATACGGCGTGTTCGTGCTCTCCAGCGGCCTGCCGCACATCAAGAGCGGCAAGGTGATTGCCCTGGGCACCACCGAAGCCAAGCGCTCGGCCACCACGCCCGACATCCCGGCGCTGGCCGAAACACCGCAGTACAAGAACGTGGACATCGGCGTGTGGTTTGCGCTGATGGGGCCGGCCAACCTGCCCAAGCCGGTGTTCGACAAGGTGAAGAAGGCGCTGAACGACACCCTGCAGTCGCCAGACTTCAAGAAGAAGATGGAAGCCAGTGGCTCCACCGTGGCTGCCCCCAACTTCAACATCGACCAGTTCCTGGTGACCGAAGTAGCCAAGTACAAAAAGATTGTTGAATTTGCCAAGATCGAAGAATGAGCACCGCCGCACCCCACAACACAGCCGTGCAACCATTGGCTTTTGAGCTGCCCGCACCCGACATCACCGCCTGGCGCGCAGGCGACACCGGCACACCCGGCGTTTGGCACTTTGACTCTGGCCAACCCGGACGCCACGTTATGGTCAGCGCCCTGGTGCATGGCAACGAGCTGTGCGGCGCCTGGGCCTTGAAGGGCCTGCTCGAAGCGGGCGTGCGGCCGCAGCAGGGCACGCTCACGCTGGCGTTCTGCAACCTCGATGCCTTCGACCGGTTTGACGCGCAAAACCATGACGCCTCGCGCTTCACCGACGAAGACCTTAACCGGCAATGGCTGGACGAGCGCATTGACGCTGCCGACACCAACGAGCGCCGCCGCGCCGCCGCGCTGCGGCCGTGGGTCGCGCAGGCCGACTGGCTGCTCGACATCCACTCCATGCACGAGCCCTCGGCCCCGCTGCTGCTCACCGGCATCCAGCCGCGCAACCTGAGGCTGGCGCGTGCCATGCGCTCGCCCGAACACATCGTGGTGGACGCAGGCCACAAGGACGGCGTGCGCATGCGCGACTACGGACGCTTCGGCCTGCTGGACGACGAGGGCGGCGACACGCGCTCGCTGCTCATCGAATGCGGCTTCCATGGCGACCCGGCCAGCCGCGCCGTGGCACAGGACCAGTGCGTGCGCTTCATCGAGCAATCTGGCGCCATCAGCGCCGACGCCCTGGCGCAGCAACTGCCCGGCTGGCGCCTGCCCGATGCGCCCCGCCAGTGGGCGCTAGAGGTAACCGGCCCGGTGGTGGCCACCAGCAGCGCCTTCCGTTTTGCGGCGCCCTACACGGGGCTGGAGCTGTTTGAAAAGGCTGGCACCGTGATTGGCGACAACGATGGCGTGCCGGTGACAACGCCGTACGACAACTGTGTGCTGGTGATGCCCTCGGTGCGCCAAGCGCGCGCGGGCGTGACGGTGGTGCGGTTCGCGCGGCGCAGGGCGCTGTAAGCGCGCAGCAAGCGCTGCAGAGGGGGCGGGTGGTTGGCTAGGAGCCCCCGCCCCTGCGCATTCAAATACTATTAAATTAATAGCTGCCAGCGCTTATCTATCAAGCGCTAGAGGCCATTTTGGCTTGTATTTTTGGCCCCAGCACCACACAGGCCAGCGCGGCTACCACCAGCGCAATACCCGCCCACTGCCACGGCGCCACGCCCTCGTCCAGCAGCAGCCAGCCTGCTGTGAGCCCCACCACCGGCACCGCCAGGCTGAACGGCGCCACGCGGTTGGCGGGGTAGCGCTGCAGCAGGTTGGTCCACAGCGCATAGCCGACGATGGTGGCCGCCCAGCCCAGATAGGCGACCGACGCCCACGCCAGCAGCGGCACATCCACAAACGTTTGCCACTGCAGCCAGCGCGCGGCATCGGGGTCAAACACGGCAGACAGCGCCACAAACGGCAGCACCGGCACCAGGCTGGCCCAGATGACGAATGCCAGCGGGTCAAACCCCGGGCTTTGCTGCTGCGCCAGGCGCGACACGATGTTGGACGACGCCCACATGGCCGCGCCACACAGCGTCAGCAGCAGCCCCGCCAGCGTGGTGGCTGCCGCCACCCCCACGCCAGACCCTGGGCCCACGTAGTTCATGGCAAAACACACCAGCCCCAGGGCGGCCAGCACCATGCCCCACCGCAGGGGCGGGCCCGGCCGCTCACGCAGCAGCGCAAAACCAAACAGCGCCGTGAAAAACACCTGGGTTTGCAGCAACACGCTGGCCAGCCCGGCCGTCATGCCCACCTTGAGGCCGATAAACAAAAAGCCAAACTGCCCCACGCCCTGGAACAGCCCAAACAGCACCACCCAGCGCCAGTGCATGCGCGGCGGGCGCACCAGCAGCACCAGCGGCAGCGCCGCACACAGGTAGCGCGCGGCGCCCAGCTGAAAAGGGCTGAAGCTGCGCAGCCCCCATTTCATGGCCACAAAGTTCACACCCCACAGGATGACCACCACCAGCGCGGCCAGCAGGTCGCGCGCACGCAGGGGGCCGCCAACCAGCCCTGACCCTTGCCCGGACACCGGCGCCGTCACGCTGCAGCGCGCGCAGCGTCGATGTGCGCTTGCGCCCGCTGGGCCAGCGCGATGTCACCGGGGGTCTCTGGGGTCCACTTGTCTACTGCAAGGGGCTCGCCGTCGGCACCGACGGCGGTGTAGACCGCAACGCAATGCACCACGTCCTCCAGCGGCGCGCCGTGGATGGGCCCGCTGCGCACCTCGACGGCCAGGCTCAGGCTGGCGCCTTGGGTCTGGGTCAGGCGGGCATGCACCTCCACCAGATCGCCGGGGCGGATGGGGCGCACAAAGTCGGCGCCCCCCACAAACTCCGTAATACACGCCCCCTTGGCCCATGCGCTGGCGCACGCGTACCCAGCTTCGTCCACCCAGCGCAATACCGTGCCCCCAGGAACACGGCCTGCCTGCAGCAAGCTGCTTTCAGACGCCAGAAAGCGCAGGGTGATTGAGTGCATGCGGGGTGCTCCAGAGAAGGGGGAGGCTCATTATTCTCCAGCCACCCATTTGCCGTCGGCGGCGCACCGCCGAGCCGCCAACCCGCAGGCGTGCTGACCTGCTGGCGGGCCCTGCTCACTGTGGTGGTGGCGTTGGTACCTGCGCCTGGGTCTCAAACACCCCATGGCCGGCACCCCAAACACTATCATTTCAATAGCTGCTAGCGCTTTATGAATAAGCGCTAGCACCCATTTTTACCCATATTTTCCGTGCCAAGACGCTCCGACGGCTCCACCCCCAACTCCTCCAGCTCTGCCGCCGTGAACACCCTTGACCGGGTGTGAAAGGCCTTGCCCTCCGGCCCCTCCAGCGAGAAGGTGCCGCCCGTGCCCTCAATCACGTCGATGATGAGCTGCGTGTGCTTCCAGGTCTCGTACTGCGCCAGGCCCATATAGAACGGGCAGCCACCGATGTCGCCCAGGTACACATCGCCCGCCCCCATGGTGATCTCGCCGGGCAAAAAACAGTTGGCCGCGCTGTTGTCGCAGCAGCCGCCCGACTGGTGGAACATCAGGTCGGGGCCGTGTTTGGTTTTGAGGAATGAGACCAGCTCCAAAGCGGCGGGCGTGGCGATGACTTTTTCGACCATACGGTTCTCCTGCATGCAATGCAAAAAAGCAAACGCGGCAAGTTGGAACAACGAGCCGCGTCAACAGAAGCGCTTCCAGCGGTTCACAAACCGTTCCTGGCTAGGCGTCTTCGTCGCAGACAGTGGCAGCGCCACGGCAAGACGGAGCAACGACGCCAGGGACGGTTTTTGGACCGCCACCCAAGATCAGAAGAAGCCCAGCTTGTTTTCTGAGTAGCTCACCAACAGGTTCTTGGTTTGCTGGTAGTGGTCCAGCATCATCTTGTGCGTCTCACGCCCAATGCCCGATTCCTTGTAGCCGCCAAACGCCGCGTGCGCCGGGTACGCGTGGTAGCAGTTCGTCCACACACGCCCAGCCTTGATCGCGCGGCCCATGCGGTAGGCCACGTTGCCGTTGCGGCTCCACACGCCCGCGCCCAGGCCATACAGCGTGTCGTTGGCAATTTCCAGCGCCTCGGCTTCGTCCTTGAAGGTGGTCACGGCCAGCACCGGGCCGAAGATTTCCTCCTGGAAGATGCGCATCTTGTTGTGGCCCTTGAACAGCGTGGGCTGTACGTAGTAGCCGCCTTCCAGGTCGCCGCCCAGGTGGGCCTGGCCGCCGCCGGCCAACACTTCGGCGCCCTCTTGCTTGCCCAGGTCCAGGTAGCTCAGGATCTTGGTCAGCTGCTCTTTGCTGGCCTGTGCGCCCATCATGCTGTCGGTGTCCAGCGGGTTCTTGTGCTGGATGGCGGCCACGCGCTTCAAGACACGCTCCATGAACTTGTCGTAGATGCTTTCCTGAATCAGCGCGCGGCTCGGGCAGGTGCAGACCTCGCCCTGGTTGAACGCGAACAGCACCAAGCCTTCGACGGCCTTGTCCAGAAACGCATCGTCCTTGTCCATGATGTCGGCAAAGAACACGTTGGGGCTTTTGCCGCCCAGCTCCAGCGTGGCGGGGATCAGGTTGTTGGCGGCGGCCTGCGCAATGACGCGGCCGGTGGTGGTGGAGCCGGTGAAGGCGATTTTGGCAATGCGCTTGCTGGTAGCCAGCGGCATGCCGGCTTCGCGGCCGTAGCCGTTGACGATATTGAGCACGCCGGGCGGCAGCAGGTCGGCAATCAGCTCGGCCAGGATGAGGATGGAAATCGGCGTGGACTCTGCGGGCTTGAGCACCACGCAGTTGCCCGCGCCAATGGCGGGCGCCAGCTTCCACGCGGCCATCAGGATGGGGAAGTTCCACGGAATGATCTGGCCCACCACGCCCAGCGGTTCCTGGATGTGGTACGCCACGGTGTTCTCGTCGATGTTGGACAGGGCACCTTCTTGCGCCCGCACGCAGCCCGCAAAGTAGCGGAAATGGTCCACGGTGAGCGGGATGTCGGCGTTCAGCGTTTCGCGGATCGCCTTGCCGTTGTCTACCGTTTCAGCGTAGGCCAGCAGCTCCAGGTTCTGCTCGATGCGGTCGGCAATTTTCAGCAGGATGTTGCCGCGCGTGGCGGCGTCGGTCTTGCCCCAGGCGTCGGCGGCGGCATGGGCGGCGTCCAGCGCCAGTTCGATGTCTTCGGCCGTGGAGCGGGCGGCCTGGGTGTAGACCTTGCCGTTGACCGGCGAGATCACATCAAAGTACTGGCCCTTGACCGGGGCCACGAACTGGCCGCCGATGAAGTTGTTGTACTGGGGCTTGTAGACGATCTTGGCGCCTGCGGCGCCCGGGGCTGCGTAAACGGTCATTGCGTTGTCTCCTGCGGTTGTTGTGTGCATCGGGCGGGCCCTGCGGCCCTGTCCGATGCGCAACCTCTACTCAAGACCCATGCCAGCACGCCTTGGCGCGGGGGCCGTTGATTTCATTGCGCTTTTTTGCAGGCCCGGCACGGCGCGTGGTGCGGCGGACAACACTGGGCTGTGCCAGCACGGCACACCTGTCACGAAATGGAACAGTTGGCGCCACCCTTGCGCCAACGCCCTTGCACCGGGCTACGCTGGCCGCCATACTGGCCCTGCCAACCACCAAAGCAGGGCACCATGACCCTGCACGGAGACAAAGCGTGCGCCCCAACACATCCCCCGTCGCCCTGCGACAGGCCCGCCAGCACCTGCTGGACTCTGGCCAGTGCCCCAGCGGCCTGGTGGACGAGCGCCTGGCGCGCTCCTGGTCGCGCAGCATGGCAGCGGGCCTGGTGCCCACCGGGCGGCCCCAGGGCATTGACCACCCCAGCAGCGGCACGCTGCGCCAGGTGCTGGCCAGCAACCCCGAGCTGCTGGCGCATTCGCGGCCCGTCATGGAATACCTGTTTGAGCAAGTGCGCCACAGCCAGAGCGTGGTGGTGCTGGCCGACCGGCGCGGCATGCTAATGCACACGCTGGGCGACCCGCACTTTGTCGACAAGGCCGAGCGCGTGGCGCTGACCAGCGGTGCATCCTGGCACGAGGCCCACCGGGGCACCAACGCCATCGGCACGGCCCTGGCCGAGGCCTGTGCGGTGGAGGTGCATGGCGGCGAGCATTTTCTGGAGCGCAACAGCTTTCTCACCTGCGCAGCCTCGCCCATCCTGTCGGCCACCGGCGAGCTGCTGGGCATCCTCGACATCTCGGGCGACTACCGCAACGGCCACGCCCACACGCTGGGCCTGGTCAGCACCGCTGCGCGCATGATCGAAAACCGCCTGCTGGCCGCCACCTGCAAACGCAACATCCGCCTGCATCTGCACAGCGCACCCGAGGGCATTGGCAGCGTAGCCGAGGGCATCGTGGCGGTGTCGGCCGACGGCTGGATCGTGGGCGCCAACCGCGTAGGCCTGGCGCAGCTGGGCCTGCACGCGGGCGACGTGGGCGCCACCTTGCTGGAGCGCGTGCTGGACGTGCGGCTGGATGACCTGCTCTCGCACCACAAGCGCCGTCCGCACCAGCCGCAGGCCTTGCGGACACCCCACGGCGCCTTGCTGTTTGCCCAGGTGCAGATCGATGCCGCCGCGTGGGTCACCCCGTCGCAGTCCACCACGGCGGCCCGCACAGCGCCCGCGCAAGACGCACTGGCGCTGCTGGACACCGGCGACGCCCGCTGGCGCGCCGCAGCTGACAAGGCCCGCCGCGTGGTCGCCAAGCCGATCCCGGTGCTCATCCAGGGCGAATCCGGCGTGGGCAAAGAGGTGTTTGCACGCGCCCTGCACGCCAGCGGCCCGCGCCGCGACGCACCGTTTGTGGCCATCAACTGCGCCGCCATTCCTGAGAACCTGATCGAATCCGAACTGTTTGGCCACGTGGCCGGTGCCTTCACCGGCGCGCGCAAGGAAGGCCACCTGGGCCGCCTGCGCGAAGCCCATGGCGGCACGCTGTTCCTCGACGAAATCGGCGACATGCCGCTGGCCCTGCAAACCCGCCTGCTGCGCGTGCTGCAAGAGCGCAGCGTGACGCCCGTGGGCGCCAGCAAGGCCGTGCCGGTGGACTTTGCGCTGGTCTGCGCCACGCACAACCAGCTTATGCAGGCGGCGGAGCAAGGGCGGTTTCGGCAAGACCTGTACTACCGCATCAACGGCCTCACCGTGCAACTGCCCGCACTGCGCGAGCGCAGCGACTTTGTGGCGCTGCTGCAGCGCCTGCTGGCCGACCTGGCCACCGAGCAGGGCCTGGGTTTTGACGTGCAGACGGCCCCCGACCTGCTGGCCCGCCTGGCCGCCTACCCCTGGCCCGGCAACCTGCGCCAGCTGGCCAACGTGCTGCGCACCGCCTGCGCCATGCTGGCCGAGGGCGAAGACACGCTGGGCTGGGACCATATGCCCGACGACCTGGTGCAGGCGCTCACGGCGGCGCCCGCATCCCCGCGCAGCGAAGCCGCAGCAGGCACTGGCACGGATGTCCTGCCCGCCGCCCTCAGCCTGCAGCAGCTGTCCCAGGCCGCCATCGACCAGGCGCTGCAGGCCGCTCGCGGCAACATGTCGCAGGCAGCGCGCCAGCTGGGCATCAGCCGGCAGACGCTGTACCGCAAGCTGAAGATGCCTGTGCCTTGACGGCAGAGGGCGGGCTGCCGCCCGCAGGGTTTGCTATGCATTTGAGAGTTGGTGCCGCATATTGCACTAGCGCTTGAGGCACTTTTTACTCAAATTTCAGAGCCCGGCAGGGTCAGGACGCGGCTCGCGCCATCAGACACCTGCGACAACTCCACCCAGCGGCAACACCAGCCGCGCCCGCAGCCCCACGCCGGGCCCGCTGTGTAGCTCGAGCCGACCGCAGTGGCTGCGCACCACGCGCTCCACGATGGCCAAGCCCAGCCCCGCGCCCGGTGCGCCGGTGCGCGCATGGCCGCCCCCGCGTGCAAAGGGCTGGCGCATGCGGTCGATCTCTTCGGCGGTGATGCCGGGGCCCTGGTCCTGCACCTCCAGCCATACATGGGTGGCGTCTGCCCCTGTGCGCAACACTACCGGCGGCGCACCGTGGCGCAAGGCGTTTTCCACCAGATTGTCCAGCGCGCGGCGCAGGGCCTGGGGGCGCACAGGTGCCTCAGGCAGGGTACCCAGCTCCAGTTGCAGTGCGCGGCCATGGTCGGCCTGCGCCTCGGCCACAGCCTGGGCCAGGTCGTTGAGCGATGCGGTGGTGGGCGCCTCGGCCTCGCCGCTGCGTGCGAACTGAAGGAATTGGCCCACGATGCCATCCATCTCGTCGATGCCGCGCGCCATGCTGGCCGCAAGCGGTGCATCGACCTGCGGACCCGCAATCTCTACCCCCAGGCGCAGCTTGGTCAGCGGCGTGCGCAGGTCGTGCGACACACCGGCCAGCATCAACGCGCGCTCCTGCTCGGCCGCAGCCAGGCTGTGTGCCATGTGGTTGAAACTGCGGCCGACGGTGGCAATTTCTTCGGGCCCGTCCTCCGGCAGCGGCGCGGGCGGCTGGCCCTTTGCCAATTGCCGGGCCGCTGTCACCACCTGCGCCAGCGGTCGGTTGATATGGCGCTGCAGCCACCAGGCCCCCAACAGCGCCAGCAGCATGCTGGCCAGCGTTGCGGCCAGCCAGGCGCCGGTGAACTCACGGCTGGGGAACACGCTGGGGAGGTTGAGCCAATAGCTCTCGGCGCCTTCCGCGCCCTCGTGCACCACACGCAGGGACAGCACGCCGGTGCTGTCGCGGCGCCATAGCGGTTGCGGTGTCTGTGTCGCAGCATGGTCCGCACCCAGACGGCGCGACACCGCCTGCACAAACTGCCGCTCCATGGGCGACAGCAGCGCGCGCCGCGCTGCGCTCTCCGGCGCAACGGGCGGTGCGGACAACACGGCCTGCCTGTTGAACGCCTCGACAAATGCCACACGCTGCGCCGGGGGCAGTGCCTGCAGCCCCGAGCGCATCGCAGACACGTTGCGCGCCACGCCATCGGCCACCTGCGCCACGCGGGGTTTGAAGATCATCTGTCGCACCAACACGGCCGCCACCAGTTGGCCCAGCACGATGAGCACGGACATCAGCAGCAGGTTGCGCCCGAGCAGGCTGCGCGGCCAAAGCCCAAAGCGGCGGGGCAGTGTTGCGGGCGCTGTCACGGCTTGCCTCCTCCGCCTAGCGCCGCGCCATCGGGCACAAACACATAGCCCACGCCCCATACAGTGCGGATGTGGCGCGGCTGGGTCAGGTCGGCCTCGATGAGCTTGCGCAGGCGCATCACCTGTACGTCGATGCTTCGGTCGGTGGCCGTGTGGTCGGGGCCATAGGCCAGGGCCATGAGCCGGTCGCGGCCCAGCGGGCGCTGCGGGTTCTGGGCCAGCGCCAGCAGCAGGGCGAATTCGCCGGTCGTGAGGGGAATGTCCGCCCCCGCCTTTTCCAGCCGCCGCTCGGCGGGCAGCAGCACAAAGTCGCCAAACGCCAGCCGCCCCTGCACGCCGTACACGCCCTGCGGCCCGGTGTGCGCGCCCAGCATGCGCTGGCGGCGCACCAGGGCCTGGATGCGGGCCAGCAGCTCGCGCGGGTTGAAAGGCTTGGGCAGGTAGTCGTCTGCACCCATCTCCAGGCCGACGATGCGGTCTACCGGGTCGCCGCGTGCGGTGAGCATGAGGATGGGAATGGTCTCGCCCTGCGCGCGCAGGCGGCGGCAGATGGCCAGGCCGTCCTCGCCCGGCATCATCACGTCGAGCACCAGCACATCAAAGCGCTCGCGCTGCAGCAACACATCCAGCGGGCCCGCGCCATCGACAGCGCGCACGGAATAGCCCTGGTCGATGAGGTAGCGCTGCAGCAGGGCACGCAGGTCGGGCTCGTCATCGGCGACCAGGATTTTGGCCAGGGGGTCGGTCATGGGCAGGGAGCAACGTGGCAAGTGAAGGCGGCGTGGTGGCAATGGTAGGCGCTACTTGGACGGTACGGCGGGCCATGAACCCCCAGCCATGACAAGGCATGACGGCGCCGCAGTCGTTTGTCATGGTTTGTCATACATCGGCGGATTTCTGCCATCAATGGCTCACACCCGGGACCCACAGTACGGCCATGCCACATCCCAAGGCAAACCCCAAGGAGTCGACCACCATGCCTTTGCTGCCCCACCCCGCTGACAACGACCTGCTGCACCGCCCCGCGCTGGCAGCGGGTGTGCTTGTGTTACCCGCCCTCGCCACCCTGGGGCTGAGCGCCGTGCTGGCGCTGGCCGCCCCCACCGAAGCGCAGGCCCGCACCCGCCGGAGCGTGGAACACAACGCCGATGGCAGTACCACCACCCACACCGGCGTGGCCCGCAGTGGCCCGAACGGCGTGATGCTGCGCGGCCGCACCGCCACCACCGATGGGCAGGGCAGCGGCAGCGTGACCAGCCGCGGCGCAGCCGTCGGCGCGCAGGGCGGGGTGGCCGCACGCCAGGGCAGCACCACGCGCAGCGCAGACGGTAGCGCCAGCCACAGCGGCACGGTGTCCGCCCAGAATGCCCAGGGCAGCCTGCACAGCAGCGGCGGGGCGAGCCGCAACGCCGACGGCACCGTGGCGCAGGCCCGCAGCACCACCGCCACCAGTGCGGTCACCGGCAACAGCGTGCAGACGCAGAGCAGCTACAGCAAGGACAGCGGCTTGAGCCGCAGCGCCACCTGCTACGACGCCAGCGGCACGGCCATGGCCTGCCCCACCCGGCCTTGAGATGGGTCACACCTCACACCGCCATCACCTCCCCTGATTCACACGTCCTTTTCCAGGAGTCTTCCCATGTCCCTGCGCCACCTCCTCACTGTGGCCGCCCTTGCCGCCCTCACGCTGGCCACCACCAGCGTGCAGGCCCAGACCACCGCGCAAGCCACCCCACAAAACGGTGGACGCCTGCGTGCCCTGATCGCACAAAAGCAAGCGGCGGCTACCGAGGCCGCCCTGCCCACAGGCGTGCAGCGCATTGCCGATGTGCCTTATGGCGCGGACCCTGCACAGCGCATGGACGTGTATGTGCCCACCAGCCCCACAGGCGCTGGCACGGGCACCAACAGCCTGGTGGCCAGCGCGGTGCGCGCGCCGGTCATCTTCATGGTGCATGGCGGCGGCTGGCGGCATGGCGACAAGGCCATGGGCCGTGTGGTGCAAGAGAAGGTGAACCGCTGGGTACCCAAGGGCTTCATCCTCATCTCCATCAATTACCGCATGCTGCCCAATGCCCCTGTGGCGGTGCAAGAGCGCGACGTGCAGGCCGCCCTCATGGCTGCGCAGCAGCGCGTGTCCACCTGGGGTGGCGACCCGAGCCGCTTAATCCTCATGGGCCACTCGGCCGGTGCCCACCTGGTGGCCCTGCTCAATGCCCGCGCCCCGCAGGCCTTACGCGAAGGGGCCTGGCCGTGGCTGGGCGCGGTGTCGCTCGACAGCGCTGTGATGAACGTACCTGCTTACATGCGTGCGCCGCACATGCCGCTGTACGACGACGCCTTTGGCAGCGACCCGGCCTACTGGCTGGCGCTGTCGCCCTTTCACCAATGGACGGCGGGCGCGCCGCCGATGCAGATGGTGTGTTCTACCGAACGGGCCGACCAGCCTTGCACGCAGGCCGATGCCATGGCCCGCCACGTGCGCAACCAGGGCGGCCGCGCCGAGGTGCTGCCGCAGGACCTGGACCATGGCGAAATCAACGCCCAGCTGGGGCTGGAGAGCGACTACACCCGGGCGGTGGAGGTCTTCATGGGATCGCTGGACGCTGAGGTGGCGCGGCGGTTGCGGTGTGGCGCTGCCATTTGCTATTAAATAAATAGCTGTTAGCGCTTTATTTATAAGCGCTGGAGGCCATTTTTATTAAGATTTAGCCCGCAGATTTAGCCCGTAGGTGTTGCGCCAGATACGGCGCCAGATACCGCCCCGTGTGACTGGCCGGGTTGGCCGCCAGCTCCTCGGGCGTGCCCACGCCCACCACGGTGCCACCGCCCGCACCACCCTCGGGGCCCATGTCGATGAGCCAGTCGGCGGTTTTGATCACGTCGAGGTTGTGCTCGATGATGACGATGGTGTTGCCCGCATCGCGCAGCTGGTGCAGCACCTTGAGCAGCAGGTCAATGTCGGCAAAGTGCAGGCCCGTGGTGGGCTCGTCCAGGATGTAGAGCGTGCGGCCGGTGTCGCGTTTGGACAGCTCCTGCGCCAGCTTCACCCGCTGCGCCTCACCGCCTGAGAGGGTGGTGGCGGCCTGGCCGAGGCGGATGTACGACAGGCCCACATCCAGCAGCGTCTGCAGCTTGCGGGCGATGGTGGGCACGTCCTTGAAGAAGGCGGCGGCGTCTTCCACCGTCAGCTCCAGGATCTGCGCGATGTTCTTGCCCTTCCACAGCACTTCCAGCGTCTCGCGGTTGTAGCGCTGGCCGTGGCAGATGTCGCAGGGCACGTACACGTCGGGCAAAAAGTGCATCTCCACCTTCACCACGCCGTCGCCCTGGCAGGCTTCGCAGCGGCCACCGGCCACGTTGAAGGAAAAGCGCCCAGGGCCGTAGCCACGCTCCTTGGCGGTGTTCACCTCGGCCATCAGTTCGCGGATGGGCGTGAACAGGCCGGTGTAGGTCGCGGGGTTGCTGCGTGGCGTGCGGCCAATGGGGCTTTGGTCTACGTTGATGACCTTGTCGAAGTATTCGATGCCCACTATCTCGTCGTGCGGGGCTGGCTCTTCGTGCGCGCGGTACAGCTGGCGGGCCACGGCAGCGTACAGCGTGTCGTTGACCAGCGTGCTCTTGCCCGAGCCCGACACGCCCGTCACGCAGGTGAGCAGCCCCACCGGAAAGTCCACCGTCACGCCCTTCAGGTTGTTGCCCGTGGCGCCCGCCACGCGCAGCGCCTGCACGGCGCCCTGGCGCGCGTGGTGCTCGGCCATGCGTTCGGCGCGGCGTTTGCTCGCCTCGGTTTGCGGAAAGCGCGATTTGGCCTTGGCCTCCACCACAGGCGCAGCTTGCTCCAGTACCGGCAGCCAGGGCGTGCGGCGCTTTGGCACGGCAATGGTGCGCGCGCCCGACAGGTACTGGCCGGTGAGCGACTGCGCATTGGCCCGCACTTCGTCGTACGTGCCCTGCGCCATCACGCGCCCGCCGTGCACGCCCGCGCCGGGGCCCATGTCGATCACATGGTCGGCGGCGCGCATCATGTCTTCGTCGTGCTCCACCACGATCACGCTGTTGCCAATGTCACGCAGGTGTTTGAGGGTGGCGATCAGGCGGTCGTTGTCGCGCTGGTGCAGGCCGATGCTGGGCTCGTCCAGCACGTACATCACGCCCGTGAGGCCCGAGCCGATTTGTGACGCCAGGCGAATGCGCTGCGCCTCGCCGCCGCTGAGCGTTTCGGCGCTGCGGTCCAGGCTCAGGTAGCTCAGGCCCACGTCGTTCAAAAACTGCAGGCGCGTAGCGATCTCGCGCACCACCTTGTCGGCAATCTCGGCCTTGGAGCCCGTGAGCTTCAGGTCGTTGAACCAGGTGTGGGCGGTGTTCAGTGTGGCGTGGCTCACTTCGAAGATGGCGCGGGCCTGCTCGCCCTCGCCCAGCCGCACGTGGCGGGCTTCACGGCGCAGGCGGGTGCCGTGGCATTCGGGGCAGGGCTGCGTGCTACGAAAGCGCGCCAGGTCCTCGCGCACCACCACCGAATCGGTCTCGCGGTAGCGTCGCGACATGTTGGGGATGATGCCCTCGAACGGGTGTTTCTTGGCATACACCTTGCCCTTGGAGGCACCGCTGTCCATGATGTAGCTGAAGGCGATTTCTTCCTCGCCCGAGCCGTGCAGGATGGCGTGCTGCACGGGGGCAGGCAGCGATTCAAACGGCGCCTCAATGTCAAACGCGTAGTGCTTGGCCAGGCTCTCCAGCATCGCAAAGTAGTAACCGTTGCGCCGGTCCCAGCCCTTGATGGCGCCGCTGGCCAGGCTCAGCGTGGGGAAGGCCACCACACGCGCCGGGTCGAACACATCGCGCTGGCCGATGCCGTCACACGCGGGGCATGCGCCCATGGGCGAGTTGAACGAGAACAGGCGCGGCTCCAGCTCGGGCAGCGAATAGCTGCACACCGGGCAAGCAAATTTGCTACTGAACAGGTGCTCTTGCCCCGTGTCCATCTCCAGCGCCAGCACACGGCCATTGCCCTCGTGCCCCCCCACGCGCAGCACCGCCTCGATGCTTTCGGCCAGGCGCTGCTGCAGGTCGGCCCGCACCTTGATGCGGTCGATCACCACGTCGATGTTGTGCTTCTCGGTCTTTTTGAGCTGCGGCAGGTTTTCGTGCTCGTAGATCTGCCCATCCACCCGAAAGCGGATGTAGCCCAGCGCCTGCATCTGCGCAAACAGCTCGGTGAACTCGCCCTTCTTCTCGCGCGCCACGGGCGCCAGCAGCATGAGCTTGGTGTCCTCGGGCAGGGCCAGCACGGCGTCCACCATCTGGCTCACCGTCTGCGCCGCCAGCGGCAGGTTGTGGTCGGGGCAAAACGGCGTGCCGGCGCGGGCGTACAGCAGGCGCAAGTAGTCGTGGATCTCGGTCACGGTGCCCACGGTGGAGCGTGGGTTGTGGCTGGTAGCCTTCTGCTCGATGGAAATCGCAGGCGACAGGCCCTCGATCAGATCCACATCGGGCTTGTCGAGCCGCCCCAGAAACTGCCGCGCATAGGCCGAGAGGCTCTCCACATAGCGCCGCTGCCCTTCGGCATACAGCGTGTCGAACGCGAGGCTCGACTTGCCCGAGCCTGACAGCCCGGTGATCACCACCAGCTGGTTGCGCGGGATGTCGAGGTCGATGTTCTTGAGGTTGTGCGTGCGCGCGCCGCGGATGCTGATGCGCTGCTCGCGCAGGACGCGGGCCAGATAGGCACCATCGTCGGGTCGGGCAGAGGGGTCGGCGGCAGCGGGAGGTGGGTTCACAGGGCGGGCTCGGTGCAGGAAAACCAACCATGATAGGTCACCGGCATATTCCGCGCAGCTCTTCCATAATCAGCGTTCCATGCCCGCCGCGCGCTCTCTGCCCTCCACCTTGTTCACCACCGACCAGCAGGTTGGCGAGGCCCGCTTTGACGCGTGGCGCAGCAGCATTTCGGTGGTGTTTGATGTCGCGCCTCTCGCCATGGAGCAAATAGCCTCTTTCCAGGCGACGGTGCAAGCCACGCACCTTGGCAACCTGCTCGTGGGCGACCTGCACTTTGCGGGGCAGCAGTTCATGCGCTCGCAGGCCCGCGTGCTGCGCGACGGTCTCGACCACTATCTGGTGCAGTGGTATCGCACGGGCGGCTTTGTGGGCCAGCGCGACGCGGGCACCGACATGGAGGTGCGTGGTGGCGACATTGTCATTCTGGACCTGGGCCGTACCCTGCGGACCTTTGCGCGCCTGTCGCATGTGCTGACCCTCATCGTGCCGCGCGATCTGATCCATGAGGCGATGGGCGTTCAGGATTCGGACCTGCACGGCACCGTGCTGCGGGGCGATTCAGCGCTGGGTGGCTTGCTGGGCGACCATCTGCTGTCGCTGCAACATCGCCTGCCCGGCATTGCGCTGGATGATGCACCTGCCGTTGCCCGCGCCACCGTGCAGATGCTGGCGGCCTGCGTGCTGCCCAGCGCACGGACCCGCCACGAGGCGCGGGCCGCCATCGACGGCGTGACGCTGGAGCGCATACAGCGCCATATCCAGCGCCACCTGAGCGCCGACCTGAGTGCCGAGGCGTTGTGCCACACCTTCGGCATCTCGCGCAGCGCGCTGTACAGGCTGTTTGAACCTCTGGGGGGCGTAGCCCACCATGTGCAGCAGCGCCGTTTGCTGCAGGCCTACCACACATTGTCCAACCCGGCCAACCGCCGCCTGCGCGTGGCAGAGGTGGCCGCGAGGGCGGGGTTTGCCAGCAATGCCCACTTCAGCCGGGCGTTCCGTGCGGCTTTTGACCTGGCACCCTCAGAGGCAAGGGCGCCCTCCCACCTGGCCGGGGGCCATGCGCCCCACTTGCACGGCCATTCGCCCGAGTACGCGGCCTGGGTGCGGGGCTTGCACGGCGCTTACGGCAGTCTCTGAGCCCCGGCCTCTGCGGTTGGGCCGACGCCATGGCACAGACTGGGACGAACAGTCAACAAACGCTGGACCCACAGGCAAACCGCTGCGGGGGCGCCGCATACGATCTGGCACACCCCATGAATCCCCGGCGAGGCGCCCCGCGCCCACCCAGGGACAGCGCACCCACCCATGCCGAACGCAGCTTTTTTGTCGCCCCATCAACGCCCGTATTCCGCCGCAGGCCGCGCCAATGTGCGAGCGGGCGTTGCAGGGACGGTATTCACTTGGGCGCTGGGCGCCACGTTTGCCGCCTGTGCGGAGGTACCTCCGCCCCGCACCCCGCCTGCGCAAGACACTGCCGCAATGACGGTGGCCCTGTACCAGCCCGACCCACACGCGGCTATAGGGCTTGGCGGGGGCCCCACACCGGCAGCGCAACGCCCATCCCCCGCGCCTGCGCGGCCTGCAGCGGGTGGTGTGCACCGGCACCACGACCAATCCAGCATTCCCACCCCCATCGACAACCCTTGGGCGCTGGGCCTGCTGGCCGGGGTGGTGGGCTGGATGGCGTGGATGGACCGGCGCCAAAAGCGGCACAGACGCTGACTTCCGACCGCCACGGCGCCCAATGGGCGAAAATCCCGGTTTTGCTTCCTCGGGCCTTAGCGCACACCGTGCCGGATTCTTCTTCCTTGTCAGCCGCGGCCGCAACGCGGCCCCCTACACCCAGCAGCGACATGACCCCGCTGGAGCGCCGCTCCAGCGTCAGCTTGGCGCTGATCTTTGCGTTGCGCATGCTGGGCCTGTTTCTGGTGCTGCCCGTCTTCGCGCTGGAGGCACGCAAGTACCCGGGGGGCGACGACCCTGCGCTGGTCGGATTGGCCATGGGTATTTATGGCCTGACGCAAGCCATGCTGCAGCTGCCCCTGGGCCTGGCGTCGGACCGGTTTGGCCGCAAGCGCGTCATCGTGCTGGGCTTGCTGGTGTTTGCGGCCGGCAGCTTGCTGGCAGCTCTGGCGGATTCATTGACCGGGCTGCTGGTGGGCCGTGCTCTGCAGGGCGCGGGGGCGGTGTCGGCGGCGGTCACGGCGCTGCTGGCCGACCAGACGCGTGATGGGGTGCGCACCAAGGCGATGGCGCTGGTGGGCGGCAGCATTGGGCTGATGTTTGCGGTGGCGCTGGTAGCGGCGCCGGTGCTGACGGCGCACATCGGGCTGGCGGGCCTGTTTGGCCTGACCTGCGCCCTGGCGCTGGCGGGCGTGGCGGTGGTGGTGTGGTGGGTGCCACCCGAGCCCGCGCTGCACAAGAACGCCCCCCGGGGTCGCCTGGCCGATGTGTGGGCCCACCCCGACCTGCTGCGCCTGAATCTGGGCGTGTTTGTGCTGCACACGGTGCAGTTGTCGATGTGGGTGGCGGTGCCTGCCATGCTGGTACAGGCGGGGCTCAGCAGAGACCATCACTGGCAGGTGTACCTGCCTGCCGTGGTGCTGTCGTTTGGCGCCATGGGCGGCCTGTTTGCGTTGGAACGCGCGGGCCGGCTGCGAGCGGCGCTGCTGGGTGCCATTGCGCTCGTCCTCGTTGTTCAGGCCGGGCTGGGTGCGCTGGCCGTCAGTGGTGTGGCGCCCACGCTGTGGGTGCTGGGGCCGCTGATGTTTGTCTTCTTTTGTGGGTTCAACGCGCTGGAGGCCAGCCAGCCCAGCCTGGTCTCGCGCATGGCGCCTGCGGCCCTGCGCGGCGCGGCACTGGGCAGCTACAACACTCTGCAGTCCCTGGGCCTGTTTGCAGGGGGCGCGCTGGGTGGCGCGCTGGTGAAATGGGCGGGCGCACCCGGCCTGTTTGCAGCCACCACCGCGCTCACGGCACTGTGGCTGGTGCTGACGTGGCCCCTGCGGCCGACGGGGCGCGGCGGCCACTGAGCACTGCCCCAAAGAGGTTCCAGACAGCCACAGTTGCGGCACAATGGCGCGTTTGGCGCCCGGAAACCCCCTCCAAATCCGGCGCTTCCACGTTACCGAAAAGGCACACACCCCCATGGCATCCATCAACAAAGTCATCATCGTCGGCAACCTGGGCCGCGACCCTGAAATGCGCACGTTTCCCAGCGGCGACCAGGTGGCCAACGTGACCATTGCCACCACCGACAAGTGGAAAGACAAGCAATCCGGCGAAATGAAGGAAGCCACCGAGTGGCACCGCGTCGTGTTCAACGGCCGCCTGGCTGAAATCGTGGGCCAGTACCTGCGCAAGGGCTCGCAGGTGTATGTCGAAGGCAGCCTGCGCACCCGCAAATGGACCGACCAGAGCGGCGTTGAAAAGTACAGCACCGAGATCCGCGCCGACCAGATGCAGATGCTGGGTGGCCGCCAGGGCATGGGCGGCCCCGGTGGCGCCGGAGGTGGCCAGCAAGGCGGCGGCTATGACGACGGCGGTGACCAGGGCGGTTACGACCAGGCCCCACGCCGCGCGGCGCCTCCTCCGCGCCCGATGGCAGCCCCTGTTGCACGGCCCGCGCCTGCGCCAGCCGCACAGGCACCGCGTGCGGCTTCGGGGTTTGATGACATGGACGACGACATTCCGTTTTGAGTCGACACGTCACACCAGGATGGGTAGGGAGGTTGTCCTATCATCCGCAAAAAAGCCCTCTGCCTTTGCTGAGGGCTTTTTTTGTGCCCGGGCGCAGGCTGACACCGCCATCTGGGCAGCAGCAAGACAGACGACAACGCCTGCCCCACCGACTGGTCGAGTGACGGACTGATCGACAGACCGGCCGGTTGTTGTTTACACCCCTGAACCATCGTCGAAAACGTAGCGCCCGGTAACACCGTCGCAGTCGATCTCGCACCCACCCATCGGGCCGCAAACGCACGCTGGCCTGTGCCTTTTACACGGGGCGGTGGCAGCAGCACCCCTCCAGTTTGTCCAGTGCGGCGCACTCGCTACGAAGCCAACAATTTCTTACATCAGATACGCCGGACTCGCAGATCATCGCGGGCTTGTCGCAACTGTGTTCCCAAAAACCAGGCGGCAATTTCGGCTCAAAAAACCAATATCTAACAAAGAGAGAGGGATCGTTATGCCTAGCTTCGTCCGCAAAATTCTGATTTTCATCACCGGCTATGCGTGGCTGCTACTACTGGCGGGGCCCGGCCTGATTGCACTGTCGGTGTACAGCGGATGGAAGGCCGATGGCGACCATGCCTACGCCGCGCGAGAAAGCCTGGAATCCGTATCAGGCACCGTCACGCAAGCGTCTGAAGTCACCGTCAAGCGTAAGCGCCGTTCCACCAAGAAATACTACGAGATCAGCGTGCAGCCCGAGGCCACCGGCGCTGAAGCGCGCAAGCTGCGCATTGACCACAGCACGCCCCAGCAACTGGTGGGTAATTTGATCGACGAAAAAATCACCGCCCTAGTGGACAAAAGCGACAACGACCTGGTGTACGAGGTGGTGGCCGAGGGCACTCAGGTGATCAGTTACGACACCAGCAAGCAGCGCATGCAGGCCGAAGCGGCCTCATCGGCCAAATCCTTCAGCGGCGCGGGTACGTGGATCTTTGCGATCTTCCTCACGTTGATCGGTGCGGCAGGCGTGTGGTCCAACCGCAAGCTGCGTGCTGCACAAGACGCGTACCTCGCAGCCGCCTGATTTCAGTTTCAAAAGAGAGGGAGGGAGGAGCGCCCGGTTTGGCGCCTTCCCACATTCAAATAACCAACGGAGGAAGAAGAAACCATGAATCCCAATGCACTGACCCCCTCGACGCCCGAAGGCGCACCGTTTGAGCGGCGCGACTTCATCGTCTCGACCTATAAACACCTGGGCGTTGCCATGCTCGCGTTTGTGCTGCTGTCTGCCGTGCTGATGGTGTCCGGCTTCTCCGGCACCACGGCCAAGATGCTGCTGGGCAGCGGCAACAAGTTCATCTGGCTGGGCGTGATGGGCGCCTTCATGCTGGTGGGCTGGCTGGCGTCGCACCTGGCCGACAACTCCGACAACCCCCAAACGCAGCTGATGGGCCTGGGCATTTACGTGCTGGCAGAAGGTCTGATCTTTGCCCCCATGTTCGGCATCGCGCAGATCGTGGCCCCCGGCGCCATTGGTTCCGCGGCGTTCATCACGCTGCTGCTGGTGGCTGCGCTCACCTGGACGGCGTTCACCAGCAAAACCGACTTCTCGTTCCTGGGCGGCATCCTGAAGGTGGGCGGCCTCGTGGCGCTGGGCACCATCATCGCGGGCGCCATCTTTGGCTTCAAGCTGGGGATCTGGTTCTCCGGAATCATGGTGCTGTTTGCGGGCGCCTGCGTGCTGTACGACACGTCGCGCATCATTCGCGACTACCCCGCCGACCGCCCCGCAGGCGCGGCACTGCACCTGTTCGCATCCATCGCGCTGATGCTTTGGTATGTGTTGCGCATTCTGATCAGCCTGGCGACCAACGACGATTGACGGGGGCGGTCTCCGCAGACAGAAAAGGCCGGAGCGATACCCGCTCCGGCCTTTTCTTCTTGGGGCGCCAAAATCTAAGCCAAAACAGGCTCTAGCGCTTTATACACAAGCGCCATTAGCTCACTAATCAATAGCAAAACTTGTCGCAGTGCTCGGCACTGTGGGCACTACGGCGCGAGGCCGTCCACTGTGGCAATCACGCCACCTCCCAGGCACACCTCACCGTCATACAGCACCGCGCTCTGCCCGGGCGTCACGGCCCACTGGGCCTCAGGGAACTGCAGCGCAAAGCCGCCCTCCGCAGCCTCCAGCGAACAAGTGGCATCTTGCTGGCGGTAGCGGGTCTTGGCGGCATAGGCGCCCGGCGTGGGCGCATGGCCGGCGCACCAGCTCACGTCCTGTGCCACCAGGCGGTGCGACAGCAGCCAGGGGTGGTCATGCCCCTGCACCACGCGCAAAGTGTTTTTGGCAATGTCTTTGCGGGCTACAAACCACGGCTCGTGCTCGCCACCGCCGCGCTGGGCACCTTTTTCCTTGACGCCGCCAATGCCCAGGCCCTGGCGCTGGCCTATGGTGTAGAAGCTCAGCCCCACATGATGGGCCAGGGTGCGACCCCGGTCGTCTTGGATGGGGCCGGGCGCGTGGCTGATGTAGCGGTTCAAAAATTCACGAAACGGCCGCTCGCCGATGAAGCAGATGCCGGTGGAATCCTTCTTCTTGGCATTGGGCAGCTTGATGTCTTCGGCAATGCGGCGCACCTCTGTCTTGTGCAGCTCACCCACGGGGAACAGCGTTTTGGACAGCTGTGCCTGGTTCAGGCGGTGCAGAAAATAGCTCTGGTCCTTGGATGGGTCGAGCCCCTTGAGCAGCTCGAAAAGGCCGGTGTTGGTATTCTGACGCGCACGCGCATAGTGCCCCGTCGCAATCTTTTCGGCGCCCAGGCGCATGGCGTGGTCGAGAAAGGCCTTGAATTTGATCTCGGCGTTGCACAGCACATCGGGGTTGGGCGTGCGCCCCGCCTGGTACTCGCGCAGGAACTCGGCGAACACCCGGTCTTTGTAATCGGCCGCGAAGTTCACGTGCTCGATCTCAATCCCGATCACGTCCGCCACGGCGGCCGCGTCCACGAAGTCGATGTTGGACGAGCAGTATTCGCTGTCGTCGTCATCTTCCCAATTCTTCATGAAGATGCCGACCACTTCGTGGCCTTGTTGTTTGAGCAGGTGGGCGGTCACGGCCGAGTCCACTCCGCCCGAGAGGCCCACGACAACACGTTGTTTGGGCTGTTTGGTATTGGCAGTCATTGCCCCGATTGTATTTTTTGCGCCGCGGCCGCCGTGCGCGGGCGCACAGAACGCGTAGCCACCAGCAGGTCATAGAGCTGCTGCGCAGCGGGCGACAGCGATTTGCCCCTGCGTTTGATGAGGCCCATCTGGCGCGTCACCACCGGTTCGACCAGCGGAATGCTCACCAGCGTGGGGTGGTCCTTGCCCGGCATGGCCAGGCTGGGAACGGCCGCCACACCCAGGCCCGCTTCCACCAACCCGAGCAAAGTGGTGACATGCTTGGCTTCGTACAGGCACTGGGGACGGTCGGGCACGTTGGCCAGCGCCAAGTCCATCAGCAGGCGGTTGCCCGAGGTCTTGCCCACCGACATGAAGTCGTGCTGGCCCAGCTCGGCCCATGTGACCTTCTTGCGCCGCGCCAGCACATGGTCGCGCCGGCAGGCGGCCACGAAGCGCTCGGCCAGCACGGGTTTGAACTCGATTTCGGCCTCCTGGCTGCCGATGAAATTGAGGCCAAAGTCGGCATCGCCCTGCGCCACAGCCACCAGCACCTCGTTGGCGCTGGCGTCGTGCACCTTGACGCGAATCTTCGGAAAACGCTCGTGGTAGCGCTTAACCACCTGCGGCAGGAAGTAATACACGGCCGAGGGCACGCAGGCAATGGTGACCTCGCCCATGCGGCGAGCGGCTACGTCGCCCAGGCCCATCAGCATGCCGTCCAGGTCGTCCAGCCACACGCGGGTCTTGCGCGCAAAGTCGCGTCCCACGGCCGTGAGCGTCACGCGGCGCGTGGTGCGGTCGAGCAGGCGTACGCCCAGCGCTTCTTCCAGCTTGTCGATGCGGCGGCTGAAAGCGGGCTGCGACAGATGGATGGCCTCAGCTGCAGCGCGAAAGCTATTCAACTCAGCCACAGCGGCAAACGCCTGGATATCAGCAAGATCGAATTTGTTGTTCATGGACATGGGCTTTCAAGACATTTCGCTGTTGCGCAGCACGCATCAAACGATCAGAACATTGCAATTCACGAACGTGATTTCAACATGTACAAGACTCACCTGCCTATTGCGTCGCATGCATCAATCATTGCCAACAATGCAATTCACAGAACAGATGAAGCGTCGCACCATGCCGACCCATGAGCTACAACCTTCCTTGCGTTCTGATGCGTGGCGGCACTTCCCGGGGGCCGTTCTTCCTGGCCGACTGGCTGCCGCAAGACCCTGCGGCGCGCGACCGCACCCTGATCGCCGCGCTGGGGTCGCCGCATGAATTGCAGATTGACGGCCTGGGCGGCGGGAACTCGCTGACCAGCAAGGTGGCGATCGTTTCGCGGTCGGTGCATGCCGGCTGCGACGTGGACTACCTCTTCGCCCAGGTCAGCGTGCAAGAGGCCCGAGTGGACACGCGGCCCAACTGCGGCAACATGCTGGCGGGTGTGGGGCCTTTTGCCATCGAGCAGGGCCTGGTGGCTGCATCGGACCACGGCAACACCACCACGGTGCGGGTCTACAACGTCAATACCCGCTCACGCATTGATGTGCAGGTGTGCACCACCGGAGGCCGTGTGCACTATGACGGCGATGTGCATATCGACGGCGTGCAGGGCACTGCGGCGCCGGTGCTGATGAACTTCCTGGACGCCTGGGGCGCCGTCACCGGCCAGATCTTCCCGACGGGGCAACGCATCGACACCATCCACGACTTGCAGGTCACCTGCATCGATGCCGCCCAGGTGATGGTGCTCGTGCGGGCAGCGGACCTCGGCCTGCGCGGTAACGAGAGCCCTGCAGATCTGGATGCCAATGCCGAACTGCTGTCCAGGCTGGAAGCCCTGCGGTGCGAAGCCGGTCTGCGGATGGGCATGGGCGATGTGTCGAACAGCGTGCTGCCCAAGCCCGTGATCGTGTCGGCGAGCGGGCAACCGGGCAGCGTCGTCTCTCGCTATTTCACCCCTCACCGCTGCCACCGCTCACACGCCGTGACCGGCGCCATTGGCGTGGCCGCCGCCCATGTGCTGCCGGGCACAGTCATTTCTGACACCCTTCAACCCACGGCGGCGGGCAAGCGCCGCGTGGAGGTTTTGCACCCGGCGGGCCGCATCCATGTGGACGTGGAGCTTGCTGAGGTGGACGGCCAATTCAAGCTGGTGCAGGCCGCACTGGTCCGCACGGCACGAAAGATTCTGGAGGGCACGCTGTTCGTTTCAGAAAACGCATTCACCCACTGATTTCAAACCCCATACTTTTAATGACAGGAGACAAAAAATGATGCCCAACCACTTAGTGCCATCGCGCACACGCCGCACGCTGCTGGCAGCAGCCGCCCTCGCTACAGCTGTGCAACTGTTCCCCACACTGGCACACGCAGCGTATCCCGACAAGCCCATCACCCTTGTGGTGCCCACCGCTGCCGGTGGTGGCAACGACGGCATGGCACGCGTGGTGGCGCTCAAGCTTTCCACCCTGCTCGGGCAACAGGTCATCGTGGAGAACAAGGCTGGTGCCAACGGTGCCATTGCGGCAGAGTTCGTTGCCCGCGCAACGCCTGACGGTTACACAATTCTGTTTGGGTATATCGGCACGCACGGCATGAGCCCGGCGCTGCAGAAGCTGCGCTACGACCCGATCGCGCAGTTCGAGCCCATCGGCATGGTGAGCTACTCGCCCACGCTGATGGTGGTGTCCCCCAAGGTGCCGGCCAAGACCGTGAGCGAGCTGGTGGCGCTGACCAAGGCCAAACCCCAGGACTTCAACTATGCCTCGGCCGGCAACGGTACGGCCCCGCACTTCTCGGCTGAAATCTTCAAGCTGGAAAGCGGCGCGCAGATGGCCCATGTGCCCTACCGCGGCGCGGCCCCCGCCATGAACGACACGATGGCCGGGCAGACCCAAGTCATGTTCCCCAGCCTGTTCTCGGCCTACCCCCACGTCAAGAACGGCAAGCTGCGCGCCTTGGCGCTGGCGGGCCCCAAGCGTTCATCACTGTTGCCCGATGTGCCCACGCTGGAAGAGGCGGGAGTGAAGGGCGTCGAGATCACGCAGTGGTACGCCCTGTTTGCGCCCGGCAAAACGCCCAAGCCCGTCGTCGATCAGCTCAACAAAGCGCTCAACACCGCCCTGGCCGACAAGGACGTGGCACGGCGCATTGAAGAACAAGGGGCCGTGGTGGACGCCAGCACACCCGAGCAACTGGCCCTGACCGTGCGCCAGGAGATCGCGAAGTGGAAGGGCGTGGTGCAAAAGGCCCAGCTCACACCGGATTGAGGCAGGGGAAAAACCTTTGCACGCGACTTTCAGATTCACAAAACAATGCAGGAGACATCCATGAGAAAAGTAGCAGGAGCGCTTTGCGCTGCGCTTGCAAGCACCGGTGCGCTGGCGCAGACCAGCGGCGTCACGCTATACGGAACGGTTGACCTGGGCCTGCGCCATGGCAACGGCCTGACAGCCTCCAACGCCGCAGCACCGGGGTCATCACACAGCCTGGGCAGTGGCATCCACACCACTAGCCGCTGGGGGCTGCGCGGGAGCGAAGACCTGGGCGGTGGTGCCAAGGCGCTGTTCCAGTTCGAAAGCGGCCTGAACGCCGACACCGGCGCCTCTGCCAACGCCAGCAAGTACTTTGACCGTGCGTCCTGGGTCGGGCTGCAAGGCGGCTGGGGCACGCTGGCCTTGGGCCGCCAGACCACCACGCTGGCCGACGCCATCTCGCCCGTGGACCCACTGGGCATGCGCTTTGCCAGCTTCAACCCCAGCATCGGCGTGGCCGCGCTCAGCCAGCACGGCCTGGGCATCGAATTCGGCAGTGCCGGGGCCACCTCGGGCTCGTACCGGCTGGACAACTCCATCAAGTACACAGGTCGATTGGGCGGCTTCACCGCACGGGCCATGTGGGGCATTGGCGAAGTGGCTGCACAAGCATCGGCCCTGTCATCGCGCGGGGTGGGCCTGGCCTATGCCGCCGGTGGCTTTGCGGTGTCTGGTGCCTACCAAAGCTTCAAGGACACGAACCAGCGCACGCTGGACGGCGCCACACTGGGCGCCGCCTACCAATGGGGCACCGTGCGCCTTGCAGCCAACGCCGCGCGCAGCGAGGCCGAAACAGCCGCTGGCAGGCACACGGTGCAGCGCGTGCTCTCGGCAGGCGCCACTTGGTCCGTCACGCCACTGTTTGACCTGACAGCGGCGTACTACAAGGTGGACCGTGCTCGCACGGGCGCCGCCGACGGTGGTTATGGCCGTTTGGTGGCCTTTGCCGAATACAAGCTCTCGCGCCGCACCAAGCTCTATGCGGAGCTGGACAACACCCGCTGGCGCAATGGCTTTCAGGGTGCGGCCAACAAGCCCCACGCCACGGGCGTATCGGCAGGGGTGGTGCACTCGTTCTGACGCGTCGGCGTTCTGGCAAGGGCGGTGTGGGTGATCGCACAGGCACTGGTGGGACTGTGCGACCATCGCCCCATGGAACTGCGCCAGCTTCGCTACTTCGTCCGCATCGTCGAACTCGGCTCCATGGGCCGTGCGGCGCTCGACCTGAACATGGTGCAGTCGGCCCTGAGCCAGCAGATCAGCCGACTGGAAGGTGAGCTGAGCACGCGGCTGTTGCAGCGCACCAGCAAGGGCACCGTACCCACCGAAGCGGGGCTGGCGTTCTTTCGCGAGGCCCAGCTCACCCTGCGCCATGCCGAACAGGCGGCCCGCGTGGCACAGCAGGCGCGCCTGTCGGGCACCGTGAGCGTGGGCCTGGCGCCCACCACCGCGTCGGTACTGGGCGTGCCACTGATGCGGGCCATGCGCGAGCGCTACCCCGATGTGCGGCTCCACATGGTCGAGACCCTGTCGGGCCACCTCTCCAACATGCTCAACGCGCGCCAGCTGGACCTGGCCGTGCTGTTCGACACCCAACCCGCGCGCCGCTGGAGCGTGCTACCCCTGCTGGACGAGCGGCTGTTCCTCATCCGCAGCGCCCACGGCGGCGCCAGCACCTTGCCCGCCCGGCTGCCCAAGCGGCTGCGGCTGGCTCAACTGAAGGCCGAGCCGCTGATCCTTCCCACCGGCCCCCACGGCCTGCGCAGCCGCATCGATACCGCCTTTGCTGCAGCGCAGGTGGCGCCCCATGTGGCCATGGAGATCGACTCGCTGGCCATGCTGATGGACGCCGTGAACGCGGGCCTGGGCAGCACGTTGCAACCCTGGGCTGCTGTGGGGCGCTACCCCGACGCCAACGAGCGCTTCGGCCTGGCCGAGCTGTCCGATGCGCCGGCCAGCCGCCCCGCCGCACTGTGCAGCCTGTCGGACGATGAACTCTCGCCCGCCGCCCTGGCCACGCGCGTGGTGCTGGCCGACTGCGCGCGGGCGTTGGTGCAGTCGGGCAGCTGGGTAGGTGCCACGCTGGCGTAGTCCCACCCCAAATGATCTCAAGCCATCACGAAACGTGATGGCCCCATGCCCTTTCGGGCCTGCCCACACCGGGGCGAAATTCTTACAGTGGCGCCACACCCCACGAATGGAATCCCACGGTGCCAAATACCCCCCACTCTGCAGAACCCACTGCGGTCGATGTGCTCGTCATCGGCGGCGGCAATGCCGCCCTGTGCGGCGCGCTGATGGCGCGCGAGGCGGGCGCCAGCGTGCTGCTGCTCGAATCGGCCCCGCGCGCCTGGCGCGGCGGCAACTCGGCCCATACGCGCAATCTGCGCTGCATGCACGATGCGCCGCAGGACGTGCTGGTCGATACCTACCCTGAGGAAGAGTTCTGGCAGGACCTGCTGAAGGTGACCGGCGGGCTGACCAACGAACACCTGGCGCGCCTGGTGATTCGCGAGTCGAGCACCTGCCGACCCTGGATGCGCCGCCACGGCGTGCACTTCCAACCCGCGCTCGCAGGCACGCTGCATGTGGCACGCACCAATGCGTTCTTCATGGGCGGTGGCAAGGCGCTGGTCAATGCGTACTACCGCAGCGCCGAGCAGCTGGGCGTGCAGATCCGCTACGAAGCGCCCGTGGAGCGCATCGAGATGGACGGCAGCCGCTTCATCGCCGCGCACCTGGCCAATGGCGAGCGCATCGCCGCCAAAAGCTGCGTGCTGGCCGCAGGGGGGTTTGAATCGAACCGCGAATGGCTGCGCGAGGCCTGGGGCCAGAACGAGCGTGGCGAGTGGCCTGCGGACAACTTCCTGATCCGCGGCACGGCCTATAACAAGGGCGTGTTGCTCAAGCACCTGCTCGATGACCACGGCGCCGACCGCATTGGCGACCCCACGCAGGCGCACATGGTGGCCATTGATGCACGTGCGCCGCTGTACGACGGCGGCATCTGCACGCGCATCGACTGCGTGTCGCTGGGCGTCGTGGTCAACCGCGAGGGAGCGCGCTTCTACGACGAGGGCGAAGACTTCTGGCCCAAGCGCTATGCCATCTGGGGCCGCCTGGTGGCGCAGCAGCCGGGGCAGATTGGGTACTCGATCATCGACAGCAAGGCGATTGGCCGCTTCATGCCGCCGGTGTTCCCGGGCGTGAAGTCCGACACGCTGCCCGAGCTGGCGCAAAAGCTCGGCCTGCCCGTGGACCGCTTCATGCGCACGCTGAACGACTACAACGCTGCCTGCCGCGTGGGCCAGTTTGACCACACCACGCTGGACGACTGCCACACCGAAGGCGTGGCGCCCGCCAAGACGCACTGGGCGCGGCCCATCGACACCGGGCCGTTCTACGGCTACGCGCTCAAGCCCGGGGTCACCTTCACCTACCTGAGTTTGCACACCGACGACACCACCGCCGTGCGCTTCAAAAACCAGCCCAGCCCCAACTTGTTTGTGGCGGGCGAAATGATGGCGGGCAACGTGCTGGGCAAGGGCTACACCGCCGGGGTGGGCATGAGCATTGGCACCGCCTTTGGCCGCATTGCGGGCACGCAGGCGGCTTTGGCATCAAAACAGCCTCCAGCGCACATCCCACAAGCGCAAACAGCTATGAAAAACGTAGCCCCCACGCTCGTCACTTCGTGTACTGCGCTGCCCCCCGAGGGGGCGCGTTTTGCCTTGGGGCGGCCCGGCGGCAAAACAGGAGTAAATAATGCAAACGCTTGAAGCCCTGACGCGCGACGCCCGGGCGCTGGCGAACGGCGAGATCGTGCTGTCCGCGCCTGAAACCGAGGTGGCCCGCCAGCTGCAGATCTGCAACGCCTGCCGCTACTGCGAAGGCTTTTGCGCCGTGTTCCCGGCCATGACGCGGCGGCTGGAGTTTGGCAAGGCCGACATCCACTTCATTGCCAACCTGTGCCACAACTGCGGTGCCTGCCTGCATGCGTGCCAGTACGCGCCACCGCATGAATTTGCGGTGAACGTGCCGCAGGCCATGGCCCAGGTGCGGGGACAGACCTATGCCGACTACGCCTGGCCGCCCGCGCTGGGCCAGCTCTACCAGCGCAACGGCCTCACGTTGGCGCTGGCCCTGGTGGCGGGCCTCACGCTGTTCATGGCGTTGGCCGTAGCGCTGCACGGCCAGGGCCTGGGTGCGCTGTGGCAGTCGCCCGTGGGCGGCTTCTACGGCATCTTCCCGCACAACCTGCTCGTGGGCCTGTTTGCGCCGGTGTTCCTGTTTGCCGTGCTGGCACTGGGCCTGGGCGTGCGCCGTTTCTGGAGCGATATCACACCCGCCACCAGCGGCGCGCCGCTGAGCGCGCCCGCCACGGCCGAGGCCACCGATGCGGTACTGCGCCTCAAATACCTGGACGGCGGCCACGGCGACGGCTGCCACAACGAGGACGACGCCTACACCCTCTCGCGCAGGCGCATGCACCACCTCACGTTCTACGGCTTCATGCTGTGCTTTGCTGCCACCAGCGTGGCCACGCTGTACCACTACCTGCTGGGCGCGCCCGCGCCCTACGACCTGCCCAGCCTGCCCAAGTTGTTGGGTGGCATCGGCGGCGTAAGCCTGGCGATTGGCACGGCTGGCCTGTGGCGGCTGAACCTGCGCCGCCACCCCGAGCACGGTGACGCCGCGCAAAAACCCATGGACCGCGCCTTCATTGCGCTGCTGTTCCTCACGGCCACCAGCGGCCTGGCGCTGTGGGCAGCGCGCGGCACCCCTGGGCTGCCTTTGATGTTGTGCCTGCACTTGGGCGCAGTGATGGCGCTGTTTGCCACCATGCCCTACGGCAAGTTTGGACACGGCATCTTCCGCACCGCATCGCTGCTGCGCCACGCGGTGGAAAAACGCCAGCCCAACCCGATTGGACTTGGCGCCGACTGAGCACCTAGCCATCCCCACCCACAACACCAACAACCCACGATGAAGGAGACACCGATGAAAAAACGCACCCTGCTGCACACCCTGGCGCTTGCAACCGCCGCACTGGCCCTGGCGGGGCCCGGCCATGCCAAGGACTTTCCCCCCAAGAAACCCGTGACCCTGGTGGTGGGGTTTGCCGCCGGCGGGGCGGCCGATGCGGCCGCCCGCCTCATCGCCAAAAAGCTGGGCGAAAACATTGGCCAGTCGGTGGTGGTAGACAACAAGGGCGGTGCGGGCGGCAACATCGCGCACCAGTTTGTGGCCAATGCGGCTCCGGATGGCACGGTGCTGCTGTTCGGCTCCGTGGGGCCGCTGACCATTGCGCCGCACTTGATGAAGCTCACCTATGACTCCTTCAAGGACCTGGCGGCGATTTCGGGGGGTGTGAACTTTCCGAACGTGCTGGTCGTGCACCAAGCTGCAGGCGCAAAGACGCTGGCAGAGTTTGTGCAGCTGTCCAAGAAGAAGCCTGGCAGCGTGGAGTTTGCTTCCACCGGCGCGGGATCTGCATCGCACCTGGCAGGGGAGCTTTTCAACCAGCGGGCGGGCATCGACATGACCCACGTGCCCTACAAAGGTGGGGCACCCGCCTTGCAGGATTTGCTGGGCGAGCGCATCACGTCCTACTTTGCAGCCCCACCCACGGCCCTGCCGCACATCGAAACAGGCAGGCTGATCCCGCTGGCCACCACGGGTCTCACGCGGCCAGCCTATCTGCCCAATATCCCCACCGTGGCGGAATCTGGCTTTCCGGGGTTTGAGGCACTCAACTGGTATGCCTTTGTGGCGCCGGGCAAGACGCCTGTGCCGCTGCTGGAGCGCTGGAACCAGGAGATCGTCAAGGTGTTGAACGACCCTGCCGTGAAGGACGCACTGAACAAGCACGGCCTGACGCCCCAGCCCACAACGCGCGCCGAACTCACCGCCTTCATGAAGAAGGAGTCGACCCAGTGGGCCGCCATCATCAAGGAGCGCAAGCTCACCGCGGATTGAGTCGGCCGGTGCTCTTCACCGATCTCATGCGGTGGCGGCGGGCGCATGCTTCGCCCGCACCAACCCCTCGCCCAGCAGCTGCGCTAGCCACTGGCTGAGCGCGGCGGCATCGCCCGCCCACAGCCCCTGCTCCAGGAGCGCGGTGCACGCGTCGTGCACAGACAGTCCGATGTGCAGATGGCGCACCAGCGCGGCCTCGGTGGCATCCAGCGTTCGGAAGTGCGGCTGGAATCCCTTGCGCCACACCAGCAAGGCTGCGGGCGCTGGCAGCAACACGGCCTCGGGCACCTCGTCATCGGTATGGATAGCGTTCCACAGGGACACCACATTGGTGGTCACCGTGCGCAGCAAGGCGCTGGGATGCAGCATATCGGCGCGGGTGGTCCAGTCGCCAGAGGCCTGTGCGCTGTCCAAATCGAGCACCGGAACATCTGCACCGTCAAACCGGGTACGCAGGTCCCAGTCGAGCTGGGCCAATTCATACAGTTCAGGGTTGTCGGGGTACTGCTGGCGCAGCGCATCCACCAGCCCCTCGCCGTAGCGGTTGAGGCTGCGCGTGTGCGGCGGTTGGTCCACGGCATAGGCGCGCGCATGTGCGTCGAAGGTGTCCGAGCCCATGTACAGGGTCGTCTTGGCGTAGGTATCGGCCAGCACCTCGGCCAGCCGCGCGCGGTAGGCGTAGTGGTAGATGGGCAGGCGGCCGGTGATCAGGTCGTCGGGCCGTTCGGGGGGCGGCGGATCAGCTAGCACGCATTCGGCAAATTGGCGCTGCACCGCAGCCAACCCGGTCGGGTCCGCCGTGGGGGCCAGGGAGATGGAGGTGATCGCGACAGGCTCGGGTGGGGCCACATGCTCGGCGGCAACGCGCCGGGCGATGGCCATTTCATCCAGCAGCTCGGCCAGCGGCGGGATGTGGTCATCGCGCTCGATCATCGCGGGCACGGCACCAAAGCGCTGGCAGGCCTGGGCATACAGGTCCCACACCGGTTGCGCCACGGGGTGGTCGTGCGTGTCGATGATGTGGTCGCCATTGTCGCTGTGCCCAGCCAAGTGAATTTGCTGCACCCGGTGCGCAGGCAGGGCATGCAGGTAGGTCAGCGGGTCAAAGCCATGGTTCACGCTGCTCACGTAGATGTTGTTCACATCCACCAGCAGCAGGCAGTCGGCATCTTGCGCAATGTGGGCCAAAAACTGCCACTCGCTGGCGCTGTCGTGCCGGTAGCGGACATAGCTCGACACGTTCTCCAGCACCAGCCTGCGGCCCAGCACATCCTGCGCGCGGCGGATCTGGGTGATGACGTGCCGCGCAGATTCGTCGGTGTAGGGCAGGGGGTACAGGTCGTGCAGCTGCTCGGGGCCGGGGCCCGTCCAGCACAGATGGTCAGACACCCACAGCGGTTCAAGGCGATCAGCCAGCGCCTTCACGCGCTGCAAATACGGCACATCCACGCCCTGCGCCGCACCGATGGACATGGCCACGCCGTGCATGGCTACGGGGTAGTCGCGCCGAATGGCATCGAGCACCGCCAGAGGTTTTCCACCGTCGATGAGGTAGTTGTCGGTGATGATTTCCAGCCAGTCCAGCGGCTGCTTGCGCGCCAGGAAATCGGCGTAGTGCTGCGTGCGCAGCCCCAGGCCAAAGCCCGTGCCGCGCGTAGCGATGGGGTCATGTGCCATGGCGAAATCAAAGTGTGAGCATCGGCCAAGTGCGATGCAACTGGCGCGGCCCAAGGCGAGCACCGCCGCGCAAGGGCCGCCCCGCCGCGCTGGCGGTGTCCCCCTCCCGCGCAGCGAGAGAGGGGGAAGGCGCGAAGCGCCTCAGGGGGAGCTTCATCTCACCCCTTGATATCGCCGATGGTGCCCTTCTCCATCAGGCACTGAGCGGCTGTCTTGGCCTTGAAGCCGTGGCCCTTGCAGGCGTTTTGGCCCTTGCAGGCGTGCTCAGCCGTGGAGCAGTCGCTGTTGCCCTTGCAGTCGTGCACGTTGTAGCAGTGCACCTTGTCGTTGGCGGCAATGGCGGCGCCTTTGGAGCCCTTGGGCGCGTCGGCTGCAAAGCTGGTGGATGCCAGTGCCAGCAGCGCGGCAGACAGGGCGAAAGATGCAGTGGTCTTGGTGTTCGTGGACAGCATGGCGGGTAACTCCGTAGGCGTTAAGGGATGAGTAATCAGGTGGTTAGATCGCGCTGCACCGTGCCGCGCTCTCTGCCTGGTAATTCGTCCCCCGCACGCTGCGGGTTACATGCAGTCCAAAAAACTTTTTTGCGTGGTGCCTCGGCGCTATTGCGCAGAGGGTTCGGTCACCGAAATGTCGGTGTGCACCAGCGTCAGCGGAAACCGCTGGCCCGCCAGGTAGTCCTCCAGGCAGCGCAGCAGCAGGGGGCTGCGATGGCGCTCGGGGCAGGCGCGGATCTCATCGGCCGTGAGCCACAGCGTGCGCACGATGCCGGTGTCGAGCGTGCGCCAGTCGTGGTGCGTGCCCAGCGAGCCCGCAAACGCAAAGCGCATGTAGGTGATGTCGTCGCCCGTGCGCGTCTTGGTGAAGCGGTTGAGGTACACGCCGATCAGCGCCGTGGGCTCGAAGTCGTGGGCGGTTTCTTCCAGCACCTCGCGCGCGCAGGCCTGGATGGGCGATTCGCCCGGGTCCAGGTGGCCTGCGGGGTTGTTGAGCTTGAGGCCGTCCGTGGTCTCTTCCTCGACCAGCAGAAAGCGGCCATCGCGCTCGATGAGGGCGGCCACGGTGACGTTGGGTTTCCAGCGGTGGGGCATGGCGCGCATTATGACGAGGACAGGTGACGCCGGGCCTACAGGTTGCGCGCCATGTAGACAGCGCCCTCGCCATAGCTGGCAAGGCGTTCCCGCTGCGCCACATCTGCCAACGGTTGCAGCACATAGCCATGGCGCTCCCAGTACACCTGCGAGCCTTGCACCGAAACCAGCGCGCTGTGCAGCAGGCCTTGCGATGCCGCCTGCGCCCACAGCGGCTGCAGCAGCGCGCGCGCCAGGCCTTGCCCTGCGCGGGCGGGCAACACCGCCATGTCGTGCAGGTACAGCGTGTCGGGCTGGGCCACCGCCTCAAAGTCGCCGTGCAGCGGGGTGACCTTGCCGCGCACGCTGCGGTATGCCGCCAGGTAGGCACACACCGTGCCACCCTGCTCCAGCACCAGCGAGCAATTGGCCAGGCTGGCCAGGCGGCGCGCAAACACCCCGCCACTCTCCACAAATCCTTCGCCATAACAAGCCAGCTGCACGGCCAGCAGGTCGGCCAGATCGCTCAGCGCCAGCGGGCGCACCACCACGGACATGAGTGAGCTTGGTTCGATCAGTGCGGCAGCACGGGCGCCTGTACAAAGTCGTCCAGCGACAGGCCCTTTTCCTTCAGCAGCGCCTCCAGCACCGGTTGCAGGCGGCCCAGGCTCTCCTGCACGGCCTCGCGCACCGTGTCCACCACCACCTGTGTGCTGCGCTCGATCTCGATGTTCAGGCGGTCGCCCACCTTCTTGTTCTCAAACACCGTGGCGCGGCGGGTCTCGGGGATCATCCAGATCTCGAACCAGCCCTCTTGCCGGTTCACCTCGGCCACCGTCAGGCTCGCGCCATGGATGGCGATGTAGCCCTTGGCAAAGATGTAGCGGCGAAACGCCTCGGGAACGGCCACGCGCCACACGAGGTTGTTGTCGAACTCGCGGCGCTCAATCAGCGTGCCGGTGAAGTCCACATGGCCCGACAGCGGGTGCCCGCCGATTTCAGCACCGTCCTTGGCGGCACGCTCCACATTCACACGGTCGCCCTGCACGTAGCTGCCCAGCGTGGTGATGTTCAGGCTCTGCAGCATCACGTCGAAGTTGGCCTGCGTGGGCGACAGGATCTCGGTGACTGTGAGGCACACGCCGTCGGTGGCCACGCTGGCACCGATGGCGAGGTCCTGGCAGAAGCCCTCAGGAAAATCGAGAGTGAAGGTGCGCAGGCCTGCGCGGTCTTGGATGGCGGCAATGCCTGCCGTGGCTTGGACGATGCCTGTGAACATGGTGGCGCGGCTTGTGGAGCGTTGGGAGGGGAACCGGGAATTTTGCCACCCGGCCCCCACCGCGCGTTGGCGCCGGGTTACTTGGCCCGCAGAAGTTCGCCCACTTCCAGCAACACCAGCTCGTTGTCATCCGCCTTGTTCGGCTCGCGGCTGCTGCTGAACGGCAGGTTGTTGTCGTTGCCCACCACGATGTGCGTGCTGTCCACAATGTCCACGTTCTCGATGGTGAAGAACGGGAAGGTGAGCACGCCGTTGTTCAGCGGCTTCTTGGCCAGGCGCTGTGGGTCCTGGATGTTCATGAGGTCGATGTAGCCCACCTTGCGGATCTCGCCGCCCACATTGGCGTCGCTCATCTCGATCTTGTAGACACGCTTGAACTTGGCCAGGTCGTGGAAGCAATCCGTGCGCTTCTGGCCTTCGGGGCAGGCCTTGTCGGCCGTGCCTTCGCCGTTGTCGCGCTCGATGATCAGGCCCGTGGTGCCGTCGATCATGTTGAAGTCGCCAATCGCGTGGTGGTTGGCCTCCAGCACGTACTTCCAGTGGCGGCCGGTCCATTGCTCGGTCTTCACGTCGAACTCCAGCACGCGCAGGTACTGCTTGCCGCCCACGTTTTCATACGCCTTGGCATCGTCGTTCCACAGCGCGCCTTCCAGCAGGGCGTAGAGCTTGCTGCCGTCCTTGCTGGCGGCCATGCCTTCGTAGCCCTTGGAGCGCTTGACCGCAAAGGTGGTGGGCTTGGCATCTGGCGCACCGGGCAACAGCGCACCGGGTGCGTCGGGCGAGCGCACCACCTTGCCGTCCACCTTGGTTTCGAACACCGCCAGCACCTTGCCGTTCATGTCTGTCTTGATGAGGTAGGGGCCGAACTCATCGCCAATCCATAACGCGCCGCCCGCAAACTGAAAACTCTCGGGGTCGAAGTCGGCACCGGTCAGGTAGCGCTTGTCGGTGCCTTCATGCGTGATGCGAAACGGGATCTTCTTGTCGGGGTCGTGCAGGAAGATGGTCTTTTGGCGGTTGAACTGGCCGCTTTTGAAGTCCACCGTGTAGTGGCTCAGGTGCAGCATGAAGTCGGGCGAATTGGCCTTGCTGCCCGCGCCGTTGTCCGTCAGCAGCCAGAAGCTGCCATCAGCCATGCGCTTGATGCCCGAGTGGCCCTGCACCGGCTGACCCTGGAAGGGCAGCGACACGCCAGTGTTGCGGCCACCAGACTGGCCCATCACCGAGCCCACGGCATCCACGCGGCGCGGCGTGGTGAATTTGCCGCTGACCTGCAGGTCCTGCGGTGCGTCCTGGGGGGCGGCAATCAGCGTGAGGGCGGGCAGCACGGCATGGCCGGCCAGCGTGGCGGGGTAGGCCTGTTGGGCAAATACAGAGGACGACGCGGCGCACAGCAGTGCGGCAGCAATCAAAGTGGGCAGGGGTCGGAACATGGTTGAAATGGGAGCAAAGAGGAAGCCCGCAACCATGCCGCGCGACCATGACGGGGTGGTGAAGCAGAGATGACGATGCCGTGACGGAAGGAGATCTCGATAGCTCACCACGCAGACGCAGTTCACCGTGACGGCTGTTGCTGACCTTGCCAGTGAACGCCTGCAGCACATTGGCAAGCACCAGCGGGCCCAACAAGACGAGAAAGCGACAGTCAGGCGAGGGGTTCCGGGGCGCTGTGGATGCACACCGGCGTGCCCACCGCCACCCGGTCAAACAGATCGATCACGTCAGCGTTGGCCATTCGCACGCAGCCGTGCGATACGGGCACGCCCAGGGGCGAACCGTCAGGGCAGCCGTGGATGTAGATAAAGCGGCGCAGGGTGTCCACCGTGCCGCCCCGGTTCACGCCGGGTTCGCAGCCGGTGAGCCACAGGATGCGAGTGAGGACCCAATCGCGGCCCGGGTGCTGTGCCGCCAGATCGGGGGACCACACCTCGCCGGTGGTCCGGCGCCCCACAAACACGGCGCCCGGCGCACTACCCGCGCCCACTTTGGCACGGATGCGGTGCTGGCCGCGGGGTGTACAGCCGCTGCCGTTGCGCTCGCCCACGCCGTTCAGGGCGGTGGAGATGGTGTAGCTGCGCTCTATGGCCCCGCGCACCACCAGGTGCAGCCGCTGCTGCGCTACGTCGATGTGCACTTCGGGGACAGCCATCGGGGGTCAGCCTGCCGCCACCAGCCCGGCGCCATGCCCGCGCGTAAACGCCTCTTCAAACACCGAGTAGCCCGACCAGTCGCTGTGCGCAAACGCGAGCCTTGCGGTGGTGGGTGTGGGTATCCAGGCAGAACGCTCACCATTTGATAGCTGCTTGCGCTTACCAGATAAGCGTTGGAGGCCAATTTGGCTTAAAAACTGCTGTGTACCCGGCACCGGGATGGACATGGCGTGGCCGTAGCGGGTGATGTCCATGCGCGTGGCGCGCTCGCGCAGGTCGGGGTGGGGCACGGCCAGGGCGGCCAGGGCAGCGTCGGCCCACTGCTGCCAGGGCGCGGTGGCCAGTTGCTGGCGGGCATCGGGCATGTCGCCCAGCGCCTGGTAGTAGGTGAGCACGGTGGGGCCGGTGATGGCAGCGCGCATGTCCAGCCGCTGGTGCCCGGCGTTCACATAACCCAGGCCGCCTGCGGTGGGGTCTGCGTAGAGCACGTTGTCCCACGCGGGGGCGGCGCCGGGGCGGTCGGTCAGCGGAGTGTCGATGTGGATGTTGGCCACCAGCCAGGGCGCCCACTGCAGGCGCTGCGCGGCGGCGGTCAAGAACGCGGGTGGGCTTTGCACCACGCGCGCGGCCACAAACACGGGCAGCGCCACGATGCAGCGCGGCGCTTGCCAGCGCTCCACGCTGTCGGTGGCGTGGTTGAAGGCGTCCACCTCCACGCCGTGGCGGGTTTCGGTGATGCGCAGCACGCTGGTGGCGGTGCGCAACTGGCCTCCGCCTTGGGCATTGCTCTGCAGCGGCGCGGCCAGCTGCGCGGTGATCCAGCCATTGCCCTCGGGCCAGGTGAGCACGCTTTCGCGCGCTTCGTCCACCGCCTCGCCCGGCGCATGAAAGCCGTGGCGGCTGGCGAAGTAGTGGATGCCCGCCCAGGCCGACACGCTACCCGTGCCCGCGCCGTAGTCGTCGCGACAGCAGTAGTCCAGGTACCAGCGCAGGTGGGCGTCATCCAGCCCCTCCTGCGCCAGCCATGCACTGAAATTCATAGCATCCAGCGCTTGATGGGTGGGCGCTAGCGGCTGTTTTGAGCCCCAAATCCTGAGTGCGGGCATCGCAAACCGTGCCGCCTTGGCCTCTCGCTCCACCGCGTGGGCAAAGCGGCGGTACTGGTCCAGCGTGGCCTCGCCCACACCCTGCACGGGCAGCAGGCCCTCTTGCCACTCGCCCTCAAAAAACAGGCGCTCTTGCGGGCTGTGGCACAGGTGGCGCTCGTCGTATTGCCAGCGCCCCGCCAGCCGGCGGCGCAGGCCCAGTTCTTCCAGCAGGTCTTGCACCTCGCGCGCATCGTCGCCGGGCACGGGCAGGTAGTGCGCGCCCAGCGGGCAGGGAATGCCGTTGACAGCACCGCCGCGGCTGTTGCCGCCCGCGCTGTCTTCCAGCTCCAGCAGCGCAAAGTCCTGCACCCCCGCCAGCCGCAGCGACCGCGCTGCTGCCAGCCCCGCCACACCACCGCCCGCAATGATGACCTGCGCGCGCCGCACCACGGTGGGCGCGGGCAAGCTGCCGGTTTTGAGCAAGTCGCGCAGCGCATGGCCGCGCGCCATGTCGATGCCGGTGAAGCCGCCTTCCAAGACGCGCGCGGCCTTGTCGCAACCCGGCAGGAGCACCGTGGCGGCCGTCGAGGCGGCGGCGGTGGCGAGAAATTGGCGGCGGTGCATGGGAGGCTGATTCTGCTTCAGCGTTGAAGGGCGCGGCGTTCGCAACCGGCACGCTCCGATGCCAGCGCACCCGTGGAACTGGCTTTGCCAGGCCACCGGGTGCGTCCCCCTGGGGGGAAGACGCGAAGCGGCTCAGGGGGGCTTCTCAATGTTTTCCCCACTCGCGCTCGTACGTATGCACCAGCGCCTGGTTCGACAGCCGGTTCACCTCGCTCGGCACCCGCGCCATGTCGAGCGGAAAGTCAAACAACAGGGGCAGCGTGTCGGCGCTCAAGAACCGCAAATCGGCTGGCAGCGCATCGGGCAGGCGCCAGGGGCGGCGGCTGGCGACGATGAAGCCCCATTCGCCAAAACTGGGCACGTGCGCGTGGTAAGGCGCGGTGGAGAGACCTACCGATTCAATGGTCTGCGCCACCGTCCAGTAGCTTTTGCGCGCCACCAGGGGCGATGTGGTCTGCACCACCGCGTAGCCGCTGGCGGCCAGGCGGCGGTCCAGCAGGGCATAAAAGCTGTTGGTGTAAAGCTTGCCGATGGAAAAATTGGTGGGGTCCGGAAAGTCCACCACGATCACGTCAAAAACATCGGTCGTCTGCTGCAACCAGCCAAACGCATCGGTGTTGACGATCTTCACCTTGGGGTTCTGCAGCGCCTGGCCGTTGAGCTGCGCAAGGCGCGGGTTCTCGCTGAAGATTTTTGTCATCGCCGGGTCCAGCTCCACCAGCGTCACCGACTCGACCGAGGGGTACTTGAGGATCTCGCGCACCGCCATGCCGTCGCCCCCGCCCAGCACCGCCACCATCTTCGGTGCGCCGTGTGCCGCCATCGCCGGGTGCACCAGGGCCTCGTGGTAGCGGTACTCGTCGGCCTGCGCAAACTGCAGGTTGCCGTTCAGGTACAGCCGGTGGCCCGCCCGGCCCTGCGTGACCACGATGCGCTGGTAGGGCGACGCGGTGCTGAACACGATGCGGTCCTGGTAAAACTTGTCTTCGGCAAAGGTGGTGATGTGCTCCGCCCCGGCCAGCGCACCCAGCAAGATGCCCAGCACCAGCACGCAGGCCGCCAGGTGCGCCTTCAGACGCCGCAGCTCGCGCCGGAACAGCCACACCGCCCACAGCGCCACGGCCGCGTTCATCACGCCAAACAGCAGCCCCGTGCGGATGAGCCCCAGGTGCGGCACCAAGAGCAGCGGAAACGCCATCGACACCACCAGCGCGCCCAGGTAGTCAAATGTGAGCACCTGCGAGACCAGGTCCTTGAGCTCCACGTTGCGCTTCAAGATACGCATGACCAGCGGAATCTCCAGCCCCGCCAGCATGCCCACCATGAACACCATGCCGTACAGCAGCAGCCGAAAAGCCCCCGGCGCGTAGGCATTGGCCAGAAACAGCGTGGCAGGCAGCAGCCCGCCAATCAGCGCCACCATCAGCTCAATGCGCAAGAAGTGCGCGGGCAGTTGCCGTTCAAAGTAGCGCGACAGCCACGAGCCCACGCCCATGGCGAACAGATACGTGCCGATGATGGTGCTGAACTGCAGCACCGAATCGCCCAGCACATACGACGCCAGCGCCCCCGCCGCCAGTTCGTACAGCAGGCCGCAGGCGGCCACCACAAACACGCTGGCGAGCAGGGCGACTTCGATGGGGCGGGGGCCGGTGGGCGGGGCCGGTTCCGCCAGGTGCGGCGAATCTGGCAAGTGCGGCAAGTGCGGCGACGGTGCTTGCGCCATGGTCAGGCCAGCACCGCGTTGATTTGCTGCGGCAGGCCCTGGCCATCTTGCTGCTTCGTCAGCCAGCCAAACACCGCACGGCCACCGCTGGCCTGCGCCCACAGCGCGCCCACCTGGCTCTTTTCAATCTCATACGGGTCGCTCAGCAAATGGGCGCCTTTGTATTCGAGCAGCGCCACGCGGCCATCCACCAGCTCGGACATCAAGTTGAACGCTTCTTCCGCGCGCGTTTTCCTGGAAGCGCTGCCGGTGCTGCCGTAGTGCGACACGGTCTGCAGCAACCAGTAGGGGACCTGATCGGCAGGAGAGAACGCGGCTGCGCGGTGGAGCCAGTCGAGGGTGGGCATGCGTGGGGTCTCAGCGGGGGTTGGCTTGGCGGGGTTACAGGTCCGTGCGGTGCGGGCCGGTCAGGTACGACTCATACAGATTCACGTTCTTTTCATCACATCCCAACCGTTTGGGCTAAGCCTGTCGAAGCCATGCGCGGCGCTTCGACAGGCTCAGCGAGAACGGTTTGAGATTGTTGAACGCATTCCGGAATCAAGCGCCGCAGCATTTCTTGAATTTTTTGCCGCTGCCACAGGGGCAGGGGTCGTTGCGGCCCACCTTGGGGGTGTCGCGCACGGCGGGCAAGGTCACTGGGTGCGCGGGGTCGGTGCCATGGGTGCGCCGATAGCGCTGCCACCAGTCGCGCACGGCGTACACCGTGATGATGAGTGAGGGCAGGAGTTCTTTGCTCTCGGCTTCGAGCTGGAACTCTGGCCGGTCGGGGTTGTAGCCCATGGAGTACAGCACCACGGGGCCGAGCAGGGTCGCTGCTTGGGGGTCTGCCATCAGTGGCTCCCACTCGTCATCGGTGGCCACGGCCCGCCGAAAGCCTTCGGCCCAGTCTTTCAGCTCCCACTCGCCTGTGCGATTGCCTTTGGCATTGAGCTTATAAGGCGTGATGCAGTCACCCTCTGCCACCTGGGACGACAGCGGCGTGTAGAGGGCGTCCACCGAGGCTTCGGCCGGGCGCACCACCAGGGCGGCCTTAATGTCGGTATAGCGGTGCAGCAGCAGTTGCAGCAGGCGCTGCTGGCGCGCCGGGTCGTGCGGCAGGGGCAGCGTGGGCTGGGCAAAGATGTCTTCCAGCCAGTCGTGCACAGGCACCGGGGACGGACCTGCTGCGATGGCGGTCAGGTAACCGTCGGCCATGTCGATGGTCATGGCGTCGTCGTCCAGCGCCGGGTCGGCCATCAGCTCGAACAGTTCGTCGATTTCGGCGTCACTGAGGCGGGGCTGGGTGTCCCACGGGCGGCTGTGGAGCATGTTCCACGAGAAGAATTCGTTCATGGGCTTGCGGTGTGAGGCGGCGCGGTGGACATGGGGTTGCGTGCGGCAAGGGGTGCCGCGACGCGGTGGCCGCGCTGCGATGTGGATTTGCGTGGCGTTGCTATGGGATCTTGTACGCCGGAATTTTCACACGGGTGCTGTGCCCACGCCCACCGCACCAGCCACCGTCCTCAGTGAATCGCCGCCGCCACGATGATGCTGATGCCCAGGCACATCGCGGCCACCACCAGGCCCAGGGCCTGGTTTTGCTTTTCCACAATTTCGCGCCACAGGTCGTAGGGCGTGATCTTGTCGATGATGATGAAGGCCAGCCAGAAGATGATGATGCCCATCAGGGCATACAGCAGCGTGCCGCCGATGGACAGGGGCTGAAGCCATTCGAATTTGGTCATGCTGTTCTCCGGTGAAGTTCGGGTTGTTTCGAGGTTACTTGTGGCTGCCGCCCGATGAATATCCGCCGTACGAGCCCCCGGAGCTGCGGTAGCTGGAGGACGAGGAGCAGTTCTCGACCCGGGGGTCGCAGCTGGAGCAGCGGCTGAGCACGATGAGCAGGATCAGGATCACCACGGCGAGCAGGATGATGGTGCCGCAGCCCAGGCCCGACTTGGCCACGAAGGGGCCGGGGTCGTCGCGCTGGAGCACGTCCGCCTTGTCTTCGAGTTTGAAGGCCTTGGCCACAGTGTCGCTGGAAATCTTGTCGCCTGAAGACCAGGTGACTTCATTGGGGGTTTGCTCCAGCGAGAGCAGGCCTTTGGCGCTGGCAAAGTCGCGGTTGCTGGTTTTCTGCCCGCGCGTGACCTGCCAGTAGAACTCGCCCAGCACGTAGGTGGTTTCGGCCTGGTAGGTGTACTTGAGCTCGTACTTGGTGCCCATGTACGTGGCGCTGCGGCCGTTGGAAGAGAGCTGCGGCGCGCCGGTGGTGGGGCGCACCATGCTCCAGCCTTCTTCGGAATCGACCAAAAAGGCAAAGCCGCGCTTCTGGTTGTAGAGCAGGTATTCGCTCCAGCCGAAGTGTTCATCGTCGCCGGGCTCCACGCCCATGCGGTGCTGAAATCCCACCACCTGCCAGTGCACGCCCTGGAGTTGGCCTTTGCTGCCCAGCGGAATGATGGGCTGCACGGGCTCGTCTTGTTCGGCCGAGCGCAGTTCGCCACCCACGCCGCTGCTCAGGTCGATGACGCTGGCGCACGAGCCGCAGGTGATGCTTTTGGTGCCCGCCAGCTTGACCTGCACGGGTGCGCCGCAGTGGGGGCAGTTGAACTGGCGGCCTTTTTCGTCTTTGGCGGATTCGTCTTTGAGGCCCTGGAGCTGCAGGTCTTCGAGCAGCACGGACTTGCCGCGCTCCACGCTGGGGGGCGTGTGGCCGTAGTCGATGCTGACCACTTCGCCTTCGGCACTACGCAGCTCGACCATGCCAAAGGGCTGGCCCAGCGGCGGGAGTTTGGGCAGCTCGCCCTGGGCCGATATCAGCTGTGCCTGGCCGGTGTAAGCCACGCTGTAGGGCTTGCCGTTGATGGCGGTGGTGGTGCCGATGCGAAAGCGCTCGGGCGCGGGCATTTCGCGGCCAGGGTCGATGGGGCGGGTGAAGACGTAGGCGCCGTTGTCCTCGCCCAGCGTGGCCAGGGTGCCGTCGTTGAGGAAGGCGGCCCACTCGGTCCAGACCCCCGCGTCGCCTTTGTATTGCAGGCGGCCAATCAGGGTGAAGGGCACATCCTTGCCGTCGAGCTGGATGCGCCCGCTGGCCATGAGCTGCAGGGGGCTGTGGTCGTCGAACAGCTCGGCCATCTTGCCCAGGCGCGTGAGCACGTCGCCGCTG
>NZ_JBKBXG010000004.1:0-97136 GCF_046314175.1 Acidovorax sp. | reverse complement strand
CAACTGCAACGGCTTTTAATGTGTTTGGTGCCCAGGAGAGGACTCGAACCTCCACGATGTTACTCGCTAGTACCTGAAACTAGTGCGTCTACCAATTCCGCCACCTGGGCATTTCAGGAAAGTCTAAGATTGTATATCAAAAAATCCACCCCCGGCGCGCAGTCCGCGCATCTGTCGGACGAAATTGAAGGCAGCGTGCAGGGTCACCGTGATGGACACGGTTTTGTCATTCGCGACGACGGCGAAGGCGACATCTATATTCCCCCCAACGAAATGCGCGCAGTTCTGCACAAAGACCGCGTACGTGCGCGCATCGTGCGCCAGGACCGCCGCGGACGTCCTGAAGGGCGCGTGGTCGAGATCATTGAGCGTCCCCCTCAGCCCATCATCGGCCGGCTGTTACAGGAAAGCGGCGTGTGGCTGGTGGCGCCTGAAGACAAGCGCTATGGCCAGGATGTATTGATCCCCAAAGGTGCCACGGGCGCTGCCAAGCCGGGCCAGGTGGTGGTTGTTGAATTGACAGAACCGCCCGCGCTGTTCGGCCAGCCTGTGGGTCGCATCACCGAAGTGCTCGGTGAAGTGGACGACCCTGGCATGGAGATCGAGATCGCCGTGCGCAAATACGGCGTGCCGCACGAGTTTTCTGCCGAGTGCCTAGCGCAAGCCAAAGAACTGCCCGACAAGGTGCGTGCGCAGGACAAGAAGCGCCGTGTGGACCTGACCGACGTGCCGCTCGTCACTATCGACGGCGAAGACGCCCGCGATTTTGACGATGCCGTGTACTGCGAGCCCGCCAAAGTAGGCCGTGGCAAAGGCTGGCGACTGCTGGTGGCCATTGCGGACGTGAGCCACTATGTGGAGACCGGCAGCGCCATCGACATTGACGCGTACGACCGTGCGACGAGTGTTTACTTCCCGCGCCGCGTGATCCCCATGCTGCCCGAGAAGCTCAGCAACGGCCTGTGTTCGCTCAACCCCGAGGTGGAGCGCCTGTGCATGGTCTGCGACATGCTGGTGACCGCCAAGGGCGAGGTGCATGCGTACCAGTTCTACCCGGCGGTGATGTTCAGCCACGCGCGCTTTACGTACACCGAAGTGGCGGCCATTTTGGCCAACACGCGTGGCCCCGAAGCCAGCAAGCGCAAGGACCGGGTCGGCGACCTGCTCAACCTGCACGACGTGTACCGCGCCTTGCTGCTGTCGCGCCGTGAACGCGGTGCCGTCGACTTCGAAACCACCGAGACGCAGATCGTCTGCGACGAGAACGGCCGCATCGAAAAGATAGTGCCGCGCACCCGCAACGATGCGCACAAGCTCATCGAAGAAGCCATGCTGGCCGCCAACGTGTGCAGCGCTGACTTCATTGCCCAGGGCGGCCAGCCCGGCCTGTTCCGTGTGCACGAGGGCCCTACGCCCGAGAAGCAGGAGATCCTGCGCAACTACCTCAAGGCCATGGCTGTGGGCATGACGATTGGCGACGATCCGAAGCCCGGTGACTTCCAGGCAATCGCCGAGGCCACCAAGGACCGGCCCGACGCCCAGCAGATCCACACCATGCTGCTGCGCTCCATGCAGCAGGCTATCTACACGCCGGTCAACAGCGGTCACTTCGGTTTGGCGTTTGACGCCTACACGCACTTCACCAGCCCGATCCGGCGCTACCCCGATCTGTTGGTGCACCGCGTCATCAAGGCGATTTTGAACAAGACCAAGTACGCATTGCCGTCCTTGCCCACACCCGGCGAAGCCCACGCCAAGCTCGCCAAGCGGCTGGCTGCCCGTGTGGCAGCCCCCGGCACCAAGCCCCGCAAGGATGTGCCCCCGCCCACCCGCGACACCCAGGCCTGGGAAGCCGCAGGCCTGCACTGCAGTGCCAACGAGCGCCGCGCCGACGAGGCCAGCCGCGACGTGGAAGCCTGGCTCAAGTGCAAGTACATGCGCGAGCATCTTGGTGAGGAGTACAGCGGTGTGGTCAGCGCAGCGACGAGCTTCGGCATCTTCGTGACGCTCGACGCCATGTACGTCGAAGGGCTTGTGCACATCACCGAACTGGGCGGCGAATACTTCAAGTTCGACGAGGCGCGCCAGGAACTGCGTGGCGAGCGCACCGGCATCCGCTATGCCATCGGTGCGCGGGTGCGTGTGCAGGTCAGTCGCGTGGACCTGGACGGCCGCAAGATCGACTTCCGCCTGGTGCGCGAAGGCGAGGAGCTGCTGGGCCGTGCCCTGAAGGACAAGGGCGTGGGCGCAGAAGGTCCTGGCAGCGGTGGCTCGCGCAAGGCCGGCGGCCGGTCGGGTGGACGCAAGTCCGACAAGGGCGCGGCCCCGTCAGCCACCGAGCAAGCGGGCCTCTCGCGCGAGCGGGCTGCTCGTTCGCCCATTCAGTCGCTCAAAGCGTCCGTCAAGAAGGCGGTGGCGGGCAAGGCCAGCAAGAGCAAAGCGCGCAAGCCGCGCCGCGGCTGATTTCGTACGGGCGGGATCGCATACGGGTTATTGGCATACGGGATACCCGCCTGCCTTTACTCATAAATTGATAGCTGCTAGCGCTTGTTGGATAAGCGCTAGCAGCTATTTTTACTTGTTTTTATCTGGGTGGGTGGCCTTTATGCCCCTCTTTAAAGCACCCAAAAATTCCGCATACCGTTGCGCGGTGTCGCCGGGCGCTTCCATCATCGGCAGATGGCCGATGCCCGGCAGCACGTCGACGCGTGCCTGCGGCAGATGGCTCTGCACAGTCTGCGTGCCCGACACGTCAAACACGCGGTCGCTGGTGCCCCATAGCACCAGGGTTGGCGGTTGTTGCAGCTTCGCCAGTTGCTGGTCGAGTAGATAGCGGTCCTTGAGTTGCGCATCCCACAGCCGCTCGTTCGACGCTGCGTTGCGCAGCGCCTCGTGCTCGGTGGCCGCGAGGATGGGGTAGGGCAGGAAGGGGCGTTTTTCAAACACCAGCGCCATCATCGCGTCGAATGCTTTCGCGTCGTGCGCGACCAGCGGGCGCTGCCCGGCATCGATGAGCCGGTCCATCGTGCTCTGTTGTGGTGACCGGATGCCGTGGGGCGCGCCGATGAAGGCCACGCTGGCCACGCGGTCGGGGTGTTCAATGGCGTACAACGCAGCGATGGTGCCGCCCATCGAGTTGCCCGCCAGGTGCGCCCGTTGGATGCCGAGCGCATCCATGAACGCACCAAGGCGGGTGACGTGGGCGGCGTAATCGTAGGGCTGGTTGTCATGCCGCGTGCTTTCGCCAAAGCCGGGGAGGTCTGGGGAAATGACTCGGTAGGTGTCCGTCAGTGGGCGCGCAAAATCCACCCAGTGGTCCTTCTCCGCAAAAATGCCGTGCAGCAGAACGACAGGTGTGCTGTCGCTGCCCGTTTCTGCTGACGCGGCGGGTGCGCCGCTGTCCAGATAGTGAATGGTGTGCATCGCTGCGTCGATGGTCTTTTCCTCCATGCCCGAAAGGCTGCGGTTGAGTGCCAGCAGGGGCTCCTTGAACAGCGCAGGAATGCTGTAGTAGAGCGCGATTGCGGCCAGTGCGAGGGCTGTGGCAGCGAGAAGAACGGTGCGTTTCAAGAGCGGGTCTCCGTGATTGGTAGGCATTGGCGTTGCGCGCCCGACCAAGACGCGACTGACGCCGTGCCCGCAAAGGCTATCGATAACAGCTGAGAAAAACTTGTATGTTTGGGCTATGCCAGCACGCAACACCTTGACCTTGGGCGCCAACCGGGCGTTGTATCTGGGCGAACTGCCCGCCACAGGCTGGCACTGCCATGCGGCTCCTGTTTTGCTGCTGGGGTTGTCGGGTCGGTTTGCGCTGCATTGGGGCGCAGGGCAGGCGGAGACCTGCCACAGCGCGCTGGTGGACGCGGGTGTGATGCACCTGCTGGACCCCTGCGGCGAGCAGGTGGCGCTGATGTACCTGGTGCCCGATTCGTACGAGGCGCGCAGCCTGCGTGCTGTGTTTGGTCGGCAGGGCGGGGTTGTGCTGGATGTGACCGCGCCCGTACGAGCGCGCAGTGCAATGGACACCCGGTTGCGCAGCTTTGATCTGCAAGCCTTACTGCAATGTGCCGGTGATGGTGTGGCTGTCCCTGCACTCGACCCCCGTGTGGCGCGCAGCCTGCAGGCCCTGCGCAGCCCGCAGGGTGCGCGGCTGTCGCGCGATGGCTTGGCGTCAGGCGTGCAATTGTCAGGCTCGCGTTTCAACCACCTGTTTCGCGCCGAGATGGGGGTGAGTTTGCGCAGTTACCGCGTGTGGTCGCAGGTGCGGCTGGCCATGGCGGCGCTGGCGGTCAGCCCGCGGCTGACCGACGCTGCGTTGCATGGCGACTTTTCGGACTCGGCCCATTTCAGCCGCATGTTCCGGCAGACCTTTGGCATGACGCCATCGAGCGTGCTCAAGCCGTTGAAAGAGGTTGTGCTGGTCGATTGAACCGGTCTTGCGCTGGTGGGTATGACCGCTATGCGACTACCCGCGCACTCGCCGTGCCAGTTCACTGGCCGTCAGGGCAGTTTCTTCCGGCCAGGCATCGGCCGCGAGGCCATGGGCATACACCGCGTCGCTGGCCGCGCGCAATGCGCTGGCACCTGTCGCCATGTGCGCACCCACCATGCCCGCCAACACATCGCCGGTGCCAGCGGTGGCCAGCCGTGCGTTGCCCGTGGGGTTGATGGCCGGAATGCGTTCAGGCGCTGCAATCACGGTGCCCGAGCCCTTGAGCACGGCCACGCAGTTGAACTGGGCGGCCAGTTGTTGGGCGGCATTCAGCCGGTCGGCCTGCACCTCAGCGGTCGTCAGGCCCAGCAACCGCGCGGCCTCTAGCGGGTGGGGTGTGAGTACGGTGGGCAGCCCGTGCTGGCTGCGGGCCACCACCAGTGCCTGCAAGGCAGCGTTGGGGGCGATGGTGTTGAGGGCGTCGGCGTCCAGCACCAGCTGGGCCGACCGGGTGATTACGTCGGCCAGCACGCCGCCTATGGCCTGGCCGCCCCCGCAACCGCAGACCACGGTGAGGTGTTCTAGGTCCAGCGCGTCGAACCGGCGCAGCATCAGCTCGGGTTGTTGTTGGTCCAGCTGCAGATGGCCGTGGTCGAGCAGGGCCACCAACACGCGGCCCGCGCCGCTGTGCAGGGCTGCGGAGGCGGCCAGCAACGCCGCGCCGCCCATGCCCATACCGCGTTCTGCCAGGCCTTCGCCACCGACCACCGCCACATCGCCATAGCTGCCCTTGTGGCTGGCGTGGGCGCGCGGGGTTGCTGATGCGGGGCCGGTCAGCCAGGCGTTGGGCGGCTCGTGCTCGGGCCGCACACCCAGGTCGTCCAGCCACACCTGGCCTGCTGCGTCGCGCCCAGCAGCCGTGAAAAGCCCGGGTTTGAGGGTGAGCAGGCTCAGCGTGTGGCGAGCTGGCATGGGGTGGTGGTGTGGCCGCCCGGCGTCCGGCGCAAGGCCCGCAGCGTATTGGCCGGTGTCGGCATCGAGCCCGCTGGGCTGGTCGACGGCCAGCACCGGGCAGGGGCTGCGCTGCAGCGCGTCCAGGCACGCACGCAAGCGCTTGTCAGGTTGGCGGGTAGGTTTGGATGCATCGGCAGCCGATGAAACGCCGATGCCCAGCAGTGCGTCGATACACAGGTCTTGAGGGCTCAGGTCATCGGGCGCAGCATCGGCCCATTGCACCCCGGCTGCCTGCGCGCGCTGCCACGATGCCTTGGCGTCTGCGGGCGCTCGGTCGGGGTGGCCTAACCAAGTCACCACCACCCGGCGCCCGTTGCGCTGCAGGTGCATGGCTGCTTCCAGCCCGTCGCCGCCGTTGTTGCCGGGGCCGCAGGCAATCCACACGGTGCGCGCATGGGGCGCTAGGGCTTGTGCTAGCTGCGCTACGGCCCAACCCGCGCGTTGCATCAACGTGTGCGGTGGCAGGGCAGCGGTGGCAGCGTGCTCGATGCGGCGCGTGGCTGCGGTGTTGAACAGGGCGTGTGGCTGATCGGGTGTGATGCGGTGCATGGGCGTAGGGCTGCAAGGGGCAGCGCTGCGCCATTGTGCGCCGTACCTCTCGGATGTGAAAAGCAGAGGGGATCGGTGTGCTGCGGGGGGCGGTCAGAACCGCCGCATCCCCAGCCCATCCAGCGGCACTGCGGGTTCGCGCTGGGCAATCAGGTCTGCCACCACCCGGGCGCTGCCGCAGGCCAGGGCCCAGCCGCCCGCGCCGTGGCCGGTGTTGAGCCACAGGCCAGGCAGGCCGCTGGCGCCGATCACAGGGGCGCCATCGGGCAGCATGGTGCGTGCGCCGCGCCAGATCTGCAGATTGGACGACAGCTGCGCGCCGCCTGGAAACCAGTCGTTCAGCGTGCGGTACAGCCGCTGCAATGTGGGCGTGTGATGGTCTGCATCCGCACCCGCCAGCTCGGCGCCGCCTGCGATGCGCACGCGCTGCCCCAGGCGCGTGATGCTGATCTGCTGGGCCATGTCCACCACGCTGGCGCGCGGTGCGTGGGTGGATTCGCGCAGCGGGGCGCTGACCGAATACCCATAGACCGCCGTCATCGGCAGCTGCACGCCCATCGCGGGCATCAGCGCGGCAGAGGCCATGCCAGCGCACAGCACCACGGCGTCAAAGCGGCGCAATTCGGACTCGCCCTGCACGGCCACACCGGTAGGCGTGCTGCTGATGCGGTCCACGCGGGTGTTGAAGACAAACTGCACGCCCGATCCCTGGGTGCCCTGGCGCAGCAACTGCGCAAACAGGCGGCAGTTGCCCGCGCTGGCATCGGGCAAGTGAATGGCGCCGGCCAAGGGGGCTTCGGGCGACAGCCCGGGTTCGATCTTGTGTGCGGCGGCGGAGTCGATGTCGCTGGCCGCTACGCCGCAGTCGCGCAGGACCTGCAGCGCGGGTTGCAGGTCGGCGCGTTCTTGCTCGGTACGCAGCAGCACCAGTCGGCCGTCACTGGCTTCAAAGTCCAGTTCGTGCTGGGTGGCAATCGCTTTGGCACGTGTCTGGCTGTATTGTGCAAGACGCTCCAGCGCAGCGGCGGGCGCGCTGTTGGCGGCAGAGGCTGCGCGCCAGCGCCACACCCACGCCAGATGGTTTTTGCTCAGACCGCCCGCCAGCCTTAAGGTGGCCTGAGGGCCCATCAGCCGCAGCGCGTGGCCGAATCCCGGCAAGGCCCACGGACTGAGCAGCAGGGGGGCCAGCAGCCCGGCCGTGGCGAAGCTAGCCTCTTCGGCGGCGGCGCTGCGCTGGTCAAACACGGTCACCTCGTGGCCGTCGCTGGCCAGCTCATACGCAGTGGTGACGCCGACGATACCGGCGCCCACGATGGCAATCTTCATGAATTGGAGTGTTTTTGGCCTCTATCGCTTATCCAGTAAGCGCTAGTAGCTATTGTTTTTGTAGTATTTGTTCAATCTGCAGGCTGATATTGAGCACAGTGTCATCCCGGAGGGCCCCGTGCCAGACCATCAGGCCGACCGGGAGTTCCCCCTGCACATGGCAGGGCAGGGACAGCGCGCAACCATCCAGCAGGTTGATCACGCTGGTGTTGCGCAGCAGCAGGTTGTTGACGCGGAAGAATTCAGCATCACGCTCCGCTCCGGGTGCCACATCTGCAATGGGAGGCGCCACGATGGGCACGGTGGGCGAGAGGAGGGCGTCGTAGCCCGCCATCTGGTCCATCATGCGGGCAATCCAACTCTGGCGGGCTTGCAACAGGTCGATGTATTCCCACGCCATCAGGGTGGCGCCTTTTTCAATGCGGGCACTCACCCGCGGGTCGTAGCGGTCGCCCGCGCGCAGCAGTAAATCGCGGTGCCATGCATAGCTTTCGGGGGCAGCAAAACCGTAGGCGGGTTGTTCGCGCACGGCGGGCAGGTCGATGGTGTCGATGGTGGCGCCTGCCTGGCGCAGTGTGGCCAGGGTGCGCTCGAATGCACGCGCTACCGTGGAATCCAGTCCATCCAGAAAGAGTGTGGACGGAACCGCCAGTCGGTACTGCGACAGGGGTGCGGTGCTGCGGTCCACCGACCGCGCTGCCAGTACCTCGTGAACTACGATGGCATCGCGCACGCTGCGGGTCATGGCGCAGGCGGTGTCGAGGGTGGTAGACAGGGGAACGGCGCCAGTCGTGGGGACCAGCCGGGCCGTGTTCTTGAATCCGACAATGCCGTTGAGCGCTGCCGGAATGCGGATGGACCCCCCGGTGTCAGACCCCAGCCCGATGAAGGCTGCACCGGTGGCGACCGATACCCCTGCGCCCGACGACGAGCCGCCGGGGATGCGGGGCGAGGTTTGGGAGTCGGGCAGTGCACCAAAGCGCGCATCCCATGCGGCGGGCGTACCAAAGTGCGGGTTCACACCCACGCCCGAGAATGCGAACTCCACCATGTTGGTCCGGCCGATGAGGTTGGCGCCCGCCGCGCGCAGCCGGGCAACGGCCTGGCAGTCTTCGTCGGCAGGTGAGGCATCGGCCAACGCCACCGAGCCGGCCCCCGTGGATTGCCCACCAATGTCGAACAAGTCCTTGACCGACACGGCCAGGCCAGCGAGTGGCAGGTTGGTCAGGCCGGGTTGCTCCGCAGTGGTGCGTGCCGCTTCAAACATGGGGTGGACGAAGCTGTACTGGTTGGCAGGCGCCTGGGCGGCTTCAATGCAGCGCTCCAGCTCGGCGGGCACCGTGGTGGCGCCTTCGCGCAGGCGGTCGCGGGTGGCGAGAAGGTCTGAAAGCATGGGGTGTGCTAGAATCTTTGGGTTTTGCTGGGTGCTGTAGCGCATTGTTTGAAGCGCAAGCAAGTACCTGCAGTAAGGCGGTGTTACCCGATGTTATCGGTGCACTGCCGCAAAACAAATCGCAAACCAGCCCCGTCAAGGTGTTGCGTCTCTCGTGTCAAACACGGGCCGCAAATATTGGAGCTGGATTTTAGACCCAACCTTTGGAGTATTTTTATGTCCGTTACCATGCGCGAAATGCTGGAAGCCGGTGTCCACTTTGGTCACCAAACCCGCTTCTGGAACCCCAAGATGGCTCCCTACATCTTCGGCCATCGCAACAAGATTCACATCATCAACCTGGAAAAGTCGCTGCCACTGTTCCAGGAAGCACAAAAGTTCGCCAAGCAACTGGCTGCCAACCGCGGCACGATCCTGATGGTCGGCACGAAGCGCCAAGCCCGTGAAATCCTGTCCACCGAAGCCCTGCGCGCTGGCGTGCCTTTTGTGGACCAGCGCTGGTTGGGCGGCATGCTGACCAACTTCAAGACGGTCAAGACCTCGATCAAGCGCCTCAAGGACATGAAGGCCCAGCAAGAAGCGGGTCTTGAAAGCCTGAGCAAGAAGGAGCAACTGACGTTCTCCCGCGAAATCGAAAAGCTGGAAAAGGACATCGGCGGCATCCAGGACATGGCTGCTCTGCCAGACGCCATCTTCATCATCGACGTGGGCTTCCACAAGATCGCCGTGGCTGAAGCCAAGAAGCTGGGCATCCCGCTGATCGGTGTGGTTGATACCAATCACTCGCCTGAAGGCATCGACTACGTGATCCCCGGTAACGACGACTCGGCCAAGGCCGTGACGCTGTATGCCCGTGGCATCGCTGACGCGATCATCGAGGGCCGTGCCAACGCCGTGAACGAAGTCGTGAAGGCAGCTACTGCTGAAAGCACCGACGAATTCGTGGAAGTGCAAGAAGCCGCCGCCTGATCACCCGGCTGCGCGATCCGTCGCGAACAAAAGCGGGGCCCCTGGTGAGCCCCCTTTTTTTTAGCCCGAATCCGAACTGACTGAACTGAACTCTGAAGGAATAAAGATGGCTGCAATTACCGCAAGCATGGTTGCTGAACTGCGTGGCAAGACCGACGCACCGATGATGGAATGCAAGAAGGCGCTGACCGAAGCCGACGGCGACATGGTCAAGGCCGAAGAGCTGCTGCGCGTCAAGCTGGGCACCAAGGCTGGCAAGGCCGCGTCGCGTATCACTGCCGAAGGCGTGGTCGCCAGTTTCATCGATGGCACCACCGGTGGCCTGATCGAAGTGAACAGCGAAACCGATTTCGTCTCCAAGAACGACAGCTTCATCAACCTGGCCAAGGCTGCAGCCGAGCTGGTTGCCAAGCACAACCCCGCTGATGTGGCTGCTCTGGGCGCACTGCCTTACAGCCAAGACAGCTTCGGCCCCACGCTCGAAGACGTGCGCAAGGGTCTGATCGGCAAGATCGGCGAGAACATGTCTTTCCGCCGCTTCAAGCAATTCAGCGGCAGCAACAAGCTGGCCTCGTACCTGCACGGCACGCGCATCGGTGTGGTTGTCGAATTCGAAGGTGACGAAGTCGCTGCAAAGGACGTGGCCATGCACATTGCTGCCATGAAGCCTGTGGCTCTGACCAGCGCTGACGTGCCTGCCGACCTGATTGAAAAAGAGCGTTCGGTTGCCGCCGCCAAGGCCGCCGAAGATGCAGCCGTGGCCGTGGCCGCGGGCAAGCCCGTGCAGTCCGATGAAATCGTGGCCAAGCGCATCGAAGGCGGTGTGCAGAAGTACCTGAAGGAAGTCTCGCTGTTCAACCAGGTCTTCGTGAAGGCTGCGGATGGCAAGCAGACCGTCGAGCAGATGCTCAAGGCCGCCAACACCACCGTCAAGGGTTTCACTCTGTACGTGGTCGGCGAAGGCATTGAGAAGAAGGTTGACGACTTCGCTGCCGAAGTGGCTGCCCAGGTAGCTGCTGCCAAGGCTGCTGCCTGATCTTTCAAGCAACAACCCCCAAAGTCCCTCACCTACCACCGGAGAAATTTCCCATGTCCAACGCTGCACCAGCCCACAAGCGCATCCTGCTCAAGCTGTCTGGTGAGGCGTTGATGGGGGATGACGCCTTCGGGATCAACCGCGCCACCATCGTTCGCATGGTGGAGGAGATCGCTGAAGTGACCCGCCTGGGCGTCCAGGTGGCGGTGGTGATTGGTGGGGGCAATATTTTCCGTGGTGTGGCGGGCGGCTCGGTCGGTATGGATCGGGCCACGGCAGACTACATGGGCATGCTAGCCACCGTGATGAACGCGCTGGCCTTGGCCGATGCCATGGACAAGCAAGGCCTGATCGCCCGCGTGATGTCTGCCATTGCCATCGAGCAGGTGGTTGAACCTTATGTGCGACCCAAGGCGCTGCAGTACCTCGAAGAAGGCAAAGTGGTCGTTTTTGCGGCTGGTACGGGAAACCCTTTCTTCACGACAGATACAGCGGCCGCTCTGCGCGGTGCCGAAATTGGTGCCGAGCTGGTGCTCAAGGCCACGAAGGTCGACGGCGTTTATACTGCCGACCCCCAGAAGGACCCTACGGCGACGCGCTACACGAAGCTCAGCTTCGACGAAGCCATGTCCCGCAATCTGGGCATCATGGATGCGACCGCTTTCGCCCTGTGCCGCGACCAGAAACTGCCGGTACGGGTGTTCTCCATCATCAAGCACGGTGCTCTGAAGCGCGTGGTGATGGGCGAAGACGAAGGTACGCTGGTTTACGCTTGACGACGATGGTTGGGGCCTGCACCGATGCAGGCCAGCCCTGAGGAGAAAACATGACGATTGCCGACATCAAGAAAAACACAGAAACCAAGATGGACCAGTCCATCTCGGCGTTCAAGAACAACTTGCAGAAGATCCGCACGGGCCGTGCCAACCCCGGACTGCTCGACACGGTGCAGGTGGACTACTACGGTTCGATGGTTCCTTTGAGCCAGGTGGCCAATGTGTCTCTGATCGACTCCCGTACCATCAGCGTTCAGCCCTGGGAAAAGGGCATGGGCGCCAAGATCGAAAAAGCCATCCGCGAAAGCGACCTGGGTCTGAACCCCGCTTCGATGGGCGATCTGATCCGTGTGCCCATGCCGCCCATGAGCGAAGAGCGCCGCAAGGAAATGACCAAGCTCGCCCGCAACGAAGGCGAGAGCGCCAAGATCGCCGTTCGCAACCTGCGCCGCGATGCGAACGAATCCGTCAAGAAGCTGGTCAAGGACAAGCTGGCGTCTGAAGACGACCAGAAACGTGCCGAAACCGAAGTGCAGAAAGCCACCGACAAGCACATCGGTGAGATCGATGCACTGGTGGCTGCCAAAGAGCAGGAAATCATGGCGGTTTAAGCCCCTTGGGCTTGAACGTTCACATGTCTGATTCTGCGGTGGTGCCACACCACATCGCCATCGTCATGGATGGTAACGGCCGCTGGGCCACGCGCCGCTTCTTGCCGCGCCTGGCCGGCCACAAGCAAGGGGTTGATTCACTGCGCCGCTGTGCACGCGCGTGTGTGCAGCGCGGCGTTTCCGTGTTGACCGTCTTTGCGTTTTCTTCCGAAAACTGGAACCGTCCAGCCGATGAGGTCTCGGGCCTTATGGAGCTGCTGGCGATGGCACTGGCGCGCGAAGTGCCCCAACTCAAGAAGGATGGCGTGCGCCTGTATTTCGTGGGCGAACGCGCAGGCCTGTCGCCCAAGGTGCGCGAGGGCCTGGCCCAGGCCGAAGCGGTCACGGCCGACAACACGCGCCTCGTGCTCAATGTGTGCTTCAACTACGGCGGCCGCTGGGATATCGCTCAGGCCGCTGCGTCCCTGGCTGCTCGCGGCGAGCCCATTACAGAGATGAGCTTGCATGGTGCGATGGGTATGGCCCATGTGCCCGACCCGGATTTGGTGATTCGCACCGGTGGGGAAATGCGGATCAGCAACTTTCTGCTCTGGCAGGCTGCATACTCCGAGTTCTTTTTCAGTGACCGGTTGTGGCCGGATTTCGACGAGTCGGCGCTGGACGAGGCAATTGCCGCCTTCAGCCGTCGCGAGCGCCGTTTTGGCAAAACCTCCGAACAAATCCTGTCCGCGCATCCCGACCCGATGCCGGGCTGAGAACCCGCACAGGCTCTGAAAGGCCCCATGCTCAAACAGCGTGTCATCACTGCCCTTGTATTGCTGGCTATCTTGCTGCCTGCGCTTTTCTATCCATCGACCGAGCCCTTCATGCTGGTGGTTCTGGTGCTCATGGCTGCCGGGGCGTGGGAATGGGGGCGCTTGAGCGGTTTTGGTCAGGCTGGCTCGGTGGCAGTGGGCGCTGCATGCGTGGCGCTGTGTGCCGGGTCCTGGACATTGGGCTGGGTAGATCGTCCTTTGACGGCTCTCTGGGTTCTGGGAGGCGGGTTGTGGGTGCTGGCCACCGCGTGGTTGCTGCGTGCCGGTGTGCCTGGCTGGGCGCGTATCCCGGCGGGTTTGCGCTTGGTGGCCGGTGTGTTGGCGCTCTGGTTGGCATGGCTGGCGGTGGTGCAGGCCCGCACGATCGGAATCAATTTTCTGCTGTCAGTGCTGCTGCTGGTGTGGGTGGCTGACATCTTCGCGTATTTCGCCGGACGCGCTTTCGGCCTGCGCTTCACAAAAAGCAAGCTGGCTCCGTCCATCAGCCCAGGCAAAAGCTGGGAAGGGGTGTGGGGCGGCCTTGCTGGCGTGGTGGTGATGGCCTTTGTCTGGGTGGCCGCCGATGCACATTGGCAGGCGCTGGTGCCCAGCTTCTACAGTCGCATGGCACAGCCAGGATGGTGGTTGCTGGTGATTGCCGCACTGTTCATGGTGGCCATGAGCGTGTCGGGCGACCTGGTGGAGTCGCTGATCAAGCGCAGTGCAGGCGTCAAGGACAGCAGTGGTCTGTTGCCGGGACATGGCGGCGTGCTTGACCGGGTGGATGCCTTGCTGCCGACCCTGCCGCTGGCGATGATGCTTACGAGTCTGACGACAACGCAATGATGAAACAACGACTCACTGTTCTGGGGTCCACGGGCTCCATCGGTACCAGCACGCTCGATGTGGTGGCCCGTCACCCGGATCGTTTCGAGGTGTTTGCGCTCAGCGCCGCCACCCAGGTGGACCTGATGCTGTCGCAGTGCGCACAGTTTCGTCCCCGTTTCGCCGTGATGGCCAGTGCGCCTCACGCCGCGCTCCTTGCTGAAAAATTGGAGTCAAATAGCCTTCCAACGCAGGTAATTCAAGCGCAAGATGCTCTTGAAATCATAGCATCGCACCCCGAGGTGGACGCCGTGATGGCAGCCATCGTTGGGGCTGCGGGCCTTGCACCCTGTCTGGCGGCGGCACGTGCGGGCAAGCGGTTGCTGCTGGCCAACAAAGAGGCCTTGGTGGTGGGCGGCGGGCTGTTCATGCAGACCGTGCGCGAGGGCGGGGCAACGCTGCTGCCCATCGACAGCGAACACTCTGCCATCTTCCAGTGCCTGCCGGAAGACCCAACGACCTGGGCTGACCGGGTGGACAGCATCCTGCTGACCGCCTCGGGGGGGCCGTTCCGCCAGCGCGATCCTTCCACGCTGTCGGGTATCACCCCGGCCCAGGCATGCGCGCATCCTAATTTCTCGATGGGGCGCAAGATATCGGTGGATTCGGCCACGATGATGAACAAGGCGCTCGAAGTGATCGAAGCGCGCTGGCTGTTCGATCTGCACCCTGACCAGATCAAGGTGGTGATTCACCCGCAGCAGATCATCCATTCGATGGTCCAGTTCAAGGACGCTTCTATCCTGGCGCAACTAGGCACCCCCGACATGCGCGTGCCCATCGCCTGTGGTCTGGCGTGGCCGGAGCGTATTGTCAGCGGCGCCAGCAAGTTGGATTTTTCTGCCTTGACGGCATTGGCTTTCGAGGACGCCGATGCGGTTCGCTTCCCCGGTTTGCACCTTTCCTGGCAGGCTCTGAAGGCAGTAGAGGGCACCACTGCCGTTCTAAATGCGGCCAATGAGGTGGCTGTGGGCGCGTTTTTGTCCGGAAAACTTCGTTTTGACCATATTCATGCGGTCAACCTTGCAACTTTGGATGCTGTGTCCCCCTCCAAGCCCAATTCGCTCGAAGCCTTGCTTGATCTGGATACCCAGGCGCGCAGTGCCGCAGAGCATGCAGCGGGTCTTCTGGCTGCCTGAGCGTCGCTCAGTCCCATGTTGACACCTTGCTGACCCACGGAACCCATTACCCATGCTGTTGACCCTCGTTGCCTTCATCGTGGCCCTTGGCCTTCTGATTGCCGTTCATGAATATGGGCATTATCGGGTGGCAGTGGCCTGCGGCGTCAAGGTGCTTCGCTTCTCGGTGGGTTTTGGCAAACCTTTGTTGAGCTGGCGGCCTAAGGGTTCTCCCACCGAGTTCGTGCTGGGAGCGTTCCCTTTAGGGGGCTATGTGCGTATGCTCGATGAGCGCGAGGCGCCAGTACCTGCCGAAGAGCGCCATCTGGCTTTCAATACCCAGCCCCTGCGCTCTCGTGCTGCCATCGTAGCGGCGGGGCCCATCGCCAACCTGCTGCTGGCGGTGTTGCTGTATTCGCTTGTCAACTGGAACGGTGTGGAAGAGCCCAAGGCCTTGCTGGCCAGTCCGGTGGCGGGCTCTGTGGCCCAGAGTGCGGGATTGCGGGGTGGAGAGCTGGTCGAGCGCGCCGCGTTGGGCTCGGACGAGATGGAGCCGGTCCGGTCGTTTGAGGACCTGCGTTGGATGTTGACGCGCGGAGCGCTGGAAGGCGTGACCGTGCGGCTGGACGTGCAACCCCAGCCTGGTGCCTCCCACCGCGAAATTCTTTTGGACATGTCGCGGATAGACACCCGCGAGGCGGATGCCCAGTTGTTCCGCAAGATCGGGATCCTGGGGCCGTGGACACGCCCTGTGCTGGGCGAGGTTATGGCGGGCAGCGCGGCAGAGCGCGCAGGCCTGCGTCAAGGCGATGTCGTTCTCAAGGTGGGTGCGACCGACGTGGTGGATGGGCAGCAACTGCGGGAGCTGATCCGCCAGTCCGTTCGCGGTACAGAACCTCTGGCCCAGCCCTGGCGTATTGAACGCACTGGGCAGGTGCTTATGCTGGATGTAGTGCCGGAGGCAAAGGCAGAGCCTGGCGCGACGGTGGGGCGCATCGGTGCCTATGTGGGGGCGGCACCTGAGTTCGTGACCGTGGACTATGGTCTGTTTGAAGGCGCGTGGGCGGGTGTCGTCAAAACCTGGGATGTATCGGTTCTGACGCTGCGCATGATGGGTCGCATGGTGATTGGCGAGGCGTCGCTCAAGAACCTGAGCGGGCCGCTGACCATTGCCGACTACGCAGGGCGCTCGGCCAGCCTCGGACTCACTCAATATCTGGTTTTCCTTGCGCTGATCAGCGTGAGCCTCGGAGTACTCAACCTGCTTCCGCTGCCTGTCTTGGACGGCGGGCACCTGATGTATTATCTTTGGGAGGGAGTGACGGGCAGGGGGGTGTCGGATGCATGGATGGAGCGTCTGCAGCGCGCAGGCGTTGCAGTGCTGCTTCTCATGATGTCCATAGCCCTGTTCAACGATGTCACCCGGCTCTTTGGCTAACACTTTTGCCGCGTTTGCCCTGCAACTGCGGCTTCAGCTTCACTCATGAAAAAACACATCAATCGCCTGGGCGTGCGTACCGCATCGGCCATTGCAGCCATGATTTTTGCCGCCAATGCGGCATGGGCTCTGGAGCCTTTCAAGGTGCAGGACATTCGCGTGGAGGGGCTGCAACGTGTTGAGCCCGGCACCGTTTTCGCATCCATGCCTTTGCGTGTGGGCGACGACTACAACGATGAAAAGGGTGCTGCCGCGATCCGCGCACTATTCGGACTCGGGCTTTTCAAGGACGTGCGCCTGGAAGCCAGTGGCAATGTGCTGGTGGTGGTTGTGGAAGAACGCCCCACCATTGCCGATGTGGACTTTGCTGGCACGCGCGAATTTGACAAGGACGCGCTCAAAAAGGCCATGCGCGACGTCGGATTGACCGAAGGACGTCCCTACGACAAGGCATTGGCTGATCGGGCCGAGCAAGAACTCAAGCGCCAGTACATCAACAAGAGTCTTTACGGCGCTGAGGTGGTGACGACCGTGACCCCCATTGAGCGCAATCGTGTGAATCTGACGTTCACCGTGGTGGAGGGTGATCCTGCCCGGATCAAGGAAGTGCGTCTCGTCGGCAACAAGGCTTTTAGCGAATCCACGCTGAAGGGGTTGTTTGACCAGGACACGGGTGGCTGGCTTAGCTGGTACACCAAGTCGGACCGTTATTCGCGCGCCAAGCTCAATGCCGATCTGGAAACCCTCCGGTCGTACTACCTGCAGCGCGGGTATCTGGAGTTTCGCGTGGATTCCACGCAGGTTGCCATTTCTCCGGACAAGCAAGACATTTCCATCACGGTCAACGTGACCGAAGGCGAGCGTTTTGTAGTCTCTGGCGTGAAGCTCGAAGGCAATTACCTTGATCGTGAGGACGAGTTCAAGTCGCTGGTCACGATACGACCGGGTGAACCTTACAACGCGGATCAGGTCACCGAAACGACCAAGGCGTTTTCGGAATACTTTGCTCGCTTCGGATTTGCGTTTGCGCGCGTCGAAGCCGTGCCGGAGATCGACCGCGAAAACAACCGCGTGACTTTTGTTGTGCAGGCTGAACCCGCACGCCGCGCTTATGTGCGTCGCATTAACGTCAGCGGGAACAATCGCTCACGTGACGAAGTGATTCGTCGCGAGTTCCGCCAGTACGAAGCGTCCTGGTACGACGGCGAAAAGATCCGCATCTCACGCGACCGTGTAGATCGTCTTGGCTTTTTCACAGAAGTCAATGTCGAGACCCAGGAAGTACCTGGATCGCCAGATCAGGTGGATTTGGTGATCAACGTGGCAGAAAAGCCGACGGGGTCCCTGCAGCTGGGTGTTGGCTTCTCCAGCGCGGAAAAAGTAGCGCTGTCGTTCGGTATCAAGCAGGAAAATATCTTTGGCTCGGGCAATTACCTCGGGATTGATGTCAACACCAGCAAGTACCGCCGGACTCTGGTGTTCAGCACCACCAATCCGTACTTCACGCCAGACGGTATTTCGCGCACTGTGGATGTGTACTACCGCACGGACAAGCCCTACGAAGACCAGGGCGGCAACTATGAGCTGATCACCACCGGCACCTCGGTGCGTTTTGGCGTGCCATTCAGCGAAACCGACACGGTGTTCTTCGGTGGTGGTCTGGAACAGACCAAGATCAAGCCGGGTACCAATATTCCTGCGACTTATCTTGCCTATGCCGATCAGTTTGGCTACAGCAGCACCTCGATTCCCCTGACGATTGGCTGGTCGCGTGATGATCGTGACAGTGCTCTGGCACCTAATTCGGGTCGCTATCAGCGCCTTAATTCAGAATGGTCCGTGGCGGGTGATGCGCGTTATGTACGTGCCAATTACCAATATCAGCAATATGTGCCATTGAACAAGCGGTTTACCGTGGCCTTCAACGGAGAGTTTGGCATTGGCAAGGGGATGAATGGTCGTCCGTTCCCGGTGTTCAAGAACTTTTATTCGGGTGGTCTGGGTTCAGTGCGTGGTTTTGACCAAGGCACTCTCGGACCGCGCGACGTCACCGGCGCGTCGCTGGGTGGACCTAAGAAGGTCACGCTCAATGCGGAGCTGATTGCTCCCTTCCCGGGTGCTGGGAACGACAGGACCCTGCGTGTGTTTACCTTCTTCGATGTTGGCAACGTGTATGGAGAGAACGATAAAGTTACCTTCAGTGACATGCGTGCTTCCGTTGGACTGGGACTGAGCTGGATTTCCCCGCTCGGTCCACTGCGTTTAGCGTTTGCGCAGCCAGTGCGCAAGTTCGCTGGCGATAAAATCCAAAAATTGCAATTCCAGATTGGAACGTCTTTCTAATGAAATCCTTTTCTCGCCATATTTCTTTGGCCCTGCTGCTTGGCACCCTTGCCGTTGCAGCGCCAGCTCAAGCACAAGAGTTCAGAGCAGGCTTCGTCAACACCGACCGCATCTTCCGCGAGGCCAACACTGCCAAGGCTGCGCAAGCCAAGCTGGAGCAGGAGTTCGCGCGCCGTGAAAAAGAACTGGTCGATCTTGGCAACACGCTGAAGACCGCGTCCGAGAAGTTTGAGCGTGAAGCGCCCACCATGGCTGAAAGCCAGCGCACCACCCGCCAACGCCAGTTGGTGGACCAGGACCGTGATTTCCAGCGCAAGCGCCGTGAGTTCCAAGAAGACCTGACCGCTCGCAAGAATGAGGAACTGTCCCAGGTTCTGGAGCGCGCCAACAAGGTCGTCAAGCAGGTGGCCGAGGCTGAGAAGTACGACGTCATCCTTCAGGAAGCCGTGTACATCAACCCTAAGCACGACATCACTGACAAGGTGATCAAGGCGCTGAATGCCGCTCCTGCTGCAAAGTAAGTTCCAGCAGCGCTGCACAGGTGCCTTGTGAGCTTGCTTCTCGGGCACATTGTTGATGCGCTCGGTGGTTCGTTGGAGGGAGGGGAGTACGACGCTCCCATCTCTCGCATCGCGCCGCTGGAGGTCGCTGGCCCAGGAGATCTCAGTTTCCTGAGCAATCCCCGCTACCAGCAGCAACTGGCCGCCTCCCGGGCGGCCTGTGTCATTGTGGCGCCTGCGATGCGTGACCTTGCGCTAGCGCGGGGCCCCTGTATCGTTGTGGACAATCCCTACGGCTATTTCGCGCGCGCCACCCAGCTATGGCGTTCACGCACTGCGCCCGCTGCGCGGCTTGGCGTGCACCCCAGTGCGGTGGTCGATCCGGATGCGCGGGTGCATCCCACAGCGACCGTCGGTCCGCTGTGTGTGGTCGAACGGGGAGCGCATGTCGGTGCTGGCACGGTACTCAAATCGCGGGTGACTGTGGGCGAGAACTGCTCCATCGGTGCGCGTTGCATCGTGCATCCAGGTGTGGTCATCGGCGCGGATGGCTTTGGTTTTGCGCCCGAGAACGGTAAATGGGTCAAGATCGAGCAATTGGGTGCTGTGCGCATCGGTGACGACGTAGAAATCGGTGCCAACACGTGTATCGACCGCGGGGCGTTGCAGGACACCGTGATCGAAGATGGCGTCAAGCTCGACAACCTCATCCAGATCGGCCACAACGTGCGCATCGGCAAACACTCGGCCATGGCTGGGTGTGTGGGGGTGGCGGGCAGTGCGACCATTGGCGCGCATTGCACGGTGGGCGGCGGGGCGATTGTGCTGGGGCATCTCGAAATGGCCGACAACGTGCACATATCAGCGGCTACGGTCGTGACCCGTTCGTTGACCAAGCCTGGTCAGTACACCGGCATGTTTCCCATCGACGACAATGCGCGCTGGGAAAAAAACGCTGCGACACTCAAACAACTGCACAGCTTGCGCGAGCGCATCAAGGCGCTGGAGCAGGCGCTTAAAGCAGCATGAACGGAAAAACAATTCGATGATGGATATTCACGCAATTCTCAAGCAGCTCCCCCACCGCTACCCCTTTCTGCTGGTAGACAAGGTGATTGAGCTTGAGAGCAACACCCGTATCAAGGCCATCAAGAACGTCACGTTCAACGAGCCCTATTTCATGGGGCATTTTCCGGGCCGTCCTGTGATGCCGGGCGTGTTGATCCTGGAGGCGCTCGCCCAGGCCGCTGGCTTGCTTGCGTTTGACGCCATGGGCAAGGTGCCTGACGAAAACAATATCTACTATTTTGTAGGCATCGACGGCGCTCGTTTCAAGCGTCCGGTCGAGCCGGGTGACCAGCTGATCCTCGCCATCACTATCGACCGCGTACGCGGCGGCATCTGGAAGTTCAAGGGTGTGGCGAGTGTGGGTGACGAAGTGGCTTGCGAAGCCGAACTGATGTGCACCATGCGCAGTGTGGGTTGATCTACTCGGGTTTTCTGGATCGTGAGCAATATCCATCCCACTGCCGTTGTTGACGCGGGAGCGCGCATTGATCCTTCTGTGACGGTGGGGCCATATGCGGTGATCGGCCCGCATGTGTCGATCGGACCGGGCACTACGGTAGGTGCGCACTGCGTGATCGAGGGGCGCACCACCATCGGTGCAGACAACCGCATCTTTCAGTTCGCCTCGCTGGGCGCGGCCCCGCAGGACAAGAAATATGCAGGTGAGCCTACGAGGCTGGTAATCGGCGACCGCAATACCATCCGCGAGTTCTGTACCTTCAACCTGGGCACGGAGCAGGACAAGGGCGTGACCACCATCGGCGATGACAACTGGATCATGGCCTACGTGCACATCGCGCACGACTGCGTGGTGGGCAATCAGACCATCCTTGCCAACAACGCGACCTTGGCAGGCCACGTACACGTTGCAGACCAGGCCATCATCGGCGGGCTCACCGGGATTCACCAGTTCGTCAAGGTGGGGGCGCACGTGATGGCCGGATTTGCCAGCCACATTTCGCAAGATGTGCCTCCATACATGATGGTGGACGGGAATCCCCTGTCCGTCCGCGGCCTGAACCTTGAAGGCCTTCGTCGACGCGGGTTTTCTCCTGCACGCATTGCTGGCATCAAGCAGATGCACCGTGTGTTGTACCGCCAAGGGCTTACCTTGGATGCAGCACGTGCCGCCATGGCCGAGTTACCTGCATCTAATCCAGAAGCCGCTGCCGATATCGGTCTGGTGTTGTCCTTTCTGGATGCGTCTACGCGCGGTATCGCGCGCTGAGGGGCGGTAGATGAGCGCTCCCCCCCGCATCGCCATGGTGGCGGGCGAGACGTCAGGTGATCTGCTCGCGGGTCTACTGATCGACGGCATGCAGGCCCACTGGCCGGGGTTGCAGTCGTGCGGCATTGGCGGCCCGCAAATGCAGCGCCGCGGATTTGCCGCGTGGTGGCCCAGCGAAAAACTCGCCGTGCACGGCTACAGCATGGAAGTGCTGCGCCGACTGCGTGAGCTTCTGGGCATCCGCAAGCAGTTGCGCGAACGACTACTCAAAGACCCCCCGGATGTGTTCATCGGTGTGGATGCCCCTGATTTCAACCTGGGGCTGGAGAGCGACCTGCGCGACGCAGGTATCAAGACCGTTCACTTCGTGTGTCCGTCCATCTGGGCCTGGCGTGCCGACCGGGTCGAGAAGATTCGCCGCAGCGCGGACCATGTCTTGTGCATCTTTCCGTTCGAGCCAGAGCTTTTGGCGCAGCACGGTATTGCAGCCACGTACGTGGGCCATCCCCTCGCGGGCGTGATTCCCATGGTGCCGGACCGCGCGGCTGCACGGGCGCAACTCGGGCTTCAGGACTCCGACGAAGTGCTGGCGATTCTCCCGGGTAGCCGTTCTTCTGAGGTGCAATACATCGCTAAACCCTTTTTTGAGGCTGTAGCGCTTGTCCTTAAAGCGCGACCAGCTATCAAATTGGTAGTACCTGCTGTGCCCGCCTTGCATGACCGCATCGTGCAAATGTCGCAGGCCTGTGGGTTAGGTAACGCGATGCAGATTGTGTTGGGCCAGTCCCACGCGGTCCTTGCCGCCTGCGATGCTACGTTGATCGCGAGCGGCACCGCCACGCTGGAGGCGGCGCTCTTCAAGCGCCCGATGGTGATTGGCTACCACATGCACCCCCTGAGCTGGTGGCTCATGCGCCGCAAGCAACTGCAGCCCTGGGTGGGCCTGCCCAATATTCTTTGTCAAGAGTTCGTGGTGCCAGAGCTGATCCAGGATGCCGCCACGCCGCAGGCGTTGTGTGCAGCGACGCTCGAATGGCTGGACGCGCGACACGATAATCCTCAAAAAATCAGCGCCCTGGAGCAGCGCTTCACCACGCTGCACGAAAGCCTGCGACGCAACACCCCTCAACTGGCTGCCGATGCGATCCAGAAAATCCTCTCCCCTACCGCTGCCTGAGCAGGCCTGTCTGCCGTGGCACCCGACCGGCCTCGTCGCAGGTGTCGATGAGGCGGGCCGAGGCCCCTTGGCAGGGCCCGTGGTGGCCGCAGCCGTCATCCTTGACGAACTGCACCCTATCTCAGGGCTGGCTGACTCCAAGAAGCTCACGCCGGCGCGCCGGGCCAAGCTGTATGACGAAATCCGCGCCAAGGCCCTTTGCTTCAGCATTGCCGAGGCCAGTGTGGAGGAAATCGATCAGATCAACATTCTGCAGGCCACCTTGCTGGCCATGCGCCGCGCGGTGCTGGGGCTGCGGCTCAAGCCCGCCATGGTGCTGGTTGACGGCAACCGATTGCCCCTGCTGGATGTGCCTGCAGAGGCCATCATCAAGGGAGATGCACTGGTGCCCGCCATTTCTGCAGCGTCCATCCTGGCCAAGGTGCACCGGGACCGGTGGTGCGCGCAGGTGGACGCAGAGTTTCCGCAGTACGGGTTTGCGGGGCACAAGGGTTACGGAACTGCCGTGCATATGGAGGCCTTGCGTGAGCATGGTGCCTGCATCCATCATCGCCGCTCGTTTGCACCCGTGTCCCAACGGCTGTTGATCCTCTCGTAGCAAGATCGCCGATCTATCTATCTATCATCCATCAATGACTTCGTCGCCCGTCACTGCCATTCACTCCCGGGACAACCCGTTTGTCAAAGACTTGCGGCGTCTGGCGCAGGACACCACTGCCTACAGAAAGCAGGGACGCATCTGGCTGGAAGGGGATCACCTGTGCCGCGCAGCGATGGCACGCGGGGTTCAGCCCGCAATGTCTGTTTTTTCTGAGTCTTTTTGGCCTCTAGCGCAGGTGGAATATGCGCAAGTAGCTACTAAAACGATAGTGATAGCTGATGCGTTGTTCGCAGACATCAGTGGCCTGGAGTCACCCGCGCGCATGGGCTTCATCCTGGATCTGCCGGTGGGAGCCACGCTGCAGCCGGGCGCGGCCACCGTGGTGCTGGACAGGGTGCAGGACGCCGGCAATGTGGGCTCCATTCTGCGCAGTGCGTCCGCATTCGGGTTCCGGCAAGTGGTGGCGATCAAGGGCAGCGCAGCGCTGTGGTCCCCCAAGGTGCTGCGGGCAGGCATGGGTGCCCATTTCGCCTTGGAGCTGATTGAAGGCGTGGAGCACAAGGATTTGCTGGCGCTACAGGTGCCCCTGCTGGTGACCAGCTCGCACGCGGGCGAGCTCCTTCATCGTGCGACGCTGCCTTGGCCCTGCGCCTGGGTCATGGGGCACGAGGGGCAGGGTGTTTCAGCGCAGCTGGAAGAACGCGCGGCCATGCGTATTCGAATCGCGCAGCCTGGGGGGGAGGAGTCGCTGAACGTGGGCGCGGCGGCTGCGATTTGTCTGCACCACAGTGGGGCTGCGCACTAGCGGGGCGTGCTGTGCCTGCCAAACTTTGCCTCTTGCTAGCTTCTCGTTAGCAGCGTAGGTCCCTTCAACTGCTGTGCCATGTGCTGTGCAGAGCGAGAGACGCTCTAACAAGTGCGCGCGCATTGCAAGGTGATGCAAGGCCTGCATTTGCAGTTGCGTCACACCCGAGGGGTATAATCGGGGGCTTTTCTCGCAACAGCGTCGCCCGACCGCACCCAAAGCAACAACCCATCTGAGAGCAGCCGCTGGTACTCGATTGCAAACATCCTTTGCAAGCGGCCTGCAGGCGCCGGGCGACCGTAACCATCCGGAGAACCCAGTGCTTTTGTCTCTACAGGGAACCTTCCCGCCCGCCATTCTGGCGCTCGCAGACGGCACGGTCTTTATCGGCAATTCGATTGGTGCCACTGGCACCACCGTCGGCGAAGTGGTGTTCAACACCTCGATCACCGGCTACCAGGAAATCCTCACCGACCCGAGCTATTGCCAGCAGATCGTGACGCTCACGTATCCGCACATCGGCAACTACGGTGTCAATGCTGAGGATGTCGAAGCCGACAAGATCCACGCCGCAGGCCTGATCATCAAAGACCTGCCTTTGATCGCCAGCAACTTCCGCTCCACCGAAACGCTCTCGCAGTATCTCGTGCGCGAAAAGACGGTGGCCATTGCCAACATCGATACCCGCAAGCTCACCCGCCTGCTTCGCAGCAAGGGCGCTCAAAACGGCGCCATCGTGGGTCTGGCCGCTGGGCAGAGCGTGACGCAGGCGCTGGTCGACGAAGCCATCGCTAAGGCAAAGGCCGCTCCCAGCATGGCAGGATTGGACCTCGCCAAGGTCGTCAGTACGCCAGTGCGCTACGAATGGACCCAGACTGAGTGGAAGCTCGGATCTGGCTACGGCGAACTCACTGCTCCGCAGTTCCACGTGGTGGCCTACGACTTCGGCGTCAAGAAGAACATATTGCGCATGCTGGCAGAGCGCGGTTGCAAGGTCACAGTCGTGCCCGCACAAACGCCCGCTGCCGATGTGCTGGCGCTCAAGCCTGACGGCGTGTTTCTGTCCAACGGACCTGGCGACCCAGAACCTTGCGACTACGCGATAGAGGCCACTCGGGCGATCGTGGACAGCGGAGTGCCGACTTTCGGTATTTGTCTGGGTCACCAGATCATGGCTTTGGCTGCGGGCGCCAAGACGTTCAAGATGGTCAACAGTCACCATGGCGCCAACCACCCAGTGAAAGACCTGGACACGGGCCGCGTCAGCATCACCAGCCAGAACCACGGTTTTGCGGTGGACATGGAGTCGCTGCCCGCCAATTTGCGTGCCACCCACGTAAGTCTTTTTGACGGAACCCTGCAAGGGCTGATGCACACCGACAAGCCTGCGTTCTGCTTCCAGGGCCATCCTGAGGCATCCCCCGGGCCGCACGACATCGGCTATCTCTTCGAGCGCTTTACCGACGCCATGCGCGCCGCCAAAGCCCGGTAAATCACTGCAGGAGCCGTGTCATGAAACTGTTCAGCTTCCCCTCCGCAACGCTGGAAAAAGCGATACACAAGCGCGTCCTGACTCTGCCATCGCCCCATCGCGAGTGGTTTACCGAGCGCTGGCAGCAAAAGCCCTATAAAAAGGCGTTCATCGACAACAAGGCGATGCCGCTGGTCACGCTGGTGGCTAAGGGCAAAACGCTGGATGACGCTGAATTTGAGGAGCTGGTGCAGGAGTGGGATGTGACGTTTTATGACGCGGAAGAAGAGGTGCTTCGTCCGCTGATTCAAGGCGACGGCCTGCTGCAACTGATGCAAAAAAACCTTCCTCCCGCTCGGGCCCAGGCGCTGCTTGCCAAACTGACGCAGCGCCGCGCACCTCTTGCAGATGCCGCTGCCGCGCCCACCCCGACATCAAGCCCCCAGGCAGCCGAACCCACGATCGACTGATCGACGCAACATGCCAAAACGTACAGACATCAAAAGCATCCTCATCATTGGCGCTGGCCCGATCATCATCGGCCAGGCCTGCGAGTTCGACTACTCCGGCGTGCAGGCCTGCAAGGCCCTGCGCGAAGAGGGCTACAAGGTCATCCTGATCAACAGCAACCCCGCGACGATCATGACCGACCCGGCCACGGCCGACGTGACCTACATCGAGCCCATCACCTGGCAGACGGTCGAGAAGATCATCGCCAAGGAGCGTCCCGACGCCATTCTGCCCACCATGGGCGGCCAGACGGCGCTCAACTGCGCCCTGGACCTGTGGCACCACGGCGTACTCGACAAGTACAAGGTCGAACTTATCGGCGCCACGCCCGAGGCCATCGACAAGGCCGAAGACCGCCTGAAGTTCAAGGACGCGATGACCAAGATCGGCCTGGGCTCTGCGCGCTCGGGCATCGCCCACAGCATGGAAGAGGCCTGGGGCGTGCAAAAGCAGGTGGGCTTCCCCACCGTGATCCGCCCCAGCTTCACGCTGGGCGGCACGGGCGGCGGCATCGCCTACAACCCCGAAGAGTTCGAGACCATCTGCAAGCGCGGCCTGGAAGCCTCGCCCACCAACGAGTTGCTGATCGAAGAATCGCTGCTTGGCTGGAAAGAATATGAGATGGAAGTTGTGCGCGACAAGGCGGACAACTGCATCATCATCTGCTCCATCGAGAACCTGGACCCGATGGGCGTGCACACCGGCGACTCGATCACCGTGGCCCCTGCGCAGACACTGACCGACAAGGAATACCAGATCATGCGCAACGCCAGTCTGGCGGTGCTGCGCGAGATCGGTGTGGACACCGGTGGCTCCAACGTGCAGTTCTCGATCAACCCCCAGGACGGCCGCATGGTCGTGATCGAGATGAACCCGCGCGTTTCGCGCTCCTCGGCGCTGGCCTCCAAGGCCACGGGTTTCCCCATCGCCAAGGTCGCTGCCAAGCTAGCCGTGGGCTACACGCTGGATGAGCTGCGCAACGAAATCACGGGTGGCGTCACGCCCGCCTCGTTCGAGCCCTCCATCGACTACGTGGTCACCAAGATTCCACGCTTTGCGTTCGAAAAGTTCCCCACGGCCGACAGCCGCCTGACCACGCAGATGAAGTCCGTGGGCGAAGTCATGGCCATGGGCCGCACCTTCCAGGAGTCCTTCCAGAAAGCCCTGCGTGGCCTGGAAGTGGGCGTGGACGGCATGAACGAGAAAACCCAGGATCGCGAAGTGCTCGAAAAAGAGCTGGGTGAACCCGGGCCAGAGCGTATCTGGTACGTAGGCGATGCATTTGCCATGGGCCTGTCGGTCGATGAAGTGTTTGACCTCACCAAGATAGACAAGTGGTTCCTGGTGCAGATCGAGCAGATCGTGAAGATCGAGCTGGACATCGACAAACTCGTCGCTGAGAAGGGCGAGGGCGCCTTGGCGACCCTTGATGCTGCCACGTTGCTCACGCTTAAGCAAAAGGGCTTCTCCGACCGCCGCTTGGCCAAGCTGCTCAAGACCACGGAAAAGGCCGTGCGCGAAGCGCGCCGCGCACTGAACGTTCGTCCCGTGTACAAGCGCGTGGACACCTGCGCGGCTGAGTTCGCTACCGATACAGCGTATCTGTACTCCACCTACGAAACTGCCGCCTATGGGGGTGTCGCTGAATGTGAGGCAGAGCCCACCGCTAACAAGAAGATCATGGTGCTCGGCGGTGGCCCCAACCGCATCGGCCAGGGCATCGAGTTCGACTACTGCTGCGTGCATGCGGCCCTCGCAATGCGCGAGGACGGCTACGAGACCATCATGGTCAACTGCAACCCCGAGACCGTCTCCACCGACTACGACACCTCCGACCGCCTGTACTTTGAGCCCGTGACGCTCGAAGACGTGCTCGAGATCGTGGACAAGGAAAAGCCGGTCGGCGTGATCGTGCAGTACGGCGGCCAGACGCCCCTGAAGCTCGCTTTGGGCCTGGAAGCCGAAGGCGTGCCGATCATCGGCACCAGCCCCGACATGATTGATGCGGCCGAAGACCGCGAGCGCTTCCAGAAGCTGCTGGGTGACCTGGGCCTGCGTCAACCGCCCAACGCCACCGCACGCACCGAACCCGAGGCCCTGGAAAAGGCCGCCGCTCTGGGCTACCCCCTGGTGGTGCGCCCCAGCTACGTGCTGGGCGGCCGTGCGATGGAAATCGTGCACGAGCAGCGCGACCTGGAGCGCTACATGCGCGAAGCCGTCAAGGTGAGCAACGACTCCCCCGTGCTGCTTGACCGATTCCTCTCCAACGCCATCGAATGCGACGTGGACTGCGTGCGCGACTCCGCAGGCGTCACCTTCATCGGCGGCGTGATGGAGCACATCGAGCAGGCTGGCGTGCACAGCGGCGACTCTGCCTGCTCGTTGCCTCCGTACTACCTGTCGCAGCCGACCATCGACGAGATCAAGCGCCAGACTGCCGCCATGGCCGAAGGCCTGAGCGTGGTGGGGCTGATGAACGTGCAGTTCGCCATCCAGGAAGTCGATGGCAAGGACGTGATCTACGTGCTCGAAGTGAACCCGCGCGCCTCGCGCACGGTGCCCTTCGTGAGCAAGGCCACGGGCATCCAGCTTGCCAAGGTCGCGGCGCGTTGCATGGCGGGTCAAACGCTGGCCTCGCAGGGCATTACCAAGGAAGTGACCCCGCCGTACTTCAGTGTGAAGGAGGCCGTGTTCCCGTTCGTCAAGTTCCCTGGCGTGGACACCATTCTCGGCCCCGAGATGAAGTCCACCGGCGAAGTCATGGGTGTGGGCAAGACCTTCGGCGAAGCCTTCGTGAAAAGCCAGCTCGGCGCAGGTACCAAGCTGCCCACATCGGGCAAGGTGTTCCTCACGGTGAAGAACAACGACAAGGCGCGTGCCGTGGACATCGCGCGCCAATTGGTAGCGCTGGGGTTTGAGCTGGTGGCGACCAAGGGGACTGCCGCAGCCATCGCCGACGCTGGTGTGCCGGTAGCGGTAGTCAACAAGGTGACTGAAGGTCGCCCGCACATCGTGGACATGATCAAGAACAACGAGATTGTCATGGTCATCAACACCGTGGAAGAGCGCCGCAACGCCATCGCCGATTCGCGCGCCATCCGCACCTCGTCCCTGCTGGCCCGCGTGACGACCTTCACCACCATCTTCGGTGCTGAAGCGGCCGTGGAAGGCATGAAGTACATGGACAAGCTCGACGTGTATTCGGTGCAGGAACTGCATGCCCAACTGGTGGCGTAGTCGCCGGTAAACGCGGCATAATCTTCGCCTGAACAGACACCGCCGCGCGGCAACGCGCGGCGGTTTCCTTTTGTAGGGTCGTGAATGCCTTGCTGGCCAGGAGCCACGCAGGTTGGACCCAACGGCAACAGCAACGTTGTGCTGCAGCCGTACTGATTTATGGAGACTGAAAACCATGGCCACCATTCCAATTACCAAGCGCGGCGCCGAGAAGCTCAAGGAAGAGCTGCACCGTCTCAAGACTGTGGAGCGTCCAGCCGTTATCACGGCCATTGCCGAAGCGCGCGCCCAAGGTGACCTGAGCGAAAACGCTGACTACGACGCTGCCAAAGACCGCCAGGGATTCATTGAAGGGCGGATCCAGGAGATTGAAGGCAAGCTGTCGGTGGCGCAGGTGATTGACCCCAGCGGCGTGGACGGCGGCGGCAAGGTGGTCTTTGGTGCCACGGTTGAGCTGGAAGACGAGGAGTCTGGTGATACGGTCAAGTACCAGATCGTGGGCGAGGACGAGGCGGATTTGAAGCAAGGCCTGATCAATATCTCCAGCCCCATCGCGCGCGCCCTGATCGGCAAGGAAGAGGGCGATACCGCGGAAGTGCAGGCACCGGGTGGCATTCGCCGCTATGAAGTGGTAGGCGTTAGCTACCTGTGAGTCACAAGGCAGTCATGCTTCAGCGCCTACCGGCCTTGGTGGCTGCCCTCTGGTGGGGCAGCCTGACCACTATCGGGTTTCTGGTGGTGCCGCTCCTGTTTTCGCATCTGCCGTCCCCCTCTCTGGCGGGATTCATGGCCGCCAAGCTGTTTGCGGCGCAAACCTGGGTGGCCGTGGGATGCTGCCTTGTCTTGTTGCTGATTTCCAAGCCAAAACATGCTCTAGCGCAGCATCCATGGGCGCAGGCTGCTATGGTTTTTATACTGGGTGGATTGCTGCTTGCATTGCTGACCCAATTCGGCGTGGCGCCGCGTATCATCGCCCGGCAAGACCTGCGCCTGTGGCACAGCGTAGGCACTGTGATGTATGCGCTCCAGTGGTGCTGCGCGCTGGCTGTCTTGTGGCGGACTTTGCGCCATGACTCTCCTGCGCAAAACTTTGAGGATGCGCCCGCTGAGGTTTGAACGCTGCCTGCAAAGGATCTCGCAGGTTTAGGCAGGTTTAACACGACCATCGCTCTGTGGGTCGAGCGCTTCTCAAGTTCGCACCGCCTTACTCGTGCCAGTGCTCCGCCACCCATTTCGCGGGGCGAATGTAGCGAAACCGGCGGTTGCGGCGGCCCGCCAAGGCGTCGGGCGGGTTGCATTCACCGTGAAAGATCACGATACGTGCACCCGCAGGCACAAAAGGCGGCCGCCAGTAGTTGGTGGGCCAAGTCGGTATGCCGTGGTACTTAAAACTTGGACACCATTCGGCGGGCCAGTACTGCAGTTTTCCTTGCCGATGCAAAAAGTCAGACAGGTAGGCCTGCTCATTGCGGAATTGCGCGCGAATTTCGGCGAAATGCCCCCGAAAGTGTTCCAGCACATCGGGATGTGCGCCCAACTCGAACCGGTAGACCGACGAATTGCCCGTGACGCGCCAGGGGCGCTTGTAGTCGTGAATGATCAGAAACTCGCCGGGCTGCGTAAAAAATGCGTCAAGGCTGCCGGTGATGACAACATCCACATCCAGAAACAAGGCAGTTCCCGAGAGGCCGTGCAGATCAGCACTGAAGGTGGCCAGTTTCGTCCACCCCCGCTCTGGAATGCCGGAGGGCAAGTCCAGCGCAGGTATCGGCAGACAGGTCACTTCGCTGCGGATGCCCGCACTGTTATCCGTCAGGCAGATGAAGTGGAAGTCGCCCGTCAAATGCCGTCGCACCATTGCGTAGAGCCGGTTGACGTATTCGGGGCCGTATTTCGTGCCCCACTTCATGCACAGGATGTGGCGAGTGCGGGCGATGCTGGCGGATGCTGCCGCTGGAGCCATCAGTCAGCCTGGCGCTTCTTGATGGACTTGAGCTTGGGCTTCTTGGCCCGCTTGACTTGGCCGCCGGGCGTCAGGCGCTGGTTGCCCAGCACGCGCAGCTGCTTGACCTCCGGGCGCTGGCCAGCGCGCTTGCTGTATTTGAGCACCTTGACGTCGCGCGGGCCGGGCATGCGGTCTTCATCGACCGTGCGTTCTTTGGCTGGCTGAGGGCGCCAGAGCACCAGGAGTTTGCCAATGTGCTGAATCGGCGCGGCGCCGAGGTCTGCCGTGAGCTGCTGGTACATCAGTTCCCGGGCGACACGGTCATCGTTGAAAACACGCACCTTGATGAGCCCGTGGGCGTTCAAAGCGGCGTCGATTTCCTTTTGGACGGCAGGAGTCAGGCCGTCGCCGCCGACCATGACCACAGGGTCCAGGTGATGGGCATTGGCGCGTTGTTCCCGGCGCTCGGCGGGAGTCAGTTGAATTTGGGGCATGGGCCGTATTATCGACGGTGCGGATTGTCGAGAGACAATGGGGCCGTATGAAAGTCAAAACCCAAAGCAAGAAGGTCAACAAGGCGTGGTTGAACGACCACGTCAACGACACCTATGTCAAGTTGGCCCAGAAAGAGGGTTTTCGGGCCCGCGCCGCCTACAAGCTCAAGGAAATCGACGAACAACTCGGGTTGATCAAACCGGGTTACACCGTGGTGGACCTGGGCTCCACGCCGGGCGCCTGGAGTCAGTACCTACGCCGGCGCATGTCGCCCGCGGGCGCTGCAGCGGGCCAGCTCAATGGCACCATCATTGCGCTGGACCTTTTGCCCATGGAGCCCATTGAGGGCGTTACATACATCAACGGAGATTTCCGTGAGGCCGAGGTGCTGGAGCGGCTGGAAGCGGCGCTGGACGGCAAGATTGTGGATGTCGTGGTTTCGGACATGGCCCCCAATCTGTCCGGTATCGAATCGGCAGATGCGGCGCGGATTGCCCATCTGGTGGAGCTCGCGGTGGAGTTTGCTTGCAACCATTTGAAACCGGATGGTGCTCTGGTAGTGAAGCTCTTTCACGGCAGTGGCTACAGCGATCTCGTGACCTTGTTCAAGCAGACGTTCAAAGTGGTCAAACCCGTGAAACCCAAGGCTTCACGCGACAAGTCGTCTGAGACGTTTTTGGTGGGCATGGGGCTCAAAAAGTAGCCGAGTTAGTCTTGCCGAAGGTCAAGGATCCGTGAAATACGGCTGCAAAGCCCGTGTTGATTCCATGGCCGATAGGGGGAATAGGGGTGGCCCCAAGGCTTGAAAGACCTAAAATGGGCCGCACATGCGTGCCATGACGGCAGTGTGTCCGTTTTCTGTTTCTCGCAACTGGAGCCCCGCTTGAACAATCAGTGGTTTTCAAAAATTGCCGTGTGGCTGGTTATCGCCATGGTGCTGTTCACGGTGTTCAAACAGTTTGACACCCGTGCAGGAGCCAGCGCAGGCCATATCGGCTACTCGGAGTTCCTCGAGGAGGTTCGCAGCAACCGTATTAAGAGCGCGACCATCCAGGAAGGCCAGGGCGGTACGGAGATCTTGGCAGTCACCACTGACGACCGAAAAATCCGCACGACTGCCACCTATCTCGACCGCGGCCTTGTAGGCGACCTGATTGCCAACAACGTTAAGTTTGATGTCAAGCCACGCGAAGAAGGCTCCCTGCTCATGACATTGCTGGTCAGCTGGGGTCCCATGCTGTTGTTGATCGGTGTGTGGGTTTACTTCATGCGTCAGATGCAGGGCGGCGGCAAGGGCGGGGCCTTCAGCTTTGGCAAAAGCAAGGCGCGCATGCTGGACGAAAACACCAATCAGGTGACATTTGCTGATGTTGCCGGCTGTGACGAGGCGAAAGAAGAAGTCAAGGAGGTCGTGGACTTCCTGAAGGACCCGCAAAAATTCCAAAAGCTGGGTGGCCGCATTCCGCGTGGCCTGCTGCTCGTCGGCCCTCCCGGTACCGGCAAGACTCTGTTGGCCAAGTCCATCGCTGGCGAAGCAAAGGTGCCATTCTTCAGCATCTCGGGTTCTGACTTTGTGGAAATGTTCGTTGGCGTAGGCGCAGCCCGTGTGCGCGACATGTTCGACAACGCCAAGAAGAACGCCCCCTGCATCATCTTCATCGACGAAATTGACGCAGTCGGCCGCCAGCGCGGCGCTGGCTTGGGCGGTGGCAACGACGAACGCGAACAGACTTTGAACCAGATGCTGGTCGAGATGGACGGCTTCGAGACCAACCTCGGCGTGATCGTGGTGGCTGCCACCAACCGCCCTGACATCCTGGACGCTGCCTTGCTGCGCCCTGGTCGCTTTGACCGTCAGGTGTACGTGACGCTGCCCGACATCCGTGGCCGCGAGCAGATCCTGAATGTGCACATGCGCAAGATCCCTGTGAGCCAGGACGTAAATCCCGGCATCATCGCCCGTGGCACCCCTGGTATGAGCGGTGCCGATCTTGCCAACCTGTGCAACGAAGCGGCTTTGATGGCTGCGCGCCGCAACGCTCGCACCGTGGAAATGCAGGATTTCGAGAAGGCCAAGGACAAGATCCTGATGGGCCCCGAGCGCAAGAGCATGGTCATGCCCGAGGAAGAGCGTCGCAACACGGCCTATCACGAGTCCGGCCACGCGCTGATTGGCAAGCTGCTTCCCAAGTGCGATCCGGTGCACAAAGTCACCATCATTCCCCGTGGCCGTGCTTTGGGTGTGACGATGAGTTTGCCCGCGCAAGACCGCTACAGCTATGACCGCGAGTACATGCTCAATCAAATCAGCATGCTGTTCGGTGGCCGTATCGCCGAAGAAGTGTTCATGAACCAGATGACCACCGGCGCCAGCAACGACTTTGAGCGTGCCACACACATTGCGCGCGACATGGTCACCCGCTATGGCATGACGGACGCCCTGGGCCCTATGGTCTATGCAGAGAACGAAGGCGAAGTGTTTCTGGGCCGCTCGGTCACCAAGACCACCACCATGAGCGAACAGACCATGGAAAAGGTGGACATGGAAGTGCGCCGTATCATTGACGAGCAATACAACCTGGCCCGTGGCCTGATTGAGCAGAACAGCGACAAGATGCACGCCATGGCCAAGGCCTTGCTTGAGTGGGAAACCATTGATTCCGATCAGCTCGATGACATCATGGCCGGCAAGGAGCCTCGTCCTCCCAAGGATTGGACTCCCCGAACGCCTCCCTCAGGCGGTGATAATTCCAGCGGTGGCACGCCAGCGGTCACAACTGACCCCGCGCCGACGGCAGCCTGAGGGTTTGTCGGATAACCGTTCGAACGGGGCCTTGTGCCCCGTTTTTCATGCCTGCTAACTAGTTTTGTTTCTCGTCATCACGGTGCTTTGCGCAGTTGCGCAGTTGTTCAGTGGGCGCCTGGATTCGTTCAACCATGTTTTGGCAAACCGCTCGCTTCGACGTTGACCTGACGAACCCCCAAGTCATGGGGATCGTCAATGTCACGCCAGACTCGTTTTCGGATGGAGGGCGCCATGGCTCCACCATCAGTGCGCTGCGCCATTGCGAGCAGCTCATCAAGGATGGTGCCCACATTCTGGACATTGGCGGCGAATCCACGCGGCCTGGCAGTCCGGCGGTTTCTTTGGAAGATGAATTGGCACGTGTCGTGCCGTTAGTGCGCGACGCTGTCACGCTGGGGGTGCCGATCTCGGTGGATACCTATAAGCCCGAGGTCATGCAGGCCGTGCTGGACTTGGGCGCTGACATCATCAATGACGTCTGGGCGCTGCGGCAGCGTGGAGCGACGGCGGTGGTGGCGGCGCATCCGCGTTGTGGCGTGTGCCTGATGCATATGCACCGCGACCCACAGACCATGCAGGTGGCCCCCATGGTGGGTGACGTGGTGTCTGCAGTGCTATCGTTTTTGGAGCTTGTGGCGCTTGATACACAAGCGCTAGGGGTCGAAAAGACTCGAATTATTCTTGACCCGGGTATTGGGTTTGGAAAAACTGTGGAGCAGAACTTCGCGTTGCTGGCCCGGCAATCGGTGCTGAAGGCTTCGGGCTACCCCTTGTTGGCAGGCTGGTCCCGTAAATCTTCTCTGGGTGCTGTGACAGGGCTGGATGTCGACCATCGCATGGTGCCCAGCGTCGCGGCCGCTGTGCTTGCCGTAGAGCGCGGTGCCTCTGTGGTGCGCGTGCACGATGTGCGCGAGACAGTGGCGGCTTTGGCTGTGTTCACGGCCATGCAGCAAGCAGACCGATTGAATGACTGAGTGGTTGGTTGCCGGAGTGTCTTGTTGCCCGATTGCTCGCAGTTTTGAATTCTTGACAATCGATCTGTCGTTTTGACCCGCACTTATCGACAAAGCCATCCGGCGACCCACATCCAACAACGAAAATGACACGAGGAGACACTGCTACATGACACGCCAATATTTTGGAACCGACGGCATTCGCGGAACGGTGGGGCAGCCGCCGATCACGCCAGATTTTGTTTTGCGCCTGGCCCATGCCGTGGGCCGCGTATTGCGCCGCACTGAGGACCGCCCCACAGTGCTGATCGGCAAGGACACCCGCATTTCTGGCTACATGCTGGAGAGCGCGCTGGAGTCGGGGTTCAACTCGGCAGGCGTCGATGTGGTGCTGCTGGGGCCTCTGCCCACACCCGGTGTGGCTTACCTCACGCGCGCCCAGCGCGCAAGCCTTGGGGTGGTCATCAGTGCAAGCCACAACCCATACCCCGACAACGGCATCAAGTTCTTCAGTGCACAAGGCACCAAGTTGCCGGACTCCTGGGAGCTTGACGTAGAAGCGGCATTGGCCGAGCCACCGGTATGGGCCGATTCGGCCAACCTCGGCAAAGCGCGCCGCCTGGAGGACGCTGCGGGGCGGTACATCGAATTCTGCAAGAGTACGTTTCCCCACGACCTGACCCTCAAGGGCGTCAAGATCGTCGTGGACGCAGCACACGGGGCTGCCTACCAAGTGGCGCCCAAGGTGTTCCATGAACTGGGTGCTGAGGTGATCTCGATCGGCTGCGCGCCGGACGGCCTCAACATCAACCATGAAGTGGGTGCGACGCACCCTGACGCCCTTGTGCGCGCCGTGCGCGCCAACCGGGCGGACTACGGCATTGCGCTGGACGGCGATGCCGACCGCTTGCAGGTCGTGGATGCCAGCGGGCGCCTGTACAACGGCGATGAGCTTTTGTACTTGATGGCATCCGACCGCATGGGCCGGGACGAGCATGTGCCCGGTGTGGTGGGCACACTGATGACCAACATGGCCGTGGAGGTGGCTCTGCAGGCGCGCGGCGTGAAGTTTGTGCGTGCCAAAGTGGGCGACCGCTATGTGCTCGAAGAACTGGCGCGCCACCAGTGGGTGCTGGGTGGCGAGGGCTCGGGCCATTTGCTGGCCCTTGACCGCCACACCACGGGCGACGGCCTGGTGAGTGCGCTGCAGGTGCTGCAGGCCTGTGTGCGCAGCGGCCGCACGCTGGCGCAGTTACTGGCCGACATTACGCTGTACCCGCAGGTGCTTCTCAATGTGCGGCTTCCTCCGGGGCAGGACTGGAAGTCGAACCGCGTGTTGGCAGACACGACCGAGGCGGTGGTGCAAGAGCTGGGCGCCACCGGCCGGGTGTTGATTCGCGCCAGCGGTACTGAGCCCTTGCTGCGGGTCATGGTGGAGGCGCGTGACGCTAGTGTGGCCAGCACTTGCGCACAACGCCTGGCAGACGCGGCCCGCGCAGGCTGATTCGTTCAGACGTGGCGATCAGGACTCGGAACGCGGGATTCTTATGCCTTACTCCCTTGCCGGCGACCCCATCACCATCTGCCGTGTGGATTACGCCGACGCCCATGACGCTGCGGCGCTGGTCATGCTGCTCGATGGCTATGCGCAGGACGTTACAGGTGGCAGCGAGCCTTTGACCGCAGAGGTCAAACAAGGCCTGCCCGAGGCTCTGCGCCAGCGCCCACAGGCCTTCAGCGTGCTCGCGTGGGCCGACGATACAAATCATCCTACCGGCCGTGTGCCAGTGGGCTTGGTCAACTGCTTTGAAGGCTTCTCCACTTTTGCGTGCAAACCACTCGTCAACGTGCACGATGTGGTGGTGGTTCCCGCTTGGCGCGGTCACCGCATTGCACAACGCATGCTGCACGTTGTGGAGGCTATGGCCCGGGAACGGGGTGCGTGCAAGCTCACCCTCGAAGTCCTGTCGGGCAACCACAGCGCTTTGCGTGCCTACGAGCGTGAAGGCTTTGCGGCCTACACCCTTGATCCGAAAATGGGTCACGCACAGTTCTTGCAAAAATTGCTGGATTGAGATGGCTGCTGCTGCAAACGCAGCTCTTGCCCTCTGTGCGGAAGTTGCGCACAGCAAGGCGTACCAAAGGCGGGAGTTGACCCCGCGTAAACTCTGACGCGCTGTGAGAGACGTATCGCTAAGGTCCGGGTTTTGTATCGAGAACGCGCATGGCAGCGGTTGCAGATCGTGCATTACATCCTCGTTTTTGGAGCAAAGTCTTATGAACAAATCCCCCTTGCGCATCGCTGCAGCCTGTCTGGCTACCGCTACCGCTTTTGCGGCAGCACCCGCGCACGCTGGCAGAACGCTGGACGGCATCAAATCGCGTGGCCAGGTGGTGTGCGGCGTCAATCCCGGCCTGGCTGGGTTTTCTGCGGCCGGGTCTAACGGCAAGTGGGCCGGTCTGGACGTGGACATCTGCCGCGCGGTGGCCGCTGCTGTGTTGGGTGATGGTGGCAAGGTCCAATACGTGCCACTGAATGCCCAGCAGCGGTTTACAGCCTTGCAATCGGGCGAGGTGGACGTGCTCTCGCGCAACACAACGTTTTCGCTAACTCGCGACGCATCGCTTGGCCTGCACCAGACGGTTGTGACCTACTACGACGGTCAGGGTTTCATGGTGCCTACCAAGAGCAAGATCAAGAGCGTCAAGCAGCTCAAGGGCCAGACCGTGTGCGTGGAGTCTGGCACCACGACCGAAAAAAACCTGACCGACTATTCCAAGGCCAACAACCTCGCCATAAAGCCGGTGGTATTCGAAAAGGTGGAGGCCGCTACCGGCGCCTACTTTGCTGGGCGCTGCATGGCTTACACAACTGACGCGTCGGGTCTGGCCTCGGTGCGCAACAAGGAAGCCAAAGTTCCCTCCGGGCACGTGATCCTGCCAGAGCTGATTTCCAAGGAGCCACTGGGTCCCATGGTGCGCCGGGGGGATGACGAGTGGTTTGCCATCGTCAAGTGGGTGGTGTACGGCCTGATTGAAGCCGAAGAATATGGCATCACCCAAGCCAATTTGGAACAGATGAAGACCAGCGTCAACCCGGTGGTGCAGCGCATTCTAGGCACCACCGAAGACAGCGGCAAATTTTTGGGCCTGGAGCGCGACTGGATGGCACGCGCCATCAGGACGACAGGCAACTACGGCGAGATTTTTGAACGCAACGTGGGCCCCAAGTCGGCACTGGCGTTGCCACGTGGCCTGAACAACCAGTGGAACAAGGAAGGCCTGATGTACGCGTTCCCCAACCGCTGAGAGCTGCCAAACGCAGTACAGCAAACGTTGGACAGCAAACGCGGTACTCCGCGGCGTCTGCTGCCATGCCAATGGATGAACCCTGTGAGACCTTGGCCTGCGGGAGGCGTTCAGATTTCATGATTGATGGCGGGGCTGTCCCGCCCCAATGACAATGGACGTGCATGATCCACATGCGGGCGGGCATAGCGCTGTTTGCCAAGCACACCAGGCCGAGGTGGCAAGGGCGGACTGCGGGCTATCTCCAAGTGGTAAGTGGAGGCTGCCAGCACGCTGTGGATGTCGTATGCGGCAGGCGCGCGAAAGATTTTGCTGTCCCGGCGCTGGCGAATGTGGTGAGCGAGCCTTTGCGCTGGACTTCTAAAAAGCTAGCTGCTAGCGCTCTTGTCTAAATGTTTTCAGATAAAAAAGACCTGATTAGCGACATACCTCAGATTGCACCGAACGAACTCGGGACAGCCGGCTCCAACACACATGCCGAGCCATCGGCCAAGGAGCAGTAATGTCCATCAACGCTATCCAGTTCCAACGCGGTCTGTCACTACCCCAGTTTCAGGCCCTGTACGGCAGCGAGCAGCAGTGCGAGCGCGCTCTTTTGGCCGCCCGCTGGCCCCTGGGCTGGCAGTGCGCACACTGCGGCTGCAAGCGCTTCTTTAACACCCGCAATGGCGGTGGTCGATTGCTGTGGGAGTGCTTCATCTGTGGCTACCAAAGCTCATCCATCGTGGGCACCGTGATGGAGCACACCCATCTGCCCCTGAGGCTGTGGTTCCTGGCTATGTATCTGCTCACACAGAACAAGAACGCCATCAGCGCTCTGGCCCTCAAGCGCCAACTGGGCGTGTCCTACAAAACGGCGTGGCTCATGAAGCACAAGCTGATGCAGACCATGGCGCAGCGCGATGAGCGCTACCGCCTGCAAGGGCGTGTGGAGATCGACGATGCCTACCTCGGCGGCGAGCGTGCAGGCCACATCAACGGCGGGCGCAAGGCTGCCAACAAGACAGCCTTCGTCGCTGCGGTGCAGACCAGTGCCGATGGCCGTCCCCTGTACATGCGCCTGACGCCTGTGGCGGACTTCACCAACGAGCACATGCGGCAATGGGCCAGTCGCCACCTGGCAGCGGGCTGCCACGTGGTCAGCGATGGCACGCGTGCCTTTGCCCAGGTGCGCCAGGCCCAGGCCACGCATGAGCGCCATGTGACCGGCGGTGGACGCCAGGGTGCGCAGACGCCGCAGTTGCACTGGGTCAACACCTTGCTGGGGAACCTCAAAACCAGCATGGCCGGAACCTATCACTCGTTCGACCATGCCAAGTATGCCCAGCGCTATCTGGCCGAGTTCTGCTGGCGATTTAACCGTCGCTTTGATCTGCCTGCCATGCTGCCCAGGCTGCTGCGAGCTGTGGCTACTACACGACCGCTTCCATTGACCGTACTACGCTCATCTGAGGTAAGTCGCTAATCAGGAAAAAAGACTTTGAAAACCAGTGGTAAAAAGCGCTAGCAGCTCTACTTTTTATAGTGACTTGCGTGGCCGGTGCGTGAATGCTGGTGCATGAATGCTTCCAGCTCGGCAGGCGGCAGCGGCGCGCTGAGGTGATAACCCTGCGCCTCGTCGCACCCCTGCTCGCGCAAGTAGGCGAGCTGGCCTTCCGTCTCTACCCCCTCAGCCGTCGTGCGCATGCCCAAGGCCTGGGCCATACGGATGATCGCGCTGACGATGGCACGGTCGTTGATGTCTTCGCCCAGATCGCGCACAAAAGACTGGTCGATCTTGAGCTTGAAGATCTGAAACCGCTTGAGCTGGCTGAGCGACGAATAACCGGTGCCAAAGTCGTCCATCGACATGCGGACGCCGCGCGCATGCAATTGGTCCATGGTCGCCACGGCTGCGTGCGGGTCGTCCACCGCTACGCCTTCGGTCAGCTCCAGCTCCAGCGAGTCGGCAGGCAGGTCAAACTCTGCCAGCATGCGGCTGACCAGCTCGGGCAACTGAGGCTGGCGGAACTGGATGGCCGACAGGTTGACCGCCATCGTGAGCCCGTGGAATCCGCTGGTCCGCCAGGCCTTGAGTTGCGCCAGCGCGGTGCGCAACACCCATTCGCCGATCTGCAGGATCTGTCCGCTGTCCTCGGCAATGGGAATGAATTCCGCAGGTGACACACCGCCCAGTTGTGGGTGCTGCCAGCGCAGGAGCGCCTCGACGCTGTGGACCGAGCCGGTGGCAAGGCTCATCTGTGGCTGGTAGTGCAGGTGCAACTGGTCGCGCTCCAGCGCGCGGCGCAGGGCGTTTTCCAACTGCAGCGCGCGCACTGACTGGGCCTGCATCTCGGGCGTGAAGAAACGAAACGTGTTGCGTCCGTCCAGCTTGGCTCGGTACATCGCCACATCGGCCGATTGGGTCAAGGTGTCAAAGTCAGCGCCGTCTTGCGGGAAGAGCGCGATGCCCATGGACGGGGCCATGGTCAGCTCATGGTGGTCGATCTGGTAGTGCTGGCGCGATGCCTCCTGCAGTTTGCCCGCCACACGGGCTGCACCATGGGCGTTGGCGCCGGGCAGCAGCAAGATGAACTCGTCGCCGCCCAGGCGCGAGACGGTGTCCTTGTCCCGCACCACAGCGCGCAGGCGCTTGGCGATCTCGACCAGCAACACGTCGCCCACGCGGTGGCCCAGCGAGTCGTTGACATGCTTGAAGTGGTCCAGGTCCAGGAAGATCAGGGCCAGCGGCGTGTTGCCCTCTTGTGCCACGCGGATGGCCTTTTGGGCGCGCTCGGACAGAAGTGTGCGGTTGGGCAGGCCGGTCAATGCGTCGTAGTGCGCCAGCCAGTAGATGCGTTCCTGATCGGCCTTGCGGTCGCTGATTTCCTGGTGCAGGTTGTCTACTGTTTCGCGCAGCTCACGGGTACGGTCCTGCACCTGCCGCTCCAGGTCTTCATGCGCTCGGGCCAGAGCGGCTTGCGCCTGTTTGCGCTCGGTGATGTCCATCGTGATCCAGATGGAGCCTTGTGCCGGGTCTGACGGGTCAATGGACTTGCTGCGCACCTCGCAGATGACGGGGGTTCCGTCCTTGCGGCACAGCTCCACCTCGCCCTCATAGGAGTTCCCCGCTGCCAGGGCTGGGTAGCACCGGCGGCCGACCTCTTCCCATGCAGCATCGCTGGCGTACCAGCGGCGCGAGGTGCAAGCCATCAATTCGCCAGGCTCATAGCCCAGCATCTGCTCGAAATGGTCGTTGCAGCGGGTCAGGCGCCTGTCTCGCAAGAAAACAATGCCCACCATCGCACTGTCGAACAGCAACTGCTTTTCGCGCACCGCAGCGCTCAGTGCGGCCTGGGCACGCTTTTGCTCGTCGATGTCATCAAGAATCCAGATCGAACCCTCGGTGGTATCCAAAGGGTTGATCAGCCGACCGGTCAGGCTGCCCCAGAACAGGCTGCCATCGCGGCGGCGCAACTGGCGCTCCACGCGGAACGATTGTCCCTGTGCCAGAACGGGGTATGCGGTGCGCCCCAGTTCCCGAAAGGCGTCACGATTGGGGTAGCAAGCGTCGGTGTTCAGGCCTACCAGGCGCTCGGCACTGGGGTAGCCAAATATCTCGGCATATCGCTGGTTGCAGCGCACCACACTGCGCTGGCGCAGAAACACGATACCGACGCCCGCACTGTCGAGCAGGGTCTGTTGTTCACGCAGGGTGCGTTGCAGGGGGGTGTCGGGAGCGGCTGCCGGACGTTGCAAATCCGGAGTGCTATACGGGGGGGACATGGAGACCGGTACGGACGAGAGGGCCATACGGCCTGGCTAATTTGTAGCAAAGTGTAGCAGTCGAAGCTTACAGACCCCTCCACCGGCTTTGCGCTAAGGGCTTCATAGATGTATCAGGCGCCAAGGCATTCGCGCAGATAAGCCTCGAACTCTGGCGCGGGCAGGGGACGGCTGAAAAGGTAGCCCTGGCCCTCGTCGCATCCCTGCTGGCGCAGGAATTCAAGCTGGCCCTCGGTCTCCACCCCCTCCGCCGTGGTCTGCATGCCCAGCGCCTGCGCCATGCGGATGATGGCGCTCACGATGGCGCGGTCATTGGCGTCCTCGTCGAGATCGCGCACAAACGACTGGTCGATCTTGAGTTTGTAGATCTGAAACCGCTTGAGGTAACTCAACGACGAGTACCCCGTGCCAAAGTCGTCCATTGACAGGCGCACGCCGCGGTCGTGCAGCTGGTCCATCATGGCCAGTGCTGCCGCGGGGTCGTCCACTGCCGCGCCTTCGGTCAGCTCCAGCTCCAGCCGACGCGGGGGCAGGCCGGCCTGCTGCAGGCAGCGCGTCACCATCTCGGGCAACTGCGGGTGCCGAAACTGCACGGCGGACAGGTTGACCGACACCGCACGCAGCGGTAACTGCATGTCCAGCCAGCGTTTTGCGTCGTGCACTGCGGTGTGTATGACCCACTCACCAATCGACACGATCATTCCACTGCTTTCTGCCACCGGGATGAATTCTGCAGGCGACACCATACCCAGCTCGGGGTGGTGCCAGCGCAAGAGTGCCTCCGCTCCCACCACCTGGCGCGTGGTCAGCGACACCTGTGACTGGTAGTGCAGAGTGAACTGGTTGCGCTCTAGTGCGCGCCGCAGCGCGTTTTCGATCTGCAGCGCGCGGGCAGTGCGGGCCTCCAGGTCAGCGGTAAAAAAGCCGTACCGGTTACGCCCGCCTCGTTTTGCGCGGTACATGGCGGCGTCCGAACGCTGGTACAGCGTGTCAAACGAGTCTCCATCGGCAGGGTACATCGCAATGCCGACCGATGAGGTGGTGGTGAGCTCGTACGGGTCGATCTGAAACGGCTGCGCTACTGCCGCCAGCACTGTGTTGGCCACATCGGCGGCCTGGGCCACAGTGGTGGCTGGCAGCAGCAACAAGAACTCGTCGCCCCCCAGGCGAGATACCGTGTCTTGCGGGCGCAGCAAAGATTCGAGCCGCCGCGCCACGGCTACCAGCAGGATGTCTCCGATGCGGTGGCCCAGCGAGTCATTCACGTTCTTGAAATGGTCCAGATCAACAAACAGCATGGCCAGGGTGCCGTTCTGGGCTTGCTCATCCGCAATGTTGCGTTGTGCGCGCTCTGCCAGCAATGTGCGATTTGGCAGGTCGGTGAGCGGATCAAAATGCGCCAATCGCTGAATCCGGTCCTGGGCTTCACGCTGCTGGGTGATGTCCCGAAAGAGCGTGATGGAGTGTGTCGTCGCGCCGTTGCCGTCCAGCACGCGGCTGACGGACAACCACTGCGGGTAGGTTGAACCATCTTTACGTCGCCCCCAGGCTTCGCCCTCCCAATGGCCGTCTTGCGCAAGGCGGCTGTAAACCAGATCGGCATCGAAATCCCGGGTCGACTCGGCCACGGTGAGCAGGCGCATGGACTGGCCCACGGCCTGCGCTTCGTCATACCCGGTAATGCGTGTGAACGCGCGGTTGATGCGCACGATGGTATGGGTGGCATCGGAAATCACGATCGCTTCGCTGCTCTGGTCGAACACCTGGGCGGTCAGCTGCAATTGTTCTTGCGACCGCTTTCGCTCGGTGATGTCGCGCGACAGCACGATGAAGCGTGGCGTGGCACTGGGCGATGTGGACTTGCGTGCCGCAGACAGCTCAAACCAGGTGGCGCCCAGTCCCGGCAGCGTCAGCATGATCTGTCTGCCGGTAGACCAGCCGTGGGCTTGTGCTTCGTGCAACATGTCCATCACCGACAAGGCTGCCAGTGCGGGAAGCACCTCGGTCACGTTGCGCCCGATCAGCGTGTTGGCCGGGCTGGGCAACAGTTCGGTACGCTGGCTGTGCACGCTGCAATAGCGGCCTTCCTGGTCCATTTCGAACAAGGGGTCCGGAATCGCATCGATGGTGGCGCGCAATTGCTGTTGCGTTGCCTGGATTTCAGAGGTGCGCTGGGCTATCTGGGAGGCCAGCCCCTGCTCGTGGGCCTTTAGCGCGAAGTGCAGCCTCGCCAGGTAGGCCATCAACAGTGCAAACAGCAGGCCTAGCGCACTGCGCGCAGCCAGTACGGTGGGGGAGCCCCATCCGTGGGCTGGGGCCACGCTCAGCGTCCACTCTCCGTTGGGCAACGTCAGTGAGCGGTTGGCCGTGTCGGCCCCCGGCGCTGGCGACGAGGCCTCGATGGTCTGCTGTTCACCGTTGTCAGGCCGAACGCGCCACAGCCGGTAGCGGTAGCCACGCTCGGTCAACTGCTGAAGGCGGGCGGCCGCCAGCACTTCAGGCAGTCGGATGGTGACGTAGGTAAAGCCCCAAAAAGTGCGCCGCCCCTGAGCGTCTTCCAGATACACCGGTTGGCGCCCAACCACCCCCAAGCCCCCTTGCACCAGTTCTATGGGGCCTGCCAGGGTGAGCTGGCCTGATACACGCGCGCGGGCCGATTCAGCGCCCTGGCGCGGGTCGTTGAGTTGGTCGAAGCCGATCAAGCTCTCATTGCCTTGCCGGGGCACCACCTGGCGCACCACGCCGCCGGGAGAGAGCCCCATGGCCGCAATGCCCGGATAGAACGGCAGCATCTGCGTGCCGATTTCTTCAAACTGGGAGACAGTGCCTTGGCCTTGGCGTACCAGCGCCACCAAGGCGTTATTAGCCGACAGGGCGAGCCCAATGGCGCGCTGCAAGGCCTGCACATGGTCGCCAGCCATGTCGGCCACCTGGGTGCGTTTCTGGGTGCGGTCCTGGCGTTCCAGTGTCCACACCAGTGCCCCCATGCACGCTGCCGCCAGCACAAACACCGCCAGTGACGCGGTAAAGGGGCGGACGGAGGAGAGGGAAGGAATGACGGCACCTGGGCTGTTTCGTAAATCGATTATGCAGGCCATCTGCTGCGGCAATGCCGTGGCGTGGGATGTGGCGCGTCATCGCATTGACATGCTTTGGACACGTTCTCGTCATGCACCAATTCCACACTCCGGCCGAGGGAAAACGAAATCCCGTCGGCGGCTGGGCCTTTCAGCCGAACCCGTCCCCACACAAGGAGATGTTGCACCATGACTGACCTGCCCAACCTGACGCTGCCCTTGTCGCCCGACTCCGGTTCTGGTTCTGCCCTTCTTGGCCCGGGCGTTGTGCCCGGAGCCACAAAGCCAGCAGCAGAGCGCGGCGCTATCCAGGTGTCATGGGCGCGGCACCAGGACGAAGTGCGCCAGGCACAGCGGCTGCGGTTTGAGGTCTTCGCGGCAGAAATGGGAGCTCGATTGACGACCCCCGTTGCTGGCCACGACGTAGACCTGTTTGACGACTACTGCGAGCATCTTTTGGTGCGCGACGCCCAGAGCCAGCAAGTCATTGGGACTTACCGCGTGCTCACGCCTGCACAGGCCAAACGTGTGGGCGGAACCTACAGCGACACCGAGTTTGACCTGACTCGGTTGCGCTCCCTGCGCCCCCGCATGGTGGAGCTGGGCCGCAGCTGCGTGCACCCCGACTACCGACATGGCGGCGTGATCATGGCCTTGTGGGGTGCGCTTGCGGATTTCATGGTGCGCAACCAGCTCGACACCATGATCGGTTGCGCCAGCATCCCGATGCTCTACAACGGTGTAGTCAGCGGCGACGCCGCGGCCAGCATCTGGCAACAGGTTCGGCAGACGCATCTGGCACCCATTGAATACCACGTGCTGCCCCGTTTGCCCCTGCCGGTTGAGCAGCTTGATGGTTCCATCACGGTGGAGCCGCCAGCGCTGATCAAAGGCTACCTGCGCCTTGGCGCCCGTGTGCTCGGTGCGCCCGCGTGGGACCCTGACTTCAACACTGCCGACCTGCCGATGCTCATGCGGCTGGGCGACCTGCACCCTCGCTATCGCAAGCACTTTCTGGGGGCGTAATGCGCGCCGCGTTCGACGCACTGGGCCCCTGGATGAACGAGCCCATGGGGCCGGAGGATACTGCCGCCGACGCTGATGCAACTCTTGCGACTTCGCGCCGTCTTCGCGCGGTCTTCATATCTGACTTGCATCTTGGAACACCCGGGTGCCAAGCCGAAGCTTTGCTGGACTTTCTCAAACACCATCCCAGCGACCATCTGTACTTGGTGGGGGATATCGTTGACGGCTGGCAGTTGCGCCGCAGGTGGTTCTGGCCCCAGGCGCACAACGACGTGGTGCAAAAGCTGCTGCGCCGAGCCCGCAAGGGCTGCCGGGTGGTGTTTGTGCCCGGCAATCATGACGAATTTGCACGCGCCTTCATCGGGCACTCTTTCGGTGGCATCGAAGTCATGGCCGACGCGGTGCACACCACGGCCGATGGGCGCACGCTTTGGGTGACGCATGGCGACCACTTTGACGGCGTGATCCAGTGCGCAAAGTGGCTTGCGTATCTGGGCGACAACCTGTACGAGTTCACGCTCAAGCTCAACCGCCATCTCAATACCTTGCGTGCGCGCATCGGGCTACCGTATTGGTCGTTGTCTGCTTACCTCAAAGGCAAGGTAAAGACAGCGCTCAACTATGTGACTGACTTTGAGGAGGCGGTGGCTTCCGAAGCGCGTCGACGTGGGCATGACGGTGTTGTCTGCGGCCACATCCACCGCGCTGAAATGCGCGAGATTGGCGGCACCTTGTATTGCAACGATGGTGACTGGGTGGAAAGCCACACGGCGCTGGTCGAACACCTGGACGGCAGGCTGGAGTTGCTTCAGTGGCCGGCCGTCCATTCAGCAAATACTCCACGTGCCACGATGGAGGCCACCGCATGAAAATCGCTTTGATTACGGATGCATGGCTGCCGCAGGTCAATGGGGTGGTGACCACCTTGCTGGAGCTGGTGCGTGAGTTGAAAGCTGCCGGGCATGACGTGCATGTGGTGCAACCTGGCCAGTTTGCGACCCGGCCCTGCCCAGGCTATGCAGGTATCGACCTGGCGGTTCGGCCCGGCAAGCGGGTCACCGAGATGCTCGATGCCATGAAGCCCGACGCGATCCACCTTGCGACTGAAGGCCCGCTGGGATGGGCAGGGCGCCGTTACTGCCTGCGTAATCGGCTGGCTTTCACCACGGCGTTCCACACCCGTTTCCCTGAAATACTGTACGCCGCTTTGCGGGTTCCGCTGTCTTGGGGCTATGCGCTGTTCCGGTATTTCCACCGGCCGTCGTCGGGGGTTATGGTGCCTACGCAAGGTGTATTGCAGATGTTGGAGCACCGGGGCTTTCAGAACCTGAAGCAGTGGACGCACGGCGTGGATACGCAGGTCTTTCCCTTCCATGGCGAAGTCTGCTCCAGTCCGCTCACCGGTACGTTGGCCCATCCGGTGTCCCTTTATGTGGGACGCGTTTCTTATGAGAAAAACATCGAAGCCTTTTTGCAACTGGAAATGCCCGGTACCAAAGTCGTGTGCGGTGTGGGCCCGCTGGAGGCGCGGCTCAAGGCAAAGTACCCCCAGGTGCGATGGCTTGGCATTCTGGACCGAGCGGCCCTGGCGCAGGTCTATGCGGCTGCCGATGTATTCGTGTTCCCCAGCCGGTCTGAGACCTTTGGCCTGGTGATGCTGGAAGCCATGGCCTGCGGCACGCCGGTAGCGGCGTACCCGGTGGAGGGGCCCATGGAGGTGCTGGGGGCACACACGGGGCAGCCACCCCGCGGCGGGGTACTTTATGACAACCTGTTGTTGGCCGCGCAGGAGGCTCTTGCCGTCCCGCGGTCAGAGGCACGCAGTCGGGCTATGGATTTCACGTGGGCGCAGGCGGCACGCTTGTTTCAACAATATCTTGTGTCTGCGCGTGGAGGAAACGTTACATCTGTGTCTGTCACAGAGACTGTCACATCATTGTCATCTGAGCGTTAAATACTGGGGCCATCCTGCACTCGCCATGCCCCCGTATCCATGTTGCCCTTGCCTCTCCAAGATGTTGTGCCATTGCAGCGTGAAGCCTCCAGCGGGGGGGCTGCATCTCCCCTCGCGCTGACGCAGAACGGCAGTGAGCCAGGCGCATCCGTGGTGCCGAGCCCGCAGCCTCACATGTTTCTGGACCGTGACCACAGCATCCTGGCCTTTAACGAGCGGGTGTTCGATTGGGCTGTGCGCACGGACGTTCCTTTGCTGGAGCGGTTGCGTTACCTGTGCATCGTGTCTTCCAATCTTGACGAGTTCTTTGAAGTGCGCGCCGAGGCGCACATCACTGCAGCCAAAAAGGGTGAGACCAAGGGCTTGTACACGACCTCCTCTTTCGAGGCGCTCGCAGCCAAAGTTCACGACCTGGTGGAGCGGCAGTACGCCTTGTACAACGACGTTCTGGTGCCCGCGTTTGCCAAGCAAAAAATCCGTATCGTTTCACACGGCGACCGCTCGGGCGCGCAGAAACGGTGGGTGCACGACTACTTTGTGCGTGAAGTCCGCCCCTTGCTGATCCCGGTGGGGCTGGACCCTGCGCATCCGTTCCCCCAGGTGGCCAACAAGTCCCTGAATTTCATTGTGCGTCTCAAGGGTCACGACGCCTTTGGCCGCGAGAACGAAATTGCCATCGTCAAAGTGCCTCGCGCATTGCCACGGCTGGCGCGCATGCCTACCAAGGAGGCGCCGAATGAATTGTTGTTTGTTAGCTTGTCGAGCATCATCCGCGCGCATCTGACAGACCTGTTCCCTGGCCGTGAGGTGACGGAGTTTTCTCAGTTTCGGGTCACCCGCCACTCCGACCTTGCTTTGGACGAAGAAGACGTGCGCAATCTGCGCACAGCGTTGCGGCAAGGCTTGCAGCATCGCCACTATGGGCAGGCGGTCCGGCTGGAGGTGTCGGCGGGCTGCTCTCCGTTCTTGGCCAGTTTCCTATTGGAGCAATTTGCCTTGCCGTCCGCGGCGTTGTACCGTGTGCACGGCCCCGTCAATCTGGTCCGACTGACGCAATTGGTGGATCTGGTGAATGACCCGGCATTGCTGTTTGCTCCATGGAGCTCGGCGTGGCCCCGGCAACTTAAGCCCGAGGTCTCCATCATGGAGCAGTTGCGCCAAAGGGATGTGCTGATTCACCAGCCTTTTGAGAGCTTTGACGGACTGCTGGCCTTCTTGCGCGAGGCAGTGAACGACCCTCAGGTGTTGGTGATCAAGCAGACGATCTACCGCACCGGCGCTGACTCCGAGTTGATGGACCTGCTGACCGAGGCGGTGCGTCGGGGCAAGGAGGTGATGGCCGTTGTAGAGCTGAAAGCACGTTTTGACGAAGAAGCCAACATCAACTGGGCAGAGGCGCTGGAGTCGATTGGTGCACAGGTTGTGTACGGTGTTGTGGGGCTGAAAACACACGCCAAGATGCTGCTGGTTACGCGCAAGGAAGGGCGCCAGTTGCGCCGCTATGGGCATCTGTCGACCGGCAACTACAACGTGCGCACGGCCCGGCTTTATACCGACCTGAGCTACCTGACGGCCGACGAAGAGACAACCGCTGACATGGACGGCGTTTTCAACCATCTGGCAAGCCAGAACCGTCCGCCCAAGCTGCGCAAGCTGATGCTGGCTCCGTTTCATCTGCATCGCCGCATGATCGAGAAGATCGAGCAGGTCGGCTTGGCCGCTGGCCGCGGCGAAGACGCACGCATCGTCGCCAAAATGAATGCCTTGACGGATGAGGCACTGATACGTGCACTCATCGTGGCAGGCCAGCGCGGGGCGCGCATTGATCTGATCGTGCGAGGCGCCTGCATGCTGGCGGCCCAAGTGCAAGGCGTAACCGACAACATTCGGGTGCGCTCGGTGATCGGGCGCTTTCTGGAGCACACGCGTGTTTTTTACTTCCGCAGCGGTGCCGAGGAGGATCTCTATTTGTCCAGCGCGGACTGGATGAACCGCAACATGATGCGCCGTGTGGAGCTGGCCTGGCCGGTCACCGATCCTGGTCTGCGCCAGCAGATCGTGGATGAGTGCCTGGTGGCATACCTCCACGACGACCGTGATGCATGGACCCTCAACGCCAAAGGCACCTACGACCGAGCGCCTCGTGTAAGCGATGGCATGGGTGCGCAGGACGCTTTGATGGTGCGCTATGGCCCCAGAGCCGCTGCTTCCGTGCCTCGCTTGGAGCAAGGAACGGCATGATGGATCTGATCCTGTGGCGCCACGCAGAGGCAGAGGAGCCTGAGGACGGCAGCGACGACCTGAATCGCGCATTGACCGCGCGTGGGGAGAAGCAGGCCGCGCGAATGGCCGCTTGGCTGGATCGCCAGTTGCCTGATGGCCTGCGCGTGCTTGCAAGCCCTGCACGGCGCACCGAACAGACTGCCAGCGCGCTGGGCCGCAAGTTCAAGATGCGAGCCGAGCTGCTGCCCGGCGCTGCTCCAGCCGACCTGCTGGAGCTAGCCCAGTGGCCGCGCTCCAAGGGCACGGTGCTGATCGTAGGCCATCAGCCCGTTCTGGGTCAGACCATCGCGCAACTTCTGGAGCTTAAAGCCCCAGACTGCGCGGTGCGCAAAGGGTCCGTGTGGTGGTTGCGGCAACGGCAGCGGCTTGACCTGAGTCAGACGGTGCTGATCACCGTTCAGTCGCCAGAACTTCTGTAAAACAACTTCGTGTGGGGCTGTGACGCACCAGTCTTGGTGCAGTACCTGCCCGACGCGGGGAGCTGTTTACTTGCGCGAAGATTTTGCGGGAGCCTTGGTACTCAAAGCTTTGGGGGCTTCGGCTGCTTCAGTTTTTGGACGTCCCGTTTTGATGGATGGCACAGCTTGCAGAGCGGTCCGCAGTGCGCTGTCGGACAGGGTCGCCAGCACCTTCAAACCGGCGCGCAATAGTTCACTCTTTTTAACGGGCTGGGCCAATGCGGACGCGCGCTGCTTGAGAGCTTCAATCACGGCGTATTCGTCTTTGGGAATCGTGAAACTATCACGCACCAGTTTGGGTTTTTTCGCTTTTGCATCTTTGGCCGCAACGGGCGCGGCTGTCTTGGCAGGCTTTGTCACTGCCATTTTCTTGGCTGCCGGCGCTTTTTTGGCCACTGGCTTTGCAGCAGCCTTCACTGTCTTTGTAGTCTTTGCGACGGTTACAGAAGCCGCTGTAGGCGTATTTGCGGGCTTTACCGATTTGGCTGGTGCGGGCACAGGGGGTGCGGCTAAAACAGGTGCAGAAGCAGGGGTAGAGGTGGTTGTCATGGCAGATTTTAAGTAAACGGTATAAACAGTTTATACCGTTTTATACCGCCGTTCAAGGCAGCTCTGCCACCAGCTCCCAGGGCGTTTTCTGCCACGCCTGTGTTTCTTCCCTCAACAGGTGCGCGGACTGTGGGTAAGCGGCGCTCCAGCCTGTTCGGGCGCTGATGTGAAAGCGCCGGTCACCGCGCCGCAGCGTCAGCCCTTTGGAATCAGGGTTGCGGCGTGCGTGGCACAGCGCCACGGCCAGTCTCAGGCTGAGCAGTTGCAGTACGAAGATGGGGTCTTCCAGGTCGACCTCCAGCTTGCGAACCTTGCCGCGCTGCCCCAGAACCAGCACGCCCAGGCGATGCAGCTCGGGAAGGGCGAACCCAGCGGCGTCGGTGTTGTCGAGAATGTAGGCGCCGTGCCGGTGGTGGTCGCTGTGCGAGACGATGCAGCCAATCTCATGCAACCGAGCCGCCCAGTCCAGCTTGCGCGATGCGCGTTCGCTGCCCGCAGGCGCGGCCTGGTCAAACAACGCGCATGCTGTATGCGCGACCCGCTCCGCGTGTTCCATGTCCACGCCAAACCGGTGCATCAAGCCGTTGACTGTGGTGGTGCGCAGGTCAGTGCCGGGCTGTTCGCGGTCCAGTAGGTCGTAGAGCGCGCCCTGGCGCAGCGCACCTTGCGCGACCTGCATCTGATCAATATCCAGCAGGTCAAACACAGCGCGCAAGACGCTGATACCGCCGCCAATGACGGCCCGCCGCTCTTCCTTGAGGCCGTCCATGCGCAACCGGTCAGCCGATTGAGCGCGCAGCACCTTGTCCTGCAACCAGTTCAATCCTTCGCGCGTAATCAGCCCTGCCGGGCCGCCCGCCGCCGCCAATATGTCGCCCACCGCCCCGGCGGTGCCGGACGAGCCGTATGCAACATCCCAAGCTTCGGGCCGGAAAGTCCCCTGTGCTTCATCCAGCACGGCCTTGGCAGCGATTTCGGCCGCTAAAAAGGCCTGGAGAGTGAACTCGCCCTTGGCAAAGTACCGTTGCGACCACGCGACACTGCCCACGCGGTAAGAAGCCACGGCGTTCGGGGTGAACTGCTGCCCCAGAATCAGCTCGGTAGACCGCCCCCCGATATCTACCACCAACCGGCGCTCATCCGACTGCGGCAGCAGCCGTGCTACGCCTTGGTAGATCAGTCGGGCTTCTTCGGGCCCAGAGACCACGTCGATGGGGTACCCGAGGACCTCTCGCCCGCGTGACAAAAATTCGTCCCGGTTGCGTGCTTCCCGCAGGGTTTGGGTGGCAACCGCCCGCACTTGAGCATTGGGAAACCCTGCCAGGCGTTCGCCGAAGCGTGCCAGGCATGCCCAGCCACGCTCCATGGCCTCAAGGGTCAGATTGCGGTCTTCGTCCAGGCCATTGCCCTGGCGAACGGTTTCCTTGAGGTATTCGACCCGCTGGATATGGCCGAACTCATACCGACCGATTTCGAGGCGAAAACTGTTGGAGCCGAGGTCGACTGCGGCGAGGCGTGTGCCGTTCTGCATGTAGTTCTTGGTGGAGATTTGTCCGGCATCGTACCGCGGGCGTACCAACAAGCGTGTAGTCAATCCGCGCAGGGATAGCCAAGGCTTGCGCGATGGCTCGCGAAGTCTGTGCTGGTTGTGTGACAAAACAATGACGACGTCGTTGGGCTGAAATGTTTCATGGCAGCTCTGCGTGGGAAGTCCTTTGTGTCACTGAATTGTCATCTTGCACCCCTAGAGTTCGTCCTGTTCTTGTTAACCCTAGCCGAAAGGTATCGAATGAAACGCACATTTCTCAAAACCGTCGCAGTAGCACTGGCCACGATGGCCGTCGGCAGTGGTGCCTTTGCGGCAGACATCACTGGCGCAGGCGCTACCTTCCCCTTCCCCATCTACGCCAAGTGGGCTGAAGCCTACAAGAAGGAAACCGGCACAGGCCTTAACTACCAGTCCATCGGCTCGTCGGGCGGTATCCGCCAGATCCGCGCCAAGACCGTGGCTTTCGGCGCCACCGACGCTCCGATGTCGGGCGCGGACCTCGAAAAAGACGGCATGGTGCAGTTTCCCGCAATCATTGGCGGTACGGTTCCTGTGATCAACGTGGACGGCTTCAAGCCCGGCGAGTTGCGTGTGACCGGCCCCGTGTTGGCCGAAATGTTCCTGGGCAAGATCAGCAAGTGGAATGACCCCAAGCTGGCAGCCTTGAACCCCGGCAAAGCGCTGCCTGACCAAAACATTACGGTAGTGCATCGCGCCGATGGTTCGGGCACGACGTTCAACTGGACCGACTACCTGTCTGCTGTCAGCAAAGACTGGGCTGACACGGTGGGCAAGGGTGCCGCTGTCAAGTGGCCTGCCCCGTCTTCGGTGGGTGGCAAGGGTAATGAAGGTGTTGCCGCCAACGTGACGCGTGTTAAGGGTGCCGTGGGTTACGTTGAATACGCTTACGTCAAGAAGAACAACATGAACTTCTTGCAGCTGCAAAACGCTGACGGCAAGTACGTGAGCCCTGATGACAAGACTTTCGCTGCCGCCGCGGCGAGTGCTGACTGGTTCAGCGTGCCAGGCATGGGTATCTCGATGGTCAACGCAAAGGGCGCAGACAGCTGGCCCGTCAGCACCGCCTCGTTCATCCTGATGTACAAGGATCCTGCAGACAAAGCGCAATCGGCTGAAGTGCTGAAGTTCTTTGACTGGGCATTCAAGAACGGCAAGGGCATGGCCGCGGAACTGGACTACGTTCCCCTGCCAGACAGCCTGACCGCTGATATCCGCTCCAAAGTTTGGTCGCAAATCAAGAAGTAAGCAGTCTGCCCCAAAATAGCGCCCATCAGTCGGCCGGTCTGGCTGATGGGTGCTGGTTTTTGGGGTATCCAGAAGCCAGATGGGAGTCAACATGAGCGTGGGAACCACCATGAGTTCGCAACCCGTGTCCGTCAATGCGACGGACGTCCCCACCAAGTCCATGGTGTCGATTGCCAAGCGGCAGCGACTTCAGGACATTTTTTTCCATCGGCTGACCCAGAGCCTTTCTCTGTTGGTGCTTGCAGCGCTGCTGGGCATCATCGTCTCTCTGTTCGTCTACGCATGGCCAACTTTCCACAAGTTTGGTGTCCAGTTCATCTGGCGCGTGGAGTGGGACATCATCAATGAAGAATTCGGTGCCGCGATTGCCATCGTGGGCACACTGGCTAGCGCAGGTATTGCATTGCTGATCGCAGTGCCGCTGGCGTTCGGAATTGCCCTGTTTCTGACCGAAACCTGCCCTGTCTGGCTGCGTCGGCCGTTGGGCACTGCTGTGGAACTGCTCGCTGCGGTGCCGTCCATCATCTACGGCATGTTTGGGCTGTTTGTGTTTGCCCCTTTGTTTGCCGACTACTTCCAGATGCCGGTGCAAAAGCTGCTGGGCTCCATGCCACTGGTCGGCTTCCTGTTTGGCGGCAGCACCAACGGCTTCGGCATTCTGGCCGCCGGTATCGTGCTGGCCTTCATGGTGCTCCCTTTTGTGGCCGCCGTGATGCGGGACGTGTTCGAGATTGTTCCTCCCATCCTGCGCGAATCGGCCTACGGTCTGGGTTGCACTACCTGGGAAGTGGTCCGCCGCGTGGTGTTGCCCTACACCCAGAAGGGTGTGATAGGCGGCGTCATGCTGGGCCTGGGCCGAGCGCTGGGCGAAACAATGGCGGTGACCTTTGTGATCGGCAACGCCAATCGCATGCCGACGTCGTTGTTCTCGCCGGGTACGTCGATCGCGTCCACCCTGGCTAACGAGTTCGGCGAAGCGGCAGACTTTCACCTGTCCACGCTGTTCGCGCTGGGTTTCCTGCTCTTCGTTATTACGTTTGTGGTGCTCTCTGTCGCCAAGATTTTGATGCTGCGCGCTGAGAAGGCCAAGGGTTTTTGACCTGTGTTCATTCACTCGCTCTGACCTTGAACCCCATTTGAGAGAAGCCCATGGAATTCAATCAACAACTCTACAAAAAACGGCAGCGCTCCAACGCTGTCGGCCTGACGCTGTCGCTTGGTGCGATGGTGCTGGGTCTCTTCGTGCTGCTCTGGATTCTGAGCGTGCTGCTGTCCAACGGCTTTGCCGCGCTTGACTGGAACATGTTCACCCAGTCCACACCGGCCCCAGGCTCTGAGGGCGGCGGCTTGGCCAACGCCATTGTGGGTAGCCTGATGATGGTGGGCTTCACGGTGCTGATATCCACGCCGATAGGGGTGCTCGCCGGAGTGTATCTGGCAGAGTACGGAGACCAGAGCAAGACTGCCGAGCTCACCCGTTTTGTGACGGACATCATGCTGTCGGCGCCCTCCATTGTGCTCGGTCTGTTTGTCTACGCGATTGCCGTGGCCACTGTGGGCAATTTTTCGGGGTGGGCGGGTAGTCTGGCGCTGTCTCTGATCGCCGTGCCCGTGGTGGTGCGCACCACAGAGAACATGCTGCGACTGGTGCCAGGTAGCCTGCGCGAGGCCGCGTTCGCTCTGGGTGCGCCGCGCTGGAAGGTGTCCACCATGGTCACCCTGCGCGCTGCACGCAGCGGCGTGATGACGGGCCTGTTGCTGGCTGTGGCCCGCATCAGCGGTGAGACTGCGCCCTTGCTGTTTACCGCACTCAACAACCAATTCTTCAGCACCAACATGAGTGCACCGATGGCCAACCTGCCTGTGGTGATCTTCCAGTTTGCCTTGAGCCCCTATGACAACTGGGTGCGCCTGGCCTGGGGCGGTGCGCTGCTCATCACGCTGTCGGTGCTGGTTCTCAATGTGGTGGCTCGGGTGTTCCTGCGCGAAAAGAACCGCGTTTGACGCGGGCCTGAACCATTCTTCATAGACACAACGCCTCCATTCTCAGGATTTGACAATGAACGCCACTGCTACCGCCCCAGCCTCCGTCGCAAAGAATGCACTGGAACTGCGCAACTTGAGTTTTTTCTACGGCAAGTTCCAAGGCTTGCGCAACGTGAGCCTGGACATCGCCGAGCACAAGGTCACTGCCTTTATCGGCCCTTCGGGCTGCGGAAAATCGACCTTGCTGCGCACGCTGAACCGCATGTACAGCCTGTACCCCGGGCAACGCGCCGAAGGCTCCATCAACTTCTACGGCCAAAACATTTTGGACCCCAAGCAAGACATCAACCTCCTGCGCGCGCGCATTGGTATGGTGTTTCAAAAGCCCACGCCGTTTCCCATGTCCATCTACGACAACATCGCGTTTGGCGTGAAGCTCTACGAGAGCCTGAGCAAGAGTGAGATGGATGACCGCGTGGAGTGGGCGCTGTCCAAGGCTGCGTTGTGGAATGAAGTCAAAGACAAGCTCAACCAGAGCGGCCTGTCGCTGTCTGGCGGCCAGCAGCAACGCCTGTGCATTGCACGCAGCGTCGCGGTGAAGCCTTCGGTGCTGTTGCTCGACGAACCTACATCGGCGCTGGACCCGCTGTCCACCGCCAAGATTGAAGAGCTGATCGACGAGTTGAAGCACGACTACACGATTGCCATCGTGACCCACAACATGCAGCAGGCAGCCCGTTGCAGCGACTACACCGCCTACATGTACCTCGGCGAAATGATTGAGTTCGGCGCCACCGAACAGATCTTCTTCAAGCCCGAGCGCAAGGAAACTGAAGACTACATTACCGGCCGTTTCGGCTAAGGAGACAGCAGATGCCCGATAAACATCTTTCGTCACAGTTCGACAGCGAACTCAACAGCGTCTCCGCTCGCGTCATGGAGATGGGTGGTCTGGTGGAGTCGCAGATTCGGCAAGCCGTGTATGCGCTGTCCCAGTTCAGCCTGGAGGCTGTCGAGACCGTGGCGTCCATTGAGACCCGCGTGAATGCGATGGAGGTCGAGATCGACCAGGAGCTGTCATCGATCATTGCCCGCAGGCAACCCACCGCGCGCGACCTGCGCCTGTTGCTGGCGTTTTCCAAGGCTACGGCCAACCTGGAGCGCATGGGCGACGAGGCCAACAAGATGGCTCGCATGGTGCGTTCCATCATCGAAAGCGGAGCACCGCGGTCGTTGCCATCCAGCGACCTGCGTGTGGCTGCCGAGCTCGCTTCCGGGCTGCTGCGCAAAGCGCTGGACGCTTTTGCGCGGCTCGACACCAAGATGGCGGTGGACATCCTCAAGGAGGACGACCTCATCGACAAGGAATTTGACGGGTTCGTGCGCAAGCTCGTCACGTACATGATGGAAGATCCGCGCACCATTTCACCCAGCCTGGATCTTCTGTTCCTGGCCAAGGCGATTGAGCGCATCGGCGACCATTCCAAGAATGTGGCGGAGCTGATCATCTATCTGGTCAAGGGCAAGGATGTGCGCCACACTGCCCTGGACGAGATCGAGTCAGCGGTCTTGTAAGCGAAAGGGCTTTGGCACCACTATGAGAAAGCTCCCACGCGTCCTGATCGTCGAGGACGAACCCGCAATTGCCGAGCTGATAGCTGTCAATTTGCGACACAACGGATTCCAGCCCTTCTGGGCGGAAGACGGTGACTCGGCCCAGCGTGAGCTGGACGCCGTACTGCCCGACGTCATCCTGCTGGACTGGATGCTGCCCGGGCAAAGCGGTTTGTCGCTGGCCCGCAAATGGCGTGCCGACAGCCGTACCAAGCCCATTCCTATCCTGATGCTCACTGCCCGGGGTGATGAGCCCGACAAAATTGCAGGGCTGGATGCGGGCGCCGATGACTACATCACCAAGCCTTTTTCCACGCAAGAGCTGCTGGCCCGCATCCGTGCGGTACTGCGGCGCCGTGCGCCAGAGCAGGTGAGCGACAGCGTCACCATTGCAGAGCTTGTGCTGGATGCAGCAACCTACCGGGTGACCTACCAGGGACAACCGCTGAAGGTGGGTCCGACCGAGTTCAAGCTGCTGCATTTCTTGATGAAGCACGCCGAACGCGTACACAGCCGCTCGCAGTTGCTTGACAAGGTGTGGGGAGACCACGTCTTCATTGAAGAACGTACGGTGGATGTTCATGTCAAGCGTCTGCGCGAAGCGCTGGGCGCTGCGTCGGTCATGGTGGAAACCGTGCGGGGCGCGGGCTACCGGCTGACGGCCCAACCCCAGGTGCAGTTGCAGGCCTGATGGCGGCAAGCCTGATGGTTTTAATGGGGGGCTTCGATCTCCCCCCTGGTTTTCTGAGAAGGCTTTGCTGACTGCATGCTGTGGCGTATTACGTATTTTCTGCTGTGGCAGATCGCGGGCGGGGGCGTGGGCTTGTGGCAGGGCGGGCCCTGGGGCGCAGCCTTGGGCGCCGCCTTGGCTGCGTGGGCCTGGTTTGTATGGGATTTGCTGCGCGGTGCGCGCGTGCTGCGCTGGCTGCGCACGGGCGACCTGTCCGAGGTCCCTTCCATGCGCGGGATCTGGGGCGAGGCGGCGGACCGCGCGCGGCGCCTTCTGCGCAGGCAGGAGGTACAGATCCGCGACAACCAGGACCGGCTGCAGGAGATCCTGGCCGCGCTGCAAGCCACGCCTAACGGCGTGGTGTTGCTGGACGCACAAGGCCGCATCGAGTGGTGCAACCAGATGGCAGCCAACCAGTTTGGCTTTGATGCCCAGCGCGATGTCATGCAGTCGATTGGCAACCTGGTGCGCGACCCGGAGTTCACCGCGTATTTTTCGGGTCAGGATTTTGGACGTGATGTGGTGCTGGAAGGGCGCTTCAGCACACCATCGCGGCCGGTGCGAATCTCGGTCCACCTGCATCCTTATGGCGATGGCCGCACTTTGCTGCTCTCGCGCGACGTGACTGCACTCGAGCAGGCCGATGCGATGCGCCGTGATTTCGTCGCCAATGTGTCGCACGAAATCCGCACGCCGCTGACCGTGCTGACCGGGTTTGTCGAGACGCTGCAGACGCTGCCGCTGACCGCCGAAGAACGCGCGCGCTACCTGGGCATGATGGCCCAGCAGGCCCTGCGCATGCAGAGCGTTGTACAAGACCTGCTGACCCTGTCTCGCCTGGAGGGTAGTCCGCCGCCCGGCATGGCCGAATGGACCCCTGTACAAGCGCTGCTGGTGCGTTGCGAAGAAGAGGGCCGCGCGCTGTCGTCGCTTCTCACACAGAACCAGCAGCACTCGCACGTGTTGCGGTTCCCACCGCAGGACTTTCTGCGGACAGAGGGAGAGATTGCGGGTGTGCCGACTGAGCTGCAAAGCGCACTCTCCAACCTCATCAGCAACGCCGTGCGGTACACGCCCGCCGGCGGCTCCATCGCGGTGGAATGGCTGCGCAAGGAGGATGGCAGCGCCGTTTTCTCGGTGCAGGACACAGGTCCTGGCATTGCCCCCGAACATATTCCACGGTTAACCGAGCGTTTTTATCGCGTGGACCGCAGCCGCTCGCGCGAGACGGGGGGCACGGGTCTGGGGCTGGCCATCGTCAAACATGTGCTACAACGCCATGGGGCCACTTTGGACATCACCAGCGCACTGGGCAAGGGGTCGGTGTTTTCAGTCACTTTCCCGGCGAACCGGCTGCGTGGCTTTGTTCTGCCAGGTGCAAGCCTTGTAGCCGCGCAGGCGGTGCTGCGGTAGCCGGGCTGCAGCGAATGTCTTTTCACCATTTTTTCAAAAATGATAGCTGCTAGCGCTTATCCAATAAGCGCTAGCAGCCAAAAACACTTGAATTTTTGCGCCGGATGAGCGCCTTGAACGCTATGCGCGCGTAGCACAAAGGGTTGAGGGGGTGAAGTCGCGCGGTCAATCAGCGTTACATCGCCCCGTGACGCATACCGGCCATTGCTGGCTGCGTTCGTCATCAGCGTTCAGGTGCCGATGCGCGGCGGAACACCAGAAGGTGGTCGTTCTTGTCGGTGGGGCGGGGAAGGGTCGCCTTCAGTTTCCACAAACCGGCGTTGACCATGCGCTCAGAAGCAGGCCATGAGGCAATGTCGGCGATCAACCAATCGCATTCGTCCTGCAGGCCGGCCCGCTCCAGAGTCAGCGCGCCGTGGTACTGCAGTGCTGCCACCTGTGGGCGGCTCAAGCCCACCGTTTGAACGCAACCCGGTGACGGGCCCATAACGGCCATGACGCTGCCCACCTGCGGCCCGTAGCTGCGGGCAAAGTCCAGCAGCGGCAGCCACAGTGTCATCAGCAACAGCCAGCCCAGCGCAGCGCCCCCTGCAGGTAGTACCAGGCTCTTCCAGATGGGAGCCCGGTCGCGGGACGCACGCCACCACACCAGGCCACCCCAGCCCACTGTGGCCGCCAGTGCGATGACCAGAGCCACAGCCGAAAATTGTGGGATGAAACCCGGGGCCAGCTTGACCACGTTGGCGGCGGGTTTGGCAGGAAACCCGGTCTGCATTGCAATCCAGATCACCCAGATGGCAATGGCGGACGCCGTGAAAAACAGCAGAGTGAACCAGTCGATCAACGCCCCCACGCTGCGGCGCAGGGTGGGAAGCGCAAACGCCGCTAAAGCCGCCATCGCAGGCAAGCCCAGCAACAGCGCCCGGTCTGCGGGCAGCGTGGTGATGGTTGCGGCAATGGACACTGCCGAGAACCATAGTGGCAGTAGCAAATGCCGGTGGCCAGGACGGCTGACGATCTGGTTGCGCCAGCGCCATAAGGTCCACAGCGCCAAGGGCCAGGCGGGCCAGCCAAACCACAGCAGCAATCGGGCGAGGCTCTGCCATTCCTTGCCACCAGCATCCCCCGCAACGATCCGCCAGCGCCACAGGTCCAGGCTCCAGGCGATCAGCGCCGCCGCTGCAACCACGACCACCAGGAAAAGCACCCAGGGCAGGCGCCGGTCGGCGTAACTGCCTGGGGCAAAAACCACCACGGCAATGCTGCCCACACCCAACAAGGCAGCCAGAGCAGGTGCGCCAGCCAACGTCAACCCAACCATGCCAGCAACCAATGCCACCGCGGGCGCCACCGAGCGATGCGGCATGGCCGCGATGGCAAAGAAGGTCAGCGCGGTGCAACTCAACTGCACCAGGTAGCTGGTCACCTCGTGCGACAGCTGCGCGAGCCCTAGGCATGCAATCAACGCCAGCAATCCGCCATCAGCAATGGCGCGGGCATAGTCCGGGGCATTGGCTTCACCGCCAAAGGCAAAAGCCACGGGTTGAGCGCCTGGGCTGCGCGCCAGGTAGTAGACGCCGTACCACGTAGCAGCCAGGGTGACGGCCAGCAGCGCAGCAAAGGGAATGCGCACCGCCAACTCAGGGGACAGCCATTGCGGAGCGATCTGAATAGCCCATGCACCAAGCCAGTACGGCAACAGGCCTTCGGTTTCTGGCGCCATGCCGCCCAGCAGCGGATGCAGCCATGGCGTGCGCCCTTGCGCCAGTTCCAGCATGTAGCCAAACGCCGTGATGTCGGCGCTCTTCCAAGGGTCGCGGCCTATGAAACCCGGCACGATGTACGCAATACACAAAAGCAGCAACGCCCAGCGCGGAAGGGGGCTGACGGCATTTTGGGTAACGATGGCAGGGGTCGGTGGAGTCACGCGTCAGTGGCAGCAGCAAAAGCAGAGCCACCGAGAATAAGGGCAAAAACAAAGAAAAAGGCAGCACGGTTGCCCGGGCTGCCTTTTTGGCGGGAGCGCAAGGGCGAATTACTTCGCTGCGGTCTTGCCGAAACGGTTGCGGAAGCGTTCCACGCGGCCACCCATGTTGTCCACCGACTTTTGCGTACCGGTGTAGAAGGGGTGCGATTCAGAAGACGTATCCAGCTTGAACAGCGGATATTCCTTGCCTTCGAACGTTTCCATTTCCTTCGTGTTCACGCACGAACGAGTCACAAACTTGAAGCCGTTGGACAGGTCCGAGAACAGAACTTCGCGGTAGTTGGGGTGAATGCCTTCTTTCATGATCAATCCTTGTCAAGTGCGGGAGCCGCGCTGAACCCGGAGCAACCTTTGCGCCGTGGAACATCCAACGTACTTTCCGCAGAAAAAGCCCTCTATTATTGCACAGGCGGTCTGATGGCATTTTCGCGACGGCCCGTAACGGCTGAAACCGGCAAGGCCTTGGCCAGAATCGCCGCGCAAGGGCCGCCCCGCCGCGCTGGCGGTGTCCCCCTTTCCGAATTGCGTAGCAATTCGAGAGAAGGGGGAAGGCGCGAAAGCGCCTCAGGGGGTTGTCACCCTCCTCTTCGCATCATGTCAAAGAAGTCCACATTGGTCTTGGTGGCCTTCATGTTCTTGATCATCAGCTCCATCGACTCGATCTCGTCCATGTTGTACATGAACTGGCGCAGGATGCGGGTCTTTTGCAGGATCTCGGGCGCCAGCAGCAGCTCTTCGCGGCGCGTGCCGCTCTTGTTGAGCTCGATGGCGGGGAACACGCGCTTTTCGTACAGGCGGCGGTTCAGGTGGATTTCGCAGTTGCCAGTGCCCTTGAACTCTTCAAAGATCACTTCGTCCATGCGGCTGCCGGTGTCGACCAACGCGGTGGCGATGATGGTGAGCGAGCCACCTTCTTCGACCTTGCGCGCGGCGCCGAAGAAGCGCTTGGGGCGCTGCAGTGCGGCGGCGTCCACACCGCCCGAAAGCACCTTGCCGCTGGAGGGCACGACGTTGTTGTAGGCGCGCGCCAGGCGGGTGATGGAGTCCAGCAGGATGACCACGTCCTTCTTCAGCTCGACCAGGCGCTTGGCGCGCTCGATCACCATCTCGGCCACGTGCACGTGGCGGGCGGCGGGCTCGTCGAAGGTGGAGGCGATGATCTCGCCCTTCACCGTGCGCTGCATTTCGGTCACTTCTTCAGGGCGCTCGTCCACCAGCAGCACCATCAGGTGCACGTCGGGGTTGTTGGCCGTGATGGCGTGGGCGATGTGCTGCATCATCACCGTCTTGCCGCTCTTGGGCGGGGCGACGATCAGCGCGCGCTGGCCACGGCCGATGGGCGCAATGATGTCGATGATGCGGCCTGTGATGTTTTCTTCGCCCTTGAAGTCGCGCTCCAGCTTCATCTGTTCCTTGGGGAACAGGGGCGTCAGGTTCTCGAACATCACCTTGTGCTTGTTCTGCTCCGGCGGGCCGCCGTTGACGGAGTCGAGCTTGTTCAGGGCGAAGTAGCGCTCACCATCTTTGGGTGTGCGGACTTCACCTTCGATCATGTCGCCGGTGTGCAGATTGAAACGGCGCACCTGGCTCGGGCTGATGTAGATGTCGTCCGTGCTGGCGGTAAAGCTCGTGTCCGGGCTGCGCAGGAAGCCGAAACCGTCGGGCAAAATTTCCAGCACGCCATCGGCAATGATTTGTTCCCCGGTCTTGGCCCGCTTCTTGATGATCGCAAACATCAGCTCCTGCTTGCGCATGCGGCCGGTATTTTCGATTTCGAGTTCTTCGGCTTGCTTCAGGACTTCAGACACGTGCAGTGCCTTGAGTTCGTTTAAGTGCATGGAATGACTCCTTGGCGGAGCTGGTATGAATCTTGGGGGAGGAGGGCTGTTGCCAGATGGGCTGCTGTTTGCAGGTCTGGCTCGCCGGGGATCTCGGTCCGGCTGCCAATGCATGCAGGCCGGTGATCTAAAAGAATTATGACAGGAAAAAAAGCGGGAGATTCACGGAATCCGAATTCGGTCTGTGTCTGGCGCTTAAATGACTGTCGTGCAAATCAACAACCCCGCGTGCATGGGCAGGCGCGGGGTTGGCGGTGTGGATCAATCAGGCCAGTTGCTGATCGATGAATGCGGTCAGTTGCGCCTTGCTCATAGCGCCGACCTTGGTGGCGGCCAGCTGACCGTCCTTGAACAGCATCAGCGTGGGGATGCCGCGGATGCCGAACTTGGCGGGGATCTCGCGGTTTTCGTCCACATTCATCTTGGCGATTTGCAGCTTGCCCTGGTAGGTGCCTGCCACTTCGTCCAGGATAGGGGCAATCATTTTGCAGGGGCCGCACCATTCGGCCCAATAGTCCACCAGCACGGCGGAGCCGGGTTGGAGCACGTCGGCTTCAAAGCTGGCGTCAGAGACATGTTTGATGAGTTCGCTGGCCATGGCGGATTCCTTGATTTTGATCGGGTTGTGACCGGTGTACGTTTAAAGTCTGGGCATTGTGACAGAAACCAATCCCACGTTCACCGGTGTGGCCGGGCCTTGCGACGCTATGACAGTCATAGCGAAAGGCGATGAGTGCGCGGCTTTGTGGACGCAAGTTCTGACCCAAGCAGACCGGCACATGCGGGACAAGCGCGCGCACCCGGCCCGTACTGTGGTTCTCGTACCATATGCCCAGCTCATGCCTTGGGCTCAGCGGTATTGGGCATTGCACCATGCAGATGGGTTTGCCCCCCGTTTTGAAACCACCCGCAACTGGGCCCGACAATTGGCAGTCTTTGTGCCGCAAGGTGACGACCTGGCGGGCGATGTGGCGCGTGACACCCTCACAGCGCGCGCATTGCTTGACCGCGCAGGCCTGACGGCCGAGCGCGACCTGCTGGCTGCGTCGCTCCAGGAGGCCGCAACGCAGCTGGTGGCTGTGGTGGCCGCCGTGGCGCCCAACGCGCGCGCGGCCTGGGGCGCACAAGCCCGGTCCCTTCTGCCAGAAGCCGATGACGGCTCTGCACTGCGCTTTGAGGCGGTGGTGTCACGCATCGCGCTGGAATGGGCCCTGGCTTCGCGCCATGCCACTGACGTGCTGTTCGAGCCGGGGGTGTGCCAGTCGGTAGACGCACTGGTGGTTTTGCAGGGTTTTCAGCAAGACCCGCTGGCCCAGGCACTTCAGGCCCACTGGGGCGACAAGGCCACAGTGCTGTCGCTTTCAGCCGCAGCCACCTTGGGCCACGCTTCCGCCCAGATAGCGCTGCATGCCGCCCAGGACGCGGAAGACGAGGCCCAGCGCGCTGCCGCCTGCGTCATGGCGCATGTGATGGCGGGCCGCGTTCCCGTGGCGCTGGCGGCCAACGACCGTGCCCTCACGCGCCGCATCAGTGCGCACCTGGCAAGCTGCGGTGTCGCGGTGCGCGATGAAAACGGCTGGACCTTGTCGACGACCCGGGCGGCCGCGCAGTTGATGACCGCACTCAAGGCCTGCGCGTGGAATGCGTCGGCCGACGAGGTGCTGGACTGGATCAAACAGACGCCCGCCATGGAGACTGCCACGGTCCAGTCGCTGGAGCGTGTTTTGCGTAGGACGTCTATCGCCACCTGGTCCACCGCTGCCGAGCGCGACTGGGCGGACAAACCCGCGTTGGCCGCCTGTGTGGTCCAGGTACAGGACTGGCGCGAAGGCATGCGTGCACGGCGCCCGCTGCCGCAGTGGCTCCAGGCCCTACGCGGCTTGCTGGAGGCCAACGGACAATGGCCAGCGCTCGCAACCGACGCCGCTGGTGCCCGCGTGGTTGCTGCATTGCGCCTGCAGGAGGGCCACGAGGCAGAAATTGAAGCCTGGGACAGCGCAGGCCGCCGCATGTCACTGGCCGAATTCACCCGGTGGGCCAACGAAGTGCTGGAAGCCGCACGCTATGTCCCTACGCAGCTGGGCGATGCGCCGGTCATCGTTCTCCCCATGCCCCAGTTGCTGGCCCGCCCGTTTGCCGCGTTGGTGCTTCCTGGCTGCGATGAAAAGCGCCTGCAGCCTTCGCCCGAACCCGTGGGCGACTGGACCCAGGCGCAGCGTCTGGCCTGGGGCCTGCCCACGCGCGAATTGCTGGAGATGGCGCAGCGCGCCGCCTGGCAACACGCCCTGCAGACACCCGCCGTGGACGTGCTTTGGCGCACGGGCGACGAGGGCGGCGAGCCCTTGCTGGCCAGCCCGTTGGTGCTGGCGCTGCACCTTGACGGAACAGGCAGCCAGGGCGCAGACGACCGCAGCGCACGCACCGTGGCCGCCAAGCCCACCGCGCGGCCCTTGCCCGATGGCAGCGCGCTGCCGGTGGTGCGCCTTTCGTCCACCGCGTACTCGGACCTGCGCCACTGCCCGTATCGATTTTTTGCGCTCCGCCAGCTCGGCCTGCAAGAGGCCGACGAGCTGGCCGCTGAAGTGGACAAGCGCGACTTCGGCAACTGGCTGCACGCGGTGCTTCAGCATTTTCATGAGGCTTTGCTGACCAACCCCACGGACGACGCAGCCCAGCGCATTGAGCGCATGGACACCGCCGCACAGGCCGTCACCCTGGAGCAAGGCCTGGGCGACGGCGACTTCTTGCCGTTCGCCGCAGGCTGGCCCCAGGTGCGGGATGGCTATCTGCGCTGGCTTGTGCAGCATGAGCAGGCCGGAGGCCACTTCCGGCAGGCCGAGGTGCAGACCAGCCAGCCGCTGGGTGCGTTGCAACTGGTGGGCACCATCGACCGCATTGATGCCGTCTCATCCTCCGGAGAGCCCACACCCCTGGTCATCGACTACAAGACCGAGAACGACACTGTCACCCGCAAGCGCATTGGCGCCGGCGCCGAAGACACCCAGCTTGCGTTTTACGCCGCCTTGTTGAGCCACGAAACGCTGCGGGCCGCCTACGTAAACGTTGGCGAGCGGGGCGAAACGCAAATGCACGAACAGGAGGAGGTGGTGCATCTGCGCGACTTGCTGGTGGATGGCATCCAGCACGACTTCGAACGCATCGCTGCAGGTGCACCGCTGCCCGCACTGGGCGAGGGCGCGGTGTGCGACTACTGCGCCGCGCGCGGCCTGTGCCGAAAAGACTTCTGGAAATGAATAGGAACACCCCCCTGAGCCGCCTCGCGGCTTCCCCCCTCTCTCGGCTGCGCCGGGAGGGGGGACGACGCCAGCGCGGCGGGGCGGCCCTTGCGCGGCGGCTCTCGCTTGGACGCGCGCCGGTTTTAAAGATCGCTGGCGGACAGGGCGCAGTGGATCATGACAATGACTGAACAAGCCGCCTACGAACACAACGGCCACCCCGTTTCGCGCGAGGCGTTCTACGCCATTGCCTGCGACCCCGCACGCAGCGTGGCCGTGGAGGCCTGCGCGGGTGCAGGCAAGACCTGGATGCTGGTCTCGCGCATGCTGCGGGCGCTGCTGGACGGCGCTGCGCCGCACGAGATCCTGGCCATCACCTTCACCAAGAAGGCCGCAGGCGAAATGCGCCAGCGTCTGCAGGAATGGCTGGAGGCCTTTGCCGATGCGCCGCTGGACGACTTGACGCGCGAGCTGGTTTCAAGGGGAATAAGCCCCCAGCGCGCTCTGGATAAGCGCGAGGTGCTACAAAATTTATATCGCCAGATGCTGGTCAGCGGCCGCCCGGTGCAAATCCGCACCTTCCACAGCTGGTTTGCCGCGCTGCTGGGCACCGCCCCGCTGGCGCTGCTGCAGGCGCAGGGTTTGCCCGCCAATTTTGAGCTGCTCGAAGACGATGCCGAGGCCGTGCGCGAGGTGTGGGGGCCTTTTCTGCAGGCGGTTGCCACCAGCGCCAGCCTGCGGGCTGACTACGAGGCCGTGGTGGCGCGCCATGGGCGGTTTCAGACGCACAAGGCGCTTACGGCGGCGCTGGCTAAACGGGTCGAGTTTGACCTGGCCGACGCAGCGGGCGTGGTCGATGCGTCGGTGCCGCCGTTTCAGGTGCAGTACCCGGAGTTGGCCGCTTTCAACGAACCTGCCGACGCGCTGCAGGGAGACGCATGCAACCAACGGTGGCTGGCCCGCGCCAAGGCCTTGGGGTCTGAGGCCAACAAGACGCCGCAAAAGGCCGCCGACGCCATCATCGATGCGCTGGCTTGCTGCGACCTGAACCAGCGCCTGGACTCGCTGCGCAGAGCCATGTTCGTCGCCAAGGAAGACCGGCTCTCGAAAAACCTCGAAAAGTTTGCCGCCGCGCAGGAGGCCGAGCCCGAACTGCAGCGTTTGCTCGCCGCCCGCCGCCAGCACGACGCCTGGCAGCATCAGCAGCGCATGGCCCGGCTGGCGCGTTGCCTCATTGCAGAATTTGCCGCCGTCAAGCAGCAGCACGGCTGGGTGGACATGAACGACGTGGAGCGCACGGCGCTGGTGATGCTGGCGGACCCGGTCCTGTCGGGCTGGGTGCAGGAGCGCCTGGATGCGCGCATCCGCCACCTGTTGGTCGATGAGTTCCAGGACACCAACCCGCTGCAGTGGCAGGCGCTGCATGCCTGGCTGTCGGGCTATGCGGGCTCGGGCGGTGGGTCGGCCGCGCCCAGCGTGTTCATCGTGGGCGACCCCAAGCAGAGCATCTATCGCTTTCGCCGCGCCGAGCCGCAGGTGTTCATCGCCGCGCAGGCCTTTGTGCGCAATGGTCTCGGCGGCGACCTGCTCAGCTGCGACCACACGCGCCGCAACGCCACGGGGGTGATCGCCGCCGTGAACCATGTCATGGGCACCGCGCAGGCGCAGCACGAAACGAGCGGATTTCGAGACCACACCACCGAATCGAAAGACCCCGGCGTGCTGCTGCGCCTGCCCGCAATCTTGCCGCCAGACGGTGATAGCAATGGTGGCGGCACCGACCCGTTTGCTTGGCGCGACAGCCTGACCGAGCCCCGCCACGAGGCCGAAGAAACCCAGCGCATGCGCGAGTGCGCGCAGGCCGCCGCCTGGGTGGCCACGCAAATTGCGCAAGGCACGCCGCCCAACGAAGTGCTGGTGCTGGCCCGCAAGCGCGACCGGCTCGCCGCCATGCAAGACGCACTGCGCGCCTTGCACCTGCCCTGTGTTCAACCCGAAAAGGCCGACCTGTTCGATGCACCCGAGGTGCAGGACGTGGTGGCGCTACTCGACGCGCTGGTGTCCACCGAGCACGACCTGTCGCTGGCGCGCGCGCTCAAGTCGCCGCTGTTCGGCCTGGGCGATGAGGCGTTGGTGGCGCTGGCCGCGCTGCGCCGTCGGCCAGAGTACGCGGGCACCAGCTGGTTTGATTTGCTTCAAAAAAGTGAGCTGCTAGCGCTTGATACACAAGCGCTAGGTGCCAATTTGGCTCAATATAAGGCGTGGGTGGACACCTTGCCGCCGCATGATGCGCTGCACGCCATCTACCAGCACGGCGACGTGTTGGCCCGCTTTGCAGCTGCAGCCCCCGCCACCCAGCGGTTGGCGGTGCTGGCCAATCTGCGCGCGCTGCTGTCCGCCGCGCTGCAGCACGACGGTGGCCGCTACCTTACGCCCTATGCCTTTGTGCGCGCCATGAAAAAGGGCGGCGTGCGCGCGCCCGGCCGGGTGGACGCGCAGGCGGTGCGCCTGCTCACCGTGCACGGCGCCAAGGGGCTGGAGGCGCGCTGCGTGCTGCTGCTCGACACCGACACCCGCCCGCAAAAGGCCGAGACCATGGGCGTGCTGGTGGACTGGCCCGGCGAAAGGACCGAGCCCGCAGGTTTTGTCTTTTTGGCCAGCGAAAGCAGCCCGCCCCCCAGCGCTGAAGCCGCCCTGGCCGCCGAGCAGCAGGCCCGCCAGCGCGAAGAACTCAACATGCTCTACGTGGCCATGACACGCGCCAAACACTGCCTGGCGCTGTCGTCGGTGTTGCCCAGTGTGTCGGCGCCGGGCAGCTGGTGGAACCGGATGGCGCCGTTGTTAGCGGATGCGGAAGGTCCGGTCGAACCTGCTGTGAGCGGGGGCAGTGTGGTTGGAGATACACCAATCCGTGCGCACGACCATTTCACGTTGGCCGAGCTGCCCATGCTCCCGGCCGAACTGCGTACGCCACCGCGCGAGGTGGCCGAGGGCGCAGATGCGGCCGATCCTTCTTCTGTGTCCACCCCTGCATCGCGCCTGGGCGAAGCCATGCACCAGTTGCTGGAGCAAGCCGGTGTGGCAGGAGCGCCGCTGGCTGACCTGCGCGCCCAGGGCTGGTCCGCGGCCCGCATCGCGCGGCTGGCGCAGGACTTTGACAGCACCGTGGGCGCCGCGCGGGTTGCGGCCCAGACCGCGCAGCGCATTCTGGCGGGCGAGGGCGCCTGGGCCTGGGATGCCAGCGTGGTGGACACCGCCATCAACGAAGCCCCGCTGCGTTACCAGGGCCAGAGCCTGCGCATCGACCGCCTGGTGCATTGCCGCCAGCCGCCCGAGCGCGCGGGTTGGTGGGTGCTCGACTACAAAAGCGCCGCCGAGCCCGAGCGCCAGCCCGTTTTGATGGCCCAACTACAGCGCTACCGCGACGCAGTGCAAGGGCAGGCGCCTGGTGAACGCGTGTGGGCGGCGTTTTTAACCGGCGATGGGCGCATGGTGCACGTGCCTGACGGCGCAGCCGCCGTTGATGGAGCTTTGGCGGCGGGCGCCGTGCGGCATACTCTCGCCCCCGCTCCGGCTGCAACTGCGGCCACATTTGTTTCCGCACCCGTATCCACGCAGGCGCCAACGGCTGCTCCCTCCACTGACGGCGCACCCGGCGACCCCTCTCCGGGCTCTGTCCAGTGCTCGCTGTTCTGAACGCCTGGGCGTTCTCGATCGATTCAAAGGTTTTCCATGACAACACCCCTTTCGCCAGCCACCGACGCTGCCACCCCTGTGCACTGCGATGTCGCCATCGTCGGCGGGGGCCCTGCCGGGCTGATGGCGGCCGAGGTGCTGGCTCAAGGGGGTGCGTCGGTACATCTGTTTGACGCCATGCCATCCATTGGCCGCAAGTTTCTGTTGGCAGGCAAGGGTGGGCTCAACCTCACGCACTCAGAGGCGCACGAGCCGTTTGCCAGCCGCTACGCCGGGCGCCAAGCGCACGTCGAGCCTTTGATTCAGGCGTTTGGCGGGCCGGAAATCCGCGCCTGGGCCCAAGCACTGGGGGTGGAGACCTTTGTGGGCACATCAGGCCGCGTGTTCCCTGCCGACCTGAAGGCGGCGCCCCTGCTGCGCGCCTGGCTGCAGCGGTTGCGCGCGCAAGGGGTTCAGTTTCATATGCGCCACCGCTGGCTGGGCTGGGGTGACGACGGCACGCTGCGGTTATCTGCCCCGGCCGGCGAGGTGCAAGTCACGGCCAAGGCGGTGGTGCTGGCGCTGGGTGGAGGCAGCTGGGCGCGCCTGGGGTCCGATGGCGCCTGGGTGCCGTTGCTAGCAGAGCGCGGCGTTGCCGTGGCGCCGCTGCGCCCGGCCAATTGCGGCTTTGATGTGTTGCGCTCAGATGCGCCCGTGGGCGAAACCCGCCGTGCGTTTTTGCAAGAGCTGATCGGCCGCTCACCGACGCCCGCCGTAGGCTGGACGCCGCACTTTGCAGAGCGTTTTGCAGGCCAGCCGTTCAAAACGGTGGCGCTGAGCTTTACGGACAGCCAGGGCCATGCGTTCAGCCGCCGGGGCGAATTTGTGGCGACGGCCTCGGGCGTGGAGGGCAGTCTGGTGTACGCCGCTTCGCACCTGTTGCGCGACGAGGTAGAAGCACACGGCCACGCCACGTTCCATTTGGATCTGCTACCTGACCACAGCCCTGAACGCGTGCTGGTGGAAGTGCGCCATCCACGCGGGTCCCGGTCGCTGTCCAGCCACCTCAAAAGCCGCCTGGGGCTTGACGGTATCAAGGCGGGCATCTTGTACGAGCACCTGGGCAAAAATGGCATGAACGACCCCGTGGCTCTGGCCCATGCGATCAAGGCGTTGCCCATCACCGTGGTGGCAACCCGGCCCCTGGACGAGGCCATCAGCACGGCAGGCGGCGTGGAATTTGGTGCGCTGGATGCCCACCTCATGGCCTCCGGCGCGCCCGGCGTGTTCTGCGCAGGCGAAATGCTCGATTGGGAAGCCCCCACGGGCGGCTACCTGCTCACCGCCGCCATGGCCAGTGGCCGCGTGGCCGGACAGGGTGCACTGCACTGGATTCGCCAAACTGGCGGTTGACCCGTCGCGCCCGGCCTGGCTCGGTGTTTGCTGCAGAACTCAGAAAACTGGCGCGCTGCCAACGCGAGTGCACCGGGTGCGTTCCCACTCGGGGGGGGGGCCGCGCAGCGGCTCAGGGGGCTCAGACTCTGGCGCGGTAGTACCGCATGGGCTCGCCCTTGCGCGCACGCACCAACTTGGTCGGCGCACGGCCAAAGTAAGAAAAAACAGGAGAACTGACTTCAAGGCATTCATCTGCAAAAAACGCAAATGAAAGAGAGGGAGAGAAAAGAAGAAGTTGACGAGCCTTACCCCCGGCACTGACTCCACAGTTAGGGCTGCTTGGTTCCCCACCTGACCCGGTTGGCCGCTTCACCATGCGGGGAGGCCCGTCAGCGGCGATTGTACGCCGGATAGGGGCGCACTTTTCTGAACAGCGCTGTTGACCGTGCCACAGAAAGGGCACCCGGCCCAGCCCGTAGAATCTGCCGAATGTCCTACCTCGTGCTCGCCCGCAAGTACCGTCCCCGCAATTTCACCGAAATGGTGGGGCAGGAGCATGTGGTACAGGCCCTCACCAATGCGCTCAACACACAGCGGCTGCACCATGCCTACCTGTTCACGGGCACACGCGGTGTGGGCAAGACGACGGTGTCGCGCATTCTGGCCAAATCGCTTAACTGCCAGGGGCCGGACGGGCAGGGCGGCATCACCGCCACGCCCTGTGGCGTGTGCTCGGCGTGCACGGACATCGATAGCGGTCGATTCCCCGATTACACCGAGCTGGACGCTGCATCGAACCGGGGTGTGGACGAAGTGCAAAGCCTGTTGGAACAGGCGGTCTACAAGCCGGTGCAGGGCCGTTTCAAGGTCTTCATGATCGACGAAGTGCACATGCTCACGAACACGGCGTTCAACGCCATGCTCAAGACGCTGGAAGAGCCGCCCGAGTACCTCAAGTTTGTGTTGGCCACGACCGACCCGCAGAAGGTGCCGGTCACGGTGCTCAGCCGCTGTCTGCAGTTCAACCTGCGGCCCATGGCGCCAGAGACGGTGTTAGCCCACTTGAACTTTATTCTCGGTTACGAAGGTGTTAAGAGCGATGACGCTTCTCTGCGCCTGCTCTCGCGCGCAGCGCGGGGCTCCATGCGCGATGCGCTGTCGTTGACGGACCAAGCCATTGCCTTTGGCAGTGGTCAGTTGCAGGAAGCCGCCGTGCGCCAGATGCTGGGTGCGGTCGATCGCTCCTACGTGTTCCGCCTCATCGATGCGCTGGCCCAGGGCGATGGCAAGACCGTGGTGGAAACCTCGGACACGCTGCGCCTCAATGGCCTGTCGGCCGCCTCCACACTCGAAGAAATGAGCGCCGTGTTGCAGCGCATGGCTGTGTTCCAGGCCGTGCCCCAGATGGCGGGCGCTGTGGATGCAGATGACTCCGAGGCGGCCGAGACGGCGCGCCTTGCCGCGCTGATGCCTGCCGACGAAACCCAGCTGCTCTACAGCCTGTGCCTGCACGGGCGCGGTGAACTGGGCCTGGCGCCGGACGAGTACGCGGCGCTGACCATGGTGCTGCTGCGCCTGCTGGCTTTCAAACCTCCAGGCGAGTCGGCTGAAAAAAAAACTCTGACGCGGGCTGAATCGGCGTCTTCGGGCCCGACGCACGTCGTTTCTGCGGCGCCCGTAATGTCGGTGGCACCGGCTGCTGCACCGGCGACGGTGGCGAGTCCTGCGATGGTCTCAACGCCTGCCCCTGTGGCCTCAGTACAACCGCCGTCGCCAATTTCGCCAGCGGCAGCGGACAATCTCGCGCCGTCGCCTGCGCAAAACGACTCTTCGTCCGTATCCGCCGAATCTTCTGAATTCTCCGATGGTTCCGAACCGCCCCCGTGGCCGGGCTCGGACGAGCCTGGCACTGCGGTGTCTGCCCCCTCAGTCGCTATGGCGTTGCCGGTGCACACCGCTGAAAAATATGAATCAAATCAGCGTCCAGCGCTTGTCCAAAAAGCGCAAGCAGCTCCTGAATATGTAGCAATTCCGGTGCGCGAGTCGCCCGAGCCGGGTGAGCGTTTGCAGCCGCTGCCGCTCTCTGCGCCCACACCTGTGTCCGCACGCTACACCCCCACCGAAGAGGGCGATGTGTGGCACACAACGGTGCAGCAGATGGTGGCGGCCGAATCGATCACCGCGCTGGTGCGTGAGCTGGCCCTGCAATCGCAACTGGTGGCGCGCGATGGGGGCCACTGGCTGCTGCGTGTGGAGCGTGAGTCGCTCAACCAGCCCACCGCGCGCGAGCGCCTGCGCTCCGCGCTGGAGGCTGCAGGCCACGCCACCCAAATCAGCGTGGAGGTGGGCCATGTCATCGACAGCCCCGCCCGTCGCAATGCCGCTGCGGCTGCCGAGCGCCAGCGCCGCGCCGAAGAAATCGTGAACAACGACCCGTTTGTGCAATCGCTGATGCGCGACTACGGCGCGAGAATCGTGCCGGGCAGCATCAAGCCTGCATGACGCGCTGGTTCAATCAATGAACCCATCCGTTTTCGATCGATCCATCTGTCGATTCATCGGACTCATCCATTCATCCAACCAACAGAACTGAAAAGGAACCACAAAATGTTCAACAAGGGACAACTCGCCGGCCTCATGAAGCAAGCCCAGGCGATGCAGGACAACCTCAAGAAGGCGCAGGACGAACTGGCCTTTGTCGAGGTCGAAGGTGAATCGGGCGCGGGCCTGGTGAAGGTGGTCATGACCTGCAAGCACGACGTCAAGCGCATCACCATCGACCCCAGCCTGCTGGCTGAAGACAAGGACATGCTGGAAGACCTGGTGGCTGCGGCGTTCAACGCGGCTGTGCGAAAGGCGGAGGAGACTTCGGCGGAGAAGATGGGCAAGCTGACGCAGGGCATGCCAGGCCTCCCCGGCGGCATGAAATTCCCTTTCTGAGGCTGGCTACCGAGCGGGCGATCTGCGTCGTTGGGCGGTGCTCGGAATCCTCACGCACAGGAAGTACGTTCCGGTTCCTGTGCTCCGTCCGCCTAGCAGCTCATCCCGCTCGCTACGCCCTTGAGGGTGGGGTGTGAATGCAGAGGGCGAGCACCTGTTGTTCTTCCCTACATCCGTTCGGGCTGAGCTAGTCGAAGCCTGGCTCCGCCGCTCCCTACAACGTCACGCGCATCGCCTCTAGTCTGTCCATGTCCACTACCAACTCCCTCGACGTTCTGATCCAGGCGCTGCGCCGCTTGCCCGGAGTGGGGGTGAAGTCCGCGCAGCGCATGGCGTTTCATCTGTTGCAGCATGATCGTGAGGGGGCTCTGGCGCTGTCTCGGGCACTGGGGGAGGCGGTGGGTACGGTGCACCACTGCACGCGCTGCCATACGTTTACCGAGGCGGAAGTGTGCAGCACGTGCCTGGACCCTGATCGCGACGCCACGCGCCTGTGCGTGGTCGAGACACCGGCCGATCAATCGGCTCTGGAGCGCACCGGGGCATTCAAAGGGCTGTATTTTGTGTTGATGGGGCGGCTCAGTCCGCTGGACGGGGTGGGGCCCAAGGAGATCGGTCTGCACAAGCTGATGGAGCGCGCTACCGATGGCACGGTGCAGGAGGTGATCCTGGCGACCAACTTCAATGCCGAGGGCGAAGCGACGGCCCATGTGATCAGCGAGGCGCTCAAGAGCCGGGGGCTGCATGTGACTCGGCTGGCGCGTGGCGTGCCGGTAGGCAGCGAGCTGGAGTACGTGGATTTGGGCACGATTGCCCATGCGCTGGTCGATCGGCGGTGAGATTGCTATCGTGATGCACGCAAAGCGTTCGCAGACCGGCAGTTGGTCCACCGCCTGCGGCTAGAATACTCTCAAATCAATAGCTGCTAGCGATTGTGTATCAAGCGCTAGAGCCCTAAAAGGCTTGAAATATGAATACCACCATGCACGTTGCTCGGTTTACGGTGGCCTACTGGTGCGTTCTGATTGCGGCCCTGTTGCCCATCTGCTGTGCATGGCTGGCCAAAAGTGGCAGCATTGGCAAGTCGCGCAGAGAGGGCGGTTTTGACAACCGCAACCCCCGGGCCTGGATGGCGCAGCAGACCGACTGGCAGGCGCGAGCCAACGCGGCACAGGCCAACAGCTTTGAAGCCCTGCCGTTTTTTATCGGCGCAGTCATCATTGCGCACCTGCTGGGTGCAGGGCAGACACTTTTGGACATCCTGGCATTTTTGTATGTCATGTTGCGCATCTTCTACATCCTGATGTACGTGTCAGACATGCCCACCGCACGCAGCGCGCTGTGGGCAGGGGCCTTTCTGGTCAACATTGCCATCCTGTTTATTGGCTATCGTTGACGTCTGGCCCTTCGGTAGCGCGGGTTTCGGCCAGTCCTGCGGCGCACCCGCGTCGGCTGTTGCCTGCGCGTAAAAACGCTCATACGTAGAAACCCGCAGGGGCTCACCCTGATGCAGGTTTTCGGCCTTTGAGGCACGATTGTTGCAATGCAGCATTGCGTTTTCGTTGCCCATCTTCCTCCCCCTTGATTCCGTGACTTCTCGTTTGCTCAGCCGCCGTGCCTTTGTCACCGTGTCTGCCTTGTCGGCAGCCACGGCAGTCACGATTGGCGCGCCCGAACTGCGGGCACAGACGGATGGGGTCGCGCCTTTGGGCCGCGTCACGGTGGCGGTGGGAGGGCAGGGCGTGCTCTATCACCTGCCTTTGGCATTGGCAGATCAGCTGGGTTATTTCCGCGCTGAGGGGCTGGATGTGACGGTGCGCGACTTTTCCGCCGGGGCGTTGGCGCTTCAGGCCGTGCAAGAGGGCGTGGCCGACGTGTGCTCGGGGGCGTTTGAACACACCATCCGTCAGCAAGTGCGCGGGCAGTCGTACCGGTCGCTGGTGGTTCAGGGGCGGGCACCACAACTGGCGCTGGGCGTGTCGTTGCGGGCGTTGCCGGCTTACAAGGACCTGGGTGATCTGGTGGGGCGGCGCGTGGGTGTGTCATCGGTCGGGTCTTCCACCCATCTGGCGGCCAGCCTGCTGCTGGCGCGCGCTGGCATCGGTCCCCGTGATGTGTCGTTTGTGGGTGTGGGCACGGGCACGGCCGCGATGAACGCGTTGCGCGCCGGGCAAGTGCACGCGCTGTGCCATGCCGACCCGCTGATGACCCTGCTGGAGCAGAAAGCGGACATGCGCATTGTGGGAGACCTTCGATCGCTCAAGGCCTCGCAGGAGATGTTTGGTGGCGCCATGCCGGCCAGCTGTCTATATGCGCCCCAGGCCTTCGTGCAAAAGCAGCCCTCCCAGGCACAAGCGTTGGCCAACGGGGTGGTGCACGCGCTCAAGTGGTTGCAGACGGCAGCGCCCGCAGACCTGGTCAAGGCAGTGCCCGCTGGTTTTCTGCTGGGAGACCGGGGGCTTTACCTGGCCGCATTCGGCCGGGTGCGCGAAACCTATTCCACCAACGGGCAGATGCCGGAAGAAGGTGCCGCCACCGCATTGCGTGTGATGTCGCGTGTGCACCCCGAAATGGCCGATGCCAAGGTCGATCTGCCGCGCACCTTCACGGATGAGTTCGTGCGCAAGGCACGGCAGAAGTACAACGTCTGAGGTGGGCAGCCCCGTACACACATTGGGTGGACAGTTTGCTTTGTTTTCGTGTCGGGAAGACGGCTTACGCCGACTGACGTCCGAGATGCCTTAGCCTTGGCGCCCCAAACACCTATTCCACAAGGATCCCTTTATGTCTCTCAACCTCAGCATCGGCCCGCTCGTCTCCTTGATCGCAGGCATTCTCATCTTGATCATGCCGCGGTTGCTCAATTTCATTGTGGCGATCTATCTCATCATCATGGGCGTGCTGGGCTTGGCTGGCATGAGCGCACTCAGGTTGTAGGCAGCCAGCCCCAAGGCAGCGCCCGCAAAGCCCATTAGCGCCGCTTCACCTTGGAGGGCGTGCCCCCTTTGCGTGCGGACGCGGCGGGGCGTTTGCTGCCAGCCGTTGATCGGGACACCGCGCGACGGGTATTGGCACTGGCCTGACGCACGGGCAGGTAGACAACCACTTGCTGTCCCACCTTGAAGGCTGCGTTGGCCCGCACGTCGTTCCAGTCGGCCACATTGGCGGTTGCCAGCTTGTAGCGGCGTGCGATGCTGGCGACCGTCTCGCCTTTACCAGCGCGCACGGTGGTGCGGCGCGTGACCACTTCGGGTGTAAAAGCCAGTTGCCCGTTGTCAGCCAGATGGGAGGACACGTCCTGCCGTGTGGTGGTGGACCGCGGCACCATTAGTGCTGAGCCTGCCTTGATCAGCATGCGCGGTGGAATGTCATTGATCTTGCGCAGATCGGTCTCGCTCATGCCCGCGCGTTGGGCGGCATCAGCGACCGTCATGGTGGAGGGTACGGACCAGACCGTCCAGCTGGCGTATTGCCCTTCTTTGCGCGCTTCCAGGTTGCGCTGAAACACCTTGGCGTTGTCCCACGGCAGCAGGATCTGCGGCGTGCCTGCTGCAAAAATCACAGGGCGGTTGAAGGACGGGTTGAGTGCACGAAAATCCGCCTCGCGCACATCGGCCAGCGTGGCTACAAGCGCCACATCAATGTCGTGGGTGATGTCCACCGTCTGGAAGTACGGGTGGTTTTCAATCAGCGGCAGTTCGGTCTTGAACGCTTCAGGGTTGGCCACGATATTTTTTACCGCCTGCAGCTTGGGCACGTACATGCGGGTCTCTGCAGGCATGTTCAGCTCGGTGTAGCCGGTGCCCAGCCCCAGTTTCTGGTTGCGTGCAATGGCTCGGCCCACGCTGCCTTCGCCCCAGTTGTAGGCGGCAAGCGCCAAGTGCCAGTCGCCGAACATGCCGTGCAGCTTTTGCAGGTAGTCCAGTGCGGCGCGGGTGGATGCCAGCACGTCGCGGCGGTCGTCCCGGAAGGCGTTTTGCTTGAGGTCAAAGTAGGTGCCGGTGGCGGGCATGAACTGCCACATGCCGGCTGCCTTGGCGCTGGACACCGCCTGAGGATTGAACGCGCTTTCAATGTAGGGCAGCAGGGCCAGCTCGGTCGGCATGCCGCGGCGCTCCAGCTCTTCGACAATGTGGAACAGGTATTTGCTTGAGCGCTCGGTCATGCGCTGCATGTAATCGGGCCGTGTGGCGTACCACTGCTCGCGGTCCGCCACCAGTTCATGCTGCAGGTCGGGCATCGCAAAGCCGCGACGGATGCGATCCCACAGATCGGCGGGGGTGGACAGCGCCGCAACCTCTCCACTGGACGCCCGAGCCAGCGAAATGGGCTGCAGGGGGCCATTGGGATACACGGGGGTGTGGGGAGCTTGGGGCGGCGGGCCGCTGGGGCCCGCGGGAGGCGTGGTGCTTGCAGTGTCGCTCTGCGATGGACCGGTGGTGGCGCAGCCTGTGAGCCATAGTGCGCTGGCCAGGCAGGCAATGTGCAAAATTTTCATCGAAACTCGTTTTTCCATTGACGCAGCGCGGCCAGTACCGCCACTGCGTCGTCTTGATGCACCTGCGCGTCGTAGCCGCGGGCGGCCTGGGCCACCGCAGTCTGGCGCACACGCAGGAAGGGGTTGATGTCACGCTCCAGCGCCATCTGCGAAGGCAGCGTGGGCAGGTTCTGCGCACGCAGCGCTTCGCAACTGCTGGAGTAGTGGAGCAATGCGGCGTTTCCGGGTTCCACGGCCCGCGCAAATTTCAGGTTGGACAGGGTGTATTCATGCGTGCAGCACACCCGCGTGTCGCCGGGCAGGGCCGACAGCTGATCCAGCGAGTCGAGCATTTGAGCGGGCGTGCCCTCAAACAACCGACCACAGCCACCCGAAAAAAGCGTGTCGCCACAAAACAAAAGCGGCGCACCGTCCATCTCGGGGCAGTAGTACGCGATATGGCCTGCAGTGTGCCCAGGCACATCCAAAACCGAAAAGTGCAGGCCCAGTACCTCGACCGTGTCACCTTGGGCAAGGCGCACCAGCGGCTCCGGGATGTTCTCCCGCGCGGGGCCATAAACCGTTGCGCCGGTGGCATGCCGCAGGGCGTCCACACCACCCACATGATCTGCGTGGTGGTGCGTGACTAGAATGGCTTGCAACGTGAGGTCCAGGCGCTTCAACGCTTGCACCACAGGCGCGGAATCCCCCGGGTCTACAACAATGGCTTGGCTGCCGTTGTGCAGCATCCAGATGTAGTTGTCGGAGAAGGCGGGCAGTGGCAGCAAGTTCATGAGCGATCAAATTATAGGTTTGCACCACTGGTTCGATTCCCCGCCGGGCCGCTACCTGCTCGCGTGGGAGCAGGCGCGCTTCGACGAGGCGGTGGCTGATATCTTTGGTTACCACAGCCTGCAGCTGGGAATGCCGCTGCTCGACGGCCTGCGCACCAACCGCATGCCCCACCAGTGGCTGGCCTTGGGGCAAGAGGCGGTGGATGGCTCCATCGCGTTTCTGGAGACCGGTAACGGCGACGGCCCCTTGCAACGCAGGGCGGTGGATCTGCTCACCGAGCCGGTGGCCTTGCCGTTTCCTGAGGCGAGCCTGGACCTGCTGGTTCTCCCCCACACCCTGGAGTTGAGCATAGACCCCCACGCCGCGCTGCGCGAGGTGGAGCGCGTGCTGGTGCCAGAGGGGCGTGTGGTCATCAGCGGCCTGAACCCCACTAGCCTGTGGGGCCTGCGCCAGCGGCGCGCCCGTGTGTATCAGCGGCTGGGCAAAGGCACGCTGTATTTGCCCGACGTGGGGGAGTTCATTGGCTACCGCCGCTTGCGCGATTGGCTCAGGCTCTTGAGCTTCGAGGTCGAATCAGCCCAGTTTGGCTGTTATCGTCCAGCGGTACGCAGCACCCAGTGGCTTGATCGTTTTGGCTGGATGGACCCGCTGGGAGAAAAATGGTGGCCCATTTTCGGGGCCGCATATTTTCTGGTGGCGGTGAAGCGGGTGCATGGCATGCGCCTGATGGAGCCGGGCTGGCGCACGCAGCGCCAGCGCGCAGCCGCTACCGTGCCCATCGCCAACCGCGCTCCCACGGCGGGTGCGGTATCTACAAAACGCAGGGGCCAGTGATCCATTGGCGGGGCGACGGCTGCGGCCCATGCCCCGTCAGACCCGCCGCTGTCCTCAAGCACTTTACAAACCTCGTTGACAGGAACACAGATTGAATCAGGTCGAGATATACACCGATGGCGCCTGCAAGGGCAACCCTGGCCCTGGAGGCTGGGGCGTGTTGCTGCGGTCAGGCCCCATCGAAAAAGAGCTTTTCGGCGGCGAGTTGGGCACCACCAACAACCGCATGGAACTGCTGGCAGTCATCGAGGCGCTGGCGGCCCTCAAGCGGCCGTGCGCCGTCACGCTGTACCTTGACAGCGAATATGTGCGCAAGGGCATCACTGAATGGATTCACGGCTGGAAAGCCCGCGGGTGGCAGACAGCGTCCAAACAGCCGGTCAAGAATGTCGAACTTTGGAAGCGCCTGGATGCTTTGGTCAGCACCGGCGGGCATCGTATCGAGTGGCGGTGGGTCAAGGGACATTCGGGCGACCCTGGCAATGAGCGCGCCGACGGGTTGGCAAACAAGGGCGTCGACAAGGCTTTGGGTCGGGCCTAGGAGTCTGCGCGGCAGAAGGAGCATCGGCTGCAACGCGCGATAAACCGGTCTCGCGCGGTACTACCTCCCGCGCCCAGGTGCCCACCCTGGGCTTGTCGGTAGCACCACGCGATCCTCGGTTTTCGCGCGTTTCGCTTCGATGCCTTCTGCCGCGCAGACTCTTGGCTGCGTACCGCAAGGGCAAATTTGCACCCAATCGGCCCGGCCGTGCGGCAGGGCGGTCCCCTGTCGGGGCCCTTTTTTTGTGCATCCGGCGTTTTGAGGCGCCAAGGTGTAACCGAGGCATAGCTCCTGGGGTCTTACCAAGCATTGCAGCGGCACACGACACACGCTGATACATTGGTCGACTGCCTTTCCACCCCACCCGACTTCATTGATCCATGGCGTCTAAAAACAGAACGATCGTTTTCGCTGTCATCGGCATCGCTGCCGCATCCGGGGCCGCCTGGTGGCTGCAAAAGCCCAGCCAGGCCCCGCGCACCGAAGCGTCGGCTACCGCCAGCAGCTCCCCTGCAGGTGGCGCTGCTCGTGGCGGGCAGCAAGGGGGTGGTGCTGGGCGCCCACTGGCGGTGGAGGCTGTGGCCGTCAAGCAGATGGCCCTTCGCGACGATGCGGAGGCTGTGGGCAGTTTGCGCTCGCGCCAGAGCGTGGTGTTGCGGCCTGAGGTGAGCGGCCGCATCACGCAGCTCAACTTTCGCGATGGCGAGCGCGTGCGACGTGGGCAGATGCTGGTGCAGTTTGACGACCAGTTGCCCCTCGCACAGGTGCAGCAGAGCCAGGCAGAGCTGTCCATTGCCCAGGCCAACCACAAGCGCAACCAGGAACTGGTGGCCCAAGGCTTCATCAGCCAGCGTTCGGTGGATGAGAGCGCTGCCAACATGCAGGTGGCGCAGGCCAAACTTGCGCTGGCGCAGGCCACGGCGTCGCGCCTGAAGATCCTCGCCCCCTTCGATGGCATTGCAGGCATTCGAGGCGTGAATGTGGGTGACTATCTGAAAGATGGCGCGGACATTGTCAACGTCGAAGACATCGATGCCGTGTACGTTGACTTTCGCCTGCCTGAACGGCTGCAAAGCAAGGTCCGCACGGGCCAGACTGCCCAGGTGACTTTTGATGCGCTGCCCGGTATGCGCTACCCCGCAGTAATACAGGCCATCAACCCGCAGATCGATGCGGACGGCCGTGCGGTGGAGGTGCGCGGTTGCATCGACAACCGCCGCATGCAATTGCGCCCTGGCATGTTTGCCCGCGTGACCACCGTGTTTGCCGAACGCGCCGACGCCCGCGTGATTCCTGAAGAAGCCGTTGTGCCCGATGGCGCCAGCCCCTATGCGCTGAAGATTGTGGATGGCAAGGACCCAGGCACTCGCGTGACCTTGCGCACCCCCGTCACCCTGGGTGCCCGCCTGCCGGGCTTGGTCGAAGTGGTGGAGGGTTTGAACACCGGCGATCTTGTGGTTTCTGCGGGCCAGCAACGCGTGCAACGCGACGGAACGGTGGTGCGGGTGGTAGAGCTGGGTGCCAACAGCGCGAGCGGTAGCAATGGCGGCAACTCTCCAAGGCCCGCAGCCCGCGCAGCATCGGGCCCTGCGGGCGGTGGGCCGGTGGCGGATAGTGTGGCGCCTGCCAATGGTGATGCGAGTGGCGCAGCTGTGGGTGCCGGCGCGGTAGCAACTCAAGCTGCCGCAGCTCCATCTGCGGCCCCGCCAGCACGGCCTGCGGCGGCCATGGTCACCCCGCTGCCCGGCCCCAATCCTTGCCAGCTTGCTGGCACGTCTAGCCGGTCCACTCCTGGGGTACCTGCCACCCGCCCCGCCGCCCAATCTGTTGCGCGGCCACCGGCATGACACATGAATGACTATTGCAGTCCGTTGTTCTCTCCTCTGACGCCCCTGTACTGCCATGCAACTCGCTGAAATTTCGATCCGCCGCCCGGTGTTCGCCACCGTGCTGTCGCTGCTGGTGCTGCTGATTGGCGCGGTGAGTTTCACGCAACTTTCGGTGCGCGAATACCCCAAGATCGATGAACCCGTGGTCACCGTCAGTGTGCGCTACGCGGGCGCGTCTGCCGAGGTGATCGAGTCGCAGGTCACCAAACCGCTCGAAGACTCCATTGCGGGCATTGATGCTGTGGACGTGATCACCTCCATCAGCCGTGCGGAGCAAAGCCAAATCAGCGTGCGCTTTCGCCTGGAGAAAGACGCCGACAACGCCGCCGCCGAGGTGCGCGACCGCACGGCCCGCGTGCGCAACCGGCTGCCCGACGCTGTGGACGAACCCGTGATCGCCAAGGTCGAGGCCGACGCATCGCCCGTGATGTGGCTGGCCTTCAGCAGCGAAACCCGCAGCCCTCTGGAGATCAACGACCTGGTCAACCGCATCGTCAAGCCTCGCCTGCAAACCGTGACCGGCGTGGCCGATGTGCCCATCTATGGCGAGCGCAAATATGCCATGCGTGTATGGCTGGATCCCGAGCGTTTGGCGGCCTACCGCCTGACCACCCAGGATGTCGAAGACGCCATCCGCCGCAACAACCTGGAGTTGCCCGCAGGGCGCATCGAATCGCAGCAGCGCGAGTTCAGCGTGACCTCGCAGACCGACCTGTCCACGCCCGCACAGTTTGCCAATGTGGTCATTCGCACCGTCAACGGCTTCCCGGTGCGCATCCAGGACGTGGCCCGTGTCGAAGAAGGGGCCGCCAGCGACCGCAGCCGCGTGCGCCTGAACGGCCGCGATGCCATCTCGGTCGGCGTGATCCGCCAGGCCACCGCCAACCCGCTGGAGCTGTCGCAGGGTGTGCGCGCGATGTTGCCCACGCTGCAGGCTGACCTTCCGAAGGACATCGGCATCGACATTGCCAACGACAACTCACTGTTTATCGACCGCTCGATCAAGAGCGTCTACACCACCATCGCCGAAGCCGTTGTGCTGGTGGCCCTGGTGATTTTTGTGTTCCTGCGCACCTTCCGCGCGTCCATCATTCCCATCATCACGATCCCGGTCAGTCTGGTGGGCAGCTTTGCGCTGATGTCGCTGGCGGGGTTTTCGATCAACACGCTCACGCTGTTGGCGCTGGTGCTGGCCATTGGCCTCGTGGTGGACGATGCCATCGTGATGCTGGAGAACGTCTACCGCCACATCGAAGAGGGCCTGGACCCGTTTTCTGCCGCAATCAAGGGCGCGCGGGAGATCGGCTTTGCCATCGTGGCCATGACGTTGACCCTGGTGGCGGTGTATGCGCCGCTGGCCTTTACCCCGGGGCGCACCGGCCGCTTGTTCATGGAGTTTGCGCTGGCGCTGGCGGGGGCGGTGGTGGTGTCGGGCTTTGTGGCGCTGACGCTGTCGCCCATGATGTGTTCGCTGCTGCTTAAGCACAACCCCACACCCAATTTGTTTGACCGCTCCATGGAGCGCTGGTTGACTGCGCTGTCCAACGCCTACGGCCGGCTGCTGCGCTGGCTGGTAACGGCCCGCTGGTCGGCCAAAGGAAGCAAAGGCAGCGAGCGTGGCGGCGTGCGCGGGGCCATATTTCAGGCCCGCTGGATCGTGGTGGCCGTGATGGCCGTCAGCGGTGCAGCACTGGTGGTGGTGTACCCCAGCATGCGGCAAGAGCTGTCGCCGTTGGAAGACCGGGGCACCATTTTGGCCAGCGTCACTGCGCCCGACGGAGCTACGCTGGACTACACCAACCGCTATGCGCTGGAACTGGAAAAAATCGGCCGCGACTACCCCGAGTTCGACCGTGTGTTTGCCAACATCGGCAACCCCACCGTGGCGCAGGGCAGCGTGATCTACCGCACCGTGGACTGGGAAAAGCGCGACCGCACCACGCTGGAGCTGGCCCGCGAGCTGCAGCCCAAGGTGTCCAGCCTGCCTGGCGTGAACGCCTTCCTCATCACGCCGCCATCGCTGGGGCAGGGCTTTCGCTCGCGGCCGCTGACCTATGTGATCCAGACCTCGGACAGCTATGAGAACCTGAACCAGGTGGCCACTGCGTTCATGACCGAGATCGCCAAAAACCCCGGCATCGTGGGCCCCGACGTGGACCTGCGCCTGAACAAGCCCGAGCTGCGCATCGAGGTCAACCGCGAACGCGCTGCCGACCTGGGCGTAGGTGTGGATGTGGTCGCCAAGGCGATTGAAACCATGCTGGGCGGCCGCACCGTGACCCGCTACAAGCGCGACGCCGAGCAGTACGACGTGATCGTGCAGACCGCAGCGCGGGGCCGCACCACGCCCGAGAACATCGACGCCATCTATGTGCGGGGCCGCAACGACGCGATGATTCCGTTGTCCAGCCTGGTCAACGTGCGCGAGAGCGTGAGCCCGCGCGAGCTGAACCACTTTGGCCAGCGCCGCTCGGCCACCATCACGGCCAACCTGTCGGCGGACTATTCGCTGGGCGAGGCGCTGACCTTCATGGACACCACGGCGGCCAAGGTGCTCAAGCCCGGCTACACCACCGACCTGAACGGCATCTCGCGCGAGTTCAAGAGCTCGCAGGGCGCCCTGGGCATCGTGTTTGTGCTGGCGCTGGTGTTCATCTTTTTGGTGCTGGCGGCACAGTTCGAGAGCTTCATCGACCCGCTGGTCATCATGGTGTCGGTCCCGCTGTCCATGATTGGCGCGCTGCTCGCGCTGAAATGGAGCGGCGGCTCCATCAACGTGTATTCGCAGATCGGCCTCATCACCCTGGTGGGGCTGATCACCAAACACGGCATCTTGATCGTGGAGTTCACCAACCAGCTGCGCGAGCAAGGCATGGAGATGGTGGACGCGCTCGTCAAGGCCTCGACCCAGCGCCTGCGCCCCATTTTGATGACCACTGGCGCCATGGTGCTGGGCGCTATTCCGCTGGCACTCGCCTCTGGCGCAGGGGCTGAAACCCGCATGCAGATCGGCTGGGTGATTGTGGGTGGCATGTCGCTGGGTACCTTGCTCACCATCTTTGTGGTGCCCACCATGTACACGCTGTTTGCGCGCAAAGTGGTGCCCGGTGCCAACACCACCGTGGCGGTGGAAGAGCTTCAGCATCCGCTGCACCCGCAGGGGCACGAGTACGTCGCCAAATAGCTTCTGCGCGTGTCAGCACGCGGGCCGGTTGCAAAAAAAGAAGCCCCATCGGGGCTTCTTTTTTTGTCAGGGTTTGGCGTGAAGAGGTTCAGGCGGGTGCCGTGATGGCCTGCACGGCATCCAGCACTTCCTGCTGCGCCTGGGGGCGCACCAGTCGCGCCACCTCTTTGCCGTCTTTCATGAACACCAGCGTCGGCCAGAGCTTGACGCCAAAGGTTCGCCCCAGGCGCTGTCCCGGTCCGTCTTCCACCTTGACGTGTGCCACCTCGCTACGGTCCTGCAGCGCCTGCTCGATCAGGGGCTGTGCGCGCTGGCAGTGCCCGCACCAAGGGGTGCCGAATTCGACGACGGTGGCGCCGGGCAGGCGGTCCACGTCATCGCGTGAGGGAGGCTGGGCAAGGTGTTGGGCAGCGTAGGGCATTGTGTGAATCGCTTGTGATTGTGGGCGAGCAAGGTTGTTTTTCAGATTACTCCTGCGGCAGACGGCATGCACCAGCCTGCTGCGCATTGCCGTGTCAGATCACGCCGTCAAACACCATCACATCCACCGCGTCGCCCACCGCCACATTGCCTTGCCCGTGGTGCAGCACGATGAGCCCGTTGGCCTGCACCATCGAGCTGAGAACGCCCGAGCCCTGGTTGCCGGTGGTGCGCACCTGCAGCGTGCCGTCGGCCGCAGTGGTGACGGTGCCGCGCTGGTATTCGGTACGGCCCGGCTTTTTGCGCATTGCCTCGGTACTGATGGCGCGCAGCAGCGGCGGGGAGGATTGGGTGCTGCCCATCATGCGCAGCAGGGCGGGGCGCACAAAGGCCAGAAACGTCACCATCACGGCCACGGGGTTGCCGGGCAGGCCGAACAACACCGCGCCGTTGTTGGATGAGTTGATATCATTTTGATAGCTGCTAGCGCTTGATGGATAAGCGCTAGAGGTCAATTTGGCTTGATTTTCTGGGGCGGCAATGCGCCCCACGGCCATGGGGCGGCCGGGCCGCATGGCGATGCGCCAGAAGGCCACGTCGCCCAGTTTTTTCATCATGGTGCGGGTGTGGTCAGCCTCGCCCACGCTCACGCCGCCGCTGGTGATGATGGCGTCCGCGCGCTGCGCCGCGTTGCGGAACGCGGCCTCTAGCAATGGTGGCTCGTCGCGCACCACGCCCATGTCGATCACCTCCACGCCCAGGCGCGTGAGCAAGCCGAACACGGTGTAGCGGTTGCTGTCGTACACGGCGCCTTCGCGTGGGGGCTCGCCCAGGCTCAGGATCTCGTCACCCGTGGAGAAATACGCCACGCGCAGGCGGCGGAACACCGTCACCGTGGGCAACCCCAGGCTGGCGACCAGGCCCAGAGCGGCGGGCGTCAGCAACTCGCCACGGGCCAGTGCCACGTGGCCTTCCATGATGTCTTCACCCTTGAAGCGGCGGTTGTCGCCCGTCTTGAGCACATCGGCCGCGATGGTGATGTGGCCCTCGGCCGCAGCGGCCGTGGTGAACTCCTGGGGCACCACAGTGTCCAGCCCCGTCGGCATGATGGCGCCGGTCATGATCTTTACGCACTCTCCCGCCGCCACAGTGCCCGCCCAGGCCTTGCCCGCCAGCGCTGTGCCCACTACGCGCAGCGTGACGGGCTGGCCTGCCACCAGTTGAGCGCCTGCAAACGCATAGCCATCCATGGCCGAGTTGTCGTGCGGCGGCACGCTGATGGGCGAGACCACGTCCTGTGCCAGCACGCGGCCCAGAGCGTCGAATATGGGGAGCTCTTCGGTAGCAGTGACAGGATCGACCAGCCGTTCCAGAAACGTGTTCACATCGGCGGCGCTCAGGGCCTGGGGGTCGTAGCCTTGCAGTTCGGCGGCAATCTGGGCAATGGTTTTCATGGGGTTCAGTTGCTTTTAATCAGTCGTGCAGCACGCGCACCATGTGCAGCTTGTCGAAGCCCACACCGTCCACCACGATGGCGTTGGGCAGCAGGCCCCAGGCGCGGAACCCAGCCTGCTCGTACAGCCGCACGACGTGGGTGTTGGATGCCGTCACCGTCAGCACCAGCTGCGTCAGCCCAGGTACGCGGCGGGCAGCCTCTACGCAGTCGGTCACCAGTTGCTGACCGATGCCCTGGCGCTGCGCACGGGGCGCCACCATCATGCCCACCACCACGGCACAGTGGCGTTGTTTGATGCGCTGCTCGCGCTCGCAGCCCAGGCAGCCGAGCAGTTGGCCTGCGTCGTCAAACGCACCCAGGAAGAACTGGCCGGATTCCAAGGTGCTAAAGCGCGCTACATTTTCGCTGGCGTCCCGGCCCACACAGGATTCGTAGTCGGATGTGAACGCATCGGGCGAAGTGCGCAGCGCTTCGTCGCGAAGGGTTTTGTATGCCACGGCGTCTGCGGCCACCAAAGGACGGATTTGCACCGCACCGGCGACCGTAGCAGGCGTATGCGATGTCATCGCAGTGAGGGTGCTATCAAGCCTGCGGCGTGCTCGCGCTTTCCAGCGCGTGCAGCTCGGCCAAGGTGTTGGCGTTGAAAAACGCCTTGGGGTCGTCGCCCGGCTGGTCAAACGGCACGATGGCGCAGTGGTGCTGGCCGGTCCAGGCGTCGATCTTGCGGCCACCAGCCTGGGTGAAGGCCACCAGGCTTTCGAGCAGGTCCACGCGCAACAAACAGAACACGGGCTGCGGCCGCACGGTGATGTGGCCTGCACCATCGTCCTCGGGCGCAGCCGCCATGGCCAAGTCGGCGTTTTGCTGCTCGGCCGCGGCCATCAGGCGCGAGGCCAGGTCCAGTGGGAACAGGGGCGTGTCGCATGGCACCGTCAGCAACCAGGGCGTTTCGCAACGCTCCAGCCCGGTCAGGAAGCCTGCGAGCGGGCCCGCATAGTCACTCAGCACATCAGGCCACACGGGCGCGCCAAACGCCTCATAGGCTGCCAGATTGCGGTTGGCGTTAACCATGCTCGCACCGGTCTGCATCTGCAGCCGCATCAGCGTGTGCAGCGCCAACGGTAGGCCACGAAAGTTTTGCAGGCCTTTGTCCACGCCGCCCATGCGGGAGCCGCGTCCACCTGCGAGGACGAGGCCTGTGATGTCTTGGGTTTGGATCATTGGGGTTGTTCTCAGAAGTTCTGGGCAGCATTGCCGACAAAGGCAGGTATCGCATGCCACCGCCCCGAGGGCAGGGGCAAGGCGCGTTGGCTACCCTCCGATGTAGCTCATCTCCACCCTTCGGCCACCGCCCTGCGTGGTGTCCGCAGGCAGGCTGCTGCGCAGCTCTGAATAGCGGTCGGCGCGCTGCTGCCAGATGGGGGCGATGGCCGAGGCAATGGCTTCGTCGCTGGCACCTCCGCGCAGCAGCGTGCGCAGGTCGTAGCATTGGCTGGCAAACAGGCACAGGTAGAGTTTGCCCTCGGTGGACAGCCGCGCGCGGTTGCAGTCGTGGCAAAAGGCCTGGGTCACGCTGCTGATCACGCCGACTTCGCCCAGCGCGGGGTCGTGTTGACCTTGTGCATTGGCATAACCCCAGCGCTCGGCGGTTTCGCCGGGGCTGCTGGGGTCTAACTGCACCAGTGGCAGCTCGGCGCGCAGGCGTTTGATCAGCTCGGCCGAGGGCAGCACTTCGTCCATGCGCCAGCCGTTGGTGGCGCCCACGTCCATGTATTCGATGAAGCGCAGCGTGGTGCCTGTGCCGCGAAAGTGGCGTGCCATGGGCAGGATTTCGTGGTCGTTGGTGCCGCGCTTGACCACCATGTTGACCTTGATGTGCGACAGGCCTGCCGCGTGCGCGGCCTCAATGCCCGCCAGCACGTCGGCCACCGGAAAGTCCACATCGTTCATGCGGCGAAACACGGCGTCGTCCAGGCCATCGAGGCTCACGGTCACGCGGTTCAGACCCGCGTCTTTCAGCGCTTTGGCCTTCCGCGCCAGCAGCGATCCGTTGGTGGTCAGCGTGAGGTCGGGCGCCAGGTTGTCCACCGTGCGCAGTTCAGCCAGTTGCGCCACCAGCGCTTCCAGGTTCTTGCGCAGCAGGGGCTCGCCACCGGTCAGGCGGATCTTGCGCACGCCATGCGCGAGGAATAGGCGCGCCAGCCGCGTGATCTCTTCAAAGCTCAGCAGCGCGCTGTGCGGCAGGTAGGGGTAGTCCTTGTCGAACACTTCCTTGGGCATGCAGTAGTTGCAGCGGAAGTTGCAGCGGTCTGTGACGCTGATGCGCAGGTCGCGCAACGGGCGGCCGCGCGTGTCGGTGAGCAGGCCGGTGGGCGCCACCGCGTGCTGGGGTACCCGAGCCACCAGCGAGGCCAGGCGTTCATCGACCAGCGGGATCACGCGTTCAGACATGGGCGGTCTCAGTCAGCGGGGCGGTGGCAGGGAAGGGGCGCATGCGCCGCATTTTCTCACTCAAGCCAGCGCACGTTCTGCAGGACTTCGTCGAAGAAGCTGCGCAGCGTCAAGGTGCTCATGCTGAACGGGTCGAATTCTGCGCTGCTGGAGTATTTGAGGAACAGCTGCCGGTTGGCCTCCACCGACCCCAGCAGTCCCATCGACCAGCTGGAAAAGCGGCGGTGCGGGATCTCAGCAAAGTCCAGCACGGCCGTGTCTTTGTGGCGAGAATCCTTGAGCAGGCGGTGGTACAGCGCGTTGACGGCAGCACGGTCGCCCTCCAGCTGCTGCAGGAAGATGCCATGGTTGAGGCACAGCGCGCCGGTGACGCCTGCGCGGGCGTTATTGCGCTGCGATGCGGCCAGAATGTCTTTGACGTCTGCAGGGCCCAGCACGCGGGATGCGCGGCTGGCGTAAGTCAGTTGTATCAACATGTTTTGCCTCCTGAGCTGCGCAGTGTGTCAGGTTTGGCAGGACAGAGCGGGCGCGGGCGCCAATGACCCCTTTGGATGGGCCTCGGCGCGCCGGCCCAGAGTTTTGTTATACGCAGCGCCCGCCGTCCACTTCAATGCACACGCCGTTGATGAAAGCGGCTTCGTCGCTTGCCAAGTACAAGGCGGCGTTGGCCACATCCAGCGCGGTGGAAAAGCGCCCCAGCGGTATGGTCGCCAGAAACTTGGCGCGGCGGGCATCGTCCACCGGGCCCCCTGCAAACTCGGCGGCCAGGCCGGTGTCGGGGTTGAACACGGGGTTGATGCAGTTCACGCGGATGTTGTCGGGCCCCAGCTCGGCCGCCATGGACTTGCTGGTGATGATGACGGCGCCCTTGGAGCCGTTGTACCAGGTCAGGCCCGGGCGTGGGCGCAGCCCGGCGGTGGACGCGATGTTGATGATGCTGCCGCCCCCGGACTGGCGCAGCGCGGGCACAGCGTGGATGGCCGACAGGTAGATGCTCTTCATGTTGATGGCATATACCTTGTCGAACTCGTCCTCGCTCACCTCCAGCATGGGGCGGTTGCGGTGCGTCCAGCCTGCGTTGTTCACCACCACGTCCAGCTGGCCATACCGGCGCACGGCTTCATCGACCATGGCCTTGACTTCGGCGGACTTCGTCACGTCGGCCTTGAAGAAGGCTGCGGTGCCACCGGCTGCCGTGATCTCGGCCACCACGCGCTGGCCACCGGCTTCATTGATGTCGTTGACGATGACCTTGCCGCCCTCGGCCGCCAGGCGCTTGGCGATGCCCTCGCCAATGCCGTTGCCGGCGCCGGTGACGATGATGGATTTGTTCTGTGCGCGCATAGGGTCTCCGATGGATGTATTGGGGAAATCAAATTTGATAGCTGCTAGCGCTTATGTATCAAGCGCTAGAGGCCAATTTGACTGAAATTTCTGGGGTGGGCGGCTGCGGGGCACTGCCCGAGGCGCCGGTGCCGACTGCAGGCGCTTGCGGCACCCGGCCATAAAACTGCGGAAAGAATTCCTTCACGCCATTGCCATTGAAGTCCCAGCCGGTGCACTGGCCCAGGTGGCGGGGCGGCTCGTCGGGGTTGCTCGACGAAAAAACGGCGGGCACCGACTGAAACGCGGCCGTGGCCAGGTTGAACAGCAGCTCACGCAGATGCGTGCAGCTGGCGACGCCGCCCAGGTGCTTCTGGATCGCCTGGCGCCAGCCGCGCGCCATGCTGCAGCCCACCATCTGTTGCAGCGCGGCCTGGGCCTCGGTGCAGCCTTTGAGCGGGTGCGAATCCATGGCCACATCAATGGCCTGCACGACCAGCTGGCGGTTGACCGTGACGCGCAGCCACATGTGGTGGATGGGTTCGCCCGCCAGTCGCTGTTTGTTGGCGTCGCGGAAGGATGTGGCGTCGTAGGCCTTGCTGTCGTGCAGCTCGCCTTCGATGTCCCACAGGCCATCGTCGCGTTCAAAGCCCTGGTAGTTCACCCGGCGGACATGTTTCAGGGTGCGGGGGGCGGGGGGGCTCAGGGGCATGGAGAAAATTACAGGCGTCGTACAGAAGGACCAGAGGTTAGCGGTGCAAGGCCGTGCCGTCGCGCGCGGGCGTGACACCACCGGGACCACCGGGGCGCAATCAGCCGTACTTGATGGCGACGGTTTTCAAGGTGGTAAAGCCGTACAGCGCTTCAAAGCCCTTTTCGCGCCCGTAGCCGCTCGACTTGACGCCGCCAAACGGCAGCTCCACACCGCCCGCCGCACCGTAGTTGTTGATGAACACCTGGCCGCTGTGCACGCGTTTGGCCATGCGGAACTGGCGGGCGCCGTCGCGCGTCCAGATGCCAGCCACCAGGCCGAACTGCGTGGCGTTGGCCAGCTCCACCGCGTGGTCCTCGTCCTGAAACGCCATGGCGCACAGCACGGGGCCAAAGACTTCTTCCTGTGCCAGGCGGTGGTTCACCGGCACATCGCGCAGCAAGGTGGGCGCCTGGTAGTAGCCGGTCTCGGGCGCTTCATCCACCACCACGCCCTGGCCCACCATAGGGATGCCAGCAACCTGCGCGTCCGACAAAAAGTCCCACACGCGCTGCTGCTGCGTCTGGCGGATCAGCGGGCCCACGTCCAGGTCCATGGCGGCGGGGCCGACGCGCAACTTGTCAAAGGCCTTGCCCAGGCGTTCGAGCAGCGGTTCATAAATCAACGAATCAATCAGCACGCGCGAGCCCGCCGAGCAGGTCTGCCCGGCGTTCTGCACGATGGCGTTGATGACCACGGGGATGGCGGCATCGAGGTCCGCATCGGCAAAGATGATCTGCGGGCTCTTGCCACCCAGCTCCAGCGTCACGGGGCAATGGCGCTCTGCGGCCACCTGCTGGATCAGCGTGCCGATCTTGGGGCTGCCGGTGAAGCTGATGTGGTCGATGCCGGGGTGGCGCGCCAGCGCGTCGCCCACCTCGTGGCCATAGCCGGTGACGATGTTCAAAGCGCCCGATGGGAAGCCCACCTCGGCCGCCAGTTGTGCCACGCGGATCAGCGACAGGCAGGCGTCTTCGGCCGGCTTGACCACGCAGACGTTGCCCGCCGCCAGGGCGCCGCCCACGCTGCGGCCAAAGATCTGCATGGGGTAGTTCCAGGGGATCACATGGCCCGTGACGCCGTGGGGCTCGCGCCAGGTCAGCACGCTGTAGCCGTCGGGGTAGGGAATGGTCTCGCCGTGGAACTTGTCGCACGCACCGGCGTAGAACTCGAAGTAGCGCGCCAGCGCAATTGCATCGGCCCTCGCCTGTTTGGTGGGCTTGCCGCAGTCGCGCTGTTCCAGCGCGGTCAGCTCGTCGGCATGCTCCAGGATCTTGGCCGACAGCTTTTGCAGCAACCGGCCACGCTCCACCGGAGCCAGCTTTTGCCACACGGCGTTGTAGCACTGACGAGCCGCGTGCACCGCCGCATCGATGTCGTCGGCGTTGCTGCGCTGGATCTCGTCGAAGGTCTGGCCGTCGGACGGGTCGATCACAGGGATCGTGCGGCCCGATGACGATGGCATCGAGGCGTTGGCGATGTAGTTCAGTTGCATGGTCGTCATTTTGCCCGGAAATGGAATGTGTTCTTAGTATTTAAGATAAAAGTGCCGCTAGCGCTTATGGATAGAGCGCTAGTAGCTACACATTTGATAGTGATTCAATGGCAGGTGGCCCGCAGCGCGGCCAGGTCCAGAATCTCCACCTCGCCGCGCTGCACACGCACCAGGTGGCGAGACTCCAGGTCCTTCAGGATCTGATTGGTTGTCTGGCGCGAGATGGCCAGCATCAGCGAAAGCTGCTCCTGTGAGATGGACAGGACACGGCGCGACTGGCCCTCGGCCGTCCACTGGCCGTAGCCCTCGGCCATCATCACCAGGCGGCGTGCCAGGCGCTGCGGCGCGGGCAGCAGGGCCAGCTCTTCCATCGCCACAAAGGCTGATCGCAGCTTGTCCGTCAGCAGCAGCGCCAGCGCGTGCCAGTGCTCGGGGTGGGCCTGCAGCCATGCCTGCAGCCGCTCGTGCGGCACCTGCAGCAGCGTGGTGGGCTCGGTGGCGTGGGCGTCGTGTGTGCGCGCGGAGTTGTCGAACACCGAGATCTCGCCAAACCAGTGCGGCGGCTCCAGCCGGATGAGCAGCGCCGCTCGCGCCTCGTCAGCCCGCCCCCCGGTGCCCGAGATGCTGACTGCGCCACGCACCACTGCATACAGCCCGCAAGGCGCATCGCCGCGCAGAAAAAGCACCTCTCCCGTCTGCAGATGCCGCACCTGCGCCATCGCCAACAGGGGCTGGGCAAAGTCGGGTGGCAGGTGGGCAAACCAGCGGCCGGACTGGAGAACAGGCAGATAGGCGGAGGCGTCGGTCATGCAGGGGGCGGTTGTAGGTGTGTGCTGAGTGAGCGGGGCGTGGTGTTTTGTCGTGTGCACGACAGACGTTGGCGCCGCGGCAGAGCGAGTATTGATGCTGCTCAAAACAATACCAGGAGACACCCATGAAAACCCTGATCGACCACCTGGCCCAGTACGCCGCCTACCACCGCGACCCGCGCAACATCCACACCCATTTTGTGGGCGTGCCCATGATCATGTTTGCCGTGGTGGTGCTGCTGTCGCGCCCCACGTGGCAGATGGGCGACCTGCCCATGAGCCCTGCGCTGCTGGCGGCCCTGGCGAGTTGTTTCTTCTACTTCCGGCTCGACTTTCGCTACGGTGTGACGATGGCCGCGCTGCTGTCGGCCATGCTGGTGGGCGGCCAGTGGCTGGCGGTGCAGACCACCGCGCTGTGGCTGGCGTCGGGCGTAGGGTTGTTTGTGGTGGGCTGGGTGATCCAGTTTGTGGGGCACTACTACGAAGGGCGCAAACCGGCGTTTGTGGATGACTTGATGGGGCTCATCGTGGGGCCGCTGTTTGTGGTGGCAGAACTAGGGTTCGTGGTGGGGTTGCGCAAAGAGGTACAGAAGGCGATGGAGGAGCGTAGCGGGCCTGTGCGGGTGAGGTCGGGGCGGGCTGTGGTTTGAGGTGGGTCGGTCTTTTTTGCTGAGCGGTGCGCTGGTTTGGGTGGGGACTTTTTTTAGGGCGGAGGCCGGGACTCGCCCCGGCGGGCGAGGTACTTGTTCTTTGCTTCGCCAAAGAAAAGTACCCAAAAGAAAGGCGACCCCCAGTCTGCGACCCCTTCGCTGCGCTACGGGGCAACCTGCGTCGGGGCGGTTGCGGGGTGCGCCGCAGAACTCACTTCGCGCCTTTAGCGCTTCGTTCAAACAACTGCGGCGAGCTAGACCACGATGCTGACGTGTCCTTCGGCACATCCGCTCACCCCGCAACCGCCCCGCCGCAGGCGCAGCCAGCAGGGGGTGGGACAGCCGAGCAGCCGAACAGCCACACGGGCCTTTGCTTCGCTCGGCTTGGCAGTCGCGGCGCTAAGCGCCTGCGCGTTCGGGGCCGAGCGCAGCGCAGCGAAGCAATGGCCCGTGTGGATGTCCGATCCCCGGGTTCCCTTCAGGATGCGCCGAGGAGCGCAGCGGCCAGCGATAAGGGCTCGCGATTGTCTG
>NZ_JBKBXG010000003.1:0-101731 GCF_046314175.1 Acidovorax sp. | reverse complement strand
GAGTTGCCCGCCAGGATTTCCTGGTAGGTCAGCTCGGTCCACTCGAACGTGATGCCCTGGGGCAGGGTCTCTGCGGCAATGCGCTCGATGGCGGCCTGCGCCTGGCCCGATGAATAACCGAGTGCAGGGCCGCCGTTCACATCAGCAGCCAGGTAGCCGTTGTAGCGCATGGCGCGTTCGGGGCCGAAGCTCGGCTCCATCTTCATCAGCGCCGACAGGGGCACCATCTCGCCGGTGCTGGAACGCACCTTAAGCAGGCCCACATCCTCAGCCCGCGCGCGGTAGGCCGCATCGGCCTGCACGCGTACGCTGTAGGTGCGGCCGAACTGGTTGAAGTCGTTGGCATAGAGGCTGCCCAGGTAGATCTGCAGCGTGTCAAAGATGTCCGTTACCGGCACACCGAGCTGGCGCGCCTTGGTGCGGTCGATGTTGGCGTACAGCTGCGGCACGTTGACCTGCCAGCTACTGAAGATACCGGTCAGCTCGGGCGTCTGGTAGGCCTTGGCCATGAAGGCCTTCACGGCGCCGTCCATGGCTTCGTAGCCCAGCGAGGCACGGTCTTCGATCTGCAGCTTGAAGCCGCCCGTGGTGCCCAGGCCCGCCACCGGGGGTGGCGGGAACATGGCGATGAACGCGTCCTGGATGTTGCCAAAGGCCTGGTTCAGCTGGCCCGCCACCGCGCCGCCGCTCTGGTCGGCGCGGGTGCGCTCGGCAAAGGGCTTGAGCGTAGCGAACACGATGCCGGCGTTGGAGCTGTTGGTGAAGCCATTGATCGACAGACCCGGGAAGGCGATCGCGTCCTCGACGTTCGGGTTCTCCTTCATGATCTCGCCCATGCGGCGGATCACGTTCTCGGTGCGGTCCAGCGTGGCGCCGTCAGGCAACTGCGCAAAGCCGATCAGGTACTGCTTGTCCTGCGCGGGCACGAAGCCGCCGGGCACGATCTTGAACAGGCCCATGGTGGCCCCCACCAGCGCGAGGTAGATCACGAACATCAGCGCCTTGCGGCCGATGACGCGTTTGACACCGCCGCTGTAGGCCTCCGAGCCGCGGTGGAACAGGCGGTTGAAGCCACGGAACAGGCCACCAAACACCTTGTCCATGCCGCGCGTGAGCGCGTCCTTGGGCTCGTTGTGGCCCTTGAGCAGCAGTGCTGACAGGGCGGGCGACAGGGTCAGCGAATTGATCGCCGAGATCACCGTGGAGATCGCGATGGTCACCGCGAACTGCTTGTAGAACTGGCCTGTGAGGCCACTGATGAAGGCCAGCGGCACGAACACTGCCACCAGCACCAGCGCAATCGCGATGATGGGGCCGGACACTTCACGCATGGCGCGGTAGGTGGCCTCGCGCGGGGTCAGGCCCGCCTCGATGTTGCGCTCCACGTTCTCCACCACCACGATGGCGTCGTCCACCACGATGCCGATGGCCAGCACCAGGCCGAACAGAGAGAGCGCGTTGATCGAAAAACCCAGTAGGTGCAGCACCGCAAACGTGCCCACCACCGACACCGGCACGGCCAGCAGCGGGATGATGGAGGCGCGCCAGGTCTGCAGGAACAGGATCACCACCAGCACCACGAGGGCGATGGCTTCGAGCAGCGTGTGGATCACCGACTTGATCGATGCGCGCACGAACTGCGTGGGGTCGTACGCAATGCGGTACTCCACGCCTTCGGGCATGTTCTTCTGGATCTCGTCCATGGTCTTGCGCACGTTCGACGAGATGTCGAGCGCGTTGGAGCCCGGCGCCTGGAACACGCCCATGCCCACGGCGGGGTCGTTGTTGAGTAGCGAGCGCAGCGAGTAGTCGGCCGCGCCCAGCTCCAGGCGGGCGATGTCGCGCAGGCGCGTCACCGCACCGTCCGCACCGGTCTTGACGATGATGTCGCCGAACTCTTCTTCGGTCTGCAGGCGGCCCTGGGCGTTGATGGACAGTTGCAGGTCCACGCCGGGCAGGCCGGGCGATGCGCCCACCACGCCGGCGGCCGCCTGCACGTTCTGACCGCGGATGGCGGTCACCACGTCGCTGGCCGACAGGCCGCGCTGCGCGACCTTTTGCGGGTCGAGCCACACACGCATGGAGTAGTCGCCGCCGCCGAAGATCTGCACCTGGCCCACGCCGCCGATGCGCGCGAGGCGGTCCTTCACATTGAGCACCGCGTAATTGCGCAGGTAGTCGATGTCGTAGCGGTTGTTGGGCGAGACCAGGTGGACCACCATGGTCAGGTCCGGCGCGCTCTTCACCGTGGTCACGCCCAGGCGGCGCACTTCCTCGGGCAGGCGCGGCTCGGCCTGCGAGACGCGGTTTTGCACCAGCTGCTGGGCCTTGTCGGGGTCGGTGCCGAGGGCAAAGGTCACCGTCAGCGTCATCACGCCGTCGGTGGTGGCCTGGCTGCCCATGTAGAGCATGCCCTCCACGCCGTTGATGGATTCCTCCAGCGGCGTGGCCACGGTCTCGGCGATCACCTTGGGGTTGGCGCCCGGGTACTGTGCGCGCACCACCACGGAGGGCGGCGCGACTTCAGGGTATTCGGAGATGGGCAGACCGCGCAATGCGATGAGCCCCCCGAGGAAGATGAGCACCGACAGAACCCCAGCAAAGATGGGGCGGTCGATGAAAAAGCGGGACAGGTTCATGGATGCAAAATTCCTTCGGTCGCTCTGGCTCAGGCCGCTGGCGACTTGGCTGCGTTCTTGGCTTGCTTGGGGTCGGTGGCCAGCTCGGCCTTGGCGGTCATGGGAACCGGCTGTGGCGCCACCACGGCGCCGGGGCGCACGCGCTGCAGGCCGTTGACAACGATGTTCTCGCCCGCCTTGAGGCCCGAGGTGACCACGCGCAGGCCGTCAATCGGCGCACCTAGGGTGACCTCGCGGTACTCGGCCTTGTTGCCCTCGCCCACCACCATCACAAACTTCTTGTTCTGGTCAGTGCCCACGGCACGCTCGTTGATCAGCAGCGCTTTCGTGTTCCGGGCCTGGCCCATGCGGATGCGCGCGAACTGGCCGGGCATCAGGGCGCCGTCTTCGTTGTCGAACACGGCGCGCACGCGCACGGTGCCGCTCCGGGCGTCCACCTGGTTGTCGATGAGCTGCAATTTGCCAACGTGGGGCGTGCTGCCCGCCGTGCCGGTGCCCATCTGCACAGGAATGCGCTCGATGAGCTGGCGTGCGCTGTTGCCGCGCTGGCCGCTTTGCAGGTCGGCCAGTGCCTTCACCACGATCTGCTCGTCGGTATCAAAGCTGGCGTAGATAGGGCTCACGGAGACCAGCGTGGTCAACACGGGTGCGCCGGGGCCCGCAGCCACCAGGTTGCCCACAGTGACTTCGATGCGGCCCACGCGGCCCGACACCGGGGCGCGCACCTGGGTGTAGCCCAGATTCAGCTTCGCGGTTTGCAACGCGGCCTGGGCGGCGCGCAGGTTGGCATCGGCTTCACGCTGGGCGTTCAGGCGCTCGTCGTGCTCGCGCTGGGCAATGGCTTTTTCTTCGAGCAGGCGTGTGGCACGCTCCATTTCGCTGCGGGTGTACGACACGCGGGCCTGGGCGGCCACCACCTGGGCTTCTGCGCGGTCCACCTCGGCGGCGTAAGGTGCGGGGTCCACCGTCACCAGCAAATCACCCTGCTTGACCAGCGAGCCTTCGCGGAAGTGCACGGCCTGCACGGCGCCTGAAGCGCGGGGCCGCACATCCACGCGCTGCACGGCTTCCAGCCGACCGGAGAACTCGTCCCACAGGGCGATGTCTTTTTGCACCACCGCAGCCACGGACACGGGCATGGCGGGTGGCGCAGCAGGAGCGCTATCGGCTTGCGCGACAGGCGCCTGGAACACCAGGATGGCGGCCGCCACGGCGGCGGTTACAGCAGTGGCGATAGTGGCCAGGCCCAGGGGGCGATTTTTGGAGAATAGATTGGAGTTCATGGTCATTTCAATCGTTAAGGCCGCCCTTGTGAGGCAAGCCGGTGAAGGGTGTCTGTCACGCTCCGGTGCATGAGCGTTGTGCCGATTCGGTGTCAGCGCCGGGCAGGGATGGGCAGTCTCGGCAATGACACGGTGACAAAGTCAAGACTTGGACGCGCCCTGCCGCGCGAAAAGTGCGCGAACGCTAGAAGACGTTGCAACACTGCGGGTTGTGACAGCGACAGCGGCAAGCGGGCGGGCCGCCCAAAGGGTTGTTCATGGTGTGATTTCCTCCGTATCTATCGTTGATATCAATGGCCCTGCCTGCCGTCTGCGACCTCGCGGGCACGGCTTGCAGAAATGCGTGGACAAAGCATCTCCCTCCGGCACGGTGGGGCCAGAAAAATCAGCGTTGAAAACCAGGTGGCAGGCGAGAAGGCCGCAGTAACAAACCTCAACCAACGTTGAGGTCAACCACTTTCTACGGCTCCCGGCTTTTCTCAGGAAGGCGCCGGACTTCGGGTTGCTTCAAAAAAGGTTCGGAACTGCTCTTGTGCGCCAGCCGCACAAGGGCACTCTTGTTGCGCGCCGGTCTGCAGCAAGGCATCGGGCCACTGCGCCGTTTTGGAGAACACGTGCCGCGTCACTTGCAGGCCAGCGGCCTCCAGCCGGGCCGCATAGGCCAGGGCTTCGTCGTGCATGGGGTCGGTGTCGCCCACCAAAATCAAGGTGGGCGGCAGTCCCGCCAGGCGACGAGCAGCGCCGGGTACGGCATAGGGGTGTTCCGCATCCCGCGGACAACGCAGAAAATTGCGCCAGCCCTCGGCCCATTTGCAACCCGTGGCATTGCCGGTGGCTTCGCGCAGCGATGCGGTGCCGACACACGGGTCCAGCATGGGCGACAGCAAGATCTGTCCGGCCAGCGGCGGGTGCGACTGGTCACGCGCCATCAGGCCCACCGCAGCGGCCAGGTTGCCACCCGCTTCTTCGCCCGCCAAATAGACCAGTGCGCCCTGCCCGCCCAGCTTGGTGCGATTGCGATGCACCCACTTCAGCACGTCGTAACCCGTATCCACCGGTTGGGGGAAGGGGGTCAGCGGGTAAGCGACCGAAACCACCACCGCGCCCACGTTCTCCAGCAGGGTTGCGACGGTGCAGCCGTTGTCCAGGTCGCCCGTGGTGAACGCGCCGCCATGGAAATGCACCACGAGCGGGGACGCCTGCCCCGTCTTCTTGCGGCCATACATGCGCACAGCAACGTCCTGCCCCTTGGCCACCTCAATGGTGGAATCGGTGCACACTGATGCCGACGCGCCTGCAGCCTTGGTCGCACGGGGCGACTTGGCGGGCGTTGCAGCAGGCTGCGTTGTAGAGGCTGGCGAAGATGGATGGTCGGGCTGCATGGCATGTACCCAGTGGGTGGAGGGTGGAAGGTCGGTTGACGATGGATGAAATGTAGTGGCTTATGTACGCCGGATAAACAGGTCAAACACCACCCGCACTGTTTCCAAAAGCTCAACAATCGGAACAGGGGTGCCGTGTGAGAATTCCGCAGCACCCACTGGTGGGTGCTGACGTTCCAGATTCAAGGAGAAGCCATGGACCAGATACAGGCCATGCGCATATTCGTGCGGGTGGTTGAGGCCGGCACGTTTACCCGGGCAGCAGATTCACTCTCGCTGCCCAAAGCCACGGTGACCAAGCATGTGCAGGCGCTGGAGGAGCGGCTGCGCGTGAAGCTGCTCAACCGCACCACCCGCCGCGTGACGGTGACGCCCGATGGCGCCGCCTACTACGACCGCACGGTTCGCCTGCTGACCGACCTGGACGATATCGAGGCCAGCATGACCAACGCGCGGGCCAACCCGCGCGGGCGCCTGCGCATTGACGTGGGCACGTCGGTGGCGCAGTTGCTCATCATTCCGCACTTGGCGGAGTTTCATGCACGCTACCCGGACATCCAGGTGGACCTGGGGGTGAGCGACCGCATCGTGGACCTGATCGGCGACAACGTGGACTGCGTGATCCGCGGCGGGGAACTGAGCGACCAGTCGCTGGTGGCGCGGCGCGTGGGCAACCTGGAGTTCATCACCGTGGCATCGCCTGACTACCTGCAGCGCAAGGGCACGCCCACGCACCCGCTGGAGATTGAAGAGAAACACGCCAGCGTGATTTACTTCTCGCCCCAAACCGGTCGGCACTACCCGCTGGAGTTTCGCAAGGACGAAGAGTCCATCGACATCACAGGCCCCTACCAGGTGAGCGTGAACGAAAGCAATGCCTATGTCACCGCCATCGTGGCGGGCCTGGGCGTGGGGCAGATCACCGGGTACCAGGCCGAGCGGCACCTGAAAAGCGGTGCGCTGGTACAGCTGCTGCCCGAATGGACCCAGCCCCTGCTGCCCGTGTATGTGGTGTACCCACCCAACCGGCACCTGAGCGCCAAGGTGCGGGCCTTTGTGGACTGGGCTGCAGAGCTCTTTCAACGCGAAACCCATCTGCAGCGCACTGCTTAAGCGGCCACCGCGCTCTCAGCGGCTTGGCGGGCGGTCCGTCGGCTTTATGCTTGGGCCCCATGAACGCTACCGAGCCCACCCCATCCCCTGGTTCCGACAACACCCCAGTCGAACCCGGTGCACCAGACCATGCACCCGCTGCCAGCACAGCCCCCGCCAAGCAGGCCCGCAACCCGCTGCACGGCGTGACGCTGGAGGCCATGGTGGTGGGGCTGGCAGATTATTTTGGATGGGACGACCTGGGCAGGCAAATTCCCATCCGTTGTTTTCAGATCGACCCCAGCGTGGGGTCCAGCCTCAAGTTTCTGCGCAAAACCCCCTGGGCGCGTGAGAAGGTCGAAAGCCTCTACCTCTTCATGCTGCGCGACCAAAAGCGCAATGCGCAGGATTGAACGCGCTGTGACTTGGCCGCACCCAGAATAACAGTCAAATCAGGCTCCAGCGCTTATCCAGAAAGCGCTGACAGCTATCAAAACAGGACCCCTAAAGGGGTCCGTCTCAGGCAAGCGATCAAACGGTCAGTCGCCCCATCGCCCTGCCCGTCAGCCGGTCAGTCGCCAGACGTCACCAAAAAGTCGCGGCTAATGCCCCCACCGAGGTCATTCACGCGGTCAAGGAACTGCGTGAGAAACGCATGCAGGCCCGTCGCCAGGATCTCGTCAATGCGCCCGTACTGCAGGTCGGCCAGCAAGCGCCCCGCCCTGCGTCGCGTTTCGCCCGACTGCTCGTTGGCCAGCACCGCCAGGTTGTCGACCACGTCGCGCATGCAAGCGTGCAGTGATCGAGGCATGTCGCTGCGCAAAATCAACAGGTCAGCCACGCGGCCCGGGGTGATCACGTCGCGGTAGACCTTGCGGTAGACCTCGAACGCAGAGACGCTGCGCAGCAGCGCGCTCCAGTGATAAAAGTCGCTTTCCTGGTTGCGCTCGCTGGCACGGCCAAAAAAGTCGTTCTTGACCGCATGGAACTTCACATCCAGCAGGCGAGCCGTGTTGTCGGCCCGCTCCAAAAATGTGCCCATGCGCAGGAAGTGGAAAGCCTCGTCCTGCAGCATGGTGCCCAGCACCACCCCGCGCGACAGGTGTGAGCGGTATTTCACCCATTCAAAGAACTGCCCCGGGTCACGCTCAAAGGCGCCGCCCTGCAGCTGTCGATGCAACTCCAGCCAGGTCTGGTTCTGGGTCTCCCACACTTCGGTGGTCAGCGCGCCGCGCACGGCACGCGCGTTCTCGCGCGCTGCGCGCAGGCACGACAGGATGGACGACGGGTTCTCACCGTCGTGCACCATAAACTCCAGCACACGGGCGGGCGTCACCTCGCCATGTTTGGCGGTGTAGGCGGGGATCAGCTCGCTGATGGACAGCAGCCCTTCCCAGCCGGTTTGCGCCACGTCGGCAGCTTGCGGCAACAGGGAGGTTTCGTAGCTCACATTGAGCATGCGTGCGGTGTTCTCCGCCCGCTCTGTGTAGCGGGACATCCAGAACAGATGGTCGGCAGTGCGGCTCAGCATGTTCAGAGGCTCCCTTGCGATTGACTTTGCGACTGACCTTGTCCCTGCGATTGCGATTGCACGGCCTTGGGTTGCGCTGCAGGCGCACCCTCGCCCAGCACCCAGGTGTCTTTGGTGCCGCCGCCCTGCGACGAATTCACCACCAGTGAGCCCTCTTGCAGCGCCACGCGCGTAAGGCCCCCGGCGGCCATCTGCACCTCGCGCCCGCTCAGGACAAAGGGGCGCAGGTCAATGTGGCGTGGGGCGATGCCGCTATCGACATAGGTGGGGCAACTGGACAGACTGAGCGTGGGCTGCGCGATGTAACCCGCGGGGTTGGCCAGCAGCGCACGGCGGAAGTCTTCGATCTCGGCCTTCGTGGCGGCGGGGCCAATCAGCATGCCGTACCCCCCGGCACCGTGCACCTCTTTCACCACCAGGTCTTTCAGGTTGGCCAACACGTGCTGCAGATCCTCGTCCTTGCGGCACATCCAGGTGGGCACGTTCTTGAGGATAGGTTCCTGACCAAGGTAAAAGCGGATCATCTCGGGCACGTAGGGGTAGACGGATTTGTCGTCGGCCACACCCGTGCCCACCGCGTTGCAGATGCCGATGTTGCCCGCGCGGTACGCCTCCATCAGGCCGTGGCAGCCCAGGGTGGAGTTGCGGCGGAACACCTGCGGGTCGAGAAAATCATCATCCACCCGGCGGTAGATCACGTCCACCCGCTGCAGGCCGCGCGTGGTGCGCATGTACACAAACTTGTCCTTGACCACGAGGTCCTGGCCTTCGACAAGCTCCACCCCCATCTGCTGGGCCAGGAAGGCGTGTTCGAAGTACGCGCTGTTGTGCATGCCAGGCGTCAGCACCACCACCGTAGGCTCGTCGGCCGTGGCCGGGGCGCTGGCGCGCAGGGTTTCCAGCAGCATGTCGGGGTAGTGGGCCACCGGCGCCACCTTGTGCTGGCTGAACAGCTCGGGGAACAGCCGCATCATCATCTTGCGGTTTTCGAGCATGTAGCTCACGCCGCTGGGCACGCGCAGGTTGTCTTCCAGCACGTAGTACTCGCCTTCACCCTTGTCGTTGGGTGCTCGAACAATGTCGATGCCCGCGATGTGCGCGTAGATGTTCTGCGGCACCTGCACGCCCGCCATTTCGGGGCGGTACTGGGCGTTGTTCAGGATGAGGTCGGCGGGCACGATGCCGGCGCGGATGATGTCCTGGCCGTGGTACACGTCGTGGATGAAGCGGTTGAGCGCTGTGACCCGCTGCACCAGCCCCTGCTGCATGCTGCTCCACTCGTGGGCCGGGATGATGCGAGGGATCAGGTCAAACGGAATCAACCGCTCGTTGCCTGCGCCGCCCTCGTCTTTGGCGCCGTAAACCGCAAAGGTGATGCCAACGCGCCGGAAGATCATCTCGGCTTCGGCCCTGCGGGCCTGCATCACATCAGGGGGCTGTTTGCTCAACCACTGCGCATAGCGCTTGTAGTGTTCCCGCACATCACTGCCATCAAAAGGCAGCATGGCGTACATCTCATCAAATTTCTGCATGAACGGGCCTCCTGGTAACAGGATAGCAAGTTGTGCGCCCACCCCGGCGAACAGCCCCTGACGGCACTACGCCATCGGCTCAATCACCCGATGCGGTCATGCGGTGCTGCCAGTACCGCTGCGCTGTATCGCGCTGGCATGCCAGGGCGTCGGGTTGCGCTGATGACCAGGTGGCGGCACCACAACGTGATGATTCCACCACCCGGATGCCGCGCTGGTGGTAGCGCTGCAGCACCTCGGCAGCAGGATGTCCAAAACGGTTGCGGTAACCCGCCTGCACCAAAGCTGTGCGCGGCTGGACGGCCTCCAGAAACGCGGGAGACGACGATGTCTTGCTGCCATGGTGCGGCACCAGCAGGACGTCGGCCTGCAGGGGAGCACCGCGGGTCAGCAAGGCCTGCTCCTGGTGCGCTTCGATGTCGCCCGCTAACAGAGCGACGGCCCCGCGCTCACCACGCTCACCGGCAGCCGATATGCGCAACACGCAGCTCAACGTGTTGGGACGCGGTGGACGTGGTGGGCTGGACGTGGAAGCAACGTCTCCGGCCACGGGGTGCAGCACTTCAAAGGCTACCCCGTCCCACATCCACTGCTGCCCGGCCACACAAGGCTGGATGGGTCGCAAACGCTGCAAGATATTGTCGGCCTCGATGGAGCCCATCAGCGCTGCGTGCGGCTGCTGCATCAGCACGGCAGCAGCGCCGCCCGTGTGGTCGGCGTCGCGGTGGCTGAGCATGAGCAGGTCCACACGCTCGCCCAGCGCTCTCAGCAGGGGCACCAGCACGCGGTGGCCCGCATCGCTCTCGCGGCTGAAGCGCGGGCCTGCGTCGTAGAGCAGCGTGTGTGTGGCGGTGCGCACCAGTACGGCATTGCCCTGGCCGATGTCGGCCGCCAGCAGCTCGAACTGCCCTGCGGCGGGCCGTGCAGGCTGCCACCAAATCACGGGCCAGAGCAGTGGCAACGCCAGCAACCGCAGCCGCCACGGCAGCCGCATGGCCAGCAGCACACCGCCAGTCACCGCCGCAACGCCCGCCCACAGCGGTGCCGCAGGCAAAAACAGCACCGCCCCGGGCCACTGCGCCAGCCAGTACAGCAGCGCCGCCAGCGGCTGCAGGCTGAGCGCGGCCAGGCTCCACAGCGGCGCCCACAACACACCACCCAGCGCCAGCGGCGTGACCACGAGCGTCACCCACGGTATCGCCACCAGATTGGCCACAAACCCCACCACAGAGACCTGACCAAACAGCAGCAAGCTGAGCGGCGACAGCGCGAGCGTAACCACCCACTGCTCTCGAAATAATGCATAAAAACGGCCTCTAGCGCTTGACTGGTATGCGCTAGCAGCTATTGGATTAGTAGCAAACAGCACGCCCACCGCCACAAAGCTCAACCAGAAACCCGCCTGTGCCAGCGCCCACGGGTCGACCAGCACCACGGCCGCGCACGCCAGCAGCCACACCTGCGGCCAGGGCCACCGGCGACCGCTGAGCTGCAACAGCGCCACGGCGGCCAGCATGATCACGGTGCGCTGTGCGGGCACGCCCCAGCCGCTGAACAGTGCATAGCCCCCTGCCAGCAGCACCCCGGCTACCAATGCGGCAGACGGCGCAGGCACCGCCAGACACAGGCGTATCGAACGCCGCCACAACGCGCCCACCACCAGCGCCGCCAGCCAGGCAAACAGGGTGATGTGCAAGCCCGAAATTGCCATCAGATGCGCGACTCCAGTCGCGCGGAACACATCCCAGTCCGCACGGTTGGCCATTAACAAATAAGTCTCAAAGTGGGACAAATAGTTTCAAAGCGGCCAAAATTACCAAATAGCTCCAAAGTGGAAGCCTTGACAGCAAACCTTGAGGCAGCTGAAAAGTTTCAAAGTGGAAACCTAAGTGGTTGATGCAATTGAAAAATCAGAAACTGTGTCAACTCAAGTCCGCCGCTCGCGCCCTGTTGACATCAAGAGACCTCAAGATTTTGACCATCGACGTTCTTGAAGACATTTCCTCTTACCGGCTCGAAACCTGTCAAACGGGCACAAATTGCCAAATAGTTTCAAAGTGAATTCCGGGACGTACAAATAGTTTGAAAGTAAGAAGCAGAGATTCTGCCCCCAGTCCTTAATGCTTGATGCGTCCACGGAACCGGCTCAACTTCAACTCCGTTGAGTCATTTAACAGGTCCATTGTTGAGTGACCTGTCAGCCCTAGCTACCACGTTACGAAACGCCGAGCGATTACGTCGGCGTCATGCCTATTCAGTCCCGGGGACCGTAGCCCGTTACGTAGGTCTCATAGTGGTCTTCGCACAGAGGGCCTGCGTCAGTGATGTGTTGCGCAGGGGCGCCGCAATACTCGCACTCTTGGCCACGAAGCTCCGCAGCCTCCTCACAGGGCGGGCACAACGGGTGGTTAGCGTTGAACTCCGCGTCCACATCCTCGAACGCCGCAGGACCCGTTTTGCAGCCGCAGTTTCTACATTTGAAGCGGAGAGCGTTAGTCATGATGCACTCCTTTGCCCATCGTGCGCGCAAAGAAGGCTTCAGCTTGCTGCTCAGGAGTCAATGGAACCCATTCTGGCTTGTGCTTATAGAGCAAGTTGCGCATGTCATCCGAAAGCTCGACCTCCACAAGGTATGGCAGGAACGGCACCAACCCTTGGGGAGTCTCCAGTACCGTGGCGAAGGTGTTTTTTTGGAGGTCATCCAGGATACAACCGGCGTCTTTGTAACCGCCCTCCAGCGCCATAATGATGCATTGAAGGGAATCAAAGAAATAGTTCTCTGCTAGCAGCCGTTCGCCAAGCGCCGCCAAGGCCATTGGAAAACCATTGATGTGCGCCTGGACCAGCAGTTCAGCAGACTTCGCGGACAACGGCTTGCCAAATGGAGTTGCCAACAGGCCGCCAATGAACTGCGAGTACACATGGCCCTGTTCGGCCAAAGAAAAAAAAGCCTCCTTGATGTGCTTATCAGCTTCCACCTCGGTTCCGTAGACAAAGCCGCGGCACCCCGGCTCTCGCGGGTCGACTAGGAGCACGTCATCAAAAATCTTACGAAATTTTTCAGCGGTCTGGTTTCGTAGCTTAGCGACGAGCTGCGCGTGCTTCAGCCCGAGGAGCTTCTCGCTCAATTCGTCATATTTGCGAGCACTGCTGCTTGCAGTCCCAACGCTCAGGGCATGAGCGCGCAAGTCTTCGACGGTCTTAACCTCTGGATGTGAGGGGATGCTCACTCGCAGCCGAAGAGTGTTGCATTCTTGGCTCGCAAGTTCAAAGTCATTTTTCAGATGTTCGAAATTTTCCAGTTCGAACGCGGAGTGAGGCAACTGACGCGGCCAGTATCTGAGAGTAGGAACTCCGGAGTCATCCTGGACAGGCTCGGGACGAACAAATGCGAGTGATTTCCCGGTAAGTAAAAACTTTCGGGGAACTGTGAGGGCCTTGCCCTTGTGTTGGAGGCGGAATGATGCAGCCATCATGATGTGCTTTCTGAAGCTTTTGAGCGTCCGACCCCTACCGCCCGGTTCAAAAAGAGAATCAGGCTGAAGACACTATTCAAATAACCAACTACCACGCCAATGTTTTGTCTCGGGGTCGGACAGCGAGCGAACTCGCTGGAGACAAGGTGGAGGCTTATGCCACAGGTAAATTGTAACCGCTAATCTTTGGACGCCAAGCTCCTGGAAGCGATTCGGATTCAGCTTGCCTACAGTCGACCGGCTTGATGGCTAAGGGGCAGATGTTCGAGTCATAGACTCACGGGGAGCGTTCGAGAGCGTCCGGGTCCTGCTCGAACTTGTTGGCTTTCTGGGTCAGCTGAGCGTTAACACGATTCACTCCGACAAGGGCAGTCAGTTCGGTAGTGATGACTTCAACCGCTGGTGCGAAGACACCCAACCCGGGCAGCACAAGGCCTTGTGGGGACATCCGAAACCGAATCAAGCCAGGGTGACTACTTCCTTAGTGACGAACCTCTGTCCAAGCCATCAACTCTTCTTCAAATTCGTAGTTCGTGATTGGCTTGGCTCCAAGCCATTCTTCAATCTTGGACCGAGTCACCAAATGGACTTGGTTTGCCTCGGCCTGAGTGACCGCCCCAGTAGTAAAGCCCTGATTAGTAACAGCAACCTTCTTGAACCGAGTTCCAGAAAAACGAGCCTGATAGCGAGCCGCGCCTGCTGCGACTTCCTTGACGGCGTCCCAGCCCAGTTCAGCGGACTTCGAGCTTTTGCACTGGAGGAGCTCGCCTTCTCGACCTTTGAGGGCGACCACATCAATACCGCCATCACCGCCATGTTTCGGTGTCATGGTTGCCTGGTAGCCTCTCTTGCTCCATAGCAGGCAACACAAGACCTCAAAGCCAAACCCGTCCATCCGGTCCACATCGTCCATAGTCAAAAGGTGCTTCGGCAGCGCAGCCCCTCCGTCAACTCCGCCAACAAGCTCATAGAAAGACGCATCGCGCCCTGTCCCATTGAGCATCGAGACCAATGCATCCTTGTCCAGCGTGCTGTCAGCGAGTCCGGCCTTTTTCTTCATCAGCTCGTCTAGCCGAACTTCAAACGTATCGAAGTCCGCAACGACAGTCGGGCAATAGACAAATACATCGCGCTCTTGCCCGATTCGAAATGCGCGGTCGGTCGCCTGCGACTCCTTTGCTGGGTTCCACATCCGAGTGAAGTGAAAGACGTGATTTGCAGCGGTGACGTTTAGCCCAGCACCCGCCGCCAACGTCGAGAGGATGATGACGTCAAATCCATCTTTCGCCGAAAACTTATCAATGTAGCCCTGCCGCCCCTGGGAGTCACCGTTGATGATGAATGGCTTGATGCCAAACGTCTCCCGTAGGAAGTAGTAAAGCGCGGCCTGCGCTTCACGCAGCTCGGTAAACACGATGGCCTTCTGGCCGCTCTTACGGACTTCCGCCAACTGCTCAAGGAGCCAGCGCATCTTGGGAGAGTTCTCCAGATGCGCATCCTTGCCGCGGCTATCCGGCAAGAACTTCGTTCCCGGCATGCAATAGGGCTCTGCACAGACAGCCTTCATCAGATGAAGTGCACCAAAGGACAGGCGAGCCCGCTTACGCCCATCGGTCTCACTCGTCGCATCCTGTAACTTCTTTAGGCCTCCCATGTAAAGGGTGCGTTGGTGTTCAGTGATAGCAATCTCAAGCCGGTCCCGCACGTCCAGATGCTGCTTGAAACCAAGCTCCTTTGCGTCCACACGTTTGTGTGCGAAGTACTTCTTCGGCAACTCCGCGGCGATATCAGGCTTGGTCCTTCGAAGCGTCTGCGGAGCAATCATCCCCTGCAAACGGACAAGTGATTCCTTATGCTCGTCGGTATCGCATTCGATGGGGCGGCGGTAGGTCTTGCCAAATTCCTCAAGAGCACCGAGCAAGCCAGGTTGAACGAAATCAAACAGACACCACAGGTCGGCGAGGGAGTTTTCCACTGGCGTACCTGTGCAGGCAATTCGAAAGTCCGCCTTAAGCTTCTTGGCCGCTAAAGTCACCAGCGTTCCCGGTGTCTTGATGCGTTGAGCTTCGTCACAAATAACAAAAGAAAACGGCTGCCGAGCAAGCGAGAACTCGTAGGACGTGAGCATCTCGTAAGTCGTAAAAACGAGCTTCGAGGCGCCGACCCAATTTGGTTTCAAAAGCTCAACGATGCCGTTAGCACGAACCTGCTCATCAATGAGTCGTGCTGGCTGTTTGAGCGCCTTCAACTCATCGCCGTAAAGAACCAAAATCTCTGGAAATGAAGGAGTGAAAAACTTCTTGACCTCATTTGCCCAGTTCTCAATCAAGCTCTTGGGGGCAAAAATGATTGATGGCGCGGCGTTTGGATTACGTTCGTAGTACCAGCCGAGGAGCGACAGTAGCTGAAGGGTCTTCCCCAGCCCCATGTCGTCGCCGAGCAATGCACCTCGGCACTCAGCTGGCGCCTTTGATACTAGATGCTGAAACCAAGCCACGCCGTGCAACTGGTGTGACTTGAGCTTAATTTCAGCGCGTAAGCATTTCGGCAATTCAGCAGACACCCCGGGCGGCAGCGTCAGCGATGTCCGTCGCAACTCCTGCGATTCCTGATAGTCAACTGTGTTGAAGTTGGTCTTGAGCAACAAAGTTTCGCGGCGAGGCCTCACCGTAGGCGGCTTCGCATGACCGTCCCCCGTCACTCCATCCTGCTTAGTAAGCATGGAGACAAAACTATCCAGCAATGTCCTTGCCTGCTCTGTCACTATCGAAGTTGGCAAAATCGGGTTCGTCACCTCAGACGCCCCAATCTTCTCAGCTTCACGTACCTGGTTTCCAAACTCCTCGACCCACTGCGTGGTCAATGGAATCAAAACCGACCCCTCATGGTTCTGCAGAGTCACACGAACCATGGGCGTCAGGTCCTGTGGCAACCATCCAGGCTCCTTTTCATCGTCTTGTGTCGGCTTCTGAAAGACCGGAACGTAAATGGCTTTAGCTAGGCCAATGCCTTCGATACGCCTGCTGTACCCCTCAAGTTCGTAGATATCCTCAAACGAAATCCGCTCACTCGGTTGCGTTCTCCACAGATTCAGAATTTGCTGCGCTTGTTCTAGCTGCGTAGTAGCTTCAGCATCAATACTTAAGTCGTACTCCTCCCAAGGAAAGCGCTCCCTGTCATCCCTCAATGCCTGCTCCAGAGCGGAAACAAACACTGCGAGCTGCTCCTGCCCCTTGAACGAGCTGATGTTGTGTCTTACAGTGCCATTGCCAAAATGTTCGGTTACCGATAAGTCGACGGCATCCAGGCGACCCTCTTCAATCCGGGCTACGACGTTAAAAATTGCGGCAACAGCACCAATCTCTGACCGGTCCTCCTCGAACTCTTTTTCGTCAATGACGTCATGCGCTGCGTCACCCAAAAAGGCGAACGGATTGTGAATGAACTTCTCTGCACGGCTACCAGCAACGCGCCGCCCAGGCATCTCCCGCTTAACAACCTCAAGCACTTTACGGACTGGTTCGGAAATCACGACACGCACCCGCCCCGCTCCGCGTGTCATGTCGTAATGCGACTGCACAGAATTGAAACCATCGAATGCCTTGAGCCAACCGTCGGGGGCCCCATGGAACGTCGGCGCCACAGTGAGCACGCGGCCAAACGGTGTCTCTTCCTTCGACAAGGGTAAACGCAGGGTCTGCGGCGTCAGAACGTAGGTGGTCTCAAGATATGGGGTGACATAAAGGGCGCCGGCTTGGTCTGCTGTGCTGCGAATTCGACCCCATGCCAACTCGTTCTCATGCTGGGTCCTAGCAGTTGCTTCGCGTCGCTGGAATTTTGATATCTCGTAGTTAGTAGCCCAAGCAGCGTGGTTCAACAGCAGCTGCTTTCCGCCCACAGTCGCGACTGCGCCATCTATCCGCTCAAGCCTCACGGTCTGCTGGGCATCAGCCCATCCCGCCACCTGTATTTCAAAGGTTGCGTCCGACAACGTTCCGTTGCACGACAAAATTGGCCTCAACGCGCCTTGAGGTGGAATGTTCAAGAGCTGCATCATTCCTTGATGCTCTTCGGTGGTCGAAATCTCATAGACGCGGCCCCAAGGCAGCATCACGCTGTCTCTCCGTATCTCGCAGAGCCCTTCCATGGCAAGCTGCGCCAGATAAACGCCAAGTACTGAATCCTCAGGCCCAGCTTTCGCCAGGGCTTCCTGAAGTGCTTCTGCAGTAGGAGTCGGCAGCGGCGCTGATAGCTTCACGACAATGCCTTCAGTAGCCCATGTCGTGACCAGTACTGACGGGGAACGCCCACCCGACTGAGACCGCTTGAAAATGTCAAAAAGTCCCATCATCTCTCCGGGTAGTACCACGCCATACGAGCCGCAGCCCATTTGAAGCCAAGAGCGCTAAGTTCATTTGCCAAGGATGCAGCCTGATTCGCGTCCTCTACCCAAAGGCGCCCGCCACTTGCACCACGGCTGTCCTTGATGAAAGCACCGTGGTACTCCCTAACCAAGCCTTCGAGACGTCGCATCGTGAACGTAGCTCCACCGGGCGCCTGCCCTTCCGTTCTTCCCGAGGCCAAATGAGATGCCAGCAATGATGCTGGTGCTGCGTCACTTTGCGCAGAGGAAGCACGCGCCGCACCGCGAACGCCACCCGTGTCAGCGGAAACACGATGCGCCCCTGGTCTGTCCGGCACGATACCTAGCAATCGGAGCTCAACTGCAGCACGGTCTTCCCAGCCCTCTCGGTGCACGATGCGAGCGGCACACCCACCGTGGTACCCAAAAGCCAAGTCGTCCGTGCCGCCGGCGTAGTAGCGCTCGTAACGGTCGTAGGGCAGAGCGTCGTCCTTATAGACATAGCACGCGTTCGGTTTTTTGCTGAACTCGATGATGATGTACGACCCGATTTGCATCATGAATGCATCGACATCGCGCTTAGATGTCAATTCAGCATAAGCACCTTCCTCTCGCGCAATCAGGTCCCGAATCGCCGCATTCTTATTTTTCAAGTACATGGTGTCAGCGCTAAACACGAGCCGGGTCCAAACAATCTGCTTCAGGTACTGCGACCAGAAAGCTAAGCGCCCCTCGTCGGCTTGATTTCTTGAGGCCAGAATGTCAAAAAAGTCTTTGAGGTTGCGCTCATTGACCCAGGCCAATACCATCATCCAGACGGGGTCCGGCACGCGATTCCAAGCAGTGGCGATACCTGCAGCCCTGAGCTTTGGGTTCTTCCAGACGCGCGGACTGACGACGTAGTCGCGCAATTGCTCGTTGGGCTGGGGACTCTTACAGGCGTGATACCGGATGAGCAGTAGTTCTAGCGCCTCGTCACGAAAACCAGGATGCCCCTCGACAAGATGAAGGAGCCTTGACACCAAGCGCATGAACTCGGCATCACCGGTTTCCGTCGCACACCGAACGACACCAAGAACCAGTGCGTTCCAGAACCAGCTAGATGGCGGGATGCCTAGGTCGGCAGCAAGTCGGTCTGTCGGCGCTGTATCACCAGCCAGATACGCCTTGGCGTACTTAGCGACGGGGTTGACCGATAGCACCTCGCGCTCGCGCCTCAAGACGGCCACCCAATCTGGGACTACCGAGACTCCAGCTTCCCGGTCGATAAGCGGCCAAGTGCGTTCAAGAAATGAGCGAAGCTCTTCCCACCCATTTCTTGCGCCATCGTCCTTGGTGTTGGCAACCGAGGCATAGTTGAAATAGGAATATAGCAAGCCGTGCCATGTGAGCCGCCATAGCTCGCCACGGACGGCTTCTGCTTCATACAAAGCCAGTAGCGAGGGAAAGTGTTTGGCTCCCAAAACTGTCGCGTTGGATTGCTCGCGAATCGGCTCAGCCAAGGCTGAAGCGATGAGGTCACGCTGCCAAGAGTCAAGCGGTTGACCTCGCAGAAATGTCAGGGCTGCAGCGTAGGCATCTTCCTTGTTTGGTTTGGCCTTTGCGTAGCCCTGGAACAGCTGCTCTGCTTCTTTTTTCGGTTTTTCAACCAGTTCCGGCAATCCGAACGAGCCGGACGCGAGCCCCATTGTCTCCAGTGCTGAGGTCAAATCCCTGCTCAGCTGAATAAGCGCTTGGGCAGCTAGCATTGCCCGAAATCCTTGCCGCTGAGCGCGCCATCGTCTTCGGGATTCTTTTCATCTAGACCCCAGAACTCAATTTTCAGCTCTACACGGCGGCTCGCAGCTTTGTCTTTGCGAATCGAGTTGAAGGAATACCCCCCGACAAGGAAGAGGTCCTGGACTTGCCGAAGCTGTTGTTCGGATAAGGGCACCTCATCCGCGCCTGACTTGGCAAACAGAGTACAAACCACGCTCCGGCTGCGGTTTAGGCTCAGCGCGAGGTTGTAAAGGTACGAACCATCCTGGTCAGTGAAGCCTTCGACAACGACACGACGCATCCATTTTTGTCCGGAGGGAGTGGACTTGGCCCGAAGTAAGACTGGGATGTACCCCCGGAGGAATCGTGCAGCATCCTGCTTGATGTCGAAATTCCCACTATCGAACCTCACGATTTCACCCATATCGATGCGGTACGTAGACTCATCAACATTGACGTTCTTTTCGGCCGACTCTTGCCGAATCAACGACATGACCGCACGAATATCCTTTTCGCGCTGAATCTTTGCCTCCTCCTCGGCCGTGACGCTCTTCGTGACCGCCACAAGCGTCACCGCCATGACGACCAGGAAGAGCACCATAAGCGCAGACATAAGGTCCGAGAAAGAAATCCAGAAGGGGCTTTCCCCTTCCGTTTTTGTTCCGCGTTTAACTGTGATGCGAGTGAGCATCTCAAGCCTGTTTCATGCGGTGCACTGCGCTCGCCAATTCCTGGACCACGCCGTTAAGGTGCCCCGTGCCTTGGGCAAGATGGCGGTCAGTTTCTGCGATGGTGGACTTCACTTGACTAACCATGGCCGAGCCAAAGTCAGTGAACGCTTTGACTAACGCTGCATTGACTTTATCCAAGTGGTCGCGGCTTTCAGCTTCCGACTGGCGCATCGCCTCAGCGCTCGCTTTGATGTTGGCAACGAGCTCCTGAGAGACGCCGGCCTCGGCTCTGGCGGCTTCGATGAGTCCCATGAGCGATGCCACCTGGGCGTCAACCGTCCGGCGCGTTGAATCGTATTGTTCGAACCCCTTCTGCACTGCGGTGGAGGCCACCTGTAGTGAGGTCGCAGTTGTAGCCAGGGTGTCCGCCACCTTGCTGGACCGGTCGAACACTGTGGTGACAGCGCCGCCGGCAGTTTCGAACCGCTGGGCTGCGGTTCCCATTGTCAAGGCGCCTTGGTTCATGCCGTCGATGGCTCGCAGTGAGACCTGCCCCAATGCGTCAATATTGGTCTGCGTCTTGTTAACTTGCTCGGACACTGCACTGATGAGGGCATCGACTTGCATCGACAAGCCTCCAACCAGTTGACCGGTTTGGTCTGCCAAGCGCGTGCTGCGACCGGACTCTTCCGTTGCAGCAACCTTGCGGACATCTTCCAAACGCTCCATCGCCAGGGCAACTTCTCCAAGCACCTTCATGACAGTGTCGTCCATGGCTTGCTTAGATTTGTTCTGCTCTTCGTTCACCAGCTTACGAAAATCTTGTACGAACTCTCGCATCTGGTCTGTGAGCAGTTGCTGATTGTCGGCCGCCTTCTTCATCGCATCTTCGAGAGTGCCGCTCATCTGATTGGCCGCATGTTCATTGGTTATCTTGATGTCGGACAGCAGGCCTTGCAGCGAGGCCTGGACTGCCGCCATAGAGTCCATTGAGCGCTGCATCTGCTCATTAATGCCGCGCATTTGGCCGCCAAACGTATCCTCCAACTTAGCCATAAAGCCAGTCAGCACCGTTTCAAGCATGGAGTTCACTTGCTCGCCGTTGGCTCGACTGGTCTGCTCCATCGCATCGCTGACGCGCTTCATCGGCTCAGCCAAGGCAGAAGAAATGCTCTCGCCAATTCGGTCGCCGAGCGATTGGGTCACCGTCTGTTGTGCCGCAATTTGTCGCTCCACCAAGTTCGTCATCATCTTGTTGAGGTCCTCAACAAGGGCGTCCTTGAGCTGCGCGGTGCTTGCAGCGTTCTGCTCCGAGGAACTGACAAGTCGGGCGAGATACTCCTCGCCGGCCCCCGTCGAGTACAAGCTATCAATTCCATGGGTGAGATGCTCGACCAACCGGTACAGATAAGCCAGTGTTAGCCGACTGATGAACACAACCCCCATGGCGCAGGCAATAGCCATCCCGGAGGCCACAAAAGCATGCTGGACTCCATTCATCAGAGGTCCGAGCCCTTCGACCGCCTTCGCAGTGGTGGACGGGTCGAACTTTCCCAGTCCATCCAGCAGGCCTGCGAAAGTGCCAATGATGCCAAGGCCGGTCAATACGCCTGGCAAGTGTTTCGTAAAGTCGTCAAACAACCTACCGTCGACCAAGACCTCTCGGGTAAACATGCTCTCGGCAGGAACAGTCGCGCGAACCTCGGTCAGTGCCACACCACCAGAGGAAGCCTTTCGAAGCACGTGCAATGTGTCGGCGTACTCCTCCCAGAGGTGCTTAAGTGGCTCCCATCGAAAGGCTTTGCCTACTTCTTCAGGCTTGGGAGCAGCTTTACCGCTACGTAGCGACTGCACCACCCGCACTGCGGACCAAAGTTGCCACCAAACCTGGGTGCCCTTGATGGCGTACCCAACAAGAAAGCAAAGCGTCAAGGCGACAACGATGAGAAAGATGTACAGAGGTACGTTTTGAAGGGAGGACAGAGATGGGTGGATGTCCCCAAGCGCCTTGGAAATCCAATTCATGCGGTTTTTTCCCTTGTTGCCGCGACCGTCCCTTGGACGTCACCTTGTTGCCCATTGATGCCATGCCGTGAACAGTAGTCTTCTACCAATATTTCGAGCATATTGGTAAGGCTACGGCGCTCATGCTCCGCAGCAGCGAGGAGCATGCGCTTCATCCTTGGAGTTATCCGGAAACTGATACCTACGGTCTTTTCTGCTTCCATGCTCAAGGCAATCCATGTATAGCGTTTTGCGATACATATCGTAACATCTCTATAAGACACTATTTAGCCTTGGAGGTGGTCCGAGGGTTTTCACCCGTGCCGGGAACCTCCAAACCCAGAAGCGCTAACGTGGAAACATAGGAACGACGACAGCCCTCTCGAATATGGACTCACCACCACCACCGTCGGCAAGCGCCTTCGATTTCACGCTGCTCCCCCTGCGCCCACTTCCAAGCTTTGGGCAGCGGCAAACATTGGGGCTGTCAACCGCAGTGTCATTCGACCCGAACACGGTCATCATGGTGGCTACCGGACGCAGCCTCAACTACGTTGTTGAGCGTATGGACTATGGAAGCTACCTCACGATGCAGGCATGGGTACGCTCAGTGACGCGTGGCTCGACGATGCAGCGGGAAACCCGCGAATCGCTGGCGAACCTTGTGCCAGAGCCTGAAGACATCAACCGGCCGCCCACCATCGAAGAGCTGTTGGCACTTCCCAATGCCATGGCGGGGTACTGGCGCCTCGCTTTTCGAATATTTCGCAGAGGCGCTAGACCGATATGGCGCGGACTGCTGGTTCGCTTGGCATGGCAAGACCGCCAGCTTCATGTGTTGGGTGAAATGGGGGCCGAGGAACAAGCCACAATGCGTGCAAAGCTGTTCGGTGCCAGCATTCATCACTGGGTCTCGTCCGGGCTCTTCAGTGGCTCATTTCGACCGATGCTGGTTCTTGACATGACCTTGCAGCACCTGGCTTGGGCAGACGTCCAACTCAGCCGCTCAGCGCATACGGTGTTTCGCACTGACCCTATCGTCGGCTTAGTTCAGCCCGGTAAGGTCCCGATGCGCCATTGGTTCGACCGCATACTCAGCCTAACGGGAACGCACAACTTGGCCAGCTTGTGTGACTTACTCGCAGAACGAGCGGACAAAGCCAATCCGCGCACCTTCACCCACTTGGAGCTCAAGCAGTGGGCAAGCGCTCAGAAGCTCATGCCACCTGGCCCGGCCCACCAACTCCTCGTAGCCTGCTGCCCCGATGTCGATTTTCATCGAGAGCGCACCCAGCTATGGACAGCAAGGTGGCTGACGTTCCTCATCTGCTACGTGCAGGGTTTTTCGACCGAGCCTGTTACGAAAGTAGTCGCCCAAGCTGCCATCAATGAAAGGCTTACTAGCCTGCGCGACAAGCTCCTTGCGGGAGCTCCGATGACGGCGGCTTAGTCTTCGTCGAAGGCTTGGTCGCCTTGGTACCGCTCGTTGTTGGGATTCAGTTGATTTGAGTGGTTGTCGTTGGCGTCGTCGTATGCGTCGTTATTTGGGTTCATCGAGTCAGAGCGGTCATCGTTCGGGGTTCGTGCCATGTATATCTCCAATGCTGGTTTTCTTCCCAAGGGCATCGACTCCAGCAGCCGAGCCCGGGTGCCGCGAATTGCGACATGCGAATTTTCCGGCGCGGACCCGCTGCATGCGGTTCCTATTTTCAAACAAAGTTGCCAAGCAGCCCGCATAGTCAAATCGCACCACCATTCAAAGTCCTTATATGTCGCCATTTCAGCCGGTCAAATCTATCGGTCAACGACTACCGACAAAGATGCCAACTCCTGAGTCTGTGTTTTCCCCTGATAAGCGCTTTACACCATGGCTCGCGGCAAGCATTCGAAAGTGACGGGGTTCGGGACAGATGCCGTCCGCCTCTACGCACTGAAATTTCGTAGTCAACGGAAGCAACATTGCGCCTGCTTTGCTCGGGAACGATAAACGCTCAGGCTGCCGCCTCTGCATTTGCAGCCAGAAGTAGCGAAAGAATGAGGTTGCTGGAGAATGGGCAAAGTCGAAAATTCACTGAGGTAGCTTTCGACGTTTTCAGGGCGTACATTTGCTCGGTCCAAGGTCCTTAGCGCCAACCCGAGTTCGTCAAAGCCTCAAAGATGGTCTGCACTGACCACCGCTTCGAGCCCCATCCCGACATGCCTCACCGCTTCTGGATGCGTACACGCAATGTGACTGAAGCCGACAAATATTCGCGGGAGGAATATTCGCCATTTATTCCTCACACGAATATTTGAGCGCGAATGCTGACAAATCAGCCAATCCAGAAGTGGGCTGTCCAATCCACGACGGGCCACGTTTCGATTTCTGGGGGACAAACCAAGGGTTTGCAAATCGAGTCGCGCCAGTCTTCGTTTGTTTTGACTTAGGAAAGACTATAGGAGTCAAGGGGACTCAATCACCGGCGCAAATAGCTCCCTGATATCAACCTTCAGAGCAGCAGCTAAGGCCTCAAGGTTGTCGACGGTTGCATTTCTACCTTCTCGCTCCAGTTGCGCTACAAAGTTGCGGTGAATTCCCGCATCCCACGCTAAATCTTCTTGAGACCACCCGCGTGCATTGCGAAGTCTTAGAACGTTAACTGCTATTAGTTTGCGAGCGGACACCGCTAGCTTTGGCTTTTCCCTCTGAGGCACTGGCATTGGCCGAGTGTGTACGGTTGCATGATGTACGTCAGCCCCATAAAAGAGTGCACCATATATGGTGGTAATATCTGAGCGCCGCCCCCTTCGTCGTCGTCGACATGGACTGTGGAGCGAAATTGCACCTCTCCCTTGTTCAGCGTCATCTGCTTCCACCAATGTTCACGCCGTTTCCGGGCACGCTTGTTCGATACCCCACCTCAACTTCTCTTCACGAAAGTGAAGGCTGGGGCATCTCAGTCCTAGCGGAGTTTCTCGACTGGTACGTCGTTGTTCTCAAGCCAGACGAAAGCCGCGGCACTGGAAAAACGCTACTTGTCCGTGATGCTGGTTGGCTTGCAGCCCTGCTCTTGGAATTGGATGCCTCCCAGGTCGTGTCCGTTGGTTGGATGTCAGGGAGTTCTACGCGTGAGGTGTGGCACCAGCGGGCGATTCAAGGCGTCTACATTGAAACTCAGCACAACGGACGTGAAGAAGAACGGCTGGTCCTTCGCACGGCGTCCAACCGCCTCATCGACTCCTGCGGCCGAGAGTTGAATGTGACAGTCGATATGTTTTGCTCAAGCAGTCACGTTCGCAGCCTGTACTTACACAGAAGAACTTCGCTCGAACAAAGCGCTATGTATGACTTGCCTAGCTACGCTCTTTCTTGACTTCGACGGAGTCACCCACCCACTCCACTGCCACGAAAGCAAGCACTTCAGCTGCCTTCCGGGAATTGAATCTGCGTTGCGAAAGATGCCAGAGATAGAGGTTGTCATCAGCAGCACTTGGAGATTGCAGTATTCGCTGACTGAACTTCGTTCAAGGTTCAGCAGCGACATTGCTGACCGAGTAGTCGGCGTGACCCCTGTAGGTGTCGAGCGCGAGTTTTGTCCAGACAGACTGCTTGGGTATCCACGACACGCAGAGTGTTGGGAGTGGATGCACGTGAACAGACCATATTCGGACGCATGGCTTGCAATGGACGACCGACCATTTCTCTTCCGTCCCTTCTTCAAGGGATTGGTAGTCACTGACGGCCGAACAGGCGCTCAAGGTGCTGTACTTTCGGACTTGCTCGCGCGGATAAGGGCGATGGGCCTCAGTACTTTGTGAGGGTTCCCATTTCAAGCAAACGGAACAAAAAATGAAACAACCTGCGGGCCGCGGGCGACAAATTCTCTATTTGGATTTTGATGGCGTCCTGCACCATCAAGACGTTTGGCGCCACCCTCGTCGCGGTCTGTACTTCGGACCCGGGGCGCAAGGTCATAAGCTTTTCGAGAACAGCCCTCTGCTTGAGCAGTTGTTGTCGCCATACCCCAATGCGGTCATCGTCTTGTCTACGTCTTGGGTGCGCTCGTTGCGGTACAGCCGAGCAGCAGGAAAACTTCCTCCTGCACTTAAAGCGCGGGTAGTTGGCGCCACCTTCCATACCCACATGAATGCCAGCAGCTTTGATGGTCTGACTCGGGCGCAGCAGGTTCTCAATGACGTTTACCGAAGAGCGCCGAGCGCGTGGGTCGCAGTAGATGACGCGTTGGGTTGGCCGACGGAAGCGGAACCTCACTTTGTTCCCTCGGACCCGACTTCGGGAATTGCAGACCCTACAGTTGAATGCAATTTGGAGACCAAGTTGCTACTCAACTTTGGAGCCCCATCCGGCGAGCAGGCCACTACTCAATGACCGCAATCGCAGTGGCAACCGAATTATCGAGTGGTGTGAAGGGCGTGAGCGTGATTGATACGTCTTTCCCTGCTGGTCGTAAATCCTGGTGAATTTGGCCAGTTTTGGCTGGCTCAAGCCTACGACCTCCTGCCTTCCAACTCAGGGCATGCCTTCCAGGCCAACGCCTTCCACAAATGGCGGCTTTGAGACTTAGGCGGGCGCAAGCGGCTGAGATGGTTGTCGAAGTCAGTTACCCTGAAGGAGCGAATGCCTTAAAAGCCGCAGTGCGTTCAGATTGCAAATTGAGTTCGGTCTCTGCCTGCAATCCACAGAGGAGCCCTGCCTCGGCCAGTCCAAGTTGCACCTGTGAAAGGGTCCCGGTACTTGGCCGCAACGGTGCCCTTAGCCTTGCCAGTCTTTGCACTTCTTGCGGGGAATACATCCTCCTGAGTCAGACCGTATTCTGTAATCAAACCTCGTGCTCGGGACACAGCTTCAGAAAGCTCCGATGCACGGGCATTCGCAATTTGCCGCTCAAGCGCTTCACGCTGCGCTAAGAGTTCTTTGTATGTCTGCATAAATTCCTTTCAATTGACACTCAAAATAGATTCAAAGAATCAGCAAGCTTTTTCTAGCTCCATCTATTGCGGAGACCAATTACCATATTTATCGTAGTCAAAACACCGACTGGCATCAAATGCCTCCCACATTACATCCAGTATTGGCTTCACAACATCATCCACTGGTGCTGGTGAGTCTAGGGCTTCAATCCACCCATCAGGGAGTGTGAGTTGAGGCCTGTCGGAGTACATAGCTGAGCGACTCGAATAGATATCTTTCACTGCGAATTGATAGTCTCCAATATTGAGAAGGGAGCAAGAAAAGACGGCTGGACCCCTTAGGCCACGCTCCTGCGCAGTGGTTGTAAATTTCAAATAGCAGTTCCTTAGGAACTTGGCAATCGCAGATGAAGGAATCTTCTTCTCGTCGGAAATAGTCTGGGTGGCGGTTAGCCCCGCTTCCATCGCTCCGTTTCTAAAAACTTGAGCATAGGCGTACAAACCGTCTTCGGGCTTATCAGTCATGGTTTCATACACTAGGAACCCATCCAGGTTGCGCATGCTTTTCGCACCGCTCGCGACCCAAGTAAGCATGGATTGCGGGTCGATGGCCGTGATGTCGAAACTGTTTCGCCCTACCGTCGGCTGAAGTGGGACAAGCAAAGCCACGGCGATGGGCCCCTTCCGCATAGGCAGCCCAGTCTTTTTAGCAACTATGCTATTTAAACGCTCAGCTTTGAATTTATTGGCCTTTTCGCTCAACGTGTTCATACGGTTAAATGCATCGCGAAGTTGGTCATATGAAAGTTCAGTGGTGTGCGTGTTGTTTCTTACAACAAATCGACTGTGACCGTCCAACACGATGCGATGAGGTCCATTGAAGGATGCCGGTACACGCACAATGAGAACATACCCCCCAGATACCATCACTGCTTCCATGCGGATGCCAGGAATGCGAGGTTCTATGCCTGCGTCTGCAATCATCCCCAGTCGGCGCTTCGCTGCATCAAAAGTCTCGCCCACCAAAGGTAAAACTCTGCTTGCAAAGCCATCCGTTTCATCAATTCCATAAACCAAATCACCGCCGCCCGAATTTGCCAATGCGCAGGCGTCTTTGGCAAATTCGTACTTATCTTTGCTTGTAGCACCAGGCAAATCTCTCTTGAAATCAAGGGTTGCACTTTCACTTGCTTGAGCGGCGACCAATGCCTGCAGGTCAGTCTCGGTAATCTTATCGATGGGCCCGATGAGCATGTTTTTCTTGGGTGCAAAACCTTCATCCTAGCGGCATTTTGGTGATTGGGAGCCTGCTAACTGCGGGGACGATAAAATCAAGGCACAAAAATTCGGCTTATGCGTGGCGGCATGCGACGCCCAGAGTGTGAGCCCATATCAGAAAAGGGAGATGGGTTTGGCAAGTTCAGATACTCCGCGCCTTGCCTGTTCAACCCTGACGTTCGCCCGATGAGCAATACTTAGCACCTTCGAATTATTCAATGACGACGTAGAAGGGGTCCGACTGTCCCACCAGCCGGTTGTCCCGTTTTCGAATCAGGAAGGCCTCGACAAAGTGAACTCCCCGGTATTCCAAACGTTCGGAGCGGCTCGTGCCTTCGTCCGACGGGTAGAACTCGCCGCGAAGGGCACCGGCCTTCGACGCAACCTTATCCGTGTTTGTCACACGCCACTGAACCTTGTAGTCGTCTGCGAAAGGAACGCCATGTTTTCCTGTCGCAGTGAACCGCACCCAGTAATTTGGTTGCAGTGCTTCAGCGGACTTGATAGCTCGTATTGTTGTTCCATGTTGCCCTGTGCGCACAACGGCTGACGCCAGAACGGTGTGCTGGTCCGCAGCCTTCCTCCATGTTGGACGACGCACATGTGGAAGTTGGCAAAGCTTGGCAGGGACTGCTGCAGCGCCAAGAGTCTTAACCAGTTCGACCAAGTCTCGGAAGTTTCCGCTGACCACGAGCGCTCCACTGACTGAATTTTCGCTGACTCGCTCTGCGGCCTGTTTCGCTTCGCCAGCTGCAAAGTTTTCACCGAAGACACGTTGCCACTTCCCGATACTCTCGTCCCGGTCTTGCTCGGCGAAGGCATCATCAATCCAGCCCCTGTACAGATTGACCTTGTCGCGGAAGTTTGAATACTGTGTTTGGTCCCAGCCGGCCGCCTGGTCTTCCTGTGGCAGCTGTGGATTTGGCACTGTTGGAACGTTTGGCCGCGCTTGAAGCCAGTCGTCCAAGCGGCCGACGAGCGTTTTGAGGGTCGTTGTCAGGTCTGCGAATTGCGCGCTGCCACGGTCGCCTTCGTAGACCTGGAGGCCCATCAAGGTTGTGAGTAGGAACGACGGGCAGGTGAAGTTGCCCTTGATATCGCGCATGTACTTCAGCAGCCGTGTGACCTTCTTAAGGTCATTCCCACCGGCGACCCCGTTCTTGCCTTTCACCCATTCGGTGTAAGCCTCTGGAGCGGAGGCCTCGAACTGGTTAGTGACACGATTGCAGACCTCATACTGACCTGCGTAAAGTCGATTGACAATACAAGGCGCAATGTCAATCTTGCGCTCGCCAGCGTACTCAATCGTGGCGCAGTGTGAGAAGCGACGCACCTTCTCTTCATAGGCGGGAATGCGGCCGAGCTCGGTTGCAAGCTCGTTGACATAGTCCTTGGGAGCCCAGCCTTCCTTGGCCTCAACGAACACCAGCAGGTCGGCATCAAACGGCTGCTCCGACTTTGGTTTGATGATGGTTTCGTGAGCCCAAGAACCCTGCGGAGCAAAGCAAACAATCTTGGGACCCCACGCAAGTGCTCGCACTGCATTTTCGACAGCAATGATGCTGTCCTGCAGGAGCCCCAGGCGCGTGGCATTCAGGTTCACATAGTCGTGGAGGAATACCTTGAAATGCTCATGTAGTTTCATCTGGTGCCTGTGTGGTTCATTTTCTGTTCCGCATCGGTAACCAGTTTCTCAACCGCATGGCGAGTTAGGTCCTCTTCGCGATTTCGCAGCTTGTTGTAGAGCCAGTCGAATACAAGTGGATTGCTCGCACGATGCCGATAGATGGCGTCTTGCAATGCGCGTGAGCTGGAAGTCAATTCTTCGGATGAAGCCCCAGATAGCGCCTTGTCCCACAGCTTTTCTACCTCCGACTTCAGCGTAGTCAGCGCCTCGATGGTGTCGTTCTGTTTCCGATACTCACGGAGCACATACGCAAACAATGGCAGGAGTGGCACGCACATCGTCAGGATGAGGTCACTGAATTTCTGGCCTTGGTAAACGCCAGCAAGTGCTAAGGCGATAGACAGAAGTATTGCTGCCCCGAGCAGCATTCCCGCGTATTCCTTGCGAACCCGCATGTCGTAAGCAAGGTTAGTGCGCTGGCAAATAAACCTGCCGAGCTCAAGAGGAAGCCGGGATATGACCGGCTCATACCAGTCCATCAAACGCTTTTGCTCCGTGTCAGCGACGGGAGTGGCTGTTATCGCTCGAATGTCTTCAGCATCTATGCGCCGACCGGCGACGAGTGGGTTCCAGTCGAGCTTCAGAACTTCAGTATCAAACTGCTCCTGAACCCTTGCACCGCGCTTGCAATCTTCCTTCTGGAAAGGCGAGAAGACCCAAACATCCAGAAGCAAAACCACTATCGAGCCCAACGCCAGATAGGGCCGAATCTCGGGCTGGCTGGTACCAAAAAGTACCCCCAAGAGGGGGAGGATGAGCGCCAGTAGAGTGAATCCTGCTTGGTACTGTTTGGCGCGGGCATAGAACAGTCTCTGGGCGCGCAGCAGTATCAGCCGCTCGGACTTGTTCTGCTCAATGTTGATTTGGTGTTTGTTGTTCACGGTGGTTTATTGATTCGTTTAATAGGTCTTGTTGAACAGCTTTCAGCTTGCCAGCCCCGGGGCAAATGGTCGAGCCCAGCGCTTGGGCCGTGGGTCAGGGTGTTCTCCGCCACCAGACCACTCGTTCGTTACGAGCCACTCTTCAAAGTAGTCAAGCCATTCAGCGGCCCAGGGCAGGTAGGTTTCGTCGAGCCGCATCTGCGCAGACCATTCATGTGCTTTTGGCAACCACAAGCACAGCTTGGTACCCGCACCTTTGTGCGGATAGATATGCGGCAAGACCCGACCTGCTGCGAGCGTTTTGGGGTCTGGGTCCATCACAAACAGTTCGGGATACTTGGCTGGATACAGATTTAGGGCGCACCGATAAACTCGCGATAGCGGCGTCGGCGCCACCTTGAACCCAAAGCGTAGCGCCCGTCCCTGCCATAGTTCTAGGGTCGACTCTGGCCATCGCAGCGCCTTGAGCTCCGCGTGACGTTGGGCGAGGTTTGGCAGGCGAATCGGTGGTTTCACGTTGCTGGGCCGCCAAAGTAGGTGTGTGCACGTGCCGAGGTGACGATTGGCATGGCACCGGCAACGACAAACCCCGCCCGTTGAAGTGCACGGCTACCATCCCGGCGTTGTGCGTTCTGCTGAAGTACAGCTTGGGCGGCCCGATGACCAAACGCCCGGTCAACAGAATTGATAACAGCATCGAGCCCTTGATTGCCTTCTATCGCGCCCATGAGGCCCTCTAGGTCCGATACGAATTTCGTGTGCCACTGCGTAAACGCGTGCTGACGTGCTGGCGTGTTCATTGAAGATGCCAGGTTGTCAGATTGAGCGAACGGATTCATCAGCTTCCAGTGTTGCTGGCCTGGGTGAAGAATCTCGCGTTCGAAAAGGCTTGGCACGAGCTCCACTATGTCGAAAAACAAGTCGAGAGGCCCGTCGTGCGGTTGCGGCGCCAGAATGGCGTACGCCTTTGCGAACAAGCTGGTCAGGAATACCGAGGTGGGGGCAAGGTCACCGCCGCCTTTCAGTTCCGCAAAGGACATGTTCCTGTGCACTTTGACAAGCTGCACGAACCGGCTCAGCAGACGAGCGAACACTTCGGTTGCTTCAGGCAGTGGCACCAAATCGGCCTTACGGGCATCCGCGAAGTTCGCCGTAAGAGCCTTTGACAATCTGAAAACTGGGGCAACGCGGGCCGCAGAGTCGAAGCCCAGGCAATAGCCTTTTGGGTTCGTTGAAATAAAATTTCTGCGGTCTCGGTCGGGGATGCGCCCATGGTGTTCGCCGTGGGGCAACGCGTACAGCGGGTCATCGATGACCGGCGCAAAGTCGGCTCTCATGCCGCCAGCGTAGATAAGAGTGACGCAGCGTTCCCATCGCTCGATGCCAAGGCCATGCCGCTCGGCGTAACGGTTAAGCGCGGTAAATAGGCGGTCGAGCAGTAAAGCCGCACCCTCTGGCCCACCGTAACGAGAGAACGCTGTGTTGGCCAGCCGTACAACCAAGTCGATATCAAAGCCCTCACGCTGCGTATCCATGGGACGAACTATGGTCCCCATTTGTCGAGAGCCCTGTGCATGAACCTGCACCACCTGCCCATCGAATTCCGCACATTCGATGAGGTACTCACCCGTGGCGTTGTAGGCGCGGTCTAGCTCCTGCAACTGTGTGGCACTGGGTTCGAGCGCTCTGGCAATGGATTCCGCTAAGTAAGTAAAGCGTGCAGAGGCTGCAGCCGTGACTTGTCGAACTGCTCGGAGAAGGTGGTCGTCTCGGTTCATATAGGCACTACGGTTGTCAGATTTCCAGAAAGCGCTCGTATCTCCGTCCAGCGCTAACTGTCCACAGCCCAAGCGTCAGGGTTAGCACTGCTAGGCGGAAGCCCAGCGCGCTTTCGGGCATCCAAATGCCGAGACGGCTAGGCAGAGAGTCAATGAAGGGGAGGCCCGGGCGATGCCTGTTCGTGCGGACACGAGCCAGTGCCATGCCCATCCATGTAATGCGACGCGGCGCAGCGAGGAAAAAGTGAACGGTGCTTTCCAACATGGGTGCCTCACTTTTCCCGGCGACGGACGCCTTTGAAGGGTGTCTTGTCTGCTTTTACGTCCATGAATCGCCCTATCTGTTTGTCTCGTTTGACATAGTGACCCGAAGGCATAACGGCTTGGCTGCGCCCACGAACCGCATCAATTCGATGCCCATCGCCTGGTTGATTTGTTGATGGTGACATCATGTATTTCATGTGAGTAGTATATCTAATCAAAATGATGATGCAATAGGCTCAATGAGATTCGGTGACCTTTCGTCATGAGCTATGATGTCTAGATGTCGGAAAATTCAGATAAACGCGCCCAGTTTTTGGCCAGCCTGACTAAGAGCCAGCGCGAACGGCTGTCTCATATCGATTTCAAGCTGTATTTCCTAGGCGAGTTGCGACGTGCTGACGTCGTAGACCGGTTCGGAACTGGTCCTGCAGCAGCGACACGGGACATTGCGCTGTATAGGGAGATAGCTCCTGAGAACCTTGAGTTGGACTCAGATAAGGTCTACCGGCCGACGCCTGCGTTCACTCCGCTGTTTGAACACAACCCACAACGGGTTCTGACGGCCCTTTCAAAGGGCTACGGGGAAGGCTCCGGAGAGTTGTTGGGGGGCGAGGCACACCCTATGCTGCGGTGCGAGACTCCGAGCTCATTGAGCCTCCCTAGGTCTTCAATCTTGGCGCCTGTCTCTCGGGCGATTCATCGTGGCAGGGCAGTTAAGCTCGGCTACACGTCCATTGACAGTGGGCGCACAGAACGGGAGTTGGTTCCCTTAGCTCTGGTCGACATTGGCATCCGCTGGCACGTGCGAGCGTTTGACCGCAGACATAAGCAGTTCCGGGACTTCGTCTTGACGCGGATGGAAGAGCCCACTGTGCTTGAGGACAGCGTAGTGCACCGGGATGAGACGGCAGAGTGTGATGTCCAGTGGAGCCGACTCATAGAGCTTGAGTTGGTGCCTCATCCACATCACCCACGCCCCGAAGTCGTTCTCATGGACTACGAATTTCCCGAAGATGGCGTTCTACGAGTCCGGGTTCGTGCCGCCAACGCTGGGTACATGCTTCGGCGCTGGTCTGTAGACTGCTCTAATGACCATAGCCTCCGTGGCATTGAATACGCTCTTTGGCTGCGCGACCCGCTCGCACTCTATGGAGCCAGCAACGCGCAGTTGGCACCCGGTTACAGAGACCCGCGGTCAGACAGAGAAATCAAAGCCCTTTGACGCCCTGAGCGCAGTCTTAAAGACGTCGCACTCACCCCAATATTTGTCTCCTTTGAGGCAGCAGCGACAACGCTAAAAGCAACATTGATTTAATTGTCATCAGCAAGCTGCTATCTATTGAATCGCCCCGGGGTTTCCTGATGCGCTACTGCAAGACGCCGAAGTTGAATCAGCGGCCAGGCATATCGACGAAGTCTGCGCGTAGCAAGCTAAGTGCTCAGGGGGAGAGCCCTATCGCGTGGGCGATAGGATGCAGAAATGTCGCGGCACTTGACTCCTCAACAGCGTGGCTCTCTGCATTACCAAGGCGCGAGCCTGCCACGCGGCTACTTCTGTTCGGTCACACCACCTTAAAGCAGTACGGGCGCCTTCCCCTGCGTCGAGTCATACGCCTGCTTTTTCGCCCCGCGCTAACCCTGGTGTCCCCCTCTGTAATTGGGCTGCGCGTTCGCTTGGTCCCGACCCTTATGTCATTCCAGTCTCTGAAGCCGGACTGGTTTTCCAATTTCCGCAACGATAGCTACATTGTGTTCAGGCGGATACGGTCTTCGCAAAATCTCCTATCCACTCGTTCACTGGGCTTTCTGGGTTCCACTGCTATTGATTGGGGCCTACCTGCTTTGGAATAGCACTCGCAAGCCCAAATCGATGCCACCAGTGCTTGCAGTCGAGACTGATTCCAGTTTGCTAAGCGTCCTTCGCCAGCGGCTTCATACTACCTTCTTCGCCCAATCAGGCAGAGCCACCCCGTTGGCCGTATAAAACTTGTCCAGGCGCAGCCTCGCGCGCTGTCCTGGCCGAAGCCCAATCCATTCGACTGCATTGCCTCCAAAGAACTTGGCAGCCAGGTCATGGTTGCCTTGGCTCTTCACGGCGGGCTGGGCTTCAATTTCTTGAAAAAGAGTCTCGAAGTTTCGAAGGAAAGAGCCCACCGCTTCCTTTCCTTGCTGAAGAGTCATGTCCCAGTCCGTCCCATACATGAACCTTGTCGAAAGTGGCGCTTGGCCAGGGTTGCTTTCAGCATAGAGCTTTTTGAGTACCTCTTTGACGCCAGGCGTTCCAGACAGGCCTTCGATGAAATAGCCAGCATCAGCGTAGGCGTTCCTACCTGGGGCATCCGGCCCGTTGCCCATCAACGCCATCAATCCGCGCGCCTTGCAATCTGCCGAGCAATTACCTACACCGAGGTCGGAATCGCCAAAGTGACCAAAGTTGATGCGAAGCCCTTTAAACTCTCTAAGAGCTATTGCCCAGTACTTTGAGCCGGCGAGTTCTCGAAATTTCCTTATAGGCCCATTTGAGATGCCGCTGTGGGCCATTATTGGGACCTCGTTTTTCTCGCACCAACGGTACAGCCTGGCCATTGCATCGTCGAGACGTGCTCCAAGGTCAGTACGTCTGCCAAACCTCTTCAGCCATTCTTGGTCCCACAGGTCCCTAGGCAAATCCGCGTTTCCGTACGGCGCGAAGCCCATAGGAGGGTACAACTTCACCCCAATGAAGCCTCGGTTTTCGATGGCATCACGAACAAGTTCAAGCGGATTGGATGTTGTCTGCTTAAGGTCAAATGCGACTTGCTTCAGCGGGTCAAACGGCACCATCGAATGCACTCTTCCACCGGTAGCAATAGAGATAGATTCCATCACCGCGACTTGGTCTGGAAGGGATGTTATGGTCGGTTTTCCATCCGCGAGCCAGTAGTCAAAGTCAACCAAGCTCGGCAGCATCAAGTCGATGAACCGGGGGGCACCCTCTTGGTTATAAGTGTCCAGATAGTCATGTACAGAAACATACCTGTACTGCAGTTTCTGAAGCACGAAAGCTACGATTCCACTCGCTGACTTCTTTCCTTTTTCAGCAAGGAGTTCGCGATACGATTCAACGGTTATTCCTTGGAGGCGCTCCACCTCATCGATGATTTGCGCGCGTTCAGACTCGTATGGGCCTTTCGGTTCTACCGCCATGGGGCCACGCTTTTCTCTCACGGCCTGCATCTCTGGGGTTGCGTCCACAGCCCGCTTCAATTCCTTGACAGCTGCTTGAAATGCGACGTTCCTGACTTGGCCAATCCTTGCCACTTTGGCGCCTGGAGAGCAGGACTTCAATGAGTCGCTGAGGTCCCTGAGGACGGCTCGCTCTGCCGCACCACTTAGGGCTGTATTCCAAGCTACCCTTTGAAGGGTTGGAGCAATTGCCTTCGCGCCTGCACCAATCAACCCCCCTTCGCTACCCAAAATGCGATTTACGAACTCTGCCACTTGCAGGTCTGAGCCGTTGAAGACGTGGCAATGGGTGTCGATAGTTAGTGTCGTGGAAGGCCCACTCACCTCAGGCGAATTGGGACAGACAGGTTCTGGATTGCGGACGACGGTACAGCCGTTGAGTACGCCAATTCCTCCCATCGCGGCAAGCGCCCGCAGAAACTCCCGACGCTCAGACACATTCATGGTGTTCATTTTTTCCCTCCGTTTTCCAGCACCTGGGTGGCACTAGCCCTCGGTGAGAAGTATTGCCATGCAACTCTGCAATGTCCAAGGAAAAACATCCAGACACGGGAGCGTGCCTAGGAGGAGCGGAATCGAAGCAAGCCTTTTGATACTAGGCGGTGTGCTTAGCCTTCACCCGTTCGACAGCCTCGTATTGCTTTCTGAATGCCAGAATTGCGAGTTTGGACTCGTCGTCCCAGTCCTCTGTCTTCACGTGCTTGAGCACTGCAAACAATGCGTCACTGAGTTGCCCAATTTGGCGGCCGTAGCTGCCAACCCCATCCAATATGAGTTGCTCTAGCGCCGGGTCCGACGACTTGCCCATGTTGATGTTGATAAACCCGACTTGGCCCATCGCGACTTTTGACCAGTACTTGAAGGTCTGGTCCACCGGGCCAGACCACGGCATATAGAAATTCTCCACGACGCATCTCCTTGTTGAGGGAATTCAAGGTTGGTAGTGCGCTTCAAGCAAGAAGTTCGCCAATGCTCTCGTAATGACAATGACGAGTTCGTTTGCAAAGGCGCTGCTGAGTCCGCCGTGACCCGAGTGTTGAAAGGTGCCTAGTGCAACAACGGGACTTGTTGAAACAGCGTAGTCTTTTAGAACAACAATATGCGCTTGCTCCGCGCCGGCCATTAAGAATTCACCTGTGATGGCCAAAGCGCTGTAGCCAAGTTCCGTCGTGCGCTCAACCAACTCATCAGCAGCGCAAGCGCCACGCAAATCCTATGCGCAGATACAGCCGCCCTTCATGGAGCAGGCTCTGTGGGGAAATATTCATGGAAGACAGGCTGACGCTGCACGAACCGCGATGGGCTTATCTTTGGAATGGATTGCAAAGATGACAGCAAGCAGACCAATGATGAACTTAGCTGACATTCGCGACGGGGAAAGAGTGCCTGGAGTATTTCGAAGTGAGCGCAAGCTAACTTTTCACCTCGTCTAGCTCGTTTGTCGCTGCGCAGCTATTTTGTAGGTGGTTTGTCGCTGCACAGCTATTTTAGGGGTGGTTTTGTCGCTGCACAGCTATTTTGTGCTTCTGTCGGTCGGTCTACGAAACAGGCTTGCAGCAAGCATTCGTTCGTGATGTCGAGTCGAACCCTCTGACGAGAACATGTCGTCTTCTTCATAGCTCAATCCTCTCAGAGTGTTGACCCTCCTCAAAAACCGGGGTGATTCATATCGGCGCAATGCTTCTGATATGAAGGAGCGGTTCATGGCTGTTCATTCATGGGAGCTATACGAATAGACAGCGAGCTTTGCTGTCGTTTCAGAAAAGTACTCATCTATGACATCAGGAAAATTTCACCCTCGCAAAAAATCTGCCACAACCTCAGGAAATTCACAGCCCTTACTACGCGCCCTTGCAGAGGAAGCGACAAAACGTGGCGACTCCCTTGCAATGCTCGCCAAGTCCCTAGGGGTGACTTACGTGAGACTCGCTCAATGGCGTCGAAATGACGCTGACATCGGTGCGGCGAACCGCTCTGTGCACAAAAAAGCGGCAAATTATCTAGGCATTCCGCCCGCTTTTGTTCCGCTCCTAGCGGGCACTATGGGACTTGAAGACTTTGTTTGGCCCGCCAAGGAATCGCTAGACGCAAGAATCTCACGAGAACTGAAGCAGATGAGGCAGGACTCATACGTCGGTGCATTCGTGCCGGAAACACTCGAAAGCTCCTCTCAGGAAGTCAAACTGTTCGTCGCATTTCTCTATCGCGAACTGACCATCGAGACGATGCCCAGTCAAAGGATAAATCACTTGATTTCAGAGTTCCAAAAAATGGCGCAGAACCAAGTCGTGACAAGAACAAGCTCCGCACAAACCTATAGCACAGCCCACGATGAAGGTCTCTTCTAAGCGGTAACTCCCCTTCTGCGGCGTCGAACAATTCAAGTTTGGCGCCGCTTCTTCACGAAAAACCCGTTCTGCATAAAGCGCCGGTATCGGTCATAGGCATTGCATATTCATGGCGATAGAAACTAAATTCGCGCATGATTTTTTTTCGTACCCCACGCTGGACAGCCATCGGTGACAAAACTTTAGGTGCGCCTATAAAGAAACCTGACCACCCGAAATTCCTTTTAAACATTCCGAAAATTGGAGTGCTTACCTACACAAAGGCAGGAGGCTCATTCGGAGCCTGCATGTGTACAAAAGGAAATACTGTGGTCATCGCTCAATTACCTCAAAAACCTGCCATCTCAGCACTGTGGAATTCTGGGTATATAGCAAGCTCGACCGCACGGCCGAAAGGCTACCCATCTAGCCTTGATACTCCTGTTATTTTTTAACGGGGGATAAATGGGATATCAGAACCGGGCATGGACAGAGGAAAAAGTTGAGCGTCTTCTCAAGCAAGGCCGAGGAAGCGGAATTGGCAAGGACTATCGGCCATTTATTGAAATCACGGACTTGTCATCAACCGGGCTTTCCCGCCGAACGTTCAGCAACAAAACCGGACGTGTGCATCATCTTTTGAGCGATGTTGAATGGCAATTTTTTTTAATGCTGCAGTGGTCTACCGACATCATTGATATTAGAGAACAATTCCCACTCGACCGAGAAATTACGCGTGATGTCGCTATGAACCTAGGAATCGCACATCCATGCTATCCGGGAACACATACCCCAACGGTCATGACAGTTGATTTTCTCGTTACGAGAGTTATAAATAGCGTCAAAATTCTGGAGGCGTATGACATCAAGCGAACGGAAGCAGCCGAAGACATTCGAACTCTCGACAAGCTAGAGATTTCACGAGAAACCTGCTCGCTGCTGGGTACAGCACATCACCTAATTTATCATTCCATGCTGCCTCACGCCAAAATCAGAAATATCGAGTGGATTATTGGTGGCCAGTATGTTGAAGGCGAAAAGGAGCCGTATTCCGGTTACACGGAAGAGCACTGCAGCCGACTTTTGTCAGCAATGACGAACGCCTCCAAAAAATCAATTCTAAGTACTTTCTGCAGTCAATATGACGAGCGCTGCGGCTTGCAAGCAGGGTCGGCCTTGCGTTTTGCACGAATGCTGATGCATGAACGAGCGTTGATAGCGCCACTGGAATCAAATGACCTCGCGTCGACACCCATGGCGGAATTCACCGTTGTGGCAAGAAGCGGGCAACTACGTGCCGTAGGCGGAATGTAATGCTTATTCTAAAAAATGACCATTTCGTTCTTCCAGATGGCCGTACATATACGCTACTCACCGACACTCCCACAGGAAATTCAGTATTTATTATTGATGTACTCAGCAGCACCGCCTTACCAGTTGAGAAAAATTATGCCGAACTTTTGAAAATAGGCAACTTGATGCATGACGAGTCACGCCATCAAAAATTCACCCACAGCACACACTTTTCCAGCAAAGCCCGTTTAGCCGTGCAAGCACGCAACTGGACAATAATTGAGCCTTTGACAAAAAACCCGCTGATTTATGTTCAAGGGGACCGTTGGAGACTTATTGCTGAACGTGCATCAGAAATGCAATGCTCGCCAACGACAATTCTACTTAATCTCCGACGCTATTGGCAGGGTGGTCAAACCCAAGCAGCCTTGCTTGGAAAATACGCCAACTGCGGCCGAGTTGGTGAGTCTGAAAAAGGTGCACGTGGAAAGCCATCGGAGAAACCCGGAGCCTCAAACTTCAGGATGCTGCCTATCGATTTTCAAAACATGAGAGCAATTATAGAAAGTCATTATCTTAAAGATGAGCGGCGTACCGTCCAAAATGCATTAGACGCCCTATACGAGCGGTTCTACACATTTCGCGATGGCAATGGTGTGTTGCACGTTCGCCCGTCCAGCGAGCGACCAACCCGTAGGCAACTCGAATATTTCCTAAAGAAAAACTACTCCAGAGAGCATCAACTGAGAAAGAGGAAAGGTGACAAGAACTTCGAGCGAGACCATAGGCAAGTGGTGGGCACTGCAATGCAAAACTGCCTCGGCGTCGGACATATCTACGAAGCAGATGCAACCATCGCAGACGTTACCCTGGTTTCGCTCATAAATCGAAATGACATCGTGGGCCGACCCACGCTTTACTACATCATAGATAGAGCATCTCGACTCATCGTGAGTTGGTATCTAGGTTTTGAAAATGCATCTTGGACAGCTGCATTGCACGCCATCATGAACATCGTTCAAAACAAACAAGAACGCCTAGAGTGTTTAGGCGTTCCCTACGACCCTGAAGATTGGCCCGCTGACAAAATAATGCCTCAGCAGATTTTTGCTGACCGTGGTGAAACGATGAGCCATCAAGCGACGAAGCTCTGTCAAGCCTCAAACACCACAGTTACAAATATTCCATCTCTTCGGCCGGACTGGAAACCATTCGTCGAAGGTCAATTTAAGCTAACGCATCAATCAATGCGTGACACTGTCGAAGGCTACAACCCTGCCTCAAATGCCAACAAACGTCGCGTAAAAGACTACTCCTTAGATGCCTGTTTAACCTTAATGGAAATGGAGGCGATTCTGGTCAAACACATCATTACCCAGAATCGTACTATTCAGAAAAACTTTCCCCTATCAGAATCACAGCTCCGAGACCGGGTGGAGCCATCTCCTATTAATTTATGGAACCACGGGGTCGTTTCGAGAGTTGGGCAACTAGCACGACACACCGAAGACTCGCTAAGACTTCAATTGCTTCCATCTGAGACGGCCTACGTGGACGAGAAAGGAATCCGCGTCGGCGGAATCTACTACCTGCCGGAGCATGTCGACAGAAGCACTTGGTTCGTCAATGGGCGTAAATCTTCATTTCCAATCAAGATTACGTATGACCGGCGCATTGTTGACCGCATTTACGTGCACGACGAGTCAATGCCTCAAGCTTGCTTCACGGCAGTTCTCTCACCGAGGAGTCGACACTTTGAAGGCATGTCCTGGTCGGAGGCCAAACATGTTCAAAAAATTGACGAAGAATTGCATGGAGGGGCGGAGCAGTCATCGGCTCAGCAGCGGATGGAATTTCGTTCGTTTAGCAAGAGCATTGTTGACGAGGCATCAGCAAAAACCAAAGCAGCAATGGCAGGCCAATCTAAATCAAGCCGACGTAGAAACACGACCCAATCAAGAGCGATTGAGCTTCAGTCAGAACGCCAGGCCGTCAAAGATGCTCAGACAGCCAACAGCGGGGCCTCAACGCCGATTGCTACGGCACATCCTACGGCTACCCCCTCCGGAAATGTCATTTCATTTCCTGGAGTGAACACGACCGCATCTCTTGAACAGAGCGAATCGAGCACTCCATCCGTCCAATCGAAATCACGTGACGCTATTTTGGCTGCACGCAACCGAATGATGAATGGCTAACAGGATGACCATAGTTAATCAGCCGTCTTACGTGAAGGCGATTTATTCGGAACCGCGCCTCCCGCGATTGCAAAACAACCCTTTGATTTCAGCATTACCCAAACCAATGAGCGATGAGCTCATGGCTGATGCTCTGATGTTTGCACCAAACTTTCATGAGGAGCAACGCGACTGGGAAAATCACGAGCGCATCCAACAAATTCAGGGCTTGGCAAGCTTCATGGTCCCCATGTCCAAGCATGTGGAACTCGCCCGCACAGTCGATACGATGCTGCGAGAAGGTTATGTGGGACGCGCACCAAGGACAAAAGCACTAGTAGAGAATCTGCAAAGTCTCTACGAGCACCAGAAAGCTGGGTTGTCCTTTGCACAGACAGCGACCACCGTACCAACCACCGGCTCGGCCGCATTGGTGGGCCTCTCCGGGATGGGGAAAACTACCGCTCTTAAGCGCTGGCTTGCAACATACCCTCGCGTTATATATCACGAGGAAATCAATGTTGTTCAGGTCCCGTACATCCATGTCGACATGTCAAGCAGCGGCGACAGCGTAAAAGCGTTGGCCATTGCCGTCATCTCCCAGCTCGACAGTCTGCTCCCAGAGCATGGTTACCAGAAGCTCTATCTCAGCAATACCGGTCGGACCAGCACAGACGCCTTGATTCACACCGTAGGGCGGCTTTTATGCATCCATCATGTCGGTCTGCTGGTCGCAGATGAGGTGCAGAACTTGTGCAACTCGCCCAAAGGTGCGCAAGTAGTCATGACGCAGCTCGTCACGATGTGCAACATGCTCAGCGTACCGATTCTTTTCATCGGAACCAATAAGGCGGCAAAGTTGCTCGGTGCGGACTTCCGGATGGCAAGGCGCTCTACCGGTGTCTGCATTCCCCCGTGGCATCGAATGCTTCGTTACGACCAGGGGTCTATGGCCCATCCAGAAGAAGATGCCTTTGAGCTGCAAAGTGAATGGGCTGGCTTCGTTGAAGTCATGTGGCAATACCAATGGGTCCGCACACCGCTGAAGCTGACCAATGAAGTGCTCGACACGCTGTACTCATGTACCCAAGGCATCCTAGATTTAGCTATCAAGCTCTTCGCGGCGGCGCAGGTCCGCGCCATCCTGGATGGGCACGAAGTGCTGTCTGTTGCCCTGCTGGAACGGGTCTATCAGGAGAACTTTCACTTGATGCACGAGATGATTGATGCACTGTCGGCAAACGACCACCGCAAACTCTCACGATTCGAGGACATCCGCCCTCTTGATTTGCCAACCACCGTCCAGAGCTTGGTCAACACCGCGTTGATACAGCGCGCAGCGAATCGACGGAGCAAGCCCAAAGATGAGACCTTCACGACACAAGTTGCCGCTGCGGCGATGGCTGGCGGAAACGACGAGGTGACGTCCTGGGCCTTGGCAGATGAAATTAACGCAGAGGGCAAGGTGCAAAACATGCCGGAGGCACTCCGCGCACTTGCTACCAAAACAATGCCGAAAAAGAGGACCGGGAAGCACGATGCTGCAAAAGGGAAAGCGGCCGCAGTGATTTATCCTGATTTTTCGGAAAGACCAAACGACTATCGACGTGCGCTGATGCTTGCAGAGAAGGAAGGAACGACTGTGTTCCCGCAGCTTCAGGCGCTCGGAATGGCTCGCAATGCCGAGGAACTGGTCCCGCTCGACTGAAGGGTGGACATGGCGCTTTATTTTCCGACGCCGTATCCTGATGAAGTCATCGGGAGCCTTGTGACACGCGCTTTCCGGCATCTCGGTGTTGCGCGAAAGCGCTACCTGCAAGAGGTACTTTTTCGACCAAACGGAACGATGTCGTTTCTACTTCCTGCAGGACTGCAGCGGATAGCGGAGCTCGGACGAATTCCGCTGGAACAGCTTGTCCATGAACACACGGTATTCCCGTATGTGACTGCGTTCATGTCAAACGCCCAGTCGCATTCAATGCATTTGGATGTTTTAAGCCTCCGCGATATTCGCGTTATGACTCTCGCCAGGTCCGCCAGAAACGGTACAGCTCCGCTGAGGTTCTGCACAGCCTGCGCAGCCAACGATTTGGCGGTATATGGCGAGACATATTGGCATCGCGCTCACCTTCTGCCAGCAGTCTATGTGTGCCCGATTCACCGAACCCGCTTGATATCAGTCGATGCGTCCAATTTTTGGGATGATGCGTCCATCGTTCAATCAAGAGGACGACGCTCGGCATCGGAGGTCTGCTCCGATACTGAGGTCGCCCTTGCAGTTGCTTCCGTGGCTACCCTGGATAGCAATTGGGTCCATCGTGATGATTGGCCTCTGCAATACAGGGCCACAGCGCTTTCAAAGGGCTATCGCTTACCGAGTGGTGATGTAGCGGGGCAACAGCTTGACTCAGACCTGTTCGCCTTTTATGGCGCGCCTCTTTTGCGAAAGCTTAGCTTCGTTGGGGCTACTGAAGCCATGTTCTCCTGGCCTCGGTTGATGCTCAGGCCTGCGCCAGGTGTGCCGTTTGCACCGCTTCGGCACATCTTGCTTTCAGTATTCCTGGAAGCTTGCGAGGTGCGAAAGACAAAGGCTGACTACAAGCTACCCGGGCCGAAGTTGGCAGAATTTGACCTCGTGGATGTTCAGTTTGCGGAGATTGCTCGAATTGCCTGGGGCGAGGCCGCGCGCTTGGGCGAGCGCGTGACAGTTCAGGCCCTTTTTGTGAAAGCAGGTATTTGGTCGCGCTTCCGACACCATCGACAGAATCTACCGATGACCGACTCTGTCGTTCAGCTGTTTCGATTTTCGGAACAATCAGAGCGCCAGGTAGGTCAACGTGCTGCTTGGCGCAGAAAGACTGGCATCAACAAGCCGCTGCACGGTGACCCTACTGTTTAGGAAAACGTCCTAACCGCTCGCGCCCTATAAAAAAACTTTTTCCGCCCATTCGCTACACGGTTTCAGGTACTACCTGGAGCTATAGATGGAATGGTTGGATGGATTCGAAATGCAATGCGGGACGCTGGTCGCTCGATTGGTCACAAATGTGGGTATCCGCTTTGAGGACAACCTTGGAGCACTCGCGAAGATTGGCGTGCCAGACGGTGACTACGAATGGCGGGCACCTTTCACGACAGACTTCGCCGATTGGACCTGCGCTACAACTGAGGGCTACCTCGGGGCGTTCCCCAGCTTGGTCGACGCATCGACTAGTGGGTCCCATCAGATTTTTAGATTTCGCCACGGGTGGAGCGATTTCCTCGTTCCCGCACTGGTACTGTTTCGTGCCCTTTTTCCACTGATTCCAGATGCGTTCGAATACGCCTTTACGCCGCGAATGCTTGAGCTGCTCTGCCAGCCGCTAGAGAACGATGGACATTGGTCAGTGACGCTGCCTGACTTCAAGGGTGTATACCGGGGACGAGACCGCCCTTCGACACGGGAGTCGCTGACCTGGGGCTCGCTGTTCCCTAGTGCAAACAATGCTTGGTCGTCGGTCTACAAAAACTGTTGCCGAGGTAGTTTCTCGATGAGCCTACCTTTGGCACAGGCTCGAATCTTGCCCATTGGCATCAGGCGCGGGCGCACGGTTCACGTCACATCTCTGTCTATCGGCGCAGTGTTGGCGCTCGAAACACCATTTGATTTCGCCTCTGGAGCTGCAAATTCCTTTCTTTGGAATCGAAATGCATCACCGCTCGAACCTCATACCAATCACTACCAAGAGCCAGCCATACACCGACAGACGTCATCCTATACGCGGCTAACGGATGCAGAGTGGGCTCGGGTTCGCCATGTATGTGACCCTGCGCAGTCGCTCAAGGGGAGGAAGCCCCGAGACTGCAGGAGAACAATCGCCGATGGCCTTTTGCAGCGGTATGTGACAGGTTCCCCTTGGAAAGAAATTGCCCAGATGCCGTTGACACCAAACGCACTTAAGGTCCATTGGTATCAATGGCGAAAGGATGGACGATTTGAAGTGCTTTTAAAGCAAGCTAGAGAAATCCATGGGATTGCCTAGACATAAATTTCGCTCAGCAATGGCTCCATTTTTTTTGACCGGAGAGAACAATGCAGGTCCATTTGACTCCACATATGGAGCTAAATATGGCCCCCATCCTCGCAGGCCTAGTTGTCAGCATGACTGAGTTCAATAAGAATCCAGCGGCGGTGCTGCGGAAAGCCAACCATCGAACCGTAGCGGTGCTCAATCACAATCGGCCCGCTTTCTACGTTCTCGAACCTCACATGTTCGAGGCCACGGTCGGGAGCTTGCTGACCAAGGGCTTCACCGTACGGCGGCTAGTCGACCTGCGAAGAAAGTGCGAGCTGTTGGAGGCTATTGACGAACTCTGGGGTTCCTAGCTTTCATTAAAATTTCAAAATCGGTGAATTCGAGCAGATGATGAGCTGCTTACTCCCCCTGGTCATCGCCACATAGAGGTTTTGGGCATTCATTTTTTCAGGCTCAAGGATGACTGCCACATCCGCCTCAAGACCTTTCAACAATAGCGTACTCCCCACGGACCTGCCCCGCATGGTGCGGGGCGTATGCCTGAAGCGCTCTCGCTCGCGCACAGCGGCCGCATGGAACGTCAAGGTTCCGCTGACTGCCCGCAGCGCCTTCGAGCACAAGCGTGCGATGTCTGGCCGGAAGGCGAAAACACCTGCAGCGTTGTAAAAGGCATCCAGCATATCGGCGGCAATGCGATGAGATGGGGCCCGCAGATAGGCCTGCGCAATCGCTTCGATATTGCTAGCCTCGACCCGCGCGCGCCCTTCGCTGAGCGACCGCGTCCGAACAGCGAGTTGCTTCGGCGACAGCCCTGAAAGCAAATCCCCAAAGAAGTCTAGCGCCTCCTCCAGAGACGATTGAGCAGCGGGGTCGAAGGCCGCGGCAAACTTCATGAAGTCCACCATGTCATTGGCTTCAACCATAGTGGCCCGGGCTCTGCGGGCGATATCCCACTGCCCCTCTTTATTCTTCGAGTCAGCAATGATGAGAGTCGTCCCATCAAATTTCCGCTTCGCAGTGACCAACCGCATCTCACTCATCTGGACAGCCGTGCCTTCAAGGCGGACCCACTCCACTCCTTTGGGGCCCTTGGAGAGGTCAACAGTGCCACCGGCGCGACTCAGCGATGGACGAACGGAGTTGAGAAGCCAATCCCCCAACTCCGGCGCATCTGCCTTGTTCCAGCGCCAAGGCTCCGGCGTCCACGCCAGTGGGGGGAAAGCAGGAATCACCTCTTTGTGCCAATCGGCAACTGGACCGGCGAAGTCAAAGATGACTTGGAGAGGGTCACCCAGGACCACCGTTGGAAGTAGGTCGGCGAGCGCGAGAACTATCTGGTGCTGCAAACTTCCGCAATCCTGGTACTCATCAACAATCAGCCTCGAATACGTCGCAGAGATAATCGTGTTTGCGTGTTCGGCCTTGAGGATGTTCACCGCCGCTTGGCGAATTGCCACGTAGTTGGCGCTGTTTCCTTGCACCCTGAGAACAGACGCAGCGAGACCCGAACGCTGAGGAAAGCACTGTACAAGGCGAATAGCCCAGCTATCGAGGGTGGCCACGCGCGCAGCGGAGCCGCTTACGCCGAGCTTCTTCAAACGCTGCTCAAGCGCTGCTCTGCCCGCATTGGTGTGAGTCAGCACGAGAGCCGGCTTGCTGTCGCTGCTTCGCAGGAGCGCAGTCGTGATGAGTTGCGTCTTGCCACATCCAGCAGGGGCACTGACGCTCCCACGACGATGCACAAGGATGTCCAATTCAGCGTCAACCATCGGATTTCTTGAATATTTCGGAAAGCGGCTTCTTGAGCTCTGGCTCGGCGTCTTTGAGCCAAGGGCCCAGCACCTTCTCTCCCACAAGCTCCATTTTGCTGATGGATTTGAACCACCCCTTGCGGCCTGGACCAGCCTTGGAATCCTTTGTCGAAAGTTTGGCTGCCTTGCCTAGGACACCGCGTTCTATGTCTTCGTACGCGCTGTCCCCTCCGACAATCATCAGAGCAGCCGCCAAGTCAAACGTCTTCTTCGACACTTCTTCCAGGGCACCGTCAACCAGCTCCTCAGAATTGAGCTCGATAGCAAGCTTAATGAGGTCGTCCACACCGTTATCTGGAAGCCACTTGAAGAGAGCCTCTTCGAGAGCCAGAGAATTGCCCCATGTACAAACCGTGACGCCATCCGCCTCAGCTGCATCCCGCGCCTCCTGTGGAATCGGGACATCTGCGTCCAGAAACGCCTTGGTCCGGTAGCCCCATTTCGCGAACACCTTGGCGCGCTCCAAGATGTGCTCCGGACTTCTTCCCCCGGCATCTACAAATGTCGTTCCATTTGCGTATGCGGATGGTTTACCTCGCGACACTTGATACCGGTCGACACCTCGAAGCAGCCCGACCTCGCTGGCCCCTTCGCAAACAATCACTGTCCGCGCAAGGAACGCCTCCGGATACAGGCGAGCGACGCCTTGGATTGAGTCCTCACTGCTGACCAGACGCATTTCATGCTTTCCGTCCCCCCCTTTGCGAACGATGACGAGTTGGTCACCACTAAGCTCGCGCACGACAACCGCAGAGTGGGTTGTCATGAAGACCTGAAGTGGAGTCTCCGGGTCCTTTGAACCCAGCGAGTGGAGAAGGCTGATAACGCGATGCGGTTCAAGGCCATGCTCGACCTCGTCAACCAACAAGCAGCTCGCTGCAGACGATGCTTCCCGATGAAGGCTCGCTAGTAGAAGGCGGCTGGAACCCGTTCCCAGATTGCGAAGGGGTACTCCGCTTTCAGAATGCAGCGCAATCGCCCCATCTGAAAAGGATAGCGCCTCGGCATCTAGCAAAGCCTTGGCCTTTGTCCCAACGTCAATACCCATTTCCTTAGCCTTCGATGAGACAAGGTCCAGAATGTCACCAATCTTGGCGCCAGCCTTGTCACCGAACGCGAGCCGAGCTTCTCTTGCAGCCGAGACCAAGTCGTTCCCGACCGCGAGTTTCTCTTCCGATAGACGGGCCAATACAGAACTCTTAGTCCAAGAAAGATGGGTGCTGGAGTGATTGCCAATGCGGCTCGGCGCAAGCTCCGCCTTGTCCTTCCACTGAAGCTGGCGCTGGTAGGGGTCGGCCTCCGTCCGCTTTGAGTACAGAGCCCGCTTGGGGTCTAGGTCGTCTCCGACCACCAACTGGAACGTTAGAACGACCTCCAGGCCGTCACCGGGCTCGTCTTCGACAGTAGCGCTGGACGCATCGAAGCCGCGCAGCACTTCACCGAGAGTGTCCAAGTCCATAAGGCGGTCCGGGAGCGCACCAACAGTTACTCTGATGATGATTGGCTTGGACACATCTAATGCGAAGAAATCGGCGTCCGAAAATTCCATGCTGCGTCGCACAGACATGCAGGCTTCGATGGCATCGAGAATCGACGTCTTCCCGCTATCGCCAGGACCGATAAGACAATTGATGCCCTCGCCAGGAGCCCAGTTCACTCGTTTGATGCCCCGAAAGTTCTGAATTTCGACATGCCTTATCTTCGCCATCTTGCCCCTTCGTTTTATAGTCACAGTTTACTTTTTGAAACGCTCAGTTGTCTTACAGAGTCAAGCTGCTACTAGACAGGCCTCACTGGGCGACGGCATCGCTCGCACTCAGTTGATGCATGGCGGGCGTAACCGAATCAGTTCAAGAACGACGGGGAAGAGACTATGACGAGTTACTTCAATGCGACGGTAGTCGTAGTTCAGACCAAGACGGTCCGAGTGCAAGTTGCGGTTGAAACGGAGGCGGAAGCCATCGAACAAGCGAGGGCCGTAGCTCAGCTAAAAGAACCAGGCTTCAGCGCGCGGGATGTGAAGCTTGAGTTCGTTGGAGAGAGTACTCTGGAAGTCGGGACACGAGTCGTCCACACCATATTCGGCGGGGGAGAAATCGAAGCGCTAACCCCGGTTGGCGGCGACAACGCATTCAGAGTGACTGTCAGGTTTGATACGGGTGACACCAAGACCATCCATGGCACGAAGCACTACCTACGGCCAGAGGACCTCACCTAGCGCTTCCAGCAATCCGTGGCGGGCATGCTTGGCGACAGAGACGTCGTCCGAAGCGCGGGCAACAATCTGTGTTGAACGAACAAGAGCCGACTCTGAGCGCGACTGCATTTGGAAGTCCCGGGCTGCATGCCTCACCGAATGCGGTGAACAAGTCCTTGAATGAGTGGCGCAGCAACGGACCGGAGCGCCAGACTTGGACTCATTGCTCAAGGAACAGGTGGTCGAGCGACATCACGCGTAGCACAAACTGTTTGGCGTCCGAGTACAGGACGCTGCCAAATGCATGCCAATGCACAGGGTCTCCGGCTCTTGCCGCGTCAACAAGCTTTGAGTGGAGTTGTCGATGTGTTCTCGGCGCGCATTCCGCGATGTTAGCGTCAGTCACGACAAAAAATTCCAGCTTCACAGAGCTCCTTGGCTCCTCTGGCCATGCGTCGCCGTCCCTGATGACCAGTTCGTCTCCCTCTTGACCGACCCACCCTCGCCCTTGAAAGATGCGCGGCTTGCCTGGAGGAGAGAGCCGTGAGTTGATGAACACGTCGTTGTACGTAAGCCGCTCCCCATATAGCTCCAAGGGCTTGGACTCCATCACCTCTCGATAAGTGCGCTTGAATTCAAGCGTCGATGGCGCGGCACTCTTCTGTGCATGTTCACGAGCCAGTTCCTTGAGGCGACGATGCGCGAACACGAAGGTTCGGAGCAAAGAGGAGGTGAACTTGCTCGCTTGAAAGCCAGTGACATCAACTCCATGACGCCGACGCTCTACCTCATCCTGAAGCGGCCGTTGTCCATCGCCAGACTTCTTGAAGCGTGCCCGCACTGGACTCGCAGCGACCAAAGCCTCAGGGAACTCAATCTCGCCCACTACCTTGCGCCTGGGCTTCTTGATTTCATCAACGACCGCTGCAATTTCAGAATAACGTGCAGGCTCCCCGTTGCATTGACCCAAATGCCCGGGACCGTTAGGCACCAACGAAAAATGTGGAGCCTTTACGCAGGGCGTCTTAATACATTTATCGATGTAACTGACCTCACAGAACGGACAGCAGAACGGCCCCGTGTATTCACCCGTCCGGTCAAAAATGTCTTTGAATTCGTAGGCACTGTGCACTAGGCCATGTCGGTCCATTCCCAATCCACTCATCGCTTGCAACTCCTCTGCTGCTATGGTGCCGCAATTTTGGTCGATGCCGCGGAAATAATAGGGACGAACGCGGTGACGATGCGACGCACTGGAAATGCATCTAGAACAATATTTGGTGTGAGGTCAGCATGCGGGCGCACCGCCCGCCCAACTGCGACTAGAGAGATGCCTTCTACCTCCACAAGCGTAAGAGCTGAGACCTTACCCAGCATCAAGCGGCAGTATCCAGTTTGGTCGACCAGCCCGTGCTTGCGACCCTTAGGCGGCAGTCACTCGACCAGTGGAAATCCAGAGTCTCACGCCGCCCCAACACTGGAACTGTATCGGTAGCGTTCAGGCACTTCAACATCTAATATTACTAGCCATCTGCCAGGCAGTGTGCGAGCCGCTCGGCATTGTCAGAGTAGGGCATCAAGGTCCGTCTCACCAATCGCAGCATCCAAAGTTTCAAGGCAATAAGACCACGGCAGGCGCTCCTGCTCTAAGCGTATCCGTTCGCCCCAGGTGTGCGCCTTAAGTCCTTGATACAGCGCCAATTCGGCCGGGCTCAGATAGTTCAAGGTATCGCTCGTGGACGGCTTGGACTCGGTGACACAAAGGTGTCTGAACGCCAGCAGCGTGGACTCATCCATCAACACTACTTCCAAACGGCTAAATGTCCTTCTGGCCAGGTTCAAGATGGCCAAGCCGTGGGTGTCCAAATCTCCCCAATAGAGCTGCCGCGGAGCTCGCAAAGCCCAGGGAATTTCAGAGAGCTGCTCAACTGCGTACCCCATCTTCATTAGGACCACCGTTCCGACCCGGTCGGGTAACGCAAGGCCTGTCTCCAAATTCTCGGTCAGAAGCAGCATCCTAGGAGAAATAGGCAGGTCGGCCAGTTCGCTCAACGGAGCCTCAATATCCTCAAGCCCTCCAACTAGACGTCTAAGTTCTGGGCACAGCAGACGCATCCGGAGTCGACTGGGGCGATTGCGAAGGCCGCATATCGTAAAGAAATCCAATTTATCCGCTTGCGTGGGCTGCTCGCGCTCACATCGCACTGCCAACAAGAGGTCTCGAACTAAAGGTTTGCGCTTTTCAATCCATTTGGTGTCTAGGCCTTCGACAGGAATTTCGCGTAGAAATCGACCAGACTGCGGATTTTCTAGGAGCCACGCCAAGAGTCTACGAAGCCTCTCGTAGTCGTGCTCATCGTAGTCGGCCCAAACCTCGAAGTAACTTGCCACTACCTTGACTTTTGCAAGCGCCGGCCAGTCTTTGCACATCTGTCGATACCGTCGCGAAGCCAGACCGAAACGCTCGCCATGCTCAGCCAATTGGGCTGCGGTGGTCGCGTCTGCAATCTCCAGGCGGGCAGGAACCTCTTGTCTTCCTGCGCGTCGCCATGACCGCAGTTCCCAGACAACTTGCAGACCAGTTACTCTAGGCTCCCAGGCTCTCCACGACGAAACCCATGCGCGCAACTCCGCCGGAGCCGCCATGACGTCCATCTCCGAGGGTGCCCCCAAATTGACTGTCAATGGCCAACGAGCGTAATCGCTTTCATCTTGCATCATCCACGACTGATGAGAGGTGCGGAATGTATCCCGCACAACAGCAATGGCTGTTTCAGGCGACAGTAAACTCTTGCGTGCCATTGGATGTTTCTTCCATCGTTTCCGTCTGGGCTTCGGCCGCCGCATCCCTCTGTTTGTCCGATAGCAACAAACGGCCTTGTTCCTCGTCATATTCAATTTTGAGAGTGACCGAGTGCTTTTCCTCCTTCAGAAAGTGCACGAACGAAGCACCACCGATGAAAGGCTCTAGTGCCATGACATTCTTGAGCGGTGTTGCGATGACCATCTGGAAACCGAGCTCCTTGAAGATGTTCATGGCCAGTGCCGTGAACTCCGAATCGGCCTTATCGAAGGCTTCGTCCAGCACAACCGTGCTGAAAGTCGGGTACCTGCGTTCGACGCCGCCCAACTGGTAGCGCAATGCAGCCGCCAGGCAAGTGGCTGTCAATTTTTGCCGTTGTCCTCCCGACTTCCCGGCGCCGCTGAGGAACACCTCCTCCTCGCCGCCATCGTCTTCCCGCAGTTCATGGGCCGCAAACTCGAAATGCTGACGAACATCCAGCACCAAGGACTTCCAGCGCAGCTCCTCCGACTCCTGGCTGGAAAGCCGCTTCACGAGGTGCGCCAGCACTTCGAAACGCTCCTTGGCTGTTTCCGTGTCATCCTGGAAAGACTTGTCTAAAGCCCGCTTCAGCAGTTGCTTGAACTCGCGTACCGATTCGGTGGCCTTATCCATCGAACGGATGTGCAAATACGTACCCTTGTTGAACGGTGCCGTCCGCAGACCTTCATTGACCTGCTCAAGTCGTTGCTGGATGGCTTTGCTTTCGTTGTTCAGCTTTGCCATAAGCTCTGTAAGGTTCTGGTCGCTTTGCTGATGCAGTAGCTTCAGGAAATTCGCCTCGAACTTCGGCAACCCATCGCTTTCAAGGTGCGCAAGCTTCGCCAAGAAATCGGGGGCGCTTGCGATGACCGGGTCGAGACCACCCGTTTCGACCTCCCAGCCCCGAGCGAAATCTGCCAAGCACTTTTCGACCAAAGCCTTCGCTTCAAGGGCCTTCGTGTTCAAGTCGGTTTGCAGCACGCTCAAATTACGGTCGACCTCGAAGGCTTGCTTATCTAGGTTATCCAAGGAGGATTCGGCCGGCAGCTCGGCGAACTGGTCGTTCAACCTGGTCTGCTGGTAGGGTGTGAGTTGAACGCTGAGATGTTCAGGCTTGATTTCCGAGAGTTTCTTTTCCCATCTGTCGTAGTCCCTGATGTGCTCCTTGGCTAGCGAGGCGGACTCCTGTCGCAGCCTTACCGACTCGTTGTACCGCTCCTCCTGCTCTGTGATGTCCCTGTTCAACTGCTCCAGATTGGGGCGTAAGTCCGTTTCCCGCCTTATTCCGTTGCGGAAGTGCGCAATTTCATTTAACAGCGCCTCTACATCCACATCAGACCAAATAAGGTTAGCCAATACCTGACACGACAGAAGCCGGTCGGTCAATGTGGAGGATTCCTTGTCGATGTCTTCGATATCCTTTTGGGCCTTCAAAAGCTTCTCTACGCCTTCGCTCGCCTCCGCCTTATACAGCTTCAGCTTCGCTTCATTGCTGAAGCCCAGTACCCAATTCTTCATGTCATTGACATTAGACCGGTCATCTTTTTCATGTTGTTGGGCACTGCGCTTGACCTGTCCGACCATCGTCACCGCCCGCACCGCTTCCCGGAACGCACGTTGTGAGTCCACACACTCGTAGTCGTAGCGGCTCTTAAGCTCTTCGCGCAGCCATTCTTGATGAGGATGCTGGGCAACATCAAGCTTCCGGTAAAGCGAGTTAGGGGACACAGTCTTGGGAACTGACACGTGATGAATGGTCCTCAAGTAGACCAGCCGCTGCCCTGTATTGACTGACTCCAGATATTCAAAAACTGCTTCGTAGAGGTGGTCTGACACGAGTAGAGACGTTCCGAGACCATGCAGCACGCGCTCAATAGCTCCCGTCCATGCCCTTTCATTGACCTTAACCTGCAGCAATTCGCCCGCAAAAGGAAGCTTGTCCTCACCAATTTTCAGGGCCAGTGCCATCCGGCGTCGAACTTCCAGCAATCGACCCGGAATGTTACTGGGCTGCCGCTCCATCGCCTGAATTTCGACATCGAGCTCACGCACCCTCCGATTGACCTCGGCCGAATCGTCCCGCAGCTTGTCGCGCCGCGCTTGAATGCGTTTTCCCTCGTTACCTCCGTCCTCCAAGAAGGCTCGGGCCTGGTCCACCACCGTTACAAACTGCTCGGGATTTCCTGGCCGACTCCAGTTCAACTTCGCACAGGCGTTGCCCATCTGCTCCTTCTTGCGGACAACCTCGGGTTGCCGGTCTTCTGCAGCTTTCAGTTTGGCCCGCAAATCTTCCAGCACGCCCCCGCCCTCCTGGGTGTGCTGAATGCGCATGTTTCGCAGTAACTCTGCGTTAACGGTCTCATCTCGTTCCAAGCTAATCGTGGTGGCGTTGCAAGCCTCCAACTCGACTGTCAAACGACTCATTTCATTTTTAAGCAAGGCGACTCGGCGTTGCTCGCGGTACATCGGAACAGCGGTCCTGACCTCACTAAGCTCGTTGTGCCGCAGTAGCAAGATGTCGCGCTCTTCGTAAGCGACTCTTGCAGGCTGCAGAGTCTCTATTTGACGCTTGGCGGATACCACCGCCGCGTGCGCGTCACGCAGCTCTTTGAAGTCAGCCACCAACCGATTTGCGACTTCGACCGTCTGGGGCGGGTCCAACATAAATTCCCGTAGAAATTCGTTGAGGTCCCCGAGGTTTTTGGCCGACTGCGTCTTGTGAAGTAAGCGAAGCGCACGCTCCGTGTCGATGCCTAAAAGATGACGAAACCGCTCCTGGTACGGTGGAAACTCGTCTTTGACATACGCATCAAGAACCGTAGCTCGCAATTTCCGAACGTCGAAGTCTGCCTCTGCAAAGGCTTGGAATTCGCGCACGTCGAACTCACGCTCGGCCACAACATACCAGCGCTTGACATCAGTATGGGCTGCACCAGCACCCCGAATCCAGAGCACCTGGGCCAAAGAAACTATCTTCCCAGCCTTCGATTTGTACGTTTCCGCAATCGCGGACCAGGTCGTCTTACCGCCCCTCAGAAACTGGCGCACATACTCTCGCTCACCTTCGCCCGTCTGTTGCCCCCATGCACCGCGGACATAAGTGGCCAAGTTGCGGTCTTTTCCGTGGCGGTCCGATTCCGCTGCGGCGACGTTGAAGTCCACCCATTTCGGAGGCGTGGTCAGTGCCGCATGAGCATCTAGCACCGTGCTCTTCCCAGAGCCCGATGGGCCGACGAACAGGTAGCCTGTCGCCGGTACCGGAAAGTCGACGAGCCCAGGGAAAGTACCCCAGTTGAAGGTTTGGATGTGACGCAGACGGAACTGAGTGGCCAGCTCTTCCTCCAGTTGCGCATCGGTCACAGAGACGTCAACAACGATGTCCGGATTCTGCCTGGAGAACAAATTCGGTTGCTGCACGTGCTGGCTCCTCTTCTATTTAATCTTCGACTTCGTTATCACCATCGGAAGCCGCATCGGTGCTCATATGGTTCAGAACATCCTCATACGTCTTCGTCAACGCCTGAATGTGCTCGGCGGTGAATAGCAGCTTGAGCGTCGGAGATACCTCGAAGCGGTCCTCACTGTTCTTTAGGGAAGATAGCCAATTGAGCTTTCGCGCCTTTTCAATGGCACTCGACAATTGGCGGTCAAACCGGGATTTGTCGGAGTTCCCCGACCGTTCGTAAGTCTGTAGAAAGTCGATGATTTCATTCCGGTCCACCACGGCACGTTCCCCGTCAACATCCGCCTGCGTCAGTCGTTTGCGGATGAACAGCAGCAAAGCCGACTCCAAGAAAGTCAAGGGAGCACGTCGCAACAGCACCGGAACATCCAGGTCGTCCGAGACCACCTGGCGGGTGAACGCCACGGACTGCTGCCTGTCCACCACCAGCTCCAAAAACATCTCATGCAACCGGCTGCGCACGACAGCTTCATCCTGCAGCAGATGGTTCCAAAGGACTGGGTGACGACGGCCATCGACGACGGGCCCTAACAACAGTTGCACGAGCACCCGCCGCAGCGGTACCGATAGCTGGCCTGTATCTCCGGAGAATGAAGCTAGGCTGTCTGACGAAGGCCCCTTGGCGCCCGAACCACTCTCGATGCCGTCCTCTGCCCCACTCGACTCCCAGAAGCCAGCCTCAGTCAGTGAACTCATGTAGCCTCTCTTTCACGAAAATAAGCGACGGCACCGTGGCATGACGGTAGATGTGGTCCTGCCCCATCCACCCAACACGTACGGGTTCGCCGGCGACATAGCCGTGTTTCGCACCTAGCGAGATGTAGCCAATAACGCTGCCAAGACCTTGTTCGGCTGGAAACTGCGTCAGCAACTCCGCAACCGAGACCTGGTATCGCGAAGCGAGCGCCAGTCGCACGTTCTCCTTGAGTGTGCGCATGTCGATTTCAGACCCTTGCACCAACTGGTTGACCTCGTCCAGGGTTATGGTCGACGCGGGGGTCGCAGCCATCGTGGAATCAACAATGCGGTCGCCCGGGTCATACAGATACCACTGGGAGCCGGAGGCAATCATCGCCCCAGTCAGCCCGAGGGTAAAGGCAAGTCTCTTGGGGGGCGCCACCGCCTTGAAGTCACGGGCATGCATGGCAGTCGTCATGGCGGCCTTGAGTAAAGAGTTCAGCCGCCGGTGCTCCAAGTACTCACGGCTTTGGACAAAACTTTTGAGGCTTCGGGCGAATGCCTGCAGCACCTCGTGTACGCCGCTGCCCTCATCCAGCAAGGCATTGGTGAGATTCCGCAAAAACTTCCGCTCCGCGGGACCAAGCTTGCGCGCGAACGGCCGACTGAGAACCTCGTCGAGGGACTCCGACAGCGAAGCAGAAGCCTCCCGGTCCGTCAAAAGAGTCCAGAACGCATAAAACGTCTTGCCCGCCTCAGATTGGGCAATCACGTCCACCCCACCGAACAGCATCTCCAGCACCTCGCCCCGGCTGCCATCATGTTCCATGAGCATCTCGCGCAGCTGGCGATTAAGTTTGGCAAAGTCGTCGCGCACCCGTCGGAAATCGCCCGTCAGTTCGTCAGCCAGCCCAATCACCTCCCGAGCGCGTTCCAGCGCACGGTCGACTGGCAGCGTCTTAACTTCTCCTCGGGAAATGGCGTCAATTTCCCGGTCGATACGTTCCCTTTCCTCTTGCAGCGCACGCAGGCGGGTGGTCGGGTCGGTGTTGGTTTCATCGGCTAGCCGGGAGAGCTGCTGGATAACCGTTGCCAGCCGGCTCTCGGTGGCCGTGTTGCGCGGCTGCAGAACACTCAGGATGAATCGGATGGCAGATGCCGCCTCCGCTGTCAGTTCGTATTCTTCCTCCGCTGCCCCTACTGGGAAACGACGAGAGACGTAGCCTTGGGACAGCCAGTCGGCCAAATACTGCTGCGCGGACTGCGGCAAGTCCTCACCATCTTCGCGCAGCCCCTCCAGGTCTCGCGAAAGACGTTCATGAAGGATGGAGCTGGGAAGGGACTTGTCGGAAGCAAGCAGATGCGCTTGCAGCACGCCCACGATGACCGGTCCCTGGTTCGCCCCCAGAAGACGCCACAGCGGCCGCTCCCGCAAATTGCGCAATGCCGCTACCGCCTGCTGAGCTTTCATCCCGAAGCTTTCTAAAAAGTTGGGTGGCCTTCAACTACGTGCCAAGCAAGTCTTGCGTTGGTCGCCTTTTCATCTCCAGCTTACGGTCGACGAGGTGACCATAGCCAAACAAAAGCAGAATCATTGTCACCAAGACTCCCGCATCTTTAGGTATCCCCTACATAGTAATCACATGTATCGACAGAATCTCCACTGCAAAGTGCATCAGCTTCCGACATGCGTTCAGTCGAAGGGGGCGAGCACTTTCAAACTATTTGTCAATTTTGCCAAACCGCGCCCTCACCGCCACTTTCGAACTATTTGTCAATTCGACTATTTGAAAAAATTAAATCCTCAATAAAATCAATGACTTGCATCGAATTTTACTTTCGAACTTAATTGTCAATGGCCAACGGTCAATGGCACGCTGGTCGCCGGTGACCAGTGCCGCCACCACGCCCGCAGTGCGCGCGCGGGCGGGGTCGGCATCGTCAGCCCCACGGCCCAAGCGGTCCAGAATAGCGTCGCGCACCGTCTGGCGTGCCTGCTCTACCGGGTGCTGCCAGGTGGCTGCCACGCGAACCGGCGCCTCGTCCTTGGGGCCCACCCGCACATAGCCAGTGGCTTGCACGCCCTGCTCCCACATCCACAGTTCGAAATCAAAACCATGGGGGTTCTGCAAACCGTGCGGCGCCTTCAGGCGCACCGTCATCTCCCAACGCTCACCCGCACGCAAAGCCGGTGGCTTGAGCTGCAAGTCGGCCACGCCCGCAGCGTCCCGAAACGCGCCGCCGTACCAAGCCACGTCGATCAACGGCGGCAGACGCACAGGCTCGCCGTTCAGCCGCGCTGTCTCTACGCGGATGCGCATGCGCGTGCCCGCTTCGTTGGCCTGCGGCATGGCGGCAATCACGCCGGTCACACGCAGGTCCTGCCCTTCCAATGCAGGCGCCAGGGCCTGCTCTGAATAACTGGCTGCGCGCAAACCGCACAAGGCGAACATTGCCAAGGCCACCGCGCCACCAGCTAGCCCCCGAGCCCACCAACGCAGCCCCGAAGAATGCGCGCGCGTACGCCTGCGGCTGGCTACCCAGGCACCGCCCACAGCCCATAAAAACGCCGCAAGCAACAGGGCACCATACGCACCGGCCGACCACAACGCCGCTTGCTGCAACTGGATCGCCGCGCCCACCACAACACCCATCAGCCCGGCAGGTACCAGCCGGAGCGGCGTGTGTGGCGAATGCTGTACATCCACTGCATCCACAACATCCACGGGATTCGTGGATTCGGGGGAAACAGCATTAGAGGCGCTTATGGCGGACATGGGCTGATGCTAATGGGGCGCTGGGGTGCCGGTGTCTCCATGCACGTCGGCGCGCTGTGTAACACTGGCGCATCGCTGCGCCGCCACAACGGCTACACACCCCAGCGGTATGGGCAGTTGCATCTGCCAGCGACCTCCACACCCCCACCCATCACTTCATACCGAGGAAGACCATGAGCGTTTACGACAAGCTGACAGAACTCAACATCACCCTGCCCCCCGTGTCGGTGCCAGCCGCCGCCTATGTGCCTTTTGTGCAGACCGGCAACCTGGTGTTCCTGAGCGGCCACATCGCCCGCAAGGACGGCAAGCCGTGGGCCGCGCAGTTTGGCCGCGACATTGGCACCGAAGAAGGCAAGGCCGCAGCGCGCGCCGTCGCCATTGACCTGATGGGCACGCTGCAGGCAGCCTGCGGCGGCGACCTGAACCGCGTCAAGCGCATCGTCAAGGTGATGAGCCTCGTCAACTCCACCGGCGACTTTACCGAGCAGCACCTGGTGACCAATGGCGCCAGCGAGTTGTTCGGCCAGGTGTTTGGCGACAAGGGCGTGCACGCCCGCAGCGCGTTTGGCGTGGCGCAGATTCCCATGGGCGCCTGTGTCGAGATCGAACTGATTGCGGAATTGGCCTGACCCCCTGAGCCGCTGCGCGTCTTCCCCCTGAAGGGGGACGGCACCGGTGGCTTGGCGAAGCCAGTTCCACGGTGGCACTGGTGTGGGCCGCGCCAGATTCAGCCCGTACGGGATGCCCAGAACAACGGACGACTGCTCCGGCGTTTAAACGCCATGAATAAGTGAGCTTTTAGCGCCCGATAAAAAGCGGCCTCAGATGCATATGCACCTGAAGCCTATGCGAATCAAGCGCCACCAGCTACTAAAATAATAGCAAATGTCAAAAGCTCTCCCAGTCGTCCTCAGCGCCCTGGGCAGCAGCGGCCTTGCGCGGCGCACCCGCAGTGGAAGATGACGACGCAGGTGCAGCAACCGGCGCCTTCGCGGGCGATGCAGCAATGCGAGAAGCCACCGGCGCTGCAGCCTTCTTGGCGGCAGGCGGTGGCGTATGCATGGCGGCCGTGGCCCGCGCCGCACCAATGGCGGCCTGTGCGGGGCCGTAGCTGGCCACATTCACCTTGAACATCGACACCACCTGCGCAAGCTGATCGGCCTGCTCCCGCAGGCTTTGTGCTGCCGCTGCGCTTTCTTCGACCAGTGCGGCGTTCTGCTGCGTCATCTGGTCCAGGTTGCCAATCGCCTGGTTGACCTGCGAGACGCCCTGGCTTTGCTCGGACGACGCAGCCGTGATCTCGCTGATCATGTCGGTCACCTTTTGCACCGACAGCACGATGTCGGTCATGGTGGCTCCGGCATCGGACACCAGCCGCGATCCGGTTTCCACCTTTTCGACCGATGCACTGATCAGCTGTTTGATCTCCTTGGCAGCCTCGGCACTGCGCTGTGCGAGGCTGCGAACCTCCGACGCCACCACCGCGAATCCGCGGCCCTGCTCACCTGCACGCGCGGCTTCTACCGCAGCGTTCAGGGCCAGGATATTGGTCTGAAACGCAATGCCGTCAATCACGCCGATGATGTCGGAGATCTTCTTGCTGCTGTGGTTGATGTCTTCCATCGTGGCCACCACCTGCGTCACCACCTCGCCGCCCCGGCGCGCCACGCCCGTGGCACCGGCAGCCAGGGTGCTGGCCTGCTGGGCGCTGCCCGCGCTTTGCTGGATGGTGCTGGTGAACTGCTCCATGGCGGCGGCCGTCTCCTGCAGGTTGCTGGAGGTTTGCTCGGTGCGGGCCGACAGGTCGTGGTTGCCGGTGGCGATCTCAGCGCTGGCGATGGCGATGCTGTCGGTGCTCTGGCGCACCTGGTGCACCATGCGGCCCAGCGCATTGCTCATGGTGTAAAGCGAGCGCAGCAGGTCGCCAAATTCGTCGCCCCGAGTCACCGACTCCTGCATGCTCAGGTCACCTCCCGCAATGCGTTCAGCCAGCCCGTTGGCTTGCTCCAGCGGTCGCTGGATGCTGCCGATCAGGTAGTACGCGCCCACAATGATGGCCAGCAGCAGCAGTCCCACCGCCACCGCAGCGATCTTGACCGTGAGCATGCGCTGAGCGGCCATCTGCTGTTGCACCGCCTCGGCGCCCTGCTGCTGCTGCTGCACAAACTCACGCAACGTGGTGGTGTAGGCAGTGACCGAGGGGTTGTACTTCTGGCTGATCAGCGTCACAGCCTGCTCTTGCTGACCGTCACCTTTGAGCTTGCGAGCCTCGCCGCGCAGGTCAATCATGGTTTTGCGCGCAGCGGCAATTTTGGCCATCTGCTGCTTGTCGGCCTCTGACAGCGCCATGGACTCCAGCGATTTTTGCACCTGGCTGATCTGCGCCGATGTGGCCGTGATCACGTCCTTGAACTCGGCCTCCACGGCCGGGTCGCTGCTCACGATAAGGGCCTGGGTTCTGGCGGCATTGGTTTCTGTGAGGCCCGACCAGCGCAACGCCGCCTGCACGCGCTGCTCCATTTCCTTGGTCACCGCATCGGCCTGGGCCTGCACCTGGGCAGACCGGTAGGCCGCAAAGCCCACCACGGCCACCAGCATGACGACAATCAAAATCACAGCCAGCCAGAGCTTGTGAGCCATCCGAAGGTGTTTGGGCATGGTTGTCTCCTGAAGCGTTGTGTTTGTGTGCAGATGTTGCGCGCTTTTCCACGATTGCACAAACTCTGTCACAGCACATCAGGGTCTGCCCTGCCCGCACCCGATCCGCCGCTGATCCTCCGGTGATCCTCACCCCTCTCTGGATAACTTGTTGCAACGCCCGAAAGTGCAGGTTTGCCCGGGTACATCCGCATTGATTCATATTTTTCAAACCGATGACACCCTCCCGTGGTCGGGTTCACGCGCAGCGACGAAGACAGCACACTGGCCTGCAGCTCCGCAGCTCCGCAGCTCCGCATCTCTGAACCCAATTTCAAAGGCCACGATTCCATGACTTCTCGCAAGCACCTTCACCGCACGCTCCTCGGCGCCACCGTGCTGATTGCCCTGGGCCTGTCGGGGTGCGCAGCCACCATCAGCCAGGAGGGCCTGGAGCAGCGGACCTCCGTGGCCATTGGCCGCCAAGTGGGTGCTTTCACCATCTCCAACAAAAGCACAGAGACCGGAGGGCGTATCAACTACACCGCCAAAACCACTGATGGCGTCACCTACCAGTGCTACATGTACTCGGCCACGGGTTTCCAGAAAACCATGTCGTTCGGGCAAACGCCCAATTCGGATGCCATCTGCACGGCCATGGTCGGCAAGGGTGGTGCGCCCGCTGCCGCTTCGGCCTCCTGCAACGCGCTGAGCAAGGCCGCAGGCAAATGTTGAAGCTTTGACCTGCGCGTGGCAGCGGGTGGTCAGGCTGCGGTGCCCAGGAAGGCCTTAAAACGCGCCAACTCCTCATCCAGCGCGCGCCGAAAGCCCGCATCGCGTGGTGGGCGGCCCGCCACAAATCCCAGCTCATGCCGCAGTTGCCCGCGCTCCACGCGCAGGTTGGCCCAACCCACCATCTGCTCACCCCACAGCACTGGCAGTGCGTAATGGCCCATGGTGCGCTTGGGGGCCGGCACATACGCCTCGAACCGGTACGCCCAACCCCACAGCATCTCAAAGCGGCGACGGTCCCATACCACGGGATCAAACGGCGCCAGCAGCCGCACGTCTTCATCCGGCTGGTGGCGGCGCGATACCGGGTTTTCGTCTGCAGGCCAGAACCAGGTCGTTCCATCCACCACCGCATGGCCAAAGCGTGACGGTGCAGCCTTGGCCACCGCGCGCGCCTCAGCCGCCAGTTGCGGCGCGCCGTAGCGCAGTAGCGTGACCAGGTAGCCCAGGCTGGGCGCGGGCAACGGGGCATACAGCGCCACGATGTGGTCCACCAAAGCTTCGGCACGCGCCCTGCGCGCGGCAGGACTGGTTTCCTGCTCGGGGTGCTCCACCGGTGCGTAGACCCGGGTGCCTGATTCTCGGCGGCACACCCGCAGCCAACCGTGGTGGTGCATGGCGTCCAGCAGGCGCGTGCTTGCGTTCAGCTCCCCGCCCCAGGCGCCCGCCACGCGGCCGTGGTGGGCAAACGCTTCACTCACTTCGCGCGGATGCACTACGCACCGCTCCTGCACAAACGCCAGCACCTCGCGCGCACGTTCAGTGGTGGCCGCATCCCAGGGCCTGCGCGGCGTGCGCGGATGCAGCAGCGCCAGCATCTCGCGCGACACGAAGCCGTAGTTGACGAAAGCGTCTTCCTCGATGCCCAGCCGCTCGTAGCGTCGTTCCAGGTCACCGGAGCGGTAGTCACGCACCCGCAAACGCAAAATCAGGTCCTGCGCACGCGCGGGTGCCCGCATCGGGTCGGCCTGCACAAAACCCAGCTTGCGGATTGCGCCCGGCAACGTCAGTGGTTTGAACAGGCTGCGCGCAATCGCGTAGCGGCGCAGCTCATCCAGCGTGGGTGAGCGCGCCATCGCCTAGAGCGTGTTCAACGTCTTTTTGGAGTCGCACAAGTGCCTTGCCGGGAGGGGATGCAAGGCGCGGTGCGCAGTGGATAGCTCGGCTATCCACAAGCGCCGCAACGCCGCAGACCGCCCGGCAAGGCACTTGCCCGAAGGGTTGGAGTGAAATCGGGCCGACGAACTTGGAAGTGTTTGGCGCCTCGGCTGCTTGCATGGGCACGAGCCCATGCGGAGCATCCGAAGCATCCACTCATCCCGATTGCACTCCAATGCGATCTCCAAAAAGGCATTGAACACGCTCTTACTCCACGCGCGTCACGGCGTTGGGCTTGAAGCCCAGGTCCGCCGCCTTGCCCTTGCGGCCGCGCGCGGCGCGGGCGTTGTTCAGGCTGCGTATCTCCAGCGTCTCGTCACGCTGCTTGCCACCCCGGCCAATGCCATCCAGGCGAATGCTGCGCGTGTAGGCCGCAGCGCCCGCCAGGGCGTCCTTGTCTTCCAGGTCGATCAGCATCAGGCCCCGGCCGCCGTTGCCCATGGTCTTGAGTTCGGTGATCTCGAACGTGAGGATGCGCCCGCCCGTGGAGGCACAAGCTACATGCGAGGCAGGCAGCACGGCCTTGCTGCCCGTGGTGCCCGCTGCGTGCGACGGCACACACACGGTTTCGCCATCGCCCAGCGTGAGGAAGGCCTTGCCACCCTTCTGGCGCGAAACCATGTTCTCCACCGCCGCCAGAAACCCGTAGCCGCCCGAGCTGGACAGCAGCAGCATGGCGTTGGCTGGGCCCGCAAAGTAGTGCAGCAGCTGCGTGCCCGATTCCAGTTCGATGAGCGTTGTCACCGGCTGGCCGTCGCCACGCGCGCCGGGCAGCAGCGATACGGCCACCGAATACACCCGGCCATTGCTGCCAAAGGCCAACAAGGTATCCACCGTGCGGCATTCAAACGTGCCGTACAAACCATCGCCCGCTTTGAAGGCGAAGCTCGCGGCCTCGTGCCCATGGCCGGTGCGGGCGCGCACCCAGCCTTTTTGCGACACGATCACCGTCACGGGCTCGTCTACCACCTTCACTTCGGCCACGGCCTTCTTCTCGGCCTGGATGAGTGTGCGGCGCGCGTCGGCAAAGGTCTTCGCGTCGGCTTCGATCTCCTTGACCATGGTGCGGCGCAGCGAGCCGGGGTTGTTCAGGATGTCTTCGAGCTTGCCCTGGCTTTCGCGCAGTTCCTTCAGCTCTTGTTCGATCTTGATGGCTTCGAGGCGCGCAAGCTGGCGCAGACGGATTTCAAGGATGTCCTCGGCCTGACGGTCGCTGAGGTTGAAACGCGCGATCAGCGCCGCCTTGGGCTCTTCGGCCTGGCGGATGATGGCGATCACCTCGTCGATGTTCAGCAGAACAATCTGCCGCCCTTCGAGGATGTGGATGCGTTCCAGCACCTTGTTCAAACGGTGCTGTGTGCGACGGGTAATGGTGGTCTGGCGGAAGGCAATCCACTCTTCCAGCATCTGCCGCAGGGATTTTTGCGTGGGCCGACCATCGAGCCCCACCATCGTGAGGTTGATGGGCGCCGAGGATTCGAGGCTGGTGTGCGCCAGCAGCGCCGTGATCAGCTCCTGCTGCGGTGTCTTCCCCGTCTTGGGCTCAAACACGAGGCGCACGGGCGCGTCCTTGCTGGACTCGTCACGCACCACGTCCAGCACCGCCAGGATGCTGGCCTTCAGTTGCGTCTGGTCCTGGCTCAGCGCCTTTTTGCCGGCCTTGACCTTGGGGTTGGTGATTTCCTCGATCTCTTCGAGCACCTTCTGTGTGCTCACGCCCGGCGGCAGTTCGTTGACGACGAGCTGCCATTGGCCGCGCGCCAGTTCTTCGATCTTCCAGCGTGCGCGCACCTTGAGGCTGCCCCGGCCCGTGCGGTAAGCGTCGGCGATATCGCCGGGGCTGCTAATGATCTGACCGCCACCGGGGTAGTCGGGGCCGGGCACGATGGCCAGCAGGTCTTCGGGGCTGAGCGACGGCGTCTTGATGAGCGCAATGCAGGCGTCGGCAATCTCGCGCAGGTTGTGGCTCGGGATCTCGGTGGCCAGGCCCACGGCAATACCGCTGGCGCCATTGAGCAGCGCAAACGGCAAGCGTGCGGGCAACTGGCGCGGCTCGGTGGTGGAGCCGTCGTAATTGGGCATGAAATCGACCGTGCCCTCGTCAATCTCATCGAGCAGCAGGCTCGTGATGCGCGACAGGCGCGCCTCGGTGTAGCGCATGGCGGCAGCACCGTCGCCGTCGCGGCTGCCGAAGTTGCCCTGGCCGTCGATGAGTGGGTAGCGCTGGGCAAAGTCCTGCGCCATGCGCACCAGCGCGTCGTAGGCCGACTGGTCACCGTGCGGGTGAAAGCGGCCCAGCACATCGCCCACCACGCGGGCGCTCTTGACCGGCTTGGCCGCCGCGCTGCGTGTGGGGCCGCTGTAGCCCAGGCCCATGCGGTCCATCGAATACAGAATGCGCCGCTGCACGGGCTTGAGGCCGTCGCACACGTCGGGCAGCGCACGGCCCTTAACGACCGATAGGGCGTATTCCAGGTAAGCGCGCTGGGCATAGCCCGCCAGGCCCAGGGAGTCGCCCCCGTCGTCGCCTGCGGTGGTGAAATCGAGAGTGGGTTGGTCGCTCATTCGTTGGATACAGGTTCTGCTTGATTCACGTTCTGGGGGCCACTTGGCGTCTGCGCCACGCGGGTGGGCGGCAGGTTGCCCCGGTTCTGCGCACCGCCCGACAGCTCCATGCGTACGCGGCCGGGCGCTGCACGCTGGGCCAGCACGGGCGCTGGCGGTTTGAGCTGGGTGTACAGGCCCATCACGGTGCGCACGTAGTTCTGCGTTTCCTTGTACGCCGGGATCTGGTTGCCCGCGCGCTGCACGGCGCCTTCGCCCGCGTTGTAGGCGGCAAGCGCCAGGTCCATACGACCGGGAAACAGGTCCAGCAGGTGGCGCAGGTAGCGGGTGCCCGTGGGCACGTTCACGGCCGGGTCGGCCAGCTTTTGCTCTACGGTGCGTTTGGCATCGGCCCGCACGCCAAAACGGCTGGCCGTGGTCGGCATTACCTGCATCAGGCCGACGGCACCCTTGGGCGACACCGCAGCGGCGTCAAAGCCGGACTCGGTGGCAATCACGGCCTGCAGCAGCTCGTAGTCCACGCCGTGTTGGCCAGAGGCTGCGCGCAGGTGGTGCTTTACGCGCTTGTAGTCCGGTGCGATGTCAAAAAATGCCAGCAAGCGCGCGCCGTTGGCGGGCAACGCATAGGGCATGGCAGGCGCCTGCGCGGGGACGTCGCGGGTAGAGTCAAACTCGGCGCCGCGAAAGAACAGCTGATAGCGGGAATCCAGCTGCTCGGCCGCAAAGTGCGTCACGCCGCGCTCGTCCACATGCGCCCACAGGTCCGCATGGGCTGATTGCTGTAATAAACATAGCAATAAACCCAATACAGAAAATCGCAAGGCACTGTTTTTGTTCAAATTTTTCATCACAAACGCCGGACGGCTGTGTCGATGCGGTCAGATATCGATCTCGACCGCATCACCATGCAGCTCCATCAGCTCGCGGCGGGCGGCAGCTTCGCCCTTGCCCATGAGCTTGGTGATAAGGCCCTCGGTCGCGGCAAAGTCCATGTCGCCCAGCTGAACCGGCAGCAGGCGGCGGGTGTCGGGGTTGAGCGTGGTTTCCCACAGCTGCTCCGCGTTCATCTCGCCCAGGCCCTTGAAGCGGCTGATCTGGCACTTCTCTTTGGGCACGCCGTCCTTGGCGCATTTGTCGAGGATGGCAGTCAGCTCGCCCTCGTCCAGCGCATACATCTTGGCCGCAGGCTTTTTGCCGCGCGCGGGCACGTCCACGCGGAACAGCGGCGGGCGCGCCACGTAGATGTGGCCGGTTTCGATGAGCTTGGGGAAATGACGGAAAAACAGCGTGAGCAGCAGCACCTGAATGTGCGAGCCGTCCACGTCGGCGTCTGAGAGGATGCAGACCTTGCCGTAGCGCAGGCCGCTCAAATCCGGCGTGTCGTTGGGGCCGTGCGGGTCTACGCCGATGGCCACCGAGATGTCATGGATTTCGTTGTTGGCAAACAGCCGGTCGCGCTCCACCTCCCAGGTGTTCAGGACCTTGCCGCGCAGCGGCAGGATGGCCTGGCTTTCCTTGTCGCGGCCCATCTTGGCGCTGCCACCAGCGGAGTCGCCCTCGACCAGGAAGACTTCGTTGTGGGCGATGTCCTTGCTTTCACAGTCGGTGAGCTTGCCGGGCAACACGGCCACGCCGGAGCCCTTGCGCTTTTCGACCTTCTGGCCGGCCTTCTGGCGTGTCTGCGCGGCCTTGATGGCAAGCTCGGCGAGCTTCTTGCCGTATTCCACGTGCTGGTTGAGCCAGAGTTCGAGCGCGGGGCGCACAAAACCGCTGACCAGCCGCACCGCGTCGCGCGAGTTCAGGCGCTCCTTGATCTGGCCCTGGAACTGAGGGTCGAGCACCTTGGCTGAGAGGACATAGCTGGCGCGCGCAAACACGTCCTCGGGCAGCAGCTTCACGCCCTTGGGCAACAGGCTGTGCAGTTCGATGAAGCTCTTGACCGCATTGAACAGGCCGTCGCGCAGGCCGCTTTCGTGCGTACCGCCCGCGCTGGTGGGGATCAGGTTGACATAGCTTTCGCGCACGGGCTGGCCGTCTTCGGTGAAGGCAACACACCAGGATGCGCCCTCGCCTTCGGCAAAACTTTCGTTGTTGCGGTCGGCAAAACCCTCTCCTTCAAACAGCGGGATCACCGGGTCGCCGTTGAGCGTCTGCATGAGGTAGTCGCGCAGGCCGCCCTTGTACTGCCAGGTTTGCGTGTCGCGGGTTTTCTCGTTGACCAGCGCCACCGTCACGCCCGGCATGAGCACCGCCTTGCTGCGCAGCAGGTGGGTCAACTCGCCCATGGGCAGCGCGCTGGATTCGAAATACTTGGCGTCGGGCCATACGCGCACCGAGGTGCCTTGCTTGCGCTCGCCCGCCTCCAGCGGCCGGGCGACCAGAGGCTCGATCACGTCGCCTGCCGAAAACACCAGGCGTGCTGCCTTGCCTTCGCGGTAGCTCGTCGCCTCCAGCCTTGTGGCCAGCGCATTAGTGACCGACACACCGACGCCATGAAGGCCGCCTGAGAAGCTATACGCCCCGCCCTTGCCCTTGTCGAACTTGCCACCCGCGTGCAGCCGGGTGAACACCAGTTCGATCACCGGGGCGTTTTCCTCGGGGTGCATGCCAAACGGAATGCCCCGACCGTCGTCTTCTACGCTGACCGAGCCGTCGGCATGCAGCGTGACGCGGATTTTTTTGCCGTGGCCGGCCAGCGCCTCGTCGGCCGCGTTGTCCAGCACTTCCTGGATGATGTGCAGGGGGTTGTCGGTGCGGGTGTACATGCCCGGGCGTTGCTTGACGGGCTCCAGGCCCTTGAGCACGCGGATCGAGCCTTCGGAATATTCGCTGGGTGAAGCAGAAGACGGTTTGGCAGACATAGCGGCGGATTGTAGTGCGGCAGCGCCGCAAGAGCTGGATATAAAACCAGTTATCAGACGTGCGCCGTGGTGGTGCACGGTTCGGTGTCGTCAGGCAAGAAAGGTGCAGATTCGTTACATTTCTGTGCATGCATATGAATACTCCCAAACTGTCCATGTTCCAGGTGCTCGCCTGTGGTGCGGCCATCGTGACCCTGTCCATGGGCATTCGCCACGGGTTCGGGCTGTGGCTGCTGCCCATCACGCAAGAAATGGGCTGGACCCGCCAGTCGTTTGCGCTGGCCATTGCCATCCAGAACCTGTCCTGGGGCCTGATTGGTATTTTTGCGGGCATGGTGGCCGACCGGTTTGGCGCGTTTCGTGTGCTGATGGGGGGGGCCGTGCTGTACGGGCTGGGTCTGGCGGGCATGGCGCTGTCGACCACGCCGGTTCTGTTTGCCCTGACGGCGGGCGTGCTGATTGGCGCAGCCCAGGCGGGCACCACCTATGCCGTGATCTATGGCGTGCTGGGGCGGCAGATCGCGCCGGAGCGCCGGTCGTGGGCCATGGGGGTGGCAGCGGCGGCGGGGTCGTTCGGCCAGTTCTTGATGGTGCCGGTGGAGGGCTGGCTGATTGCGGGCCTGGGCTGGCAGCAGGCACTGCTGGCGCTGTCGCTGATGGTGCTGCTCATCGTGCCACTGGCGTTTGGACTGCGCGAGCCGGGGTTCAAAGGCTCGGCACCCGTCAAACGCGAGCAGACCATTGTGCAGGCGCTGGGCGAGGCGTTTCGCTACCCCAGCTTTAACTTGCTGATGGCGGGCTACTTTGTGTGCGGGTTCCAGGTGGTGTTCATCGGCGTGCACATGCCCAGTTACCTCAAGGACCATGGCCTGTCGCCCCAGGTGGCCAGCTATGCGCTGGCGCTGATTGGCCTGTTCAACGTGTTTGGCACCTACATGGCAGGCACGCTGGGGCAACGGGTGCCCAAGCGGTTCATTCTGGCGTTTATCTACTTCGCGCGGGCCATCGCCATCAGCGTGTTCCTCATCGTGCCGTTATCTCCGATGTCGGTGTACGTGTTCTCGGCGGTGATGGGCACGCTGTGGCTGTCCACCATCCCACCGACCAACGCCACCATCGCGCAGATTTTTGGGGTGCAGCATCTGTCCATGCTGGGCGGCTTTGTGTTCTTCAGCCACCAGATCGGCAGCTTTCTCGGCGTATGGTTGGGCGGTTATCTGTATGACGCCACCGGCAGCTACGATATCGTCTGGTACATCGCCATCGGGCTCGGGGTGTTTGCGGGCTTGGTGAACCTGCCCGTCAAGGAAAGCCCAATCCAGCGGCATGCGCCCCAACCGGCCTGACATTGCCCCACACCCGTATCCCCGGATCGCCATGAACACCCCGCCCACCCAACAACCGGCCACTTCGGTGTCGCCCGCACTGCGCTGGCTTGCCTGGGCTGTGGCAGTGCTGGTGTGCCTCGCGGTGTTCGGCATGTACACCGTGCCGGATTTCATGGTGATGGTGGCCGACCAAGTGTGGTCGTGTTTCTGAAACCCGCTTTTTTTTGTCTTTTTGGCCTCTAGCGCTTACCCATCAAGCGCTATTAGCTATTATTTTTATAGCAAAATGCACGGTACTGAAGCGCCTTCCGAGTGGGTTCGCCGCTGGTCGCACCTGATTGCCCCGGGCAGCACGGCCCTGGACGTGGCCTGCGGCGCGGGGCGGCATCTGCGCCTTCTACAGACACTGGGCCATCGCGTGACAGGCGTGGACCGGTCCGAAGACGCTATCGCCGCCTGCGCGGGCCTGGGCGACCTGGTGTGCGCAGACATCGAATCGGGCCCCTGGCCGTTTGCGGGGCGCGGGTTTGGGGCGGTGGTAGTGACCAACTACCTGTGGCGTCCGCTGCTGCCCGTCATCATGGGCAGCGTGGCGCCCGGTGGCGTGCTGATCTATGAAACCTTTGCCCAAGGCAACGAAACCGTGGGGCGCCCTGCCCGGGCCGAGTTTCTGCTGCAACCCGGTGAATTGATCGCCGCCTGCGCGGGTTTGCGGGTGGTGGCATACGAAGACGGCTTTGTGCCAGAGCCCGCCCGTTTCGTGCAACGCATCACGGCTGTGCGGGAACTCCCGCCCTCCGGCGGACCCTCACGACATCTTTTGTCCGTGTCGCCTAGTTAGAATGCCCTTTTACCGTTTACCCCTGCGGACATGACCTCTTCTTCCGTCGCCCTCACCGGCAGCATCGTCGCCCTCGTCACCCCCATGCACGAGGACGGTAGCGTGGACTACCCGGCTTTGCGCAAACTGATCGACTGGCACATCGCCGAAGGCACTGATTGCATCGGCGTCGTGGGCACCACGGGCGAATCACCCACCGTCAACGTCGAAGAACATTGCGAGATCATCCGCGTGGCGGTGGAGCAATCTGCCAAGCGCGTGCCCATCATGGCGGGCTGTGGTGCCAATTCCACCGCCGAAGCGATTGAGCTGGCCAAGTTTGCACGCGGCGTGGGGGCCGACAGCCAGCTCCAGGTCGTGCCGTACTACAACAAGCCCACGCAAGAGGGCCAGTTCCAGCATTTCAAGGCGATTGCCGAGGCCACAGGCGACCTGCCCATCGTGCTGTACAACGTGCCCGGCCGCTCGGTGGCCGATATGCAGCACGACACCGTGCTGCGTCTGACCCAGGTGCCCGGCATCATCGGCATCAAGGAAGCCACCGGCAACATCGAACGCGCCCAGTGGCTCATTCGTGACGTACCCAAGGGCTTTGGCGTGTACTCGGGCGACGACCCGACCGCTGTGGCGCTGATGCTGTGCGGAGGCCACGGCAACATCAGCGTGACGGCCAACGTGGCACCCCGCCTGATGCACGAGCTGTGCGTGGCAGCGCTGGCGGGCAATGTGCAGCGCGCGATGCAGATCCAGTTTCAGCTGATGCCCGTGCACAAAAACCTGTTTGTCGAAGCCAACCCCATCCCGGTCAAGTGGGCCATGGCCCGCATGGGCCTGTGTGGTGGCGCCATGCGCCTGCCCATGACGCCGCTGTCCAGCGGTAACGAAGCGGTGGTCGAGTCTGCGCTGCGTACCAGCGGTCTGATCTAATCCGGGCTCTGCGCCCGCCCCTCTGAGACATTTCCCAAGGATTTCCGCGTGAAAGCTGCAACCACCCGCCTCAGCCTGCTGGCCCTTGCCATGGCCCTGTCTGCCTGCGCCGCCCTCGAAGGCGACAAGATCGACTACAAAAGCGCCGCCAAAGGCTCAACGCTGGAAGTCCCTCCTGATCTCACCCAGCTGTCGCGCGACTCGCGCTACGCATTGCCGGGAAGCTCCGTCTCGGCGGCGGCCATGCAGGCGGGCCAGGCAGCACAGACGCCTGGCACCGCCAATGCCGCGGCCTTGCAACTGGGCGATGTGCGCATCGAACGCGACGGCAACCAGCGCTGGTTGGTGGTCAACCGCCCTGCCGACAAGCTGTGGGAACCCGTGCGCGACTTCTGGCAGGAAAGCGGCTTCAACCTGGCCGTTGCAGAAGCCAACGTAGGCATCATGGAAACCGACTGGGCGGAAAACCGCGCCAAGCTGCCGCAGGACTTCATCCGCTCCACGCTGGGCAAGCTCCTCGACTCGCTGTACTCCACGGGCGAACGCGACAAGTTTCGTACCCGCCTGGAGCGCAATGCCAATGGGGGCACCGAGATCTACATCACCCACCGCGGCATGGTGGAGGTGTATGGCACCCAGACCAAAGACAACACGGTGTGGCAGCCCCGCCCGTCCGACCCAGAGCTGGAAACCGAATTTCTGCGCCGCCTGATGGTCAAGCTGGGAGTGAGCCAGGAGCAGTCCAAGGCTGTTGCAGCTGCTCCCGCACCGCGCAACCCGTCGGCACGCATTGCCACGGTCAACAACGTGCCCGTGGTGCAGATGGACGAAGGTTTTGACCGCGCCTGGCGCCGTGTGGGCCTGGCGCTGGACCGCACCGGCTTCACCGTGGAAGATCGCAACCGCAACGAAGGCACCTACTTTGTTCGCTATGTGGCGCCCAACGCGGACAAGAAGGAGCCAGGCTTCTTCGGCAAACTGTTCAGCAGTTCGTCGGCCGCCATCCCTCCGCTCAAGTTCCGCATCGTGCTGCGCAGCCAGGGTGAAGCCACTACGGTGTCCGTGCTCAATGAAGCGGGCACCCCGGAGTCGTCAGCCAACGCCGAGCGCATCGTGCGCGTGATTGCCGACGACCTGAAGTAATCCGCATCCGGTCTTGGCAAGCGCCCCGCGCTGACCGAGTCCACCACGTCCTTGCCGCAGCGTGCGCCACGCGCTGCGGCTGGCGTGTGCCATGCCAAGTACCCGGCTGCCACACCATGCTCCGATTCAAGAACCTCGGCAGTGGCAGCACGGGCAACGCCACCATTGTGGAAGGCCGATCGGGCAGCGAGGTGCGCCGACTGCTCATCGACTGTGGCTTTGGCATCCGCCAGCTGCAGACACGCCTGGGACTTGCAGAACTGCAGCCAGAAGACGTTGATGCGGTGTTCATCACCCATGAGCACTCTGACCATATCGGCTGCGCGCAGACGCTGGCGGTGCGATACGGTATTCCTGTGTGGATGAGCGCGGGCACCCATGCGGCCCTGGGGGCACCCGACCTGGGCGGCTGGCTGCGTGTGGCCCGCGACATGGAGGCCATCGACATGGAAACCTTCAGCGCCCAGCCTTTTACGGTGCCCCACGATGCGCGCGAACCCCTGCAACTGCGGTGCTCAGACGGCACATCCCATCTGGGCGTGATGACGGACCTCGGCCACGCCAGCGACCACGTGCTTCGCCAGCTGGAGGGCTGCCATGCGCTGATGATCGAAGCCAACCATGACCCCGAGCTGCTTGCGGCCTCCAGCTACCCGGCGTTTCTCAAACGACGGGTCGGCGGCAGGTTTGGGCATCTGACCAACGCGGCAAGCGCCGACATCCTGCGCGCCGTCATGCACTCTGGCCTCCGGTGCGTAGTGGCCGCCCATCTGAGCGCCCGCAACAACGCACCCGCCCTTGCGCAACTTGCGCTGTCTCAGGCGCTAGGCTGGCATCCCGAACAGATCGTGGTGGCAAGCCCAAGCACGGGAACGGACTGGATAGACGTCCCCTGAACGCGGTGGACAAACAAGAACGACCCGCAGTTCACACCCATCACAAACGACAGACGAAAAAAAACCCCGCCCAACAAAGGTACGGGGCTTTCAGGCTTTGGCCACACCCACCTGGTGGTGGGCATGACAGCAGCCGGAGCGATTTACTTGGCGGCGGAAGCTGCGCCGGTAGCGGCGGAAGCAGCAGAGTCAGCAGCTGCCTTGGCAGAATCTGCAGCAGCCGAAGCAGCGTCAGTGGCAGCGGTGGCCGAGGCGGCAGCGTCCGAAGCGGCGGCTTCTGCAGCTGGTGCAGGTGCAGCGGCTGGCGCTTCCACTGGAGCGGGAGCTGGTGCTGGAGCGGGTTCTTCCTTCTTGCCACAAGCGGCGAGTGCAGCAGCAGCGATCAGGGCGGCCAGAACGAGAGAGTTCTTCATTGAGATGTTCCTAGTTGGACAAACAGAATCTTGAAAAGCCACCGCGCAAGGCTTTTGGAGAAGCCCCTGTACGCATTGGCACGATGCACTTGGATTGCACCTTTTCGGCGCAACCCCGGATTATATTGGCATTTAGTCAATACTGACTAACACTGACGAAAGGTTTACAAGCCATTGACGTGGGGCAAGCCCCCAACACAATGACCTTGCGCCCTGCGCTAAAGCCCCAGCGTCGTTGCCGCAAAGCCAGGAGAGCTCTTGCTGCGCACCCATTCATTGAGTGTCTCGCGCAGCAACACACGGCGATCTGGCTCGTAGCCGGTGACACCCGCACAACGCTCTGGGTCGAGCCGGTGCATCACCCATTGCTGTGACCAGAGCGCACTGGGGATGTCCAATGGGTCGGCTGACGGGCTGCGGCGGCAGGTGATGATGTGGTCCCACGTACCGCGCCAGCGCGCAAAGCGGGCATGCCTGCGAATGACATCGTCGTACGTGCACGCCAGCATCGTGAAGCGGCGGCCGGTGCGGGCCCAGTCCTGCAAAGACTCCACCACACTTCGTTCGCCCAGCGGCCAGTCGTGAAAATTGGCGTCAGAGATGAAAATTTCTGGCCAACCGTCCCGAGCAGCCGTGGCAAACGCGTCGCGCACCATCTGCTGGAACATCTCGCGGCCACTGAACCGCCCTGCAGGCAAAGCGCCCAAAGGCTCGGCAGACGGCACGGATACATCGGTCATGGTTTCCTCGCTATGAACGGCTAATCAGTCCACACATGAGCCCACCCCGCATCGCACCACGACGAGAGCAACTCCAGCGCATCGTCGCTCGCCCGCGCCAGATCGCGCGAGGTGAGCTGTCGGTCATTCGCCAGGCGCCGCATCAGAGTGGCATCACGGCCCGCTGCGCGGTAGCTCTCGCCATTGATGAAGATGTGATGCGCGTCATACATCATGCGGCTACGGCGGTCCAGACACACCCCTTCCAGCATCACGCCCGCATCGCCTGGCTCGAACCACACGCTGGCTTTGGGTTCGGTCAGGTATTCGCCCAGCGCCCGCTCCAAAACCAGTGGCTGCGCCAGCGCGCGGCTCAGCGCATCGCGCGCAAAGTCCTGCAGACCTACAGGGATCTCACCGGGCTGGGTCACAGCCTCCTGGCCCGCATCGCGGTACAGCAAGGGGGTTGTTTCATCTGCCGCATCTTCGGCCAGCCGAACGAGCAACTCCTGCGCCATCTCTGCACGCGCCGGTGCCCGAAAACCAATGGAATAGGTCATGCACTCCCCCTCAGCAATGCCGTCATGGGCATAGCGCGGAGGCAGATACAGCATGTCGCCGGGCTCCAGCACAAACTCCTCTTCAGGTTCGAAATGCGCGAGCACCTTGAGGGGAATGCCATCACGTAGGCTCAGGTCCTTTTGCCGACCAATCCGCCAGCGCCGCTTTCCATGGGCTTGCAGCAAAAAGACGTCGTAGCTATCGAAATGCGGCCCCACGCCACCACCATTGCTGGCGTAGCTGATCATGAGGTCATCCAGCCGAGCCTCAGGCACAAACCGGAACTGCTGCATCAGCGCATGCACCGCGTCGTTGTGAAGGTCCACCCCTTGCACCAACAAAGTCCAGTCGGGTTGTTGCAGCGCGGGCAGTGCCCGGCGGGTGAACGGACCGTGGCGCAGCTTCCAAGTGCCTTTGACCAATTGCACGAGGCGGGACTCGACGCTTTCGTCTGCCGCCAATGCAAACAAATCAGAACGCAGCACCGGCGGCGCGAACTGGGGAATGGCCTGGCGCACCAGCAGCGGCTTTTTTTGCCAGTGGCGGCGCATGAATTGGGCGGGGGTGAGGCCACCAAGCAGAGGAAGGGGTTGCTGAATATCCATGGGAACAGGTCTACCCTTTGCGGGGCCGTTGGTCAAACTGCGACAATTCTCCTATGGAAATTACCCAACAATGTGTGGTCGCACTGACCTGGACCCTGAAGGACACCCTGGGCGAAGAGCTCGATGTGCTGGATGACCCTGTGGAATTCTTGGTGGGCGGAGACGATCTTCTGCCCCGTATCGAAGAGGCTTTGCAAGGCCATGCACCGGGCGCCACCCTGGCTTTGCATCTGGAACCCGAAGATGCCTTCGGCGACTTTGATGACCAGTTGCTCTTTCTTGAACCGCGCGCCCTGTTCCCGGCGGAGATCGAAGAAGGCATGACGTTCGAGGGCACAGCCTTGCCTGAAGGCTGCAACCCCGACGCGCCACGCAGCGGGCTCTACACGGTGACAGAGATCTATCCGGAACACGTGGTGCTGGATGGCAACCACCCCTTGGCTGGCATTGCCCTGCGGCTACAGCTTACTGTGCAGGCAGTGCGCGATGCCACTGAAGACGAGATTGGCAGAGGGAGCGCAGGCACCGGGTTCTTCCGCGTGCAACCTCAAGCCCCCGGCAATTCACTGCTCCACTGAACATACTTCGCACCGAAACAACAACGGGCACCCAGGTGCCCGTTGTTGTTGGCGGTGTGTGGCTTACATGCGCGAAATCTGGCCGTTATACAGCCGCACGCGATCACCGATGCGCAGGTCGCCCGGCGTGCTCACGTCGTACACACGGTAGCCGCCATGATCCAGCTGAACCGACAAGCGGTAGCCCTGCGCAGACTCGCCGCTGCTATTGCGGCCTTCGATGGCGTTGCCAGCAACAGCACCACCCAACACGCCTACGGCGGTGGCGGCGGCACGGCCCGAGCCCTTGCCGACCTGGTTACCCAGAATGCCGCCTACGACGGCCCCCAGGATGGCACCGCCGCCCGATGTCTGCCCTTGGGCGCGGCCTTGCAGCACTTCGATGTTCGACACACGGCCGTATTCAGTGCCTTGCGGGTTGGACGGATATGCGGGTGCGGGGGTCTGGTATCCGCCGGAATACTGCGACTGTGGGGCCGAGCGGTTATGGCCACAGGCGGCGAGAGAAGCTACCAGAACGAGGGCGCCAGCGACGGCGAAGGGACGGGAAGAGCGGGTAATGGACAACATTGGGAATCTCCTGATTTCAAAGGGCGGGCGCAGGGCAAAGGATGTTTTGCCTCGCTACGCACTGCCTTGATTGGAACAACGTACGAAGTGCCTCAAGCGTAGACCCGTGGACCCCATACACGTAAGTAACAGACCCTACGAAACGTAAGCTGCCGCCTACATCAGGAGGCACATCACAGTGGCGTGTACGCTACCCCTTGCCGGTGGACCCGTATCCGCCTTCCCCGCGCTCGGTGGCTGCGAACTCGGTCACCACATTGAATTGCGCCTGCACCACGGGCACGATCACCAACTGCGCCAGCCGCTCCATAGGTTCCAGTGTGAACGCCACGCTGCTGCGGTTCCAGGCGCTCACCATCAGCTGCCCCTGGTAGTCACTGTCGATCAACCCCACCAAGTTTCCCAGCACGATGCCGTGTTTATGCCCAAGGCCTGATCGCGGCAGGATCAGCGCAGCGTAGCCTGGATCTTTGATGAAGACGGCGATGCCGGTGGGTACCAGTTGCCACGCGTTGGACTGCAGGGTCAACGGGGCGTCAAGGCACGCCCGCAGGTCAAGCCCTGCGCTGCCGGGTGTGGCATACGTGGGCAACTGGTCCGCCATGCGCGGGTCGAGAATCTTGACGTCAATCTTCACTGTTTCTTCTTTCCTGAGTTACGCGGCTGGGCCACCTGCTGCAGCCGCTCCTGCACTGGCTCTGTCCCGGCACCCAGGCCCGCCGCTTTTGCCCCAATGGCTTTCGGGGCCGCCTGAATCAACCAGCCCAGGCCCCACCACAGCGCGGCCATAAAAATCAGCCCCGGCAAAGAGCCCTGGCTGAACACAAACAACGCCACGCCGTGCATGACAAGGAACAGTAGAAGCACCGCGCGAACCGTGCGCAGCACACCCATCAGAGGCAGCAACACCTGCGCCAGATCGGGTGGCAGTGCCTGGGAGGCGGGCGTTGACGAGCTACCCGCCGCAGGCTGCCGTGCGGGCGAAGTGGCGCGCGTTGCCATAGCTTGCGTCTTGCGCACTGGCGGGGGCGCTGTCAGACGTTCCACATAACTGGCGAAGTCGCCGTCGGGCGGCGTATCCCATTCAGGTTTCGTGGCACCCGTTTTCATACACGCCCCCGCTGTGGCGAAACTCACGCGCGCCGCGATGACAACCGCAACGCAATCTCTTCGATGAGCTGCTGTGCCAGCGCACGCTTGGATGCACGAGGCAACTCTCTGTGCCCGTCAGCGTCCACCAGCAACAAGGCATTGTCGTCCTGACCAAACGCTGCGGGGCCGATGTTGCCCACCAGCAGCGGTACCCCCTTGCGCGCACGCTTGGCCGTGGCATTGGCCAATAAATCATGGCTTTCTGCGGCAAAACCCACGCAGAAAAGGTCTCCTGCCAGCGCATGCGCCGATTTGGCCACCGTGGCCAGAATGTCCGGGTTCTCCGTAAAGCCCAAAGTTGGCGCCTGGCCCGACCCGTCTTTCTTGATTTTTTCTGTAGAGGGATTGGCAGGTCGCCAATCCGCTACCGCCGCAGTGGCAATAAAAACAGAAGCGGCCTGCGCACGCTGCTCCACAGCCACCAGCATTTCCTGCGCAGACTGCACGTTCACACGGCGCACACCGCGCGGGGTGGACACATGCACAGGCCCTGCGACCAGCGTTACCTCTGCCCCCGCTTCCCGGGCGGCGCGGGCAATGGCAAAACCCATCTTGCCGCTGGACAGATTGGTGATGCCGCGCACGGGGTCGATGGCCTCAAACGTGGGCCCGGCGGTGACCAGTACCTTCTGGCCTGCCAATCGCTTGGGTGCAAAAAACGCAATCAGCTCGTCCAGCAGCTCCAGCGGCTCCAGTATGCGCCCATCGCCGGTTTCACCACAGGCCTGGTCGCCATTTCCAACACCCAGCACCACGGCGCCATCCTGCGTCACCTGGGCCAGATTGCGCTGGGTGGCGGGGTGCGCCCACATTTCTCGGTTCATGGCCGGAGCAAGCAACAACGGCACCCGCTGCGCTGGGCGGGCCAGGCACAGCAGGCTGAGCAACTCGTCGGCCCGCCCCTGTACCAGCCGCGCGATGAAATCAGCGCTGCAGGGCGCAATCAGGATTGCATCGGCCTCGCGGCTCAGGTTGATGTGCGGCATGTTGTTGGGCTCGCGCGCATCCCATTGCGAGCCATACACCGGCCTGCCGGACAGGGCCTGCATGGTGACCGGGGTGATGAACTGCTCGGCCGCCTCAGTCATCACCACCTGCACGGTGGCGCCCTCTTTAACGAGCTGGCGGCACAGATCAGCCGCCTTGTAGCAAGCCACGCCCCCACTCAGACCAAGAACAATGTGTTTGCCAGCGAGCTCATTCATGGGGCGAATTTAGCAGACCAGCGCAGCCCGGCCAGCGGGGGCGACGTTGAGGGCGCATCTATAATCCCGATTTCCCACCACCATAAAGCGACATGACCAAATTTGTCTTCGTCACCGGCGGTGTGGTGTCTTCCCTGGGCAAGGGAATCGCCTCAGCCTCCCTTGCCGCGATCCTCGAATCGCGGGGCCTTAAAGTCACCCTCATCAAGCTTGACCCCTACATCAACGTAGACCCGGGCACCATGTCGCCGTTTCAGCACGGCGAGGTTTTTGTGACCGACGACGGCGCAGAAACCGATCTGGACCTGGGCCACTACGAGCGTTTCATTGAAACGCGCATGAAAAAAACCAACAACTTCACCACGGGCAAGATTTACCAGTCCGTGCTGGAGAAGGAACGCCGCGGCGACTACCTGGGCAAGACCGTGCAGGTCATTCCCCATGTCACCAACGAGATCCAGGAATTCATCAAGCGCGGCGCCGGCATCGGCACCCCCGATGCAGTGGATGTAGCCATAGTGGAGATCGGCGGCACGGTGGGCGACATCGAGTCGCTGCCCTTCCTCGAAGCCGTGCGCCAGCTCAGCCTCAAGCTCGGCCCCAACAACGCTGCCTTCGTCCACCTGACCTACCTGCCGTGGATTGCCACCGCAGGCGAGCTCAAGACCAAGCCCACGCAGCACACCGTGCAAGAGCTGCGCAAGATCGGCATCCAGCCTGACGCGCTGCTGTGCCGCGCGCAGCATCCGGTGCCCGCCGAAGAGCGTGAAAAAATATCGCTGTTCACCAACGTCCCTGAATGGGGCGTGATCAGCATGTGGGACGTGGACACCATCTACAAGGTGCCCCGCATGCTGCACGAACAGGGCCTTGATGGCCTGATCTGCGACAAGTTGCGCCTGAACACCCCCCCCACCAGCCTCAAACGCTGGGATGACCTGGTCCATGAAACCGAGCATCCGCAGGGCGAAGTCACCATCGCCATGGTCGGCAAATATGTGGACTTGTCGGACAGCTACAAATCGGTCAACGAGGCGCTGCGCCATGCGGGAATGCGCAACCATGTGCGCGTCAAGATCGAGCATGTCGACTCTGAAACCATAGACGCTGCCGACGCTTCCGCCAAACTGGCCAAGTACGATGCCATCCTGGTGCCCGGCGGCTTTGGCGCACGGGGTGTGGAAGGCAAGATCAGCACCGCCCGCTACGCCCGCGAGCACAAGGTGCCCTACCTGGGCATCTGCTTGGGGATGCAGGTCGCCACCATCGAATACGCCCGCCATGTGGCGGGCCTCGCCAACGCCAACAGCACCGAGTTCGACCCCACCACGCCCCACCCCGTGATCGCACTGATCACCGAGTGGAAGGATGCAGACGGCACCATCAAGAAGCGTGACGAGAACTCGGACCTGGGCGGTACCATGCGCCTGGGCGCGCAAAGCTCGGATGTGTCCAAGGACACGCTGGCGCACAGCATTTATGGCGACGTGGTCACCGAGCGCCACCGCCACCGCTACGAAGCCAACGTGAACTACCTGGATCAGCTGCGCAAGGCGGGCCTCGTGATCTCGGCGCTGACGCAGCGCGAAGAACTCACCGAAATCGTGGAGCTCCCACAAACCGTGCACCCCTGGTTCATTGGCGTGCAGTTCCACCCAGAGTTCAAGTCCACGCCCTGGAACGGCCATCCGCTGTTCAACGCCTTCATCAAGGCCGCCGTGGAACACCAGCAAGCGGCGAAAGCCTGATCGAAAGGAAAGCCCATGCAGCTGTGCGGATTCAACGTCGGCCTGGACCAGCGCTTCTTTTTGATCGCAGGCACCTGCTCCATCGAAGGCCTGGAGATGTCGCTCGACGTCGCGGGCCAGCTCAAGGAAACCTGCACTGCCTTGGGCATTCCCCTGATCTACAAGGGCTCGTTCGACAAGGCCAACCGGTCGTCTGGCACCAGCAAGCGCGGCGTCGGCATCGATGCGGGCCTCAAGATCCTGGATGAAGTGCGCCGCCAGCTGCAGCTGCCCATCCTGACCGACGTGCACGACACATCGCACGTGGCCGAGGTGGCCAGCGTGGTGGATGTGCTGCAAACGCCTGCGTTCCTGTGCCGCCAGACCGACTTCATCCGCGCGGTGGCACAAAGCGGCAAGCCGGTGAACATCAAGAAGGGCCAGTTCCTGGCGCCCTGGGACATGAAAAACGTCATCGACAAGGCCCGGGCTGCCGCAGCCGAAGTCGGCCTGTCGGAAGACCGTTTTCTGGCCTGCGAGCGTGGAGTGAGCTTTGGCTACAACAACCTCGTGGCCGACATGACCAGCCTGGCCGAGATGCGCAACTCCGGCGCGCCGGTGGTGTTTGACGTGACCCACTCCGTGCAAAAGCCCGGCGGCCTCGGTGCCGTGAGCGGCGGCGCCCGCGACATGGTTCCCGTGCTGGCCCGCGCGGGCGTGGCTGCGGGTGTGGCGGGTCTGTTCATGGAAACCCACCCCAAGCCCGCCGAGGCTTGGTCGGACGGCCCCAACGCTGTGCCGCTCAAGCACATGAAGGCATTGCTTGAAACGCTGGTGGCGCTGGACGACATCACCAAGAAAAGCGGATTCCTCGAAAACAACTTTGGAGTTTGAGACATGAGCAGTGGTTACGTCATCGCATCCGTCACCGTCACCAACCCTACGCAGTACGACGAGTACCGCAAGTGGAGCACGCTGGCCATGCAGGCCCATGGCGCTGAGGTGTGCGTGCGCGGCGGCAAGGTCGAAGTGCTGGAAGGCGACTGGAACCCCGGCCGAACCGTGATCCTGAAATTCCCGAGCTTTGACGCGGCCCGCGCGTTCTACGACACCCCCGAATACCAAAAAGCCAAGGCGGCGCGCGAAGGCGCGGCCGTCATGCGCATGGTGTGTGTCGAAGGCGTGTAAACACCAAGACAAGAATTACTCACTAATTGATAGCTGCTAGCGCTTATCCAACAAGCGCTAGAGCCCGATTTGATTTAAAACTTCTGCAAAAGGAACACCATGAGTGCCATCGTTGACATCGTCGGTCGCGAGATTCTGGACAGCCGCGGCAACCCCACCGTCGAATGCGACGTGTTGCTCGAATCGGGCGTGATGGGCCGGGCCGCCGTGCCGTCGGGCGCCTCCACCGGCAGCCGCGAAGCCATTGAAATGCGTGACGGCGACAAGAGCCGCTACATGGGCAAGGGCGTGCTCAAGGCCGTGGAATACATCAACACCGAAATCTCCGAAGCCGTGCTGGGCCTGGACGCGTCGGAACAGGGTTTTCTGGACAAGACCCTGATCGACCTGGATGGCACCGAGAACAAGAGCCGCCTGGGCGCCAACGCCATGCTGGCCGTGTCGATGGCCGTGGCCCGCGCGGCGGCTGAAGAGTCTGGCCTGCCGCTGTACCGTTACCTGGGTGGCATGGGCAGCGTGCAGTTGCCCGTGCCGATGATGAACGTCATCAACGGCGGCGCGCATGCCAACAACAGCCTGGACCTGCAGGAATTCATGATCATCCCCGTGGGCGCGCCCACGTTCCGCGAAGCCGTGCGCTGGGGCGCCGAAGTGTTCCATGCGCTCAAGAAGATCATCCACGACAAGGGCATGAGCACCGCCGTGGGCGACGAAGGCGGCTTTGCGCCCAGCGTCGAAAACCACGAAGCAGCCATTCAGCTGATCCTGCAAGCCATTGAAGCCGCTGGCTACACGGCCGGCGACCAGATCGCCCTGGCTCTGGACTGCGCTGCCAGCGAGTTTTACAAGGACGGCATGTACGTGCTCGAAGGCGAAGGCGGCATCAAGCTCAGCGCTGAACAATGGACCGACATGCTGGCCACCTGGGTGGACAAGTACCCGATCATCAGCATCGAAGACGGCATGCATGAAGGCGACTGGGACGGCTGGAAGCACCTGACGGAACGCCTGGGCGACAAGGTGCAACTGGTGGGCGACGACCTGTTCGTGACCAACACCAAGATCCTCAAGGAAGGCATCGACAAGAAGATCGCCAATTCCATCCTGATCAAAATCAACCAGATCGGCACGCTGACCGAAACGTTCGCCGCCATCGAGATGGCCAAGCGCGCGGGCTACACCGCCGTGATCTCGCACCGCTCGGGCGAGACCGAAGACAGCACCATTGCCGACATTGCTGTGGGCACCAACGCCGGCCAGATCAAGACTGGTAGCCTGAGCCGCTCGGACCGCATCGCCAAGTACAACCAGCTGCTGCGCATCGAAGAAGACCTGGGCGAAATCGCGCAGTACCCCGGCCGCGCTGCGTTCTACAACTTGAAATGAAGCTCCCCCTGAGCCGCTTCGCGTCATCCCCCTCTCCTGCGGGAGGGGGACGCACCCAGTGGCCCGGCCAAGCCGGTTCCACGGGTGCACTGGCCTGCAGCGTGCCCAGGACGCAGCCATGGCCTGGTGCTGCCCACCCGGCGGCGCGGCACGGCTCAAGGGACTGAACCGTCGTCGTCCATGGTTTCCCGCATCGTCCCCGTCATCCTGCTGGCCTTGCTGGTGGCGCTGCACGCCCAGCTCTGGCTGGGGCGGGGCAGTGTGCCGCGCGTCAACGAGATGCAGCGGCAAATCGATGTGCAAAAGGCCGCCAATGACCAGGCCAAGCAGGCCAACGAGCGCCTGTCCTCCGAGGTGCACGACTTGAAAGAGGGCCTGGACATGGTGGAGGAAAAGGCGCGCAGCGAGCTGGGCATGGTCAAGCCCAACGAGATCTACGTGCAGTTCACACCGCGCTGAGGCGCGGTTTTCTCGCTCCTTATTCACGCCCGTGTCTGCCCCGCCGACCATTGCCTTGCTGGGCGCGCCCGGCACTGGGGCCGCGACGCTTGCGCTGGACCTGCGGCAGCGCATCGCCGCCACCTCTGCGCAGATCGTCTGCGCCACCAACCCCGAAGACTGCCCCCAGGCCACCCTCACGCTGTTGATGGGGCTGGACCTGCCGTGCACAGCGGATCAACAGGCAGCACGCGAAGCGGCCGACGCCCGACTGCGGGCAGCGCTGGCGCACGGTGGCAGGGCCTATCGCGTGGTGTACGGGCTCGGCGAGCGCCGCATTGAGAGTGCGCTGCAAGCTATTAAAAGCATAGCTGCTAGCGCTTATGGGACAAGCGCCAGAGGCACTTTTGACTCAGATTCCAGTCCCAGATCAGCCCGACTGCGGGCTTGGAACTGCGAGAAATGCAGCGACCCGGAATGCGAACACCGGCTGTTTACGGCGTTGACGGGACGCGACGCTTCCAACCGTTGATGCGTGAAGGGCGGGGCCCAGGGCGAAACAAGCGACACCGCACTCTCTGCACCGTGTAGCCCAGACCAAAAGCCTAAGAACCTGTTCAATATCTTTTCGGGGATCGCATTGGAGTGCAATCGGGATGAATGGATGCTTCGGATGCGCCGCATGGGCTCGTGCCCATGCAAGCAGCCGGGGCGTCCAATCGCCCGATTTCACTCCAACCCTTCGGGCAAGTACCTTGCCGGGCGGTCTGCGGCGTTGCGGCGCTTGCCGATAGCACGGGCTATCGGCTGCGCACCGCGCCTTGCACCCCATCCCGGCAAGGTACTTGTGTGACCCCGAAAAGATATTGAACAGGTTCTTAGGCCCCAAACTCCCAACGAAGGGTCAAAGGCCGCTACTGCCCCAGCCCGCGTTTGAGCTCCTTGAGCAGCAACACCACCTGGCTGGAGCCATAGCGGTAGCCGCCGTTGAGCACCTGCACGGCCTTGTCCCATTCGCCTTGCTGTGCCAGCTCGACCAGGTTGGCCGCCTGTTCATGAAAGTACTTGTGCCGCGCCAGCAGCAGCGGGTAGGTGGGCTGGTCGCCCAGCACCTCGGCGCCTACGCCGTGCAGCCAGCGGCCCAGTGCGCTGTGGGTGTCCCGCCGCACCAGGGCTGGGTCCACCCCGTAGGAGGTGCGGCCTTCGAGGTAGTCCATCAGGCGGGTCTTCCAACGCTCGTGGGAGTTGATGGCGGCGTCAATGTCCAGAGCCGCCAGCAAGGTGTCGGGGCAGCGCGAGTCCGGTGCGGACGAGCTGTCAAACAGCGCAAGCGGCGCCGCGCTCACGGAGTTTGCGCTGCGACCACCCAGAACTCGACGAAAAAACTCCATGACACCCCTCGTTAGACCCTTGCGCAATGCAGTGCAGCCCCCGTTGGCGCACTCTCTGCGAGCAACTCCCCGGCGCAAGGCCAAATGGTCTGCGGCAACTGGGGAACAACGATGGATCTTAGGCGGGGTCGGCGCGCGGCATTGTCAACGATGGTCAACGGCAATTCACGATGACTGACAACGACTCACAACCATCCAAAACGCACAGCCGCACATGTTGGCGGCGTTGCGACTACGGACTATTGAATACCCGTGGACCCCGAGGGCTGCACCACCGCGGGGGAGACAAAAATCTGCGCCGCATCCACCGCATCAAAGTGGTATTGCTGGCCGCAGAATTCGCAGCCCACTTCGATGTTCTCACGCTCGGCCAAGATGCTCTCGGCCTCTTCTGCACCCAGGTTGCGCAGCATGTTGGTCACGCGTTCACGGCTGCAGGTACAGGCAAAACGCGGGCCGCTGTCGCCCTGCTGGGGTTCAAAGCGCAGCAGTTTTTCCTCCCAGAACAGGCGGCGCAGGATGGTGTCCACATCCAGCGTCAGCAGCTCTTCACGGGTCAGGCTGGCGGCCAGATGGGCAATGCGGTTGTAGTCCTCGTTATGGCCGATCTGGTCTTCGTTCTCGCGGTGCGTGAGGCCGGAGGCCAGGTTGCCCTCGCCCTTGATAGGCATGCGCTGGATCAGCAGACCCGCGGCCACCTGCTCGTTGGCGCCCAGCACCAGGATGGTGTCCAGCTGCTCGGACTGCAGCATGTAGTGCTGAAGCACGTCGGACAGGCGGTCCAGCTTTTCATGCTGGTCGCCATGCAAGGGCACCACACCCTGGTACGGCTGCTGGCCTGGGTGGCGGTCCTTGGGGTCCAGCGTGATGGCGCAGCGGCCGCCGCCGGCAACGTTCACCATGTCGCTCAGGCGGGCTGTGTCGGCCACCTCGCCGTTCACCGTGGCCGTGGCGCGCAGGCTCAGGTCCGACTGCACTTCAGCCACGGCCAGCTTGACCGGGCCATCGCCAAACACCTGCAGCACCAGCGCGCCGTTGAACTTGATGTTGGACTGCATGAGCACGCCCGCAGCAGCCATCTCGCCAAGCAGTTCGCTCACGGGGGCGGGGTAAGCGCCCGTGGCAGAGTTGCCCTTGCGCACGCGCAGGATCTCGGTCCAGGCGTCGGTCAGGCGCACGATCATGCCGCGCACGGGAAGGCCATCGAAAAGAAACTTGTGGAGTTCAGACACGCAGGGGTTCCAGAAGAAAAAGTCAGCAGCCTTGGTTACTTGGCTAAAGGGGAGTCAGCAGTTCAGGTTAGGCGACCTTGTGCAGGCCGGTTTGAAAGCGGCGTGCATTGTCGATGTAGTGTTGGGCGCTCTGGCGCAGGCCTTCGATCTGCTGTGCCGTGAGTTCGCGCACGGCCTTGGCGGGGCTGCCGATGATCATGGAGCCATCCGGAAACTCTTTGCCTTCGGTCACCAGCGCGCCCGCGCCCACGAGGCAGTTCTTGCCGATCTTTGCGCCGTTGAGGACGATGGCGCCGATGCCTATCAGCGACTCGTCGCCAATGGTGCAGCCGTGCAGCATGACCTGGTGGCCCACAGTCACGCGTTCGCCGATGACCAGGGGCTGGCCGATGTCGGCGTGCAGCACGCTCGCGTCCTGGATATTGGAGCCGGCTCCGATGGTGATGCTTTCGGTGTCGCCCCGGATCACGGTGCCAAACCACACGCTGACGTCTTCGCCCAGCACCACGTTGCCCATGACCTGCGCGCTGTCGGCCACCCAGGCCGCTGCCGCCAGCTGCGGCGACACGCCATCAAGTTCGTAAATTGCCATGCACCACTTCCAAAAGATGAGGGGACCAACGCACAAGCGGAGCGCCCTGAGAGGTCGCCAATCGTTACAAAGCGTGTGCCTTGGCGCCGATGGCAAGGCCTAGAATTGTAAGGATGGAGCTTCGCCACCGTGCATTGCAGGTCTTGTGCCTCGCAGACCCTGAACAAAAAGCGGCCGCAGCGCTTGACCTGCAAGCGCAAGCAGCTACTCTTTCGATAGCAACCTGCGCACCCGAATCACCCACCGATGCCAGCAGCCTGCCGGGTCGCCCCGAGCGCCCGCCCCTGCTGCGCCACAACGAAGTTGCCCGCCGCTCGCCAGCCACCGCACACGGTCGCGCCATCCTGATCCACGCCATTGCGCACATCGAGTTCAACGCCATCAACCTGGCACTCGATGCGGTCTGGCGCTTTGACGGCATGCCCCGGGCCTACTACACCGACTGGATGCTGGTGGCAGGCGAAGAGGCCAAACACTTTCGCCTGCTGCGCGACCACCTGCGCGCGCAGGGGCATGACTACGGCGACTTTCCGGCCCACCAGGGCTTGTGGACCATGTGCGAGAAGACCCAGCACGACATCCTGGCCCGCATGGCCTTGGTGCCGCGCACGATGGAGGCGCGCGGGCTGGACGCCACGCCCCAGATCCAGGCCAAGCTGCGCCAGGTGGGTACGCCCGATGCGTTGGCGGCGGTGGACATCCTCGATGTCATCCTGCATGACGAAGTCGGCCACGTGGCCATTGGCAACCACTGGTACCGCTGGTTGTGCGAACGCGCGGGCCACGACCCCGAAACCCACTACGGCACCCTGGTGCGCCAGTACGAAGCCCCGCGCCTGAAGCCCCCTTTCAACGAGTCTGCGCGCCGCCGCGCGGGTTTTACCGATACCGAACTGCGCTGGCTCCAGCAAGTTTGAGAAATGCACACACCGCCTGAGCCGCTTCGCAACCCGGATGTCCGAGAGCTTGTGCGCGCCACCAGGAATTCGATGACTCCTACAATCCGCGCAGGGGCGCACCTTGTGTGGCCTGCCTCTTTTTTACGATGACACCCATGACCCAAGCTTCCGCCCCCGGCACCCCTCCCGCGCCACCGGGCAACCAGACGTCGGTGGCCATGATCGCCCGGCAAGCCATCGTCAACGCCCAACAGGCGGTGGTTGGCTACGAGCTGTTCAACCGCTCCCGCAGCGGCTCTGCCCACACAGCAGCCACCGATGTCATCCTGGTGTTCACCGCCCTCTCGCACGCGGGCACCGATGAACTGGTGGGCAAGAAGCTCATTTTTGTGAACTGCACGCACGAGAGCCTTTCCGGCGGGCACCTCGAATTGGTGGACCCGGACAAGGTTGTGCTGGAGATTCCTCCGCTGGGCCACACCGCCGCCGACGAAGTCGCCACGCGCATGCCCATCCTGGCCGAGCTGCGCGCCCGCGGTTTTCACCTGGCGTTCAACCACACCGTGCTGCAGTCGGCCTATGCGCCCTGGCTGCCGCTGGCCGACTACATCAAGCTCGATCTGTCGGTGCTGGCGGCAGACCAGCTGGCGGTTCTGATCAGCTATGCCGGGCGCAATTCCAAGGCAGAGCTGATTGCCGAGAAGGTGGAAACCGCCCAGCAATACGACATGGTGTCGAGCCAGGGCATCGCGCTGTTCCAGGGCTATTGGTTTGCCCGCCCCTCGCTGGTCGAGGCCAAGTTGCTCACGCCCTCGCAGGCCAGCATCATTGAGCTGATCAACCAGGTCCGCAAACAGGCCAGCACCGACGATATTGAAGAAGTGCTCAAGAAGGACGCCGGGCTGGCGTTCAACCTGATGCGCATCATCAATTCTGCCGGTTTTGGGCTGAACCGCGAGATCACGTCCTTCCGCCAGGCCGTGATGTTGATGGGGCTCAAGAAACTGTTCCGCTGGGCGGCGCTGCTGCTCACCGCGTCGCGCAACAACGGTACACCGTCGTCCGTGGGCCAGACCGCCGTGGAGCGCGGGCGGCTGATGGAACTGCTCGCTCTGGAGACCTTGCCGCCCGAAGAGGCCGACCAGGCGTTTGTGGTGGGCATCTTCTCGCTGCTGGACGTGATGCTGTCGATGCCCATGGAATCGGCCATAGGCCTTTTGAACGTGCCCGAACCCGTGAAGGCTGCCCTGCTGCGCCGCGAAGGGTTTCTGGGCGACCTGCTCACGCTGGCCGAGGCCTGTGAATCCAGCGACGATGCGGTGTTTGACCGCACCGCAGGGTTGCTGCACCTCACCAGCCAGCAGATCAACCTGGCGCATTTGCAGGCGCTGGCCTGGGCAGACCAGCTGACGGAAGCGTAAGCCCCGGGTTGCCCCTGCAAACCAATCGTTCGCGCTTGCGACCTACCGGTCTAGAATCAACGCAGACCCGCCATCCACTACTGCAGACCCCATGTCGAGCACACCTGAACAAGACACCCCGGAAGCTGCGTCCCTCACGGTAGAAGCCGTCGACGAGAACATTGCCATCATTGCCCGCCAGGCCATCGTGGACGAAAGCCGTGCGGTTTTTGGCTACGAGCTTTTTGACCGATCCACCGCATCCGACTCGCACACCGCCGCCAGCGATGCGGCCCTGCTGTTTAACGCGCTGTCGTACGCGGGCACCGAAGCCTTGGTGGGCAAGAAGACGGTATTCATCAACTGCACGCACGACAGCCTCTCTGGCGGTCACCTGGAGTTGATCCACCCTGAAAAGGTGGTGCTGGAAGTCCCCCCCCTGCCCGACACCGCCACGCCCGAAGAAATCGAAGGCCGCGTGCCCACCCTGCATGCCTTGCGCACGCGCGGGTTCCGCCTGGCGTTTGACCAGGCCGCGCTGCGCCGCGCCTACACCAGCTGGCTGCCACTGGCCGCCTTCATCAAGCTGGACATGCAGGCGTTCAAGCCCGAACTGGCCGGCCCATTGGTGAAATTTGCTACCACCCACAGCCAGGCCACACTGGTCGCTGAAAAGGTCGAAACCGCCGAGCAGTACGAGCTGATGCGTGGCCTGGGTGTGAAGCTGTTCCAGGGCTATTGGTTTGCCAAGCCTTCGCTGGTCAAGGCCACCACCATCCGCCCTTCACAGGCCACGATCATCCAGCTCATCAACCTGGTACGCAAACAGGCCAGCACGGCCGAGATCGAAGACCTGCTCAAGAAAGACCCGACGCTGTCTTTCAATCTGCTGCGGTTCATCAACTCGTCGGGCTTTGGCCTGTCGTGCGAGATCACCTCGTTCCGCCATGCGGTGATGATTCTGGGCCTCAAAAAACTGTTCCGTTGGGCCGCGCTGCTCATGACTACGTCCCGTGCAGGCGGTGCACCGCCCGCCGTGGGCCAGACAGCCGTCGTGCGCGGGCGCCTGATGGAGCTGCTGGCTGCCGAACTGCTGCCCCCAGAAGAATGCGACAACGCCTTTGTGGTGGGTGTGTTTTCGCTGCTGGACACCATGCTCGGGGTTTCACTCGACAAAGCGCTGGAATCCGTCGCCCTGCCCGAGCCCGTGATGGACGCCCTGCTGCGCCGCACAGGGGTGTTTGCGCCGTTCCTGGAACTGACCATCGCCTGCGAAAGTGGCGACGAAGTGGCTTTTGCGAAAAACGCCGAAGCCCTGCACCTGTCCAACCGACAGGTCAACTGGGCCCACTTGCAGGCACTGACCTGGGCCGAGAGCCTGAACGAAGATTAGGGTGCCCTGGGCCTCTCGGGCCTCTCAGTCTCCTTGGGCCTTGTCTATATCGCCTAAAAAATGGCCCGCTCACTGTGGGCCATTTTTTGTATGGGCCCACACCGTCCAGTAAAAGACGCGCTGTGGGCTGCAATTCAGCCGCGCGGGTGGTGCTGCGCATGCAGCGACTTGAGCCGCTCGCGCGCCACATGGGTGTAAATGGTGGTGGTCGAAATGTCGGCGTGGCCCAGCAGCAGCTGTACCACCCGCAGATCAGCGCCATGATTGAGCAAATGCGTGGCAAACGCGTGCCGCAGCGTATGGGGCGACAGCGGCGCGGTGATTCCCGCCACCTGCGCCCATTTTTTCACGATGACCCAGAACATGGCGCGCGTCATGCCGCTGCCGCGCTGAGTTACAAACAAGTCGTCGGTCTGCTGGCCGCCCAGAATCGCTCCCCGGGCCTCCTGCAGGTACCGGTCTATCCACTGGCGGGCTTCTTCACCAAAGGGCACCAACCGCTCCTTATTGCCCTTGCCCATCACCCGCAGCACGCCTTCGTTCAGGCCCAGCTGAAAGGTCTTGAGCGTGACCAGCTCCGTCACACGCAGGCCGCTGGCGTACATCAGCTCCAGCATGGTGCGGTCGCGCAGGCCCAGGGGGTTGCCCAGGTCGGGCGCAGTCAACAACGCCTCTACCTGGGCCTGTGACAAGGTCTTGGGTACACGCAGTGGCTGGCGTGCCGCCTGCAGGCGCACTGTGGGGTCGGCCACAATGCGCCGCTCGCGCAGCGCCCAATGAAAGTAGCGGCGCAGCACCGTCAGGCGCCGGTTGGCCGACGTAGCGCGCGTGACCGCGTGGCGCGCGGCGAAATAACCCTGCAGATGGTGTTCCGCCGTGTCATCCAGAGCCAGCGCAGGCTGCTGGTCGGCCAGCCACTGGGCATACAGCGTCAGGTCTCGCCGGTAGGCGGCCAGCGTATTGCGCGACAGGCCGTCCTCCAGCCAAAGGGAGTCCACAAAGGTGTCGATGGCAGTCAGGCTGGTTGGGAGCATCAAAAAACGATAGCACGTAAAAAAGCCGCCCGGGCGACGGGGCGGCTTTAGGAGGAGGCAAGCGCAGTGCTTATTCCAACGTCAACTTCTGCTTGGCGACCACTTGCTTGTAAACCGCGAACTCGGCCTTGATCTGTTCGGCGAACTGCTCTGGCGAATTGCCCACCACGATGGAGCCGGTGTCTTCAATGCGCTTTTTCACTGCCGGGTCTTGCAGTGCGGTGCGCACGGCGGCGTTGATCTTGTCAACGATATCCTTGGGAAGGCCCTTGGGGCCCAGGATGCCGTAGTAGGCCATGCGGTTCACAGGCTCCAGACCCAGTTCCTTGAACGTGGGCACGTTGGGCAAGGCTGCGACGCGCTGTGGCGCTGCAACGGCAATGGCCACCAGGCGGTTGTCCTTGATGAAGGGCAGCGCCGAGGGGATGTTGTCAAAAATGATCGGAACCTGGCCAGCCACCGTATCGTTCAGCGCTGGGCCTGCGCCGCGGTAGGGGATGTGGGTGATGAAGGTGTTAGACAGGCTCTTGTACAGCTCCATCTGCAGGTGGCCGATGCCGCCCGTGCCCGACGATGCGTACGAATACTTGCCGGGGTTCTTCTGCACTTCGGCCACAAACGCCTTGTAGTCCTTGGCGGGGAAGCTGGGGTTCACCGCAATCAGATTGGGCGTGGCCGCAATGTTGATGATGGGCGTGAAGTCCGTCAGCGTGTTGTACGGCGTCTTGGGGTTGATGGCGGGGTTGGCCGCCGTGGTGGACACCGTGGCCACACCCAGCGTGTAGCCGTCTGGCGCCGAACGGGCGATTTCAGCGGCGCCGACAATGCCGCCACCACCGGCCTTGTTTTCCACAATCACGGTCTGGCCCAGGGCTTTGCCCAGCGGGTCAGCAATCACGCGCGCAATGATGTCGGTGGTGCCGCCGGGTGCAAAAGGCACCTGCAGCTTGATGATCTTGTTGGGGTAGCCTTGAGCGGCTGCGGTACCTGCGGCTGCGGCCAGTACGGTCAGTGCGAGCCATTGACGACGATGCATAGGGTTCTCCTTCAAGCGGGGTGACAAATAGCGCTGATGGTATGCGCAACGAGCGGTTTGTTGCCCTGCGGATTCCACATAAGGGCTAACCCGGGGCTCTTGCCGGACATCAAGTATTCTCACCGCGTGAACTACGCCCAGCTTCTGATCCCGGACTTCTCCCTCATCCTTTGCGGTTACCTGATCTGCCGGTACACCGCCCTCAACCGGTCGGTGTGGCAGCCTGTGGAGAGTCTGGTGTACTACCTGCTGTTCCCCGTGCTGCTGTTTCAGTCCATCGTCAAGAGCCCGGTGGACATCGGCGCCGCATCAGGCCTGATCGCAGCCGGGCTGACCATGGGCGTCACGGGCATTGCACTCGCCTACAGCCTGCCGCACTGGCCCTGGCTGGGCAAACACATCGACGCGCGCGACCATGCGGCCAGCGCGCAGGTGGCGTTCCGCTTCAACTCCTTCATTGGCCTGGCCATCGCCGAGCGCCTGGCGGGGGCCGAAGGCCTGCTGATGATTGCCGTGCTGATCGGCGTGTGTGTGCCACTCTTCAACGTGGCTGCCGTATGGCCCATGGCGCGGCACGGCCAGCACAGCTTTGCGCGGGAGCTGGTGCGCAACCCGCTCATCATCGCCACGGTGTCGGGGTTGATTGCCAATTTGCTCGGTTTTCAGATCCCTGAATGGGCCAGTCCCACCGTCAGCCGCATCAGCGCGGCATCGCTGGCGCTGGGGCTGATGGCCGCAGGCGCGGGCCTGCAGTTTGGCTTGCTCACGCGGGGCAAGGCGCTGAGCGTGGCGGTGTTGTCCATCCGACACCTGGTGCAGCCGCTGCTGGCGTTTGCGATGGCGCGGCTGTTCGGACTCAATGCCGTGCAGACCACCATGCTGCTGGCGTTCTCGGCCCTGCCTACCGCGTCTACCTGCTACGTGCTGGCGGCGCGCATGGGCTACAACGGGCCGTATGTTGCCGGGCTGGTGACGCTGTCTACCCTGCTGGGCATGGTCAGCTTGCCGTTTGCTTTGGGATTTCTCCGATGACCGATTCACACAGGGACCTGGGTTTCAACCCCGTGGCAAGCCGCCGCGCGCTAATGGCAAGTTTGGGGGCGCTGGCGCTGGTGCCATTGGTGGGCTGCGGGCGCAAAGCCCCAACCGCCCAGGCCGTGCCGCCCGGCGCCACCGTGCTGGCGCTGGGGGATTCGCTGACCTCGGGCGTGGGCGCATCCGCCGATACCGCCTACCCTGCTGTGCTTGCTGGGTTGACGGGCTGGAAGGTGGTCAACGGCGGTGTGTCGGGCGACACCTCGGCCCAGGCGCTGGCGCGGTTGCCCGGGCTGCTTCAAACGCACAACCCTGCACTGGTGATTGTGAGCATCGGCGGCAACGACTTTCTGCGCCGCCAGAGCGCTGCGACCACCCGCAGCAACATCCGCCAGATCTGCGCCGACGCACAGGCCAGTGGCGCGCAGGTGCTGCTGGTTGCCGTGCCCGAGCTGACGATGCTGGCGGCCGTGGGCCGATTGAGCGACCACTCCATGTACGAAGAAATCGCCAGCGAACTGAAAGTGGCGCTGCACAGCGAAGGATGGTCGGCCGTGCTGGCGCAAGAGCGGTTGCGGGCCGACCAGATCCATGCCAATGCTGCGGGGTATGAAGAGTTCACGCAGGGGCTGGTGCAGACCCTCAAGCAGACCGGTTTGCTGGCGCGGTAGCAGCGGTACGCCGCAGCAAAAAAGCGGCAGAAAACACTCTTATTTTGATAGCTTCTAGTGCTTATCCATCAAGCGCTAGAGGCCAATTTCATTCAAAATCCAGCGCCCAGGCCACATGCTCGCGCACCAGATCGCTGGGGTCCGCAGCGCGAGCCTGCAGCGCGGCTCGAACCGTCTCGTCCCCCGTCGCCCGCAGCGCATTACCCAGCGCCACGGCCACATTGCGCAGCCAGCGCTCGTGACCGATGCGGCGGATGGGGCCGCCTTCGGTCATGCGCAAAAAGGTGGGCTCATCCCACGCAAACAGATGTACCAATTGCTGGCCCGCCAGGCCCTTGCGCTCATCAAAGTCGGGCAGACGGCTGACCTGGGCAAACTTGTTCCACGGGCAGATCAACTGGCAGTCGTCGCAGCCGTAAATGCGGTTGCCCATCAGCGGGCGTAGCTCCAGCGGAATCGGCCCGGCGTGTTCGATGGTCAGGTACGAGATACACCGCCGGGCGTCGACACGCTGCGGCGCGATGATGGCCTGCGTGGGGCACACATCAATGCAGGCGGTGCAACTGCCGCAGTGGGCTGTGACCGGCTCGCTTGCGGGCAGCGCCATGTCCACATAGATCTCACCCAAAAAGAACATCGACCCCGCCTCGCGGTTAAGCACCAGCGTGTGTTTGCCACGCCAGCCCTGGCCGCTGCGCGCGGACAGCTCGGCCTCCAGCACGGGGGCCGAGTCGGTGAACACGCGGTGGCCAAAGGGGCCGATGGCCTCGGTAATGCGGTCGCTGAGCTTTTGCAGGCGCGCGCGCAGCACCTTGTGATAATCCCGGCCCCGGGCGTAGACCGAAACAATGCCCTCCTGCGGGCGGGACAGGCGCGAAAGCTCCACCGCCTGCCAGCCTTCGGGGGCAACCATGGCGGTGCTCTGCGGCAAATAATCCATGCGCGCCGTGATCACGCTCACGGTGCCGGGCACCAGCTCGGCCGGGCGCGCGCGCTTCAGGCCGTGGGACGCCATGTAATGCATGTCACCATGGAACCCCTGCGCCAACCAGGCCTCAAGTCCTGGCTCTGCCGCAGACAAGTCCACCCCCGCCACGCCGATTTGGGAAAATCCCAGCTCGCGGGCCCACTCCTGCATTTGAGGAACGAGTTGACTGTTGCACCACATACCGGCCAGATTGTAGGAAGCGCCGCTGCCGCCCCGGCAGAACCACCCCGTCAGATCACCTGGCATAGCGAGGATGACACTGCCACCTTTGCGCAGCGCCTTGCCGCGCAGCCGCAGTTGGCCAATGCCTTTGTGACCCTGCACGGCGACCTTGGCGCAGGCAAGACCACGCTGGTGCGCCACCTGCTGCGCGCCTTGGGCGTAGAGGGCCGCATCAAGAGCCCCACCTATGCCGTGGTGGAGCCGCACGAGGCGCCAGGCCTTTCGATCTGGCACTTCGACTTCTACCGCTTTGACGACCCACGCGAGTGGGAAGACGCGGGTTTCAGGGACATTTTTGCCAACCCCGGCCTCAAGGTGGCAGAATGGCCGGAAAAGGCCGCAGCGCTTACCCCGCTTGCAGACCTTGCTATCCACATTGAAGCAATCGATGACACCGAAAGGAAGGTCACGCTGCACGCCCACACCGCTACGGGGCGCAGCCTGCTGCAAGCACTCTGAGACGCCGTGAACGAACCCACCCTGCCCGCCCACCCTGCCGCTGCCCCCCTGCCTTCGCGCCGCTCTGTGCTGCAGGCGGGCACTCTGGTGCTGTTGCTGGGCACGCAGCAGATTGCACGCGGCGCCACCATCCTGGCCGTGCGCGTATGGCCCGCGCCCGAGTATTCGCGGGTGACTATCGAATCCGACGGCGCGCTGGTGGCCAAGCAGTTCTTCGTGACCACGCCACCGCGGCTGGCCGTGGACATCGAGGGCATCGACCTGAGCCCCGAGCTGCGCGAGCTGGTCGCCAAGGTCAAGCCCGACGACCCCAACATTGCCGGCATCCGCGTGGGCCAGAACGCGCCCGGTGTGGTGCGGCTGGTGGTCGACCTGAAACAGGCCGCCATGCCCCAGGTGTTCACGCTGCCGCCCGTGGCCGCCTACCAGCACCGGCTGGTGTTTGACCTGTACCCCGCCGAGCCGGTGGACCCGCTGGAGGCGCTGATTGCCGAGCGCCTGCGCGAAGCCCCTGCCAAGCCCGCCCCGGCACCCAACCCGCCGCTCACAGCCGCCGCAGCCGCTGCCGCACGGGCCCCTGTGCCCCCCACCGAGCACGACCCGCTGGGCGACCTGATTGCACAACGCAGCCAGCGTCCGGGCCCGCCCGGCCCCCCGCCCATGGTGGCCACCGCCCCACCGCCCGCAGAACCCGCACGGCCCGGCAGCCGTGCCACCTCCACCCAGACCGACCGCATCATCATCGTGGCGCTGGACCCCGGCCACGGCGGCGAAGACCCCGGCGCCATCGGCCCCGCAGGCACGCGCGAGAAAGACGTGGTGCTGCGCGTCGCCCACCTGCTGCGCGACCGCATCAACGCCACCACCGTGGGCGGCAACCCCATGCGCGCCTACCTGACGCGCGACGGCGACTACTTTGTGCCCCTGGCCACCCGCGTGCAAAAGGCGCGGCGCGTGCAGGCAGACCTGTTCGTCAGCATCCATGCCGACGCCTTCACAGTGCCCACGGCGCGGGGCGCCAGCGTGTTTGCGTTGAGCCAGAGCGGCGCCTCCAGCACAGCGGCGCGCTGGCTGGCCAACAAAGAAAACAGTGCAGACCTGGTAGGTGGCATCAACGTGCAGTCCAAAGACCGGCAAGTGCAAAGCGCGCTGCTGGACATGAGCACCACCGCACAGATCAACGACAGCCTGAAACTGGGCGCCGTGCTGCTGGGCGAAATCGGCGGCATGGCCAAGCTGCACAAGCCGCGCGTGGAGCAGGCGGGCTTTGCTGTGCTGAAGGCGCCTGACATTCCGAGCGTTTTGGTCGAAACCGCCTTCATCAGCAACCCCGAAGAGGAAAAGCGCTTGCGCAGCCCCGCTTACCAGGAGCAACTGGCCAATGCACTGATGCGCGGCATCACCCGCTACTTTGCCAAGAACCCGCCGCTGGCGCGCAGCCGGTCGGTGTAGGCCGGTTCAGCGTGGTTGACCCGCCTTGCGCGGGCTGCCAAGTGCAGGCAAAGTAGCTTTCATCGCCTACGCCTTTGCATGCACCCTGTGCATCGCGCAAAGGCCAGCAAGGAGAAATTTCTATGGCACTGCCCCACGCTCAATCCGGCCAAATCGTCAGCGTGCGCCCCCTCGGCGACCGCTTGCCTGAATCCGTCACCACCGCCATCCTCAAAGCAGGCCAGCTCGAAGTCATGCGCGTGGTGCTGCCGGTGGGCAAATCCATGAAAGAACACCAGACCCCCGGCGAAGCCACCGTGCAGTGCATTGAAGGCGTGGTGGAATTTGTCAGCGAACAGGGCGTGCAACAACTGCACCCCGGCGATTTTGTGCACCTCGCGCCCCGCGCGCTGCATGCACTCAAGGCGGTGCAAGACGCGTCACTGCTGGTCACTATCTGCCTGAAGCCTGCCGTGGCAGCGTAGGCTCGGCAACGAGTTACCGGCGCCTGATCAACGTCCCAGCCGGAACACACTCACGATTTCGGCCAGTTTGGCGGCCTGGTGCTTGAGGCTGTCGGCCGCTGCGGCGCTTTCTTCTACCAGCGCAGCGTTTTGCTGGGTTACCTGGTCCAGCTGCATCACCGCTTCTCCCACCTGGCTGATGCCAATCGTCTGCTCGCCCGTGGCGCTGGAGATCTCGCCGATCAGGTCGCTCACGCGTTTGACCTGGGTGACGATGTCTTCCATGCTCTGCCCTGCGTTGGTGACGAGCTGGGTGCCGTTTTCCACTTTCTCCACGCTGGCGCCAATCAGGGTTTTGATCTCTTTGGCTGCGTTGGCGCTGCGCTGGGCCAGGCTGCGCACCTCGGTGGCGACCACCGCGAAGCCCCGGCCTTGTTCACCAGCCCGTGCGGCTTCAACTGCGGCATTCAGGGCCAGGATGTTGGTCTGAAACGCAATGCCGTCGATCACCGCAATGATGTCGGTGATCTTGCGCGACGCCGCCGAAATGTCCTGCATGGTGTTTACCACCTGGCCCACCACTTCTCCGCCTTTCACTGCTGCGGCGGACGCCGTACCCGCCAGCACAGCGGCGCGCTGGGCGGTTTCCGAATTGTTCTTGACGGTGCTGGTTATCTCCTCCATCGACGCGGCGGTCTGCTCCAGGTTACTGGCCTGCTCTTCGGTGCGCTGGCTCAGGTCGGCGTTGCCCATGGCGATCTCGCTGGAGCCGGTGGCAATGCTGTCGCTGCTGAGCCGCACATCACCCACGATGCGCACCAGCGATGTCTGCATGGTCTCCATGGCGCGCATCATGTCGGCCACCTCACCGCGCCCCTGCGCATGAATGGGATGTGACAGATCGCCTTCACCAATGCGCTGGGCCACCGCACTCACCTCGCCCAATGAGCGGCGGATGCGCTGCACCACCACCCACGACAACACCATCAACAGCGCCAAGCCGGCAAAACCGGCCACCATGACGGTGAGCCGGTACGACTGGATGAGCCCTGCTGCCTCGGCCGCCTGCTCGGCCGAACGCTGCACCTGGTAGCTCACCATCTTGTCGGCCACGGCGTTGTACTTGTCCACCACGGGCGCAAAGTCGGCCAACGCAAAGCTCTTGGCCTGCGCCATGTCTCCGGCTTTCTTCAGCGCCAGCGCTTTGTCACGCGCCTCCAGATAAGGCTTGCGAATGGCCGCAAGCTCTTCTTGAATCCGCAGGCCCTCCGCACTGTTCTCCAGCTCTGAATAGCGTTTTTGAACCTTGCTCGTGTCGGCCGTGGTGGCCGCCACCACGTCCTTGAAATAGTTCTGCAGGTCATCGCCTTCGGTCTGCACGATGGAGAACACGCGCGTGGAGTTGACGGCAATGTTGCTGCGCCAGCGCAGCGCCAGCTGCAACCGCTCCACCTGCTCGGTGGCCAGGCGGTCCACCGTGGTGCCCAGGGTTTGCACCCGCACCAGGCTCAGCGCCAAAACGACCACAAGCGCCAGCACGGCCACTGCGACGATGAGCCCGATCTGCTGGGCCACGGTGAAACTCGTGCCGGAAGCTCCGGCTGCCTGTGTGGATGGGGTCATCAGGTGTCCTAAGGTGATTTTTGTAAGGCGATGTGGTTTAGAAATCATCTGCCTTCGCGACCGACTTGGCAACGGTGATCACCGCGCTCGTAAACCCTGATGTACAGGGTTGCTGGGCAACGAATGCGCCAGTCCACGCTGCCAGATCCGGAGTCGCATGTCCTACAGGTTCAGAACTCACGTACCTACATGCGAGGCAGAGGGCGCCAACGATAGTGAAGGCACAGGTCGATGTTCAAAAGCAGCCGCTGATGAACTCCAAGGCCTGACTCCCTCACCACAAAGGACTCTTGCCATGAAAATCCGTCACATCCTTCTTGCGACCACCTGCACCGCAGCCCTTGCCTTGGGCGGTTGCGCTTCCAACCCCTCGGGTGCCCAGGTCGGCACGGGTGTCGGCGCCGTCGTCGGGGGCGTAGCTGGTAACGCCGTGTTTGGCGGCCCGGTCGGCACCATCGGTGGCGCCGCTGCAGGCGCCCTCATCGGCCATGAAGTCGGTGAAGACCGCGATCAACGCCGCCCCTATCGACGTTAATTCGGCCGTTAATCCGCCCCCTCATACCTGGACCCGCCAACCCTGGCGGCTTCAGGCATAAAAAGAGCTGCCAGCGCTTATCCAACAAGCGCTAGCAGCTCTTTTTTAATAGCAAATCGTTAACTATCTCATGCTGCCTTGGTTTGGCGCCCCGCCCGCCACGCGCCAAAGATGGCGATCAGGCCGGGTATAAAAATCATCGCCCAGATGATTTTGTCCAGGTTTTCCTTCACCCAGGCAAAGTTGCCAAAGAAGTAGCCTGCCGAGCAGATCCCCAGCACCCAGATGAGCGCCCCGCCCACGTTGTAGGCCGTG
>NZ_JBKBXG010000002.1:0-158583 GCF_046314175.1 Acidovorax sp. | reverse complement strand
GGATTGAAATCCGCATCCAGCGTGCCATCGGCGTTGAGCCGGGCGATGCGGTTGCGCATTTGCCCGCCCACGCTGGTGAAAGAGCCCCCCACCAACACCTTGCCATCGGGCTGCACTGCCAGGCTGAAGGCAGCATTGTTGGCATCCGGATTGAAGGCCGCATCCAGCGTGCCATCGGCGTTGAGCCGAGCGATGCGGTTGCGCGGTTGCCCGGCCAGGGTGGTGAAGTGCCCCCCCACCAGCACTTTGCCATCGGGCTGCACTGCCACGCTAAAGACAGAATGGTTGGCATTCGGATTGAAGCCCGCATCCAGCGTGCCATCGGCGTTGAGCCGGGCGATGCGGTTGCGCGCCTGCCCGCCGACGGTGGCGAACTCACCTGCGACCAGCGCCCTGCCATCGGGCTGCACAGCCACGCTAAAGACCGTAGCGCCATCCGCCCCGATGTCAAAGCCTGTATCGACCGTGCCATCCGCGTTGATGCGCGCTACGTTGTTGCGTGGTTGACCGCCCAGGGTGCTAAAACGCCCGCCCACCAGCACTTTGCCATCGGGCTGAACAGCCAGGCTAAGGACATCGTTGTCGCCCTCCAAATTCTGGAAGGCGGTGTCCAGCGTGCCGTCTGCGTTCAGCCGCGCGATATTTCGGCGTGTTTGGCCATCCACCGAATTGAAGGAGCCCCCCATCAACACCTTGCCGTCCGCCAGCACGGCCAGGCTGCGGACTACATCATCAGGACTGGCAGAAAAGGTGGCATCGAGCGTGCCATCGGCATTGAGCCGGGCCACATAGTTGCGCGGCGCTCCGCCCATGTTGCTGAAAAATCCCCCTGCCAGCACCTTGCCATCCGGCTGCACCACCAGGCTGTAAACCGGGTCGTTGGCTCCGGGGTTGAATGCGGTGTCCAGCGTGCCATTGGCATTCAGTCGCGCAATGAAATTGCGGGTTTGCCCGCGCAATTCTCTGAAATCACCACCGATCACCACCCTGCCGTCGGACTGCACCGCAAGGCTCTGGACGGGGGCATCTGCCCCCATACCGGGGTCGAACGTGGTGTCGAGCGTGCCGTTGGCATGGAGCCGGGCAATGTTGTTGCGTGATTGCCCACCAATGCTGGTGAAGTTGCCACCCACCAGGATCTTGCCGTCTGGCTGCAAGGCCAGCGTGTTGACTGCGCCGTCAGCATTCGGGTCAAAGCTGGTATCCACCGAGCCATCGGCGTTGAGCCGGGCTATGCGGTTGCGCGTCTGGCTCCCCAAAAGGGTGAACCCCCCTCCCAGCAACACTTTTCCATCGGTCTGCACCACTACGCTCAAGACCACATCGTTGGCATTGGGGTCAAACCCATCGAGCACGCTTTGCGCCGCTGCGGGCTGGGGCGCCCACAGCAGCAACAGCACCAGCGCCAACAAGGTGACCCACAACAGCCTCCAGGGCTTGGAGCGCCACACTTGCAGCATGCGCGCCAGGGTTTCAAAGAATGAAACACTGCCAGCGGCAGTTAGAAACGCAGGCAACTGCGCAGACAAAAGAGCAGGTTGAGAGTGCATGGCGAGGGGCGGCCCTGTAGGAAGGACTTTTTACCGGTTCCGAGGCAGAGGACAACGCGGCTTACCCATCTGCAGGATGGGCACAGATGGTTGCCTCAGCGTAGGCGCGAGTTTGTAACAGAATTTAACGCCCCCACACAAGCGAAATGACCGTTGGCCCGGCCGCTGTTGCAACTCCCAGACAGGGGGCTGGGGGTTTGACCGGGTGCCGCTGGCGCTTTCTTCAGCCCAAAGCCCGGCGGCGCATGCCGCCCACCCCTGCCGCACCCACTGCCGCTGCCAGAAGCGACAGCACGATCAGCCCCCATTCGCTCATCGTGGGAATCGCTGTGGCTCCCCCTGGCCCTAGCGCCAGCAAGACGGGTGCGAAGGGGTCTTCAATGACGCCCGGCGTGAGGCTGTTGTCTCCCACTCCGTTGTCTGTGACGCTGTAGGTCACCGTGTCTCCCGTGATCGTGCCGTGCGGGAACCAGGTGAATGCTGCGCCGCCCGTGGCGGGACCGTATTTGTACGGTTGCAGTCCGCTCAGGCTGCCCGCCGGGTAGTCCACGCGCACCGACAGGGTGGCGTTGTTGCAGCCTGCGCCGCTGGCGGTGAAGCTCAATACGCCCAGGGGGATGCTGGCACCCGCGGGGGCGCCTGCTGGCACGGTGGTGCCGAACTGCGCGTTCGCGATGGTGCAGCCCGCTGGGGCGCCCACTTGCACATCGGCGCTGCCGCCGCCCGGCAGGGTCATGCCAGACTGGCTCCACTGGGGAGTGGCCGTTGCCGATGTGGAGGCGCTGCTGGTGCCCGCTGCGTTGGTGGCGGTGACGGTGAAGGTGTAGGCCAAGCCATTGGTCAGCCCAGGGACCGTGCAGGTGGTGGCGGGGGCTGTGGCGGGGCAGCTTACGGTGGCTCCGCCGCCTGCGGGGGTACCGGTGACGGCATAGCTCTGGATGGGGCTGCCGCCGTTGCTCGCTGGGGCTGTCCAGGACAGGGTCACTGCGCCATTGCCTGCAACGGCGGCAAGGCCTGTGGGGGCAGATGCCGTACCTATCAGACGCATCACCGTGGTCTTACTGCTGTTGCCGTTATCCCGATACGCCACATAGGGCGTGCCGTCGGGGGCGAACGCCAGGGAATGGAAAGTCGCCACGCCCGCAGAAAACCCCGCCGTGCCCACCGCTTGCCAAGCAGTTCCGTTGAAGCGCATCACCGTGATCTTGCTGCCGTTACCATTATCCGTGTACGCCACATAGGGCGTGCCGTCGGGGGCGAACGCCAGGGACTGGTAAACCGCATCGCCCGCTGAAAACCCCGCCGTGCCCACCGTCTCCCAGGTCGCTCCGTCAAAGCGCATCACCGTCGTCCCAAAGCCGTTACCGCCATCCATGTACGCCACATAGGGCGTGCCGTCGGGGGCGAACGCCAGGGACTGGTAATCCGCAAAGCCCGCAGTAAAACCCGCCGTGCCCACCACTTGCCAGGCAGTTCCGTTCCAGCGCATCACCGTGGTCATGGAGATGTTGCTGGCATCCTGGTACGCAACATAGGGCGTACCGTCGGGGGCGAACGCCAGTGACTGGTAAGACCCTTCGCCCGCAGAAAACCCCGCCGTGCCCACCGCTTCCCAGGCAGTTCCGTCAAAGCGCATCACCGTGGTCTTGCGGCCATTGCCGGAACCCGAGTCCGCCACATAGGGCGCGCCGTCGGGGGCGAACGCCAGGGACTGGTACTGCGCATCGCCCGCAGAAAACCCCGCCGTGCCCACCACCTGCCAGGCCGTTCCGTCAAAGCGCATCACCGTGGTCTTGCGGCCGTTGCCGCGATCCCGGTACGCCACATAGGGCGTGCCGTCAGGGGCGAACGCCAGGGACTGGAACAACGCATCGCCCGCAGAAAACCCCGTCGTGCCCACCACTTGCCAGGCCGTTCCGTTGAAGCGCGTCACCGTGGTCTTAAGACTGTTGCCGTAATCCTGGTACGCCACATAGGGCGTGCCGTCGGGGGCGAACGCCAGGGACTGGAAATTCGCACCGGCCGCAGAAAACCCCGCCGTGCCTACCGCTTCCCAAGCAGGGTTGTTGTAGGCCGTCATGGCTTGGGTCGTGAAGCTGGCACTGGCCGTGTCTGTGCCGTTGGTGGCGCACACGGTGTAGGCCTGCGACTGCACCAGGCGGCGCACGGTGTAGTCGCTGTTGGTGTTGGCAGCCAGTGCCAGGCTGCCCTTGCTGTATGCAGCAGCGCCTGCGCCGTCCAATCCAGCCTGGGTTTGGGCTGCACTGCCGCAGCTGCCGGACTGCAGCAGCACCCAAGATCCCGTGCCAGCACTGGAGGAGTTGAGCGTGAGTGTGGCCATGCCTGCCGAGACGCTGGTGGGCGTGACGGTGATGGCTGCATGCGCAGCACTGCCCAGCAGGGCTGCCGCCCATGCGGCTATGGGCAGTGCGCGTCGAATCAGGGGGTAAACAGACAGAAGAGCAGGTTGAGCGTGCATGGCGAGAGGCGGTACTGTACGTGTACGGTGGATTTGTCTACCAGCACCGAGGCGGAGGGCCGCGCTGGCCTCTGGAGGATGTGCGCAGATCGACGCGGGTCGCACGCCCACACGTCGTGGCTTCGGTGAAGTCGCGGGGGTTGTAACAGAACTTAACCACATCGTCATCAAAAAAAAGAGCGCTGGCCCGGCCGTTGCTGCGATTCGTGGACAGGAGTGGAGGCTTTGACCGAACAGCCGATACGTGCTCCTGACCTGTGCCCTGTGACTGCAGCGCCGCGGGCAGCACACGCTGACCGGCGATACTGGCCCCTGACTCCCTGTCGCCTTCCAGCCACCTTCCAGCCACCCCATGCCTCCCATCGCCGTCATCGACTTTGAAACCACCGGCATCTCGCCCGGCCAGGGCGCGCGTGCGACCGAGGTGGCGATCGTGCTGCTCGAAAAAGGCCAGGTGGTGGACCGGTTCCAGAGCCTGATGAAAACCGGGGTGTGGATTCCGTCCTTCATCACCCAGCTCACTGGCATCACCAACGCGATGGTCAACGCTGCGCCCGATGCGGGGCAAGTAATGCAGGACGCCGCGCGTTTTGTGGGCAACGCGCCCATGGTGGCGCACAACGCATCGTTCGACAGCAAGTTCTGGCAGGCCGAGCTGGCGCACGCCGACCTGCCCGCACCCCACCCGTTTGCGTGCACGGTGCTGTTGTCGCGGCGGCTGTACCCGCAGGCGCCCAGCCACAAGTTGGGTACGCTGGTGGACTACCACGGCCTGCCGCGCACGGGCCAGGCCCACCGCGCGTTGGCCGATGCTGAGATGGCAGCCGCGCTGCTGGCGCGCATGCAGCACGACCTGCGCACTCGCTGGCGTGTGGCCGAGCCGAGCTATGCGCTGCTGCAAACGCTGCAGCGCTGCGCCAAGCCCAAGGTGGGGGCGCTGCTGGCGCAGCATGCGGTGGTGACAGAGCACTGCGCTGTTGGTCTCTGAGCCGAGTCGCCGGTTACTACCAAAAATATAGCTACTAGCGCTTGATAGATAAGCGCTAGAGGCACTTTTGACTCATATTTTCTGCAGAATCCCGGCATACTCGCGGCTGGCACTGTGTGGGAACCCTATCGAGCAGCTGCCAAAACAATACGCACATCACGACCCCCGATGAAAGGCTTTGCCATGTTGTTTCTCGTTCTTGGATTGGTGCTGTTTCTGGGCGTGCACTCGGTGCGCATCGTGGCCGATGGCTGGCGCACGCAGACCTTGGCGCGCATGGGCGAGATGTCGTGGAAGGGGTTGTATTCGCTGGTGTCGGCCGTGGGCCTGGCGCTCATCATTTGGGGCTATGGCCTGGCGCGGCAGCAGCCGGTGGTGTTGTGGGTGCCACCCATCGGCATGCGGCATGCTGCGGCGCTGCTCACGTTGATTGCGTTTGTGCTGCTGGCCGCCACCTATGTGCCGCGCAATGCCATCAAGGCCCGGCTGCACCACCCCATGGTGCTGGGCGTAAAGGTGTGGGCGCTGGCGCATTTGCTGTCCAACGGCAACCTGGCTGACGTGGTGCTGTTTGGCAGCTTTTTGCTGTGGGCGGTGCTGAGCTTTCGGGCTGCGCGCCAGCGCGACCGGGCGCAGAACACCGTCTACGCACCGGGCACTGCTGCAGGAACGGTTGCAGCTGTAGTTGTGGGCGCTGTGGCCTGGGTGGCCTTTGCGTTCTGGGCCCATGCCTGGCTGATCGGCGTGGCGCCCATGGGGCGGTAGGGACTTGGCGGAGTGCTGCGGGAGCAAATCCCGGAGAATCCGCGCTTTCCTTTTTCTGTTTTTTGCTGTTTCACCCCCCTGTCTTTCTGACAAAGAGCCTTCTGCATGACCGACGCGACCACATCCACCATCACCCCTCCACCCCTGCCTGACCACCTGTCGGTGGACCCGCGCAGCCCACACCATGTGGCCGAGGTGTTCAAGCACGACATTGGCATCCGCTTCAACGGCAAGGACCGCAGCGATGTCGAGGAATACTGCGTCAGCGAAGGCTGGGTGAAGGTGCCAGCGGGCAAGACGGTGGACCGCAAGGGCCAGCCGCTGATGATCAAGCTCAAGGGCAAGGTCGAGGCTTTCTACAAATAACGCGTGGCCGCTGAACCCGCCCACTGGCTGGTCTATTGCGACGGCAGTGCGGTGCCCAACCCCGGGCGCATGGGGCTGGGCGCGGTGCTGGTGGGGCCTGACGGCTCGGTGCAACACCGTATCTCCGAAGCGACCAACTTCACCGGCTGCAACAACGAGGCCGAACTGCTCGCGCTGCTGCGAGCGCTGCAGTGGCTGGAAACCCAGGTGGTGGCGACGGCATCCACCGTGCAGGTGGTCAGCGACAGCAGCGTGCTGGTGGAGCAACTGGGCGCACAAGCCGTGGCTCCCATCGCGCGGCTGGCACCGCTGTTTGACGAGGCGCGCCGTGTGCTGCAGCGGTTTGCACAGGTGGACCTGCAATGGGTTCCCCGCCACCGCAATGGGGCGGCCGATGCGCTGGCGCGTGCCGCGCTGGGTCTGGCGCCCAAAGGGGCCCTTCCATCCGGTCAGGTCATCAGAAAGCGTCGTTAGGGACAACGCGGCACAGCGCGATTCCACAGGATCGCACAGAATTACGCGGGATCGAGCCCCATCGCTGCCCGGTACGCCGCAATGCGCGGCCACAGGTTCTGCCGCCGCGCCAGGCTGGCGGCCGGCCACAGAGCTTCGCGGTCGTAAAACTCGGGCACTGCGGGCGTGCCGGGGGGCAGCACCACCCAGGGCTGTTTGGACGCGGTGAAGATGTGCACATCGGGCGGCAGTTGGTCGGGCGCATCGAGCGTGCCCACACGCACAAACGCCACCAGCGGCCCCGCGCCCGCATAGTGGCTCCACAGCGCCACCCGGCAATGCGGGCAGCGCGCCACCTTCTGGCCAAAGCCGCTTTCTGAAGGGGTGTCGACCAGCTCCACCGTACCCGTCACCGAGCTCACCCGGTCCGCTTCGATCATGGCGTTCAGTGCAAACGACGCACCGCTTTCGCGCTGGCACCAGCGGCAGTGGCAGCAGTGCACAAACAGGGGCGCCGTCTCCATGCGATAGCGCACATGGCGGCAGGCGCAGCCGCCTTCGAGCGGAAAATCCAGTTCAGGGTTTGGCATGGTCGATGGACGTTGATGGAGAGGTGTCGAATCATTTTGGCGACAGCACAGCCGTTGCGCCAGCGGTATCGCCCAGTGCTGCCGCTCTTGTATGCAGCAGTGCCTTTTCTTGCGCGTTGCGCGTCATGCCTGCGGCCCGTTCCAACTCCGCGCGGGCTTCGCTCTGGCGCCCCAGCTTGGCCAGCAGATCGCCGCGCACACTGGGCAGCCAGTGGTACTGGTGCAGGCTGGGTTCTGCCGCTAGTTCGTCCACCAGGGCCAGCGCCGCTTGAGGCCCCAGGGCCATGCCCACAGCCACAGCGCGGTTGAGCGCCACCACGGGGGAGGGCGCCACCTGCAGCAGCGCGTCGTACAGCGCCACGATGTGGTGCCAGTCGGTGTCTTGTGCGCGGTGCGCGCGCGCATGGCAGGCCGCAATCGCACCCTGCAGCGCATAGGGCCCCCAGGCATGGCCTGCGCGCGCCAGCTGCTCGGCCTTGTCGAGGGCGGCCAGCCCCCGGCGCACCAGCAGGTGGTCCCACCGCGCGCGGTCCTGGTCCATCAGCAGCACGGGCTGGCCCTGCGCGTTGGTGCGTGCGGGCAGGCGCGAGGCCTGGATTTCGAGCAGCGCCACCAGTCCCTGCACCTCGGGCTCGTCCGGCACCAGGCTGGCCAGCACGCGCACCAGGCGCTGAGCCTCGCCGCACAGCGCGGGGCGCATCCAGTCGTCGCCTGCAGTGGCGGCGTAGCCTTCGTTGAAGATGAGGTAAATCACCTCCAGAACCGAGCCCAGTCGCGGGGCACGCTCGGGCGTACCCGGCACTTCAAACGGCACGTGGGCGGCCGACAGGCTGCGTTTGGCTCGCACGATGCGCTGGGCAATGGTGGGCTCGGGCACCAGAAAGGCCCGCGCGATCTCGGCGGTGGTGAGGCCACCCAACAGCCGCAGCGTGAGGGCCACGCGCGCCTCGGTGGGCAGCACGGGGTGACAGGCGGTGAAGATGAGGCGCAGCAAATCGTCGCCAATGTCGTCCTGCTGCGCATCCATGAGGGTGTCCACCACGTCGGGGGCGTACTGGGCTTCGAGCGCATCCAGGTCGCGGCCCAGCGCCTCGTTCTCGCGCGTGTGCAGCGCCCGCTGGCGCAGGTGGTCGATGGCGCGGCGCTTGGCCGTGGTCATCAGCCACGCGGCCGGGTTGGCGGGCAGGCCGGTGGCGGGCCAGTGCTCCAGCGCCGCCACCAGCGCGTCCTGCGCCAGCTCTTCGGCGCGGCCCACATCACGCGTCATGCGCGCCACGCTGGCGATGATGCGCGCGGCCTCGATGCGCCACACCGAGTCGATGGTGCGGTGCAAGGCATCGCGGTCAGGCAGGGCAGCGGCGTTCACAGAGTTCAGTCGGTGCTTCTCAGCCCAGGGCCTTGCTGGCGTCTTGCATGTGCACAAACTCCCAGGCGTGGCCGTCCAGGTCGTCAAACGACTGCGAGTACATGAAGCCCAGGTCCTGCGCCGGGCGCAGCGTGATGCCGCCTGCGGCCACAGCCTTGGCCACCAGCGCATCGACCTCTTCGCGGCTGTCACACGAGAAGCAGACCAGCACCTCCGACATGGTGCGTGCATCGGCAATCGCTTTGCTGGTGAAGGTTTGGTAGAAGTCCTTGACCAGCAGCATCACGAACAGGTTCTCACCCACCACCAGGCAGGCGCCCTGGTCGTTGGTGAAATCGGGATTGAAGTCATAGCCCAGCGCCCGAAAGAACGCCTGCGACCGGGCCATGTTCTCGATGGGCAGGTTCACGAAGATTTGCTTGTGCATGGAAAGCTCCTGAAGGGGTGAAACGGTAAAGGGAAAACCGGGGTTTGGCAAAAGACGTTGCGGCTCAGTCTGCTGGCTTTTGCGCCACGGTCTGCAGATTGGCCAGCCCGTCTTCAAAGTCCTGCCCCACCATGCGGTCCATGTTGAAAGCCAGGTGCGCGATCTTGGCGAGATACGGCACCGGGCCGTGCATGGCCCAGGTGACGCGCGTGGCGCCTGCGCCTTCAGGCTGCAGCGTGAATTCCACCTGGTTGTGGGCTTCAAACGGGGCCACAAAGTCAAGCTTCATCGCCACCCGCGCCGGTGCCGTGGCGTCCACAATTTCCATGCTGCCGGTGCCCACCTTGTTGCCCTGCCACGCATAGCGCGCCCCAGGGCCTGTGGTGGTGGCGCTGTACTGGCCCTTGGCGGCGGGGTCTTTGCGTTCGTACGGGTTCCAGGTGTTGAACTGGCGCAGGTCGTGGATGAGCCCGTACACGCGCTCGGGCGGGGCGGAGATGACGCGGCTGCGTTCTACGCGAAAGGTGTCGGGCCGGGTGGCGGCAAAGGCCAGGAAGAGCCCCAGCGCCGCCAGCAGCACGAGAGCAATGGTCTTGATCATGGTGGTGTGTCCTCAACCGTCAAATGAATGCGGCGATCACCCGCGCATGGCTTCGAGGTCGCGAAAATTCTCCACCCCTTCGACGCCCGCAAAGTCCTCCATCTCGAACAGCTGGCGCACTTCGATCTCGGCGTCCAGCCCCTCGCCGCGCGGGTTAGGGAAACGGCGCGTCCATTCCAGCGCTTCATCGCGGCTGCGCACCTGGATCAGGGTGTAGCCCGCGATGAGTTCCTTGGTTTCGGTAAACGGCCCGTCGGTCACGGTGCGGCCACTACCGCTGTAGCGCACGCGCCAGCCTTGTGAGGTGGGTTTGAGACCGCTGCCGTCCAGCAGCACGCCCGCATGGGCGAGTTCCTCGTGGTAGCGGGCCATCTCGGCCATGAGGGGAGCGGTGGGCATGCAGCCTTGCTCGGATTCGGCCGTAGCTTTGACGATGATCATGAATCGCATGGGGGTTCTCCAAAAAACGAATAGCGGATAAACAAAAGCGCCCGAATTGAGTGCCTTTGCCTGTACGACGAACGGGCCGCCAGCTTTTCGACATCGCCTACTCAAATTCAGGGTAAACACTGGTCACTGAGGCCATGTTTTTTGCCGCCGCCCTCGCAACGGGCTCGCACGGTTGCGTGCGTAAGACATTGCAATCGCAGTGATTGCGCCCAGGCTGGCCCAGATAATCCGCCCCCTCAGGTCTCCGCTCCCCTTCCCGTACCGCCCATACCCCCATGAATCACCTCAAATCCGCTGGTGCGAGAGCCTGGCTGGCCACAGCCTGCTTGGTAGCCTGCAGCGTTGCAGGCGCCGGTACGGCAACACCCGCCGAACCGCCCCTTACCAATAAGCCCACGACCGATACCCGTCCGCCCGCACCAGCGTTCTCTCGCCCGTCGATGGCCGAGGTCAACTCTCCCGCCGTTCTGCGGGCGTACCTGCGTACCAAAGATGAAGTGCGTGGCAGCCGCTACGCACGTCGCACAAACCATTTCTGCTTTGTCAAACAGGCACCGAGAGCGGGGTTGGACGGTGACACGGCCAGCATCTGGATGATCTGGCACGAGGGCGGGGAGATTCTGAACAGCGCTGGCAGCGCTGCCACCGGAGATGACGCGGTGTCCCTGGGGCGGTCCGAGGCGCTGGCGAAGTCGGTCAACCTGGCCACCGACGTCGTCGAATCTCCAGCGCAGATCGCTGGCAGCACCTTCCTTGTAGACCGCGCCTGGGTGGACCACATCGTGGGCGCCTGCAAAAAAACCGGCCATACCGTGACCATCAAACCCGCCACAAAAAAAGCCCTCTGAGAACAAGCCCTCTGAAGAGGAGCCCACCGGAATTCAGCAAAAGGACAGAACTGTGCCGAGCGCACCTCTCAAATACACCAGCAACATGCTTGCTCCCAGCGCGATCACGCTGGTGGAAGGCAACACCCTCAGGCTCAAGCTCGAGGGAATCCCCAAAGTCAACGTTTTACAGGCCAGGGTGGACCAGAAGCACATCGTGGCTTTAAACGACACCAAACACACCGCGCGAGCCGACAGCTGGCAGTTCGAGTTCGTAGCCAAACAGGCAGGCTCGGCACGTATGGCCGTTGCATCAGCCCAAGGGCCAGCGCTGTCGGTTTCTCCATCGGCCATCACGATCAACGTGGAGGCAGCCATTGCGTTGCCGCCCATCGATACTGAGCTGGGAATGCTAGTGCGCCTGCTTCTGGCAGAAAGCCCATCGCCCGAACGCATGGGAAGCGCAACGGCGGCGGACGTGAAGAAGGGCATGCAATGGATGCGCCGCGTCATCGCCAACCGGCTGAACAGCGACAAGCCTGAAGAGTTCATGGCCAAGGGCGCCACAGGCCTTGGCGACATCATCATGGCCGATGACCGGGGCTCAGTCCAGTTTCATGGTTTCAACCGATACCCGAATCTGGAGGCCGGGATCGTGCGCAACATCAGCGACTCGCTGGCCATTGCGAACAATGGAACACACCCCAAGCGAGCCGATTACACGCAATTTATCCAGAGCGCGATAGACGTTGCCAGTGAAGCCTTGCCCCTCGATCCCTCGCCAACTGGCCTGTTTGCCTGGAGGTCAAAAGGTGCCAGCTCGCCTGGGCCTGAATTCAGGCTGTTTGCCATCGCTGCAGGCAACGACTTCTACACGCACGTGCGGCTCAAAAAGAAGGACTGACTGCGTGGGTTTGCCCGGCAGCCTCGGCTGCTGTGCGCACCAAGCCCTCGGTAACGAAGACCCAGGACTTCGCCGCAGATGTGGGCTTGTTCTGTGTGGGTCGACGTACCCTTCACGCTGGCTGGGGTTTCACCAACCCAGCGAACCCATTGGCTCGGGATAAGGGTTTTCACTGAAAAGATGCGGCCCGTGCGCCGCGATGTGTGGGACATTTGCACCGTGTGCAAATCGTTACGGGCAACCGGCAGCTGCGTCGCTAGCATGCCGCGCAGAGGGAACCGTACAACCGATGCACAACGAGAACAATCCGCAGGCCCCGTGGCTAGCCCACATTCCACTCGACGCTCGCCACCAGCAAACGGCGCATGTCATCGTCCACCCCGGGCGGGCCATAGTGCCGCCTGAAGGTCTGCGCGGGCTGCTGCGCTTTGACCCAGATGGCCAGGGGGGCTGGGTGGGCGCCGCACAGGCAGATGACGGCCGCTGGGGCTATGTGGACGGCGAGGGGCACTGGCGCGTGCCGCCCACGTTGCAGAACACCCGCAGCTTTTCGGACGAAGGCCTGGGCCGCTTTTGCCAGGCCGGGCGTTGGGGGTTTGTGGACGTGGCGGGCACGGTGGTGATTGCACCTGCCTTTGCCGACGCGCGTCCGTTTCGCAACGGCCTCAGCGCAGTGCTGGTGGGCGACGAGGACTTGGCGGCACGCCACCCGGACCAGGTGGGCTGGCGCATCATCGACCGCGAGGGGCGCTTTACCTGCCCCGGCTTCTTTCACGACATCAGCGTATTCAGTGGCAACGGCCTGGCACGCGCCACGCTATGGAACAAAAGCAGCAACCAGCGCCTGCAGGGGTTTGTGAATTCCACAGGGCAGTGGGTGATCGAGCCGCGCTTTCGGCGGGTACTGCCCTTTGGCGATGCGCCTGTCACGGCAGCGTCGTTGGACGGCGAGCGTTTTGGGCTCATCGACGCACGCGGGCAGTGGGTGCTGGAGCCGCGCTACCCGCGCATCGAGGCCTTCAACACCCAGGGCCTGGCGTATTTTGACGAGACCAACGCCTGGGACAACGGCCACGGCTACCTGGATGTGCGCGGCAAGGTGGTGGTCAAAGGCGGTCGGCATCTGTCGCCCTACATGGCCTGTGGCATAGCGGCGAACTGCTATGCGGGCACCCGTTACCTCAACGCGCAAGGGGAGGCCGTGGCAGGGCCGCGGCTGAGCTTCGGCTCGCACTTTTTCCCGCAGGCCGGTTTTGCCGTGGTGCGCACAGCGGCTGCGTCCTCGGGCCGAGCTGCGCCTGCCCCGGATGCGCCCGCAGGCGCCTGGGGCTTGCTGCACCCGGACGGCCGCTGGGTCCCCGCGCCCGACCACATGCTGGAGCCACTGACCAACCTCGACGGCTGGCTGGTAGGCCCGCAGACCGGCACGCCGCTGGTGCCGTTTTTGACCCGCGACGGACAGCTGGCCTACATCGATGGCGAGGGCACCGTGGTCTGGCGCGCCCACTACGACGGCCAGCAGGTGGCGCTGCTGGACGCCCGCGACGAGCCCCTGTGGCGCAGCGCCGTGCGTGAAGACTGCTGGCCGCCGGGGCCGTTTTTTAATGCTCCCGCCACCGACCACCTGCAGGGCGGCCTGTCCACGCTGGACGGCATCGTGCCGCTGGCCGCCCAACTGCTGGCAGACGCCGAGACCCGTCTGCACCACCTGGCCGCAGGCGACACCCTGGCGCCTGATGAGGGGGGCGACTCGGATGGGGACGACGATGAAGAGGACGACGACAGTGCCGACCCTGAGCAGGTGCAGGCCCGCCGCACGGTGGTCGTGCGCCGCATCATGCGCGCCTACCTCAGTGAGTCGCACAACGGGCCCTACGAATTTTTGTGCACCGAACTCAACCAGGTGGTGGACACCACGCGCGCTGCGCTGCTGCAGCGCCTGAGCGTGCGCTTTGGCACGCCCGACCCCAACCCCGAGCACGCCGCCCCCGGGCACCTGCAGGGCGACTACACCCAGGGCTGGCCCGTGGCGCTGGCCAAGCCCTTGCCAGGCGACAGCGGGGCGCTGCACGAGTCGCGCGAGCAGTGGCTTACGCTGTACAAACACTCAGACGCGGGCGACGGCGACGTGTGGTGGGAGCTGTGGCTGATGGCCGCGCCCAGCGTGGACGCGCTGGAAATGGCACAGCGTGCGCGCCGCCAGGCGAGTGCAGCGGGTGGCCGCAACGGATTTGCTGCATCAGCGCCCCAGCCCATACCGCAAACCGACCCCGAAGACGGTGTTGCGCCCGACCCCGCACCGGGTACCGAACGGCCCACGCCCCAGACCCGCGAAGAGTGGATGGAAGCCGTGCGCGCAGACCGCTACGCCATTGCCCACGTCCCAGCCCCGTGGCTGGACGAAGCCATGGTGGACGCCGCGCTGGCTGCAAACGTGGAGGCTCTGGCCCATGTGCCGCCCGCCTGGCATACGCCCGAGCGGCTTGCGGCGCTGATCCGCCGGGGCGCGCGCGAGGCGGCCAATATTCCGCCCCAGTGCATGACCACCGAAGGGCTGGCCCTGGCACGGTCGCTGTACGCGGGCGACCGCGATTGGGACTGGCGCGACGAAAGCCGCAGCCAGATCCCGACAAAGTGGGACCACAACAGCCTGTACGACGTGTGGGGCTGTCTGCTCACCCCCGCGCTGGCCCTGAAAGCCGTGCGCGCCGAAGCCCCACTCAAGGACCTGGCCCACTGGCTGCGCACCGAGGCGGTGGAACAGGCCGCGCTGCAGGCCGACATCTACAACATCAGCTACATCGACAAAAGCAAAATCACCCCCGCACTGGCCGAGCGCGCGGTGCGCCATGACTACGGCTGCCTGATTGAAGAAATTCCGCCCGACATGCTGACGCCAGCGCTGTGCCTGGCCTCGGTGCACACCAACGGCATGTCGCTGGAAAAGATCCCCGAGCCCCTGCGCAGCGTGGACGTTTGCGTGGCCGCGCTGCAAGAGCAATGGAACATGCTGCCCGCCGTGCCCGCGCCACTGCGCGCCGAGGTGACCACCCGGCTGATTGACGACGACCTGGCCCAGGCCCGCCGCGATGGCGAGCCGCGCGAAGGCAGCCACTGGCACGCGCAGCGCGCTTGGGCGCGTTTATGGGTAGCCGACTGGAACGGCGCCATTGCCGATGCCACGCTAGCGCTTGATCAGGTGCGCTACGCGCAGCACCCGCACTACGTGCTTGCCAGCGCCTACCGCGCGTTGGGCCGCGAACGCGAGGCAGCGCTGGAGGCATCCACCGTGCTGTCGCTGCAGTCGCCCTACACCGCGCAGTGGGACGATGCCGAAGACACGCAATGGCTGCAGGAGCTGGCCGAGCGCCAGGTCGCTGCGGCGGACGACGACGCGCTGCTGGAGCAATTGCAGACCCACCCGCGCACGCTGGCCGACATCCCGCGCGAACGCATCACGCACGCCATGGCGGGCGCCGCGCTGGCGGCTGACGAATCCGCCGTGGAGTTTGTGCCCAAGCGCCTGATGACCCCCGCCCGCTATGCCACCGCCGTGCGTCAAGGGGTGAAGGAGTTTGCCCAGGTGCCCGCCGACATGCTGAGCGAAGAAGCCTGCATTGCCCATGTGCAGGACAACGGCTGGCACCTGCGCCACGTGCCCGAGGCGCTGCGCACGGCGGCGGTGTGCGCGCACGCCATCCGCCGCAGCCCAAGCGCCATCGAGCTGGTGCCCGCGGCGCTGTTGGATGAAGCCAAGGATGCCGAAGCCCGCCTGCCACGCGATGAAGACGACGACGACGCTGACTCGGGCCGCAGTACAGGCCGCACTGCGAACGGATGGCTGATGCGCCAACTGCTGAAATCGACCCAGCAACGCCATGCCAGCGCCACCAGCAGACTGAAGCACAAGGGCGTGATGGCGGCATGGATGGTGCAGACAGCGCTGGGCGCCAAGTCGCAGACCCCGCCCACGCTGTGGGGCCCGGCGGGCTGGCTGGAGCAGCGGCCCGTGATAGCCCTGGCGCTGCACTGGCTGCTGGGCGTGGCAGCGCTGGTGGCGCATGCTTTTGTGTCAGTGGGCGCTTGGCGCGCCGAAGGCCCCTGGGTGGGGCTGGGCACATTTGCGCTGATGGGTTTTGCCGACGCGTACTGGGCGTGGAGATTTGCACTGTCTACGCCGCACGCGCCCGCGCTGGCAGCGGCCGCGATGCTGGTGGTGGCGTATGCGTTTGGCTGGCGATGGCTGTACGCGCGCATTGGCCGCGTCTACGCCGCGCGGCTGGGCCAGTAAGCGCAGGGCGAGGGCTGAGCGGCCCTCCTTCCCTCTTGCCCTTCCGCCCTTTGCACGTCCTCACCGGGGTGAGTCAGTCGACCGCGCCGTGATAGCAGGGCGCCACTTCGCGCACCTCGATGGTGGCCCACTCGGCGGCCGGGCAGTCGCGGGCGATGGCCAGCGCCTCGTCACGCGTGGCACAGTCCAGCAGAAAGAATCCGCCCACCATTTCTTTCGTCTCGGCAAACGGGCCATCGACCAGCCGGGCCTGGCCCTCGCGCACCTGCAGGCGCACGGCCTGGTCGGTGGAGGCCAGCGATTCGGTGGCACGCAGCAAGCCGCGGGCCTTGAGCCCGTCACCAAACTGCAGCATGCGCGCATAGCCCTCTTGTCCACCCACCAGCCCCCGCTCAGCACGCTGTCCGTGGGGTTCCATGATGAGCAGCATGTAGGGCATGACAGGGTCTCCTGGTGAAGCGAACGGGGTGGTGGCACGGCGAAAAGCGCCATCCTACCAGCAGAAATTACTATAAATTTAATAGCTATTGGCGCTTATTCATCAAGCGCTAGAGGCACTTTTTGCATAAATCATTGCGCACTGCAGCAAGCCTGTGCTATCTTCAGCCTCCTATGCAACGCAGCATGCTCCTACCCACCCTATCGCTAAGCCTACTAGTGCTTGGCCGGGGTCTGCCTGCGTTCGCCACCGTTGCCTGATCCGCTCAGCGCAACACCTGATCTCCCCCTGACCCCGGCCCGCGAACCAGCCTTTGCACATGCAAAGGGCTGCAGGGGATGTCACACGTTTTGTCTTCTTCATTTCGTTTGACCTGCAGTGCAACGCCTCACATTGCGCGCACTGCACACCGTTCGTGGAGCCTCTCATGATTGCCAAGCCCGCTACCAAGTACCAGCCCATCGCCCCGGTCCCACTCACCGACCGCCAGTGGCCCAACCGCAGCATCACCCGCGCGCCGGTGTGGCTCTCCACCGACCTGCGCGACGGCAACCAGGCGCTGTTCGAGCCGATGAACGGCGAGCGCAAGATGAAGCTCTTTGAGGAGCTGGTGCGCATCGGCTTCAAGGAGATCGAGGTCGGCTTTCCGGCCGCATCGCAGACCGACTTTGACTTCGTGCGCCGCCTCATCGACGAGGACCTGATCCCCGACGACGTGACCATCATGGTCATGACCCAGTCGCGCGAGGACCTGATCGCTCGAACTGTCGAAGCAGTGAAAGATGCGCCCCGCGCCATCGTGCACCTGTACAACGCCACCGCGCCCGCATGGCGGCGCATCGTGTTCGGCATGAACGTAACGCAGGTGATGCAGCTCATCGCGCACCACGTGGGCTACCTCAAGCAACTCACAGACGCGCAGCCCGCCACGCAGTGGACGCTGCAGTACTCGCCCGAAACCTTCAGCGCCACCGAACTCGACGTGTCGCTCAAGGCCTGCCAGACGGCCATCGCGGCCTGGAACGCCGGCCCCGGCCGCCCCATCATCATCAACCTGCCCACCACGGTGGAGAACGCCACGCCCAATGTGTTCGCCGACCAGATCGAGTGGATGGACCGGCGCCTCGCCCCCCGCGAGCACATCGTGCTGTCGGTGCACCCGCACAACGACCGCGGCACCGGCGTGGCCGCAGCAGAGCTGGCGATGATGGCCGGCGCCGACCGCGTGGAAGGCTGCCTCTTTGGCAATGGCGAGCGCTGCGGCAACGTGGACATCGTGACGTTGGCGCTCAACATGTACACGCAGGGCGTGCACCCGAACCTCGATTTTTCGGACATCACCTCGGTGGCGCGCATTGCCGAGGAATGCACCTCGCTGCCCGTGCACCCGCGCCACCCCTATGCAGGCGACCTGGTGTTCACCGCGTTCTCCGGCTCGCACCAGGACGCGATCAAAAAAGGCTTTGCCGCGCAGGACCCGAACGCGCTGTGGGAAGTGCCGTATTTGCCCATCGACCCGGCGGACCTGGGCCGCACCTACGACAGCGTGATCCGCGTGAACAGCCAATCGGGCAAGGGCGGCATCGCGTTTTTGCTGGAGCGTGAACACGGCGTGGTGATGCCGCGCCGCATGCAGGTCGAATTCAGCGCCGTGGTGCAGCGCCAGACGGACGCGAGCGAAGGCGAGATGAGCGGCGAGGCGCTGTGGGACCTGTTCCAGCGCACCTACCTGCGTGCCCCGGCCCAGGCGGCCATCACCTGCCACAGCCACAAGCTCGATGAAGACGGACAGGGCATTGAGCTGGACGTGACCATCGACGGCACACGCCAGCATTTGCGCGGCCAGGGCAACGGGCCGATTGCCGCCACGGTGGATGCTCTCGGCCTGCCGCTGCGCGTGGACCACTACGAAGAACGCTCCACCGGCACTGGGGCCAACGCCCAGGCGCTGGCGATTGTGGAGGCGGCTATGGACGGCGTGGCGGGCTCCACCTTTGGTGCGGGCGCGAGCCACAACATCGTGACGGCGTCGGTGCAGGCTATTGTGAGTGTGGCCAACCGGTTGGCGCTGCGGCGCCAGACAGCTGCCGAAACGGCGGCGGTGTAGCACCACAAGTGTTGTAAAAAAGATAGCTGCTAGCGCTTATTACACAAGCGCTAGCAGCATTTTTGACCAATACCCCCAGAGCAGGAACGGTGTAGAAGCATGCACCGGGCCCCATCCGTTACCCTTCGGCCCATGCGCGTTTTTCACAGCCTGGCTTTTGCCGCCTGCACCGCCGCCTTGTTGGTGCTGAGCGGTTGCGGCACCTCGCGGCCCCCAGCTCCCTCTTCGTCGTCGTCGTCTTCATCGGCCCCGGCCCCCACCCGCACCACACCGCCCCTGACGGCGGACCAGGCGCACGACATCGCCATTCACGCACTGGGACTGGTGGGCACACCGTACCGCTACGGCGGCAACACACCTGAGTCGGGTTTTGATTGCAGCGGGCTGATTGGCTATGTGTACCGCAACCAGGTCGGCACTCCGCCGCCACGCACGGTGGCGCAACTCAACAACTGGGGATACCGGATCGACGGCAAGGAGCTGCGCACTGGCGATCTGGTGGTCTTTGGCACCGGTCGCCAGCCCAACCATGCGGGCATCTACGTGGGGGAAGGGCGATTTGTGCACGCGCCGTCCACGGGCGGCACGGTGCGGCTGGACCATTTGCAGTCGCGCCACTGGGCACGGCAAAACGCGGCATTCCGCAGGCCTTGAGTCTGGCGCGGCGGAGCTCGTTTTCCGACGCACCCGTTGCGGCTACTGCCGCCGCGTGCCACTGAAGCGCAGCGCCTTCACCACCAGCTGAAACGCGGGTGAAAGCTGGCGCTTGCTGGGGTAGTACAGATGGTAGCCCGCAAACTTGGGGCACCAGTCCTGCAGCACGCGCACCAGCCGGCCCGCATGGATGTGCTGCATCAGCTCGTCCTCAGGCAGGAGCGAAAGGCCAAGCCCCGCCAGCGCTGCATCAACCTGCGGCGGCGCGGTGTTGAAGATCAACGGACCATCCACGCGCACGTTCACCTTGCGGCCGCGTTTTTCGAAGTCCCACACATACAGTCCGCCCGACGTTGGCATACGCTGGTTAATGCACTGGTGCGCGGTCAGGTCGCCCGGCGCCCTGGGGATGGGATGGCGCTGGAAATACTCAGGTGACCCCACCACGGCCATCTGCAGCGGCGGGCCGATGGGGACCGCGATCATGTCGTTGTCGATGGTGTTGCCCATGCGCACGCCTGCGTCAAAACGGTCGGCCACGATGTCGCGAAAGCCGTAGTTCATATCGAACTCCAGCTTGATGTCCGGGTACTCGCGCAGAAGCGGCATGAGCTTGGGGAGCAGCACCGTGTGCATCACGTTGTCACCGCAGGTGATGCGCACCGTGCCCGCTGGTTTGTCGCGCAGTTCGGTCAATGCGGCCAGCTCGGACTCGATCTCGTCAAAGCGATGGCCGATGGCCTTCATCAGGCGCTCGCCAGCGGTGGTGGGCGCCACGCTGCGCGTGGTGCGCGTCAGCAGCCGGATCTGAAGGCTTTCTTCCAACCCGCGGATAGCCTGACTCAGTGCTGACTGCGTGACACCCAGGGTACCCGCAGCCTTGGTGAAACTGCCCTCGCGGGCCACCGTGACAAAGGCCAGCAAATCGTTGAAGTTGCGTCTTGGCATGTGATCCCTGTGCCCCGTTTTCTCACCATTTATTAATTGGCTAATAAGCGCATTAAGCATTCATTATCTAGTCAACCTGCGGCCAGGTGCGCAAAATTCCTCCAAGGTGACTGAGCGTCGCCCGACGAGTCCACGGCGGTATTTCGCCGCCTTGTACAACCCCAGGAGATAGACCCATGAACACGCTTATCGACCACACCTCCGGCTCACTCCGGATGCCCGCTGCCAGTGCAGGTGATCGCCGTGAATTCCTCAAGGCTGCAGGCGCAGGGGTGGCCGTGGCCGCTACTACCGGCATGCTGACCAACGCCAGCGCATCGACCCAAGCTGCCACCGGTACGAAAGCTGCGGCAAGCCTGCCCAGCGGCGCCGACAACTTCTACATCAGCCGGAGCGTCACGATGCGCCCGGTGCGCTTTCAAAGCCAGTACCAGATGGCAGTGGCGGGTAACCTGTTTGTCCCGAACAACCTCGACCGCAGCCGCAAGCATGCCGCCCTGGTAGTGGGCCACCCCATGGGCGCCGTCAAAGAGCAAAGCGCCAACCTGTACGCCACCAAGATGGCAGAGCAGGGCTACGTGACCTTGTCGCTGGACCTGCCTTTTTGGGGCGGCAGCGAGGGCCAACCGCGCAACGCCGTGTCGCCCGACCTGTATGCCGAAAGCTTCAGCGCTGCGGTGGACTTTCTCAGCAGCCAGGCCTTCGTCGACCCGCAGCGAATCGGAGCCATCGGCGTGTGCGGCAGCGGCAGCTTTGTGATCAGCGCCGCCAAGATCGACCCGCGCATGAGGGCTATCGCGACGGTGAGCATGTACGACATGGGCGCTGCCAACCGCCACGCGCTGCGCCGCTCGCAAACGCTGGAGCAGCGCAAGCAGATCATCGCCACCGCTGCGCAGCAGCGCCAGGCAGAGTTCAACGGCGCGCCAGTGCAAACCACCGGCGGCACGGTGCTGGAACTCACGGCTGACACCCACCCCATCCAGCGTGAGTTCTTTGATTTCTATCGCACGCCGCGCGGCGAGTTCACGCCGCCGGGCGCGTCACCCCGCACGACGACGCAGCCCACGCTCACGAGCAATGTCAAGTTCATGAACTTCTACCCGTTCAACGACATCGAGACGATCTCGCCGCGGCCCCTGTTGTTTATCGCCGGCACCGAAGCGCATTCGCGCGAGTTCAGCGAAGACGCCTACCAGCGGGCGGCAGAACCCAAGGAGCTGCACTGGGTATCCGGCGCCGGCCACGTGGACCTGTATGACCGGGTGACGCTGATTCCGTGGGACAAGCTCACGGCGTTCTTCGGCAAGCACCTGGTTGCTGCGAGCGCCGGGTGACAGAGCGGAAAGCCCTCCAAGCGGCCCCCGGTCTCGGCGCTTGCGACGCCCCACTGCAGGCTGAGCCAGGGGCACGCCAAGAGCATTGGGGAGGCGTCTTTGCGATGTCGTTGTGCGTATTCGCACTGATCGCATCCGAGTTCATGCCGGTGAGCCTGCTCACCCCGCTGGCGTTTGACTTGAAGATCACCGAGGGCATGGCGGGCCACGGCATCGCCATCTCAGGTGCCTTCGCTGTGGCCACCAGCCTTGGCATCGCGACCGTGGCCGCCCGGGTGCGCCGCAAGACCCTGCTGCTGGCGCTGACCGCGCTGATGTGCGTATCAGGCTTCGTGGTGGCCATCGCAGACACCTATGCCACCTATATGTCCGGGCGCGCGCTGATTGGCGTGGTGGTTGGCGGCTTCTGGTCGATGTCAGCCGCAACCGCGATGCGGCTGGTAGCCCCAGCGCACGTGCCGCGTGCACTGGCCATCTTCAACGGCGGCAACGCACTGGCCACCGTGATTGCCGCCCCACTGGGCAGTTACCTCGCATCCGTCGTCGGCTGGCGCGGCGCGTTCTTCAGCCTGGTTCCCATCGCAGTCATCGCGTATGTGTGGCTGTGGTTCAGCCTGCCGGACATGGAGATCCGACAGCGTGAGGCGGGCTCCAGCGCTTCAGTGTGGGCGCTGCTCCAGCGCAAGCGTGTGCTGCTGGGCATGCTTGCGGCGGGGGTGTTCTTCATGGGGCAATTTGCACTGTTCACGTATCTGCGGCCCTTTCTGGAAACGGTGACGCAGGTTGACGCCACCACGCTGTCGCTGGTGCTGTTGGTCATCGGGGTGTCGGGTCTGGCGGGCACAGTGGTGATCGGATGGTTTTTGAAGAGGCGCTTTTACGGAACGCTTGCGATCATTCCTGCGGTGATGGCAGCGATTGCACTGGCGTTAACCGTGGCGGGTCCGTCGTTGGCAACCACCACCGTGCTGCTGGCGTTGTGGGGTCTGGTGGCCACCGCCGCCCCGGTGGGCTGGTGGAGTTGGATTGCCCGCAGCCTGCCGCATGACGCTGAAGCTGGCGGCGGCCTGATGGTGGCGGTGGTGCAGGTGTCGATTGCGCTGGGTGCCACCGTTGGTGGCGTGCTCTTCGATACGAACGGGTACTCCAGCGTGTTTGCATTGAGTGCCGGGCTGCTAATGCTTGGCGGATTTCTGGTGTGCCTGACGGCGCGCGCTGACAGCACCACTGCGATAGGAGACATGACATGACCTGTTTTACAGCTTTCCAAAATTCCACGCCCGTTGCCCGCAACATCCACGCACGCTCTCGCCGCACTGCACTGGCGGGGATGGGTCTTTGGGCCATGGCCGCGATCGCGTTCTCGAGCACAGCCCACGCGCAGCCAGCGACCAGCCCGGCGGCCCAAACCCAGCCACCCATCCGCGCGTGGATGACCATCGGCCAGCGCCGCTTTGGCGTCGCGCTGGCGGATACGGCAGCGGCACGGGCGTTTGCAGCGGCCATGCCGCTGTCGCTGGAGATGGCTGAGCTCAACGGCAATGAAAAACATGCCGATCTGCGCGAACCGCTGCCCGCCAACGCCGCGCGGCCGGGCACCATCCGCAGCGGCGACCTGCTTTTGTACGGCACCCGGACCGTGGTGATCTTCTACGCCACATTCGACTCGTCCTATTCCTACACCCGCCTGGGTCAGGTAGACAATCCCGCTGCCCTCACGCAAGCGCTGGGAACGCAGGGTGTGCGCGTCACGTTCTCGCTGCAGTAGGCTGGCTCTTGTACCTCCAAACATGCCAACGCAATCAGTACCTCGACAGGAGATGCAGTTCATGAAAATTGAGTTCCGCGCGGACAGCACGGTGATCGCGCTGGGGGAACTGGAGGACAACGCCACGGCACGCGATTTTGCGACGCTGCTGCCGGTGTCGCTGCGGCTGCTGGACTACGACGCCACCGAGAAGATTGCAGACCTGCAGAGAACGCTGACCACGGCCAAGGGAGCGCAGGTGTCGACACCGGTAGCGGGCGATATCAGCTTCTACGCGCCATGGGGCAATCTCGCCATTTTTTACCGGGACGGAGTGGAGTCGGAGGGCCTGGTGCTGCTCGGCCGCCTGGTGTCTGGCGTACAGGCCTTTCAGCGCCCGGGCCCGCTCCACGTCATGATCACCCTGGCACAGCCGCCCCACGCATGACGCTGCGCCACTTACACGCTTGTTGAAAGGCTGCTGATGGCCGCCGCGGCGACAATCGGGGCCACCATGACCCACGCACACCGCTCCGCCAACCCCATCTCCACCCACGACACCACGCGCATTGATGACACGCGCATCAAGGCCGTGCGCCCGCTCATTACGCCCGCACTGCTACAGGAATGGTTGCCCACACCGAACGCAGCGCAGACGCTGGTCGAAACCAGCCGCGCAGCGATTTCCCGCATCCTGCATGGGCAAGACGACCGACTCATCGTGGTGGTGGGGCCGTGCTCCATCCATGACCACGCACAAGCGATGGAATACGCGCACCAGCTCAAGGTGCAGGCCGATGCACTGCAGGACGATCTGCTCATCGTGATGCGCGTGTATTTTGAAAAGCCCCGCACCACCGTCGGCTGGAAGGGCTATATCAACGACCCGCACCTGGACGGCAGCTTTGCCATCAACGAAGGGCTGGAGCTGGCGCGCCAGCTGCTGCTGGATGTGTTGTCCACAGGGCTGCCCGTAGGCACCGAATTTTTGGACCTGCTCTCGCCGCAGTTCATCAGCGACCTGGTGAGCTGGGGCGCGATTGGCGCGCGCACCACCGAGAGCCAGAGCCACCGCCAGCTGGCCAGCGGCCTCTCATGCCCCGTGGGCTTCAAGAACGGCACGGATGGCGGCGTGAAGGTGGCGAGCGACGCCATTCAGGCCGCACAGGCATCGCACGCCTTCATGGGCATGACCAAGATGGGACAGGCCGCGATTTTTGAAACGCGCGGCAATCAAGACTGCCATGTGATCTTGCGCGGCGGCAAGCAGCCCAACTACCAAAAGGCCGATGTCGATGCCACCTGCGCTGTGCTGAATGCGGCAGGCCTGCGCGAGCAGGTGATGATTGACGTGAGCCATGCCAACAGCAGCAAGCAGCACCAGCGCCAGATCACCGTGGCGGGCGAAGTGGCCGAGCAGATTGCAGCGGGTGATGCGCGCATCACGGGCCTGATGATCGAAAGCCACCTGCAGGAAGGGCGCCAGGACATCGTGCCCGGCCAGCTCCTCACCCACGGCGTGTCGGTGACGGACGCCTGCATCAGCCTGGCGCAGACGGTGCCGGTGCTGGAGGGTCTGGCGGCGGCGGTGCGTGCCCGCCGTGCATCTACTAAAAAATAGGCACTGGTAGCACTGGTAGCACTGGCACCACCCATAGCGCTGTGCTCAGCGCGCGCCGCCCGACGCGTCGATATTGCGTGCGGTGCCTAGCAGCGTGGCGCACAGCGTTTCCTGTCCTTGGCTGTCCACGGCAAACACGTCGGATGCGCACACCGTGAGCAGGCGCCCTGCGTCGATCACCCTCCCCCGGGCACGCAGGCACTGGCCTTTGGCAGGCGCCACAATTTTCAGGCTGGCGTCTACCGTGGCGTTGACCCAGCCGGGCGGTAACACGCTGCCTGCGGCCGCCACCGCAGCAAAGTCAGCAATGGCAAACACGGCCGTGGCCTGCAGCTGGCCTGGGCGAAAGCTGAAGGCTTCGGTCACCGGGATTTCCATTTCGACCTGACCCGGTTGCACGCTGACAAAACGCAGCCCCAAGGTACGGGCCATGGGCATGTCCAGAACAAGGGCCTGCAAGGCGTCGAGCTGGGTGGCGGCAGACGGGGAGGAAGCCGGGGAAGACAAGGAGGTCATGGGCTTTGCATTTGTGAGGGTGGTAAAAAAGCGTTGCCGGACAACGGGTCTGGCAGGCTCGTTCGGATATCTGCAGACCCCCACACTAGCAAGCCTCGTGTTGCGCGAAGGTTGCCAACGCGACTCCCGCGCTTTGGTCTGGGGCAAACCCGCATGGGGCGCCACGGCAGCACAGGGCCCAGCGGTGTAGCATTGCCGTTTTAAAGTTGTGGCCCAGGCCCTTTTGCCCTACAACCGCGATGTTGCTGCTGCCCAGCACGCACCGCATCACTGCCTGATCCCTTGTTGTCGACACTGCCCCGCCCCCTTGCTTGCTGCCCTGCTGTGCTGGACTCGCTGACCTTGCGCGCGCCGATGCGCATGGCGGGCCTGGCAAGTAACTGACAACCATGTCGCCCCCAGCGCAAGCCCCTGCTGAAGCTGCTCGGCTTCAGGCCCTGCAGTCTTACGCGATCCTTGACACACCGGCCGAAGACGGCTTTGACCAGCTGGCTACGCTAGCGGCGCGCGTGTGCGCATGTCCCATGGCGGTGGTCAACTTCATCGACAGCGAACGCCAGTGGTTCAAGGCGGCGGTGGGTGTGCCGTTTCAGGAGACAGAACGCGCCATTGCGTTCTGTGCCCACGCGATCGACGGCAGCCGAGAGCCCGTGGTGGTGCCGGACGCCACCCAGCACCTCACCTTTGCACGCAACCCGATGGTGCTGGGCGAGCCGCACATCCGGTTCTATGCGTGTGTCCCGCTGGTGAACCACGACGGCTTTGCGCTGGGCACATTGGCAGTGCTGGACACCATGCCCAGGGTCTTGGCGCCCGAACAGATCGAAAGCCTCAAGATCCTCGCTGGCCAGGCCATGGCGCAGCTGGAGCTACACCGTCAGCACCGCCTGCTGGCTCAGATGGTGGACGAGCGCGACCAGATGCATAACGAGATGCTGGCGCAGAGCGAGGCCTTGCGCGTGGCCGGGCAGATTGCGCGTATCGGCGGCTGGATCGTGGAGCTGCCCAGCCTGCAGCTGACGTTGTCGCAAGAAATCGCCGCCACCTATGGCCTCACACGCCGCATGAGCGGTGTGACTCAGATCCTCGATCTGTACAAACCTCTGTACCGTCAAACCATGCAGCAGGCGTTTGAAGACTGCATCCTCCAGGGCACGCCGTTTGATGTAGAGGCCGAGGTGGTGATGCCGGGGGACCGCCACTTCTGGGTACGCACTGCGGGCCAGGCGGTGCGCAATGCGCAGGGGCAGGTCATCCGTATTCAAGGCGCTTTTCAGGACATATCAGCCCAGCACCTGGCCAACGAGGCCCGGCATGTGAGCGAGGAGCGCTTTCACCTGGTGTCGCGCGCCACCGCCGATGCCGTGTGGGACTGGAATCTGCACACCGACGCCATGTGGTGGAACGAGGGCATGCAAAATCTGTTTGGCGTGCCGCTGGATGAGTTGCCACCCAACAGCACGTCTTGGGTGCTGCGGCTGCACCCGGACGACAGCGAAGCGTTGCTGGCAGATATTCACCGCGCCATTGAGGGTACAGCCAACCACTGGTCTGCCGAATACCGCTTCAGGCGCCAGGACGACAGCTATGCCTGGGTATCCGATCGCGGTTTTCTCATCCGTGACTTTGAGGGCAAGGCCGTTCGCATGGTAGGAGGCATGGCCGACATCAGCGCGCAGAAGCTGGCAGAACTGGAAGCCCAGCGCGATGCGCAGAACCATGCGGATCTTCTGCAGGTACAGCAGCGCATTTCGTCGCTCGACATGCCCCTGCCCGAGGTATTGCAGCTGGTGGCCGACACCGTGCTGCGCCAGACCAGCGCGCGGGGTGCCATGGTGGAGCTGCTGCAGGGACGGCAGCTGGTGGCGCAGGCATCTGCGGGCGACCATGTCCGGCCGGTGGGCAACATGCTGCCGGTGGACCGGAGCATTTTGTGGCCCGCCCTGCGCGAGGGGCGCACCGTGGTGTGCAACGACACAGAGGCAGAAGGCTGGGACATGGCGTCCATGCCACACCGCCACGGTGTGCGCTCGGTGATGGCTGTACCGCTGCGCGCGGGCGAAGCGGTGGTGGGTTCGCTAAAGGTCACGTCTGACAAGGTCAACGCTTTTTCGCAGCGCGATGTAGCTCACCTGGAGATCCTCACCGAGTCGCTGGGTGCCATGGTGCAGCTGCGGCATGTGGCGGGGCAGCTTCATGCGTCCGAGCTGCAATACCGCATGCTTTTTGACGAGCACCCGCACCCCATGTGGGTGTACGACAAACAAACGCTGCGCCTGCAGGCAGTGAACCGGTCGATGGAGATGCACTACGGTTACACCGAGGCCGAGCTGCTGACCATGCACATGACGGACCTTTGGCCCACTGAGCGGCGCGAGGCCATCAAGGCCAGCATCGACGCCATTCCGATGGACCAGCGCAACACACCGGTCATCAGCCGCCATGTCAAAAAAGACGGCACGTTCATGGATGTGGAGATCACCGCCGGCAGCATCAGCTTCAATGACCGCCCCGCGCGCCAGGTGTTGGCTACCGACGTGACCGAGCGCCTGCGCACCGAGCGCGAACTGGCCCGCATGGGCCGCGCACAGCGCCTTTTGAGCGCCTGCAATGAAACTTTGGTGCGTGCCACCTCGGAAACCACCTTGCTGCAGGCCATCTGCCAGATTGCGGTGGACATTGGTGGCTACCGCATGGGCTGGGTAGGGTTTGCACTGGACGATGAACGCAAGTCCATCCAGCCCGTAGCCCACGCGGGCCACAACGAGAATTACCTGGACAACCTGCAGCTGAGCTGGTCAGCCGACGACACGTACGGCCGGGGCCCTGCGGGCATGGCGGTGCGCTCGGGCAAGCCCGTGATCGTGCAAGACATCCGCGCCGAGGGCGACTTTGCCGACTGGACTGAGCGCATGCTGGACAACGGCTTTCATGGCGTGATCTGCCTGCCCCTGCGCGACCGCGACCAGCACCGCACCTTTGGCCTGCTGTACCTTTATGCGCCCGACATCCTGCAGATCAGCCCCGAAGAGGCGGCGCTGCTGCAAGAGCTGTCCAATGACCTGGCCTTTGGTATCACCAGCCTGCGTGCGCACAAGGCGCAGCAGCGCTTGCAGGCCTCGGTGCTCAAAGTGGCTGCGGCGGTATCGGCCAGCACTGGCACCGAATTTTTTGTGCAACTGGTGCGCAACATGGCCGATGCGCTGGGTGCACAGGGCGGCTGTGTGGTGCGGCTGCTGCCCGAGGTCAAGGGCCAGCCTCCCCACGTGATCACCCTGGCTGCGGTGCTGGACGGGCAGATGCTGCCCAACGACGAGTACACGCTGGAGGGCACTCCCAGCTTGCAGCTGATGTCACAGCGCGAATACGTGGTGACCGACCGGGTACAGCTGCTGTACCCCGATGCACCCGTGCTGCGGCATGTGGGCGCACAAGGCTATGTGGGTCAGCAGCTGTGCAACGCCGACGGCGAAGTGGTGGGCATCGTGTTTGTGCTGTTTCGCCAGCCGGTGGCCGAGACAGGCTTCATCACCTCGACCTTGCAGATTTTTACCGCCCGCGCGTCCGCTGAAATCGACCGCCAAATGGCCGACGCGCGCATCCGCCACCAGGCCTCGCTGCTGGACAAGGCGCAAGACGCCATCCTGGTGCGCGACCTGGAGCACCACATCATTTTCTGGAACAAAAGCGCCGAGCGCCTGTATGGCTGGTCCCAGCTACAGGCGCTAGGCCAGTCGATTGAAACGCTGCTGTACGAAGACCCGACCCAATTTCGCCGCGCCACGCAGGCCGTGCTGGACCATGGCGAGTGGACCGGCGAGATCGTGCAGCGCCACCGAGACGGCAGCCCCATCGAAGTGGAAGGTCGCTGGACCCTGGTGCGCGGGGACGACGGCAAGCCGCAGTCCATCCTGGCCATCAACACCGACATCCGCCAGCGCAAAGCCAGCGAACGCGAGATCCAGCGCCTGGCGTTTTATGACGCGCTCACCGGTCTGCCCAACCGCATGCTGCTGATGGACCGCATGGGCCATGCGCTGGCCAACGCCCAGCGGCGCCAGCAGGGCGGTGCACTGCTGTTCATCGACCTGGATAACTTCAAGACGCTGAACGACACCTTGGGCCATGACCAGGGCGACCTGTTGCTACAGCAGGTGGCCCAGCGCCTGAGCACCTGCGTACGCAGTGTGGACACCGTGGCACGCCTGGGCGGCGACGAGTTTGTGGTGATGCTCGAAGAGCTGAGCCCCAAGCCCCAAGAGCTGGCCATCCACGCACGCAGTGTGGGCGAAAAGATTTTGACCACGCTGGCCATGCCCTACGCACTGGCCTCCTACCAGTACCGCAGCACGCCCAGCATTGGCATCGCACCGTTTACCGGCGACGAGACCAGCGTGGGCGAACTGCTCAAGCAGGCGGACCTGGCCATGTACCAGGCCAAGACCGCAGGCCGCAACACGCTGCGCTTTTTTGACCCCGACATGCAGCAGGTGGTCACCGCCCGCGCGGCGCTGGAGGCCGACCTGCGCTCGGCCCTGGCGCAGGACGAGTTCTTGCTGCACTTTCAGCCACAAATGCACCAGTCGGGCCGCTGCGTGGGGGTGGAGGCGCTGGTGCGCTGGGCCCACCCGCAGCGGGGCATGGTGTCACCCGCGCAGTTCATTCCGCTGGCCGAAGAGACCGGGCTGATCCTGCCGCTGGGCCGCTGGGTTTTGCACATGGCATGCAAGCAACTGGCGCTCTGGCAGGACGACACGGCGCTGGCCCACCTGACGATGGCCGTCAATGTAAGTTCTCGCCAGTTCCGCCATGCCAGTTTTGTGGACGACGTGGCCCGGGTTCTGGCCGTGACGGGTGCCCCGTCACACCTGCTCAAGCTGGAGCTGACCGAAAGTGTGTTGGTAGAAGACATGGAAACCACCATCGCCACCATGACCGCTCTGCGCGCCTACGGCGTGGGGTTCTCACTGGACGACTTTGGCACGGGGTATTCGAGCCTGAGCTACCTCAAACGCATGCCGCTGGACCAGCTCAAGATCGACCAGAGCTTTGTGCGCGACCTGCTGACCGACCCCAACGACGCCGCGATTGTGGAAACCATCATCGGCCTGTCGCGCAACCTGGGCCTCGACGTGATTGCCGAAGGGGTCGAGACGGCCGAGCAACGCGATCTGCTGGCCCTTGCAGGGTGTCAGCTCTACCAGGGCTACCTCTTCAGCCGCCCCCTGTCTGTGGACCTTCTGGAGGCCTTCCTGCGCCCTGTGGCTCCTTAGGCGACTCTCAAGCCACGCCAGCGGCCGTTGAAGGCGCCCCATCGACCATCCCACCGCAGCCTATTGCCTGCGGTTTTTTTTCGCCTGCAGGGGGCCCTGTGCACGGCTGGCGAGGGCACGTCCAGCGCTTTGGTGCGCACTGGCTGGACCTACGCCGCAACGCTGCGCCTTTTCCTGTCGGCCTTTGCGCACTTTTGGGCGCAACCGGCCGGCGCACGCCAAAAACTCAGACCTCACCCAACCAGCTGCACCGGGGCGCAAAAGTTCTCCCCTGTCTTCTTCTTATGTTTTCTATATATACATAGTCGTAGTAGTAGAAGGCCGGGTTTTTTGTGGACAACCGGTTTTTTGCCTTGCGCATCGCGCACTTGCGTGCGCCAGAACCCTGTGCACCGATGCCTTGCGCCGCTGTCGTCGCAACGGGGACAAAACCAGGGCTTTGACTTTTTCTGTGGATAACCCCTGGGTTGTGCCAAAACTATCCCCAGTCTTACCCACTGGGGTGTTTCGCTAGGAAATTTTGGTCAAAAAGTAGCTCTATCGCTTATCAAATAAGAGCTTATAGCTCACTTATCAATAGCAAAATTTTCGGCAAAGCCACCGCTTGTCCGCACGCGCCTGACCACTGTGGTGTTCTGTGCAGCGTCGCAACTGCCTCCCAAGCTGTGAGTTCAGTGACTTTTCGGCGGCGCAAACTTTGCCCGCCAATCTTCCACAGGCCATTTTTCAGGCCCCGGTTTTTGGTTCTTGTTATTCTTCTATAGCCTTATATATATAAATAGCAGTAGTAGTAGAGCAGCTCTGTTTCTGTGGACAAGCCTTTTTTGTTCAATGTTGGCGCGGGCTTACGTCGCTGAAAAGTATGTGTGGCGGTCTGCACAAAAGGCGGGGCTCGCAGACAACAACTTTGGGCATCGGACTTTTTGTGTGGATAACTACCCGGTTGTGCCAGAACTATCACCAGAGTTATCCACAGATGACCTGCGGCCGGGCGAGAAACAGACGCAAAAAAGCCCGGAGTCCATCAAAGAACTCCGGGCCTGGGATCCAGCACCCGGCCAGGGTGCTTGTGGTCTGGCGTGTGGCTCGCTTACTGGGCAGGTGCCGGTGCTGCCGTTTTGCCAGCCGCACCTCCGCGTTCACCGTGGTGGTGACCATGGTGGCCATGACGACCTTCACCCCCGCTGCCCTTCATGCCGCCCATGCGGTGACCGCCACGGTGGGCCTTGGCGTCGAAGGTCTTTTGCTGCTCGGGCGTCAAGGCGGCGTAGAAGGTCTTGGTGACCTCGCCACGGCGGTCGGCCTCGGCGGCGTGCTGGGCACGCAGGGCCCGCATGCGGTCAATGCGCTCGGGGGTGGTCAGCTGCTGCATGTCCTTGCGGTCCAGGCGCGCGGTGCGCTCGCCGGGTTGCATGGACGTGGTGAAGCTGGTCCAGGCGGGTTCTTGTGCTGCGGTCAGTTTGAGATCGCTTTTGAGGGCCGCCAGGTGCTTGGCGCGGTACTCCGCGTGGTTGCCTTGGTGCTTGCCGCCGCCCTTTTGGCCGTGCTGGCCGTGGTGGCGTTCACCGGCGTGGTGGCGGCCTTCATGGGCCGTGGCACCCGCCGTGGGGACGCTGGGTGCGGCGGGGGGTTGCTGGGCCAGCACGGGCAGGGCCAGGGCGGCCAGAACAGCGGTGGCGGCAATGCGGCGGTGGAAATGGAAAGCCATGGTGTGAGTCCTTTCACAGGGGTTGAACAAACAACTCGCTAGAACGGTTGTCCCGGCGATTGAGAGTCAGTGTCCGCCCCGCATGTATCGCTGCCGTTCGTGTTGGATGAGGCTGTGTAAAGTTGTGACAAGAATCTGGTGAGGATCTCGGAAGTTTTTGAAAGAAAATGGCCTCAAACGCTTATCCAATAAGCGCTGACAGCTATACAAAATATAGCAACAGCCATTCCTTGAGCCCCATCAAGTCACCGCATCCGCAGGGCTGGCGCTGGTGACCACCGACAATGGCGTGTTCCGGCCCTGCCTGTTTGTCTGCGTAGTGCAGCGCAGCCCGCCGTCCCCCACCACCAACGACCCCAACAAAAGGTTTTCCGTGTTCAAGAACATGATCGTGTACCGCATTGCCCCGCAATGGCAGGTCGAACTGACGCAAGTGGAAGAAGCCCTGGCCAAGGTGCCCTTTCTGGAATGCGGCGCCACGCAAGAAAAGTCTTTGGGCTGGGTGCCTCCCCGTGGCGACCCACACGGCCCGCTGGCCGAGTCGGTAGGCGGCCAGTGGATCTTGCGCTTCATGGTCGAATCCAAGGTGCTGCCCGGCAGCGTGCTGGCCCGCCGCGTGAAGGAAAAGGCCGAACGCATCGAACAGGAAACCGGCCGCAAGCCCGGCAAGAAGGAAAGCAAGGAGCTCAAAGACGAGGCCAAGCTCGATTTGCTGCCCATGGCCTTCACCAAGCAGGGCTCGATGTGGGTGTGGATCGACACCACATCGCGCCTGCTGGTGCTTGATACGTCCAGCCAGGGCCGTGCGGATGAAGTGGTGACCTTGCTGATCGAAGCGCTGCCGGGGTTGTCGGTGTCGCTCATCAACACCCAGACCAGCCCCCAGGCAGCGATGTCGCACTGGCTCAAGGAACAAGAGCCGCCCGTGGGCTTCACGGTCGACCGTGAGTGCGAGCTCAAAAGCGCGAGCGAAGAAAAAGCCGTGGTGCGCTACGCCCGCCACCCGCTTGATATCGAAGAAGTGCAGGCCCACATCGACGCGGGCAAGCTGCCCACCAAGCTGGCCCTCACCTGGGACGACCGCGTGAGCTTCATGCTGACCGAAGGCCTGCAGCTCAAGAAGGTGACGTTTCTGGACACCGTGTTTGAAGGCACCAAGGCGGATGACGGCGGCTTTGACACCGACGTGGCGATTGCCACGGGCGAGCTGGTCAAGCTGATTCCCGACCTGATCGAGGCGCTGGGTGGCGAAGCGGAAAGTGGCGTGGCCAGCGCAGCGCAGGCGGTGGCCGCAGACGGCGTTGTCGCGCCCGGCGTCCCCAAGGTGCCTTCGACCGCTCCATCAGCCTCATCTGCCCCTGCGCGCAAGAGCGCTGGCGGTGGTGTGGTGACAGGCCCCAAGGATGTGCCGGTGGATACCGACCCGGAGTCGGCGCCTTTCTGACGCTGGGGCCCGGCTCTGGCCCTGCCTGGTAGCCCTATCGTGTTGTTGCCGTGAAAAATGGCGTCTGTCAGTGCGTTGGTATCGTGCGCCCAGGTCGATTGGATACGCAGCCCCCCACCTGAATTCGTCCCTTTTTTCCGAGGAATTGCTCCCATGCCTTCCGCCAAAGCGGCACCCTCAAGCAGCGCGGCCTCGCCAGCGCCAAGTTTGCCCCGCCCAACGGGCCGGTTGCCTGCACCATCCCACCGCGAACAGCAGCGCGAGGCCAAACGCAACGCCGTGTTGCAGGCGGCGGCGCAGCTGTTCAACGAGCGCGGTTTTCATGCCACCTCGCTCGACGACATCGCCGCGCGGCTGAACGTGACCAAGCCCACGCTGTACTACTACGTGAAGAACAAGGACGAGATCCTGCTGCAGTGCGTGCGCCAGGGCCTGGACATGATGATGGAGGGCATCGAGGCCTCTCGCGCAGCGGGCGGCAAGGCCATCGACCAGCTCATGACCTGCATGCAGGTGTACGCACGCATCGTCACCATGGACTTCGGCATGTGCCTGATCCGCGTGGGCGACGAGCAACTGCCGCCCGAAAGCCGCAAGGAGCTGCGGCGTCTGAAGTCCGCCATCGACCAGGAGTTTCGCCGCCTGGTGGCCGAGGGTGTGGCCGAAGGATCGGTGCAGCCTTGCGACCCGAAGATGACGGCCTTTGTGATTGCAGGCGCCCTGAGCTGGATCGGCCGCTGGTACCAGCCGGGCGGCGAGTACACGCCCGAACAGGTGGCGCAGCAGTGCATAGCGACGCTGTGTGATGGGGTGTTGCGGCGCTCTGCGGATGACACTGCGCTTGGGGCTGCCGTGCCTGCTCCCAAACGCAATGCGGCCAGTGGTAAGACCAAAGCCCTGCCCGACCCAACGGCGGCTGATGCGCCTTTTCAGGTCGCAATTCAAGCCAAATTGGCCTCTAGCGCTTGATGGATAAGCGCTGGCAGCTATTTATTTGATAGTGATTTGCGAGTCGCCTTGGGGCTGCTGTGCTGTGCCTGTCCCGCCGCCAGGTCATCCAATATCGGGCAGTCCGGCCGGTCATTGCCCTTGCAGCAGGACACCAGCGTTTGCAGGCTGCGCTGCATGGCCTGCATCTGGGCCATGCGTTCGCTCAGGTCGTTGATGTGCTGCTGCGCGATGCGCTTGACCTGGCTGCTGGCGCGGCTGCGGTCGTGCCACAGGCCCAATAGCTCGGCGATTTCTTCCATCGAAAAGCCCAGGTCGCGGCTGCGGCGGATGAAGTGCAGGGTGTGCACGTCCGCCTCGGTGTACTGGCGGTAGCCGCTGTCGGTGCGGGCCACGCCGGTGATGAGGCCCAGTGATTCGTAATGCCGCACCATGCGCGCGGAGATGCCTGCGCTGCGTGCGGCCTCGCCAATGGACAGCGGGCGGCCGCTGGCGGGGCGCGTTGTCGTCATGGGGCGACGGTATAGCCTTCTTCGGCAATGGCGTGGGCCAGTGTGTCGCGCGGGGCGTGGGTGCTGCCCACCTCCACGAGGCCGGTGCTGCGGTCGATGTGCACGGTGGCGGCGGGGTCTACCGCTTGCACGGCCTGGGTAACGGCGCGCTCGCAGTGGCCGCAGGTCATGCCCTGCACGTTGAAGACCTGTGCTGCGCTGTCGGATGCGGGGGTGGGGGTGGAAGATGGTGTGGATGTCATGCGGTGGGCTCCGGGTGGTGGATGGGTGGTGGACGATCAGTTGCAGAGCAGGAGCGTAAACCTTCACACAATGGCAAGGTCAAGTGCGGGTCTGAACAGCGATTGGCGCAGGGCGCTCCCGTGGATTGAAAATGTCAAAAAAGATAGCTGCCAGCGCTTTATGGACAAGCGCTAGAGCCTGATTTGGCTTTAACTTTTATTTGGGACGAGGCCGTTTCACGTTGGCGTCGGGCTGCTGCAGCCGCCCCGCGCGAAGCTCGGTGATGGCTACGGACAAGGCCTGTGCGGCGCCGCGCACCTCGGCCTGCACGGCGGTGTCGCGGTCCAGCGTGGCGTGGCTGTCGGCGTAGCTTTCGTAGTAGCCGATGTAGCGGTCCAGCCGTGCGGCGGGGCCGGCGTCGATAAAGCCCATCCAGTCGAGCCAGTCCGACAGGCCGCGGCGTGTCATCTCGATACCGGCCACGTCGCCGTGCACGGCCAGGGCGTAGGCGCGGCCGGCCAGGTGCTTGGGGTAGCCCCAGCCAGCCAGCTCCAGCGCCTTGGCCTCGGTGGCTTTTTTGCCGTGGGTGCTGGTGGGGTCGGGGTTGCCGCCGTCGGCGCACACCAGGCGGTCGATCATGAGCTTGAGCGGGCTGGGCGCCTGGTACCAGTACACAGGCGTGATGATCATCACGCCGTGCGCGGCGGTCCAGCGCTCGTAGATCTCGTTCATCCAGTCGCCGGTCTGGCGCATGGCGTGGTTGGGGTAGCAGCTGCACGGAAAGTGGCACAGCGGCATGGCGGTGGACACGCAGCCCTTGCAGGGGTGGATGTGGCGGCCGTAGTCGGACGTAACCCGGCTCAGGTCGAGCACGTCCACATCAATGCCTGCTTCACCCAGCACCTCGCGGGCCATCTGCACCATGCGCCAGCTCTTGGAGATTTCGCCGGGGCAGGTGCCGTCGTTGCGGGCCGAGCCGCACACCAGCAGTGCGCGGGAGGGCGCAGCAACATCGGCCCAGCGCTCGCGCGCGGCGTCGATGCGCGCCTTGGCGTCGAGCCAGTCCACCGAGAGGTCGTAGTCGGGGTTGGCATAGCCGGGCCCGGCCTTGCGCGTGCGGGGCGCCTTGCGGTTGTCGTCGTAGTTGTGCCAGGCAATGGTTTCGATCTGATCGAGCGCCTGTGGCGCCTCCTGGGCGAAGCGCGGGTCCTGGAAGTCCGCCAGGAAGCGTTCGCGAAAGGCGGCGCGGTCCAGCGCGGGGGGCGCCTGGCCGGTGCGCGGCTGGGGCGGGGTGGGGGTGTCGGTGTGTGGGGCTGTGGGCGGTGGCGTCATATCGCCATTCGGCACTGTGAGGATGCGCCCTGCTATCAGACAACACGCCGATTCCGCGTTGATGGGCGCCGACAGCGTCTGCGGTGGCGCGCCGGGTTCGCGCGGGATGGGCGGTTGCGCTTGATGCAGATCACGGTTGCCGCTGGTGGCTTGACCTTGTCAGTATGTCAAGGTGTACCGTGCAGGCCATGTCTACGCAAAACCCGCCCGTTGTGGCTCCCGCCCCCCCCTCCGCCTCCCCGGAGCCCTTGTCCATCGACATCGGCATTGGCGGCATGACCTGCGCAAGCTGCGTGGGCCGTGTGGAGCGCGCGCTGCGCAAGGTGCCTGGGGTGCAGGAGGTGTCGGTCAACCTGGCCACCGAGTCTGCCCGCATTGCCTTTGCCACGCAGGTCGGGTCCGACGCGGCGGCCATGGAGGCATTGCTGCGCCGTGCAGTGCGCAATGCGGGCTACGAGCCGCGTGCGGCGGGGCAGGAGGACGCGCCCGAGGACCTGTCGCCGTGGGCCGGTTTCATGCCCGTGGGCATTGGCCTGCTGCTGTCGGCGCCGCTGGTGTTGCCCATGATCGGTGACCTGTTCGGTCAGCACTGGATGCTGCCCGCCTGGGCGCAGTTTGCGCTGGCCACGCCGGTGCAGTTCATTTTGGGGGCACGGTTTTACAAGGCGGGATGGCATGCGGCCAAGGCGCTGAGCGGCAACATGGATTTGCTGGTGGCGCTGGGCACCAGTGCGGGCTGGGGCTTGTCGATGTGGCTGTGGCTGACGGCCCATGAAGGTCATGCACCGCATTTGTACTTCGAGGCCTCGGCCGTCGTCGTCACGCTGGTGCTGCTGGGCAAATGGCTGGAGGCGCGTGCCAAGCGCCAGACCACGGCGGCCATCCGCGCGCTGCATGCGTTGCGGCCGGATGTGGTGCATTTGCTGACCAAGCAGGGCGAGGTGGATGTGCCGGTGTCCGAGGTGCTGGTGGGCGACCAACTGGTGGTGCGACCCGGCGAGCGGTTTCCGGTGGATGGCACCGTGCATGAGGGCCACACGCAGGTGGATGAATCCATGCTGACCGGCGAGCCCTTGCCCGTGGCGCGCGATGTGGGCGCGGCCCTGACGGGCGGTTCGATCAACGGCGATGGCCGCATCGTGATGGCGGTGACTGCCGTGGGCGCCGAGACGGTGCTGGCCCACATCATCCGGCTGGTGGAAGACGCGCAGGCGGCCAAGGCGCCCATACAGCGGCTGGTGGACCAGGTGTCGGCCGTGTTTGTGCCTGTGGTGCTGGTGGTAGCGCTGGCCACGCTGCTGGGCTGGCTGTGGGTGGGCGTGGGCATGGAGGCCGCGCTGATCCACGCGGTGGCCGTGATGGTGATTGCCTGCCCCTGTGCGCTGGGCTTGGCCACACCGGCGGCCATCATGGCGGGCACGGGCGTAGCTGCCAAGAACGGCATTTTGATCAAGGACGTGCAAGCCTTGGAGCTGGCGCACAAGGTGGATGTGGTGGCCTTTGACAAGACCGGCACGCTGACCGTGGGGCAGCCCCGGTTGACGGCGTTTGAGGTGGTGCCGGGGCTTGACGAGGCGGCCGTAATGGCGGCGGTGGCCGCAGTGCAAAGCGGCAGCGAACACCCGCTGGCGCGTGCCGTGGTGGTGGCTGCGGGCGAGCGGCACATCAGCGTGGCAACGGCGCAGGACGTGCGCGCGGTGCCCGGGCGCGGCACCGAGGGTGCAGTGGCTGGGCAGAGCACCCTGGTGGGCAGCCTGCGCTGGATGTTGGAGCTGGGCGTGGACATGGGCCCGCTGGCTGAGCGTGCGCAGGCGCTGCAGGCCGAGGGCGCCACCGTGTCGGCGGTGGCGCAGCGCACAGCGCAGGGCCTGCAACTGCAGGCGCTGATGGCCTTTGGCGACGAACCCAAGCCCGGCGCGCGCGAGGCGCTGGCGGCGCTGAAGGCGCGCGGCATTCGCACCGTGATGATCTCGGGCGACAACCGGGGCGCGGCCGAGGCCATGGCCCGGCGCCTGGGGTTGGACCCGGATGCGGGCGAGGTGATGGCCGAGGTGCTGCCGGGCGACAAGGCCGCGAAGGTGGTGGCCTTGCAACAGGGCAGCGACGGCAAGCGTCATCAAGTTGCGATGGTAGGCGACGGCGTTAACGATGCCCCGGCGCTCGCGGCTGCAGACGTGGGCATGGCCATGGGCAACGGCACCGACGTGGCCATGCACGCGGCGGGCATCACGCTGATGCGGGGCGACCCGATGCTGGTGGCGGCAGCGCTCGATATTTCGCACCGTACGGTGATGAAGATCCGCCAAAACCTGTTCTGGGCGTTTGCGTACAACGTGGCGGGCATTCCGCTGGCAGCGCTGGGTTTCCTGAGCCCGGTGGTGGCGGGGGCGGCGATGGCGCTCAGTTCGGTCAGCGTCATGGCGAATGCCCTCTTACTCAAGCGGTGGCGCATGTGATAAACACGTACGAGGTTGTCACCAATGTCTGGCAAACTGCAACGTTTTGTTGCAAGTGGGTGGTGCCAGCGGCTTCCGGGCGCTAGCTGCCTGCAGCGCACATACCAATTTGAAGGACGACAGATCATGAATCTCTTCTCGCTCATGCGGCAGTTCACCATACGTTTTCGCATGCTGGGCGCCATTGGCGTGGTGCTGGGCCTGTTGGGCATGCTGGGGGGCGCGGGCATGCTGGGTATGTTCCGCATCCATGCGATGAGCCAGGACTTCATGGACCACTCGTTTGCCAACGTGGGCTACATGGCCGAGTTGCGGGGCGAGATGGGCGCCATCCGTCAGTTCGAAAAGGACATGATCATTGGCTACGAGAAGCCCGAAGCCGTGAAGGCCGCACACGCCAAGTGGCTGGCAAGCCAGGACAAGGCCAAGCAGATTGCGGGCAAGTTTCTGGAGGGCGAAGAAGATTCTGACAACGCTGTGGTGCGTAACATCGTCAAGCGCCTGGACAGCTACCGCGAGCAGTTTGCGCACGTGGCGCGCCAGCTGGAGGCCAGCGGTTACGACACCGCCACCATTGCCAACCGCATGAGCGGCAAGGCCGTGGCCGAGTTTGACGAGGCCGACAAGCTGATGACGGAGTTGGATGGTGTGCTGCGTGCCGAAGTGAGCAAGGCGGTTGCGCAGCAGGGCGAGGTGTCCAGCCAGACCCAGTGGCTGTTTGTGCTGGCGGTGCTGATCACCGTGGCTGTGGTGGTGCCCACCACCCTGATGAACATGAACTCCATCTGCCGCCCGCTGGAAGACGCGCGCAAGATGGCGCAGGCGATTGCGGGGGGTGACCTGTCGCAGAACATTGCAGCCGAGGGCAAGGACGAAGTGGCCGACCTGCAGCGCGCACTGCGCGACATGCAGCAGGGCCTGGGCGCGCTGGTGGCGCAGGTGCGAGATGCCAGCGGCAACATCGCCACTGCCAGCCAGGAGATTGCCACCGGCAACCAGGACCTGTCGCAGCGCACTGAGCAGACGGCCAGCAACGCGCAAGAGGCCGTGTCTTCGCTGACGCAGCTCACATCCACGGTGCAGCAAACCGCATCGTCGTCGCAAATGGCCAACCAGCTGGCGGCGTCGGCATCGCAGATGGCCACCCATGGCGGCGGCGTGGTGCAGCAGGCCGTGGCCAGCATGCATGAGATCTCGACATCGAGCCGCAAGATCGGCGACATCATTGGCTTGATCGATTCCATCGCATTCCAGACCAACATCCTGGCGCTGAACGCCGCTGTGGAAGCCGCCCGTGCGGGCGAGCAAGGCCGCGGTTTTGCCGTGGTGGCCAGCGAAGTGCGCAGCCTGGCCCAGCGCTCTGCCGCTGCGGCCAGCGACATCAAGGGCCTGATCAGCAACAGCGTGGCCGCCGTGGACGGCGGCGTGCGCCATGTGGAAGAAGCGGGCACGGCGATGAAGGACATCGTGAGCAGCGTGCAGCGCGTGGGCGACATCATTGGCGAGATCACGGCCGCAGCGTCCGAGCAGTCGGCTGGCATTGGCCAGGTGAACCAGTCGGTGGGCGAGATTGACCGCATGACGCAGCAGAACGCCGCGTTGGTGGAAGAGTCTGCCGCCGCCGCCGAGTCGCTGCGCGAGCAGGCAGCCCGCCTGTCGCAGGTGGTGCAGCAGTTTCAGTTGGCAGAGTCGATGGGGCATGGCCACCAAGCGTCGCACCCGGTGGCGGCTCCCCAGCGCGACAGCCAAATGCTGGCGGCTGGCCCGGGCCAGGCGCGTCTCACACGCTGATTCAGCGTTGCATAGCGCGCAGCCCGGCTGCGCCGCGGTTTTCATCCCCAGGCCCTGCAGGCATCGTCTGCAGGGCCTTTTTGTTGATCTGGGTCAGGGGCCTGTTGTACGCCGCGTGCCACCCTTGGAGTTCTTCTAACCTGGGGGTTGCTGCATGTCGTCGATCAGTCTGCGAACCATTCGCGAAGAGCATGCGTCTCTGGCTGCGGTGCTGCAGTCGCTGCGGCTGATGCTGGACCAGGGCCCAGGTGATGAGCCCGCAGCATTTTTTGACGTGATGCGGGCCATGCTGTTCTACATCGACGAGTTTCCAGAGCGGCAGCACCATCCCAAGGAATCGCGCTGGCTGTTCCCCAAGGTGGCAGAGCGGTCCCCCGAGGCCGCAAAGGCCATTGCCCAGCTGGAGCGCGAACATGTGGGCGGCGAAGCGGCCGTGCGCGAACTGCAGCACCTGCTGCTGGGCTGGGAGCTGATGGGGGATGGCCGCCGCGAGGCCTTTGCCGACGCGCTGCAGCGTTACGTGCGCTTTTACCTGGACCACATGCGGCTGGAAGAGACCGTGGTGCTGCCAGCCGCGCAGCAATATTTTCAGCAGGCCGACTGGGTGGCCGTGGATGCGGCGTTTGCCAGCAACACCAACCCATTGGCACCCGGGCAACCACGCGACCCGGCCTATGACCGCTTGTTCACCCGCATCGTGATGCGAGCGCCCAGCCCGATTGGATTGGGTTCACCCCCCTGAGCGGCTTCGCCGCTTCCCCCCGCTCTCGCTACGCTGCGCTGCGCGGGCAGTGGGACGCCGCCAGCGCGGCGGGACGCCGCCAGCGCGGCGGGGCGGCCCTTGCGCGGCAGCCCTGGCCTGGGCCGCGCCAGTTTTAAACCGGGCGGGCCCACTGCCGCAGGTGCCGCTCAGCTTGCTGAGAGGGTTGGGTAGTCTGTGTATCCCTCGGCACCGCCGCCATACAGCGTGGCGCGGACCACTTCATTGAGCGGCGCGTTGGCTTGCAGGCGTGCCACCAGGTCGGGGTTGGCAATGAAAGGGCGACCAAAGGCCACGATGTCGGCGCCATTGGCCACGGCGGTTTCTGCCAGGGCTTTGTCGTAGGCGTTGTTCACCATCCATGCACCCTTGCCGCCCGCTGCGCGGTACGCGGCCTTGAGCGCTGGGTAGTCGAACGGTCGGTCGGCCAGTTCGCGTGGGCCGCCAGTGGCGCCTTCGATGATGTGCACATAAGCCAGGCCCAGCGGTCCCAGTTCGCGCGCCACGTAGTCAAACAGCGGTTGTGGGTCGGCGTCCACGATGTCATTGGCGGGCGTGACGGGTGACAGGCGAATGCCGGTGCGGCCGCCGCCAATTTCTTCAACGATGGCGCGTGTCACTTCCAGCAGCAGGCGGGCGCGGTTTTCGATGCTGCCGCCGTAGTCGTCGGTGCGCTGGTTGGCGCCGGTCTTGAGGAACTGGTCGATGAGGTAGCCGTTGGCGGCATGGATCTCGACGCCATCAAATCCAGACGCTATCGCATGGCGTGCGGCGTGGCGGTAGTCCTGCACGATGCCGGGAATCTCTTCGGCTTTCAGTGCGCGGGGTTCCGAAGTGTCGGTGAAGGTGGGCACGCCGTCTTTGATCAACACCGTCTTGGTGTGGGCGCGGATGGCCGATGGGGCCACCGGGTGTGCGTTGTCGGGCTGCAGGTCCGTGTGCGACACGCGACCCACGTGCCACAGTTGCACCACGATCTTGCCGCCTGCCGCGTGTACGGCGTGGGTCACTTTTTTCCAGGCGTCGAGTTGCTCGGTGCCGTACAGGCCAGGCACATCGGCATAACCCTGACCCTGGGGGCTGATGGCCGTGGCCTCGGAGATGATCAGACCGGCGCTGGCGCGCTGTGCGTAGTAGGTGGCAACCAGGTCGGTGGGAATCGCGTTGGGAGAGCGGTTGCGGGTCAGCGGGGCCATCGCAATGCGGTTGGCCAACTGGAGGTCACCCGCGTGGGTGGGTTCGAACAATGAGGTCATGTAAGGGGTCCTGAAAAAGTACGTGCAACAAAGGCAGCCGCCCAGCTTAATGCTGCAGCGCAAAACGTGCAGCACACCGGCGTCAACAAGGCTTCCGGTTTTGTGTTACCCGCCATCCGGCGATTGTGTTCCCCTTGCATGAGAATGGTTGGCTTATGTTCACGCCCCCGCCGCCCAACGCCGCCCACGCTATATCTCCTTTTCGCAGCCTGTGGCTGGTGGTGGCGTTGTCCATGGGGGCGGCCATCTCCTTGGGGATCACACGGTTTGCCTATGCCTTGCTGCTGCCTCCGATGCGCGAGGACCTGGGTTGGTCGTACACGTTGGCGGGCGCCATGAACACGGTGAACGCAATGGGTTATCTGCTGGGCGCGTTGGTCACGCCCTGGCTGCTTCGTCGCATGGCGCCGGGTGTGGTGCTGATGGCGGGGGCGGTGATGGCCACGGTGTTTATGGGTTTGAGTGGCTTCTTCACGCAGGCACAAGCGCTGCTCGCGCAGCGCTTGCTGGCCGGTGGGGCCAGTGCGCTGGTGTTCATTGCGGGCGGTTTGCTGGCGGCGCGCCTGGGTGCCCATGTGCCGGGGCACAGTGGACTGCTGCTGGGCCTCTACTACGGTGGTACGGGGTGGGGCATCTGCCTGTCGGCTTTGCTGGTGCCTGCGGTGTTGGCGGCGGCCCCAGCGCCCCATGCGTGGACGTGGGCCTGGTGGGCGCTGGCGCTGGCATGCGCAGCGGCTACGGCGGTGCTGTGGCGCCCCGCGTGCGTCTTGCAGGGTGTGGCGCCACCTCCGGCCAGCCCAACGGCTTTTAACGTCACCCCGCCTCCCGCTCGGGTGCGCTGGCGCGCCCTGGGGCCCGCGCTGATGGGCTATGGGTTGTTTGGCGTGGGCTATATCGGCTACATGACCTTTGTCGTGGCGCTGCTGCGTGAACAGGGTGCCAGCGCGGAGGCCGTGACCTGGTTTTATGCGCTGCTGGGGCTGGCGGTGGTTCTGTCCTCGCGCATCTGGGCGGGCTTGCTGGACCGCAGCCGGGGCGGGCAGGCGCTGGCCTTGCTCAATGGCCTGCTGGGCGTGGCCACGGTGCTGCCCGCGCTGACTTCGGCATGGCCGGTGATGTTGGCGTCGGGCCTGTTGTTTGGCGGGGTGTTTTTGTCGGTGGTGGCGTCGACCACCGCGCTGGTGCGGCACAACCTGCCGCAGGCGTTATGGGCCAGCGGCATCAGTGCGTTCACCATCGTGTTTGCGTTGGGGCAGATCGTGGGGCCCACCGTGGTGGGCTTCATCGCCGACGGCCCCGGCGGTTTGCCGCGCGGGCTGGTGTTCTCGGCCTGCGCGCTGTGGGTGGGGGCGCTGGTGGCGTGGCGGCAGCGCCCGCTGTAGCGTTACTTCAGCAGTCCCTCGGCCTTCATCGCGGCTTGCACTGCAGGGCGCGCGCCCACACGTTCGCGGTAGGCGGCCAGGTTCGCCAGACCCGAGATATCCAGCTGGGTGGGCTTGGTCCAGTTCGTCACCGTAAAAAGGTAACCGTCGGCCACGGTGAACTGGTCGCCCATGATGTACTGCTTGTCTGCCAGCTGGCTGTCTACCCACTGCAGGCGTTGCAGCAGTCGCTCCCGCACCATGGGCTTGTAGTCTTCTGGTGTGGCGGGGTTGAACAGGGGGCTGAAGCCCTTGTGGACCTCGGTGCCGATGAAGGTGAGCCATTCTTGCAGGCGGTAGCGCTGCAGGCTGCCGTTCACGGGCGCCAGCATCTTCAGGGGCACCTGGTCGGCAATGTATTGCACGATGGCCGGGCCCTCGCGCAGGCGCGTGCCGTCGTCCAGCTCCAGCACGGGCACGTAGCCCAGCGGGTTGATGCTGTAAAAATCCGTGCCGTCCTGCAGCTTGTGGCTTTTGGTGCTGGCCAGCACCGGGGTGTAGGCCAGGCCTGCTTCGTGCAGCGCAATGTGGGGTGACAGGGAGCAGGCGCCAGGCGAGTAGTACAGCTTCATGGAAGTCCTTCAGAAAAGATAAGGAAACGCATCCTATGCGCTGCGTGGCTTCTTTGCTGGGTGCCGCCTTTTGCCTGCCTGTCGCAAGTTGTCAGCTGTCGTAACCAGGCAGGTCGCGCTGCACTTTGCGCAGCAGCGCAGGCCAGGCAAACGCGCCACCGAGCCCGCCGGTCTGCACGCGCATGGCTTGCGCCACGCCGCTCACAATTTTCGGGTTCACCTGGGTCAGCTCGCCGCCGGACTGCGCATCAATCTGAATGCGGCAGGTGTTCTCGAACGTGTACATCGACAAAAACGCATCGGCAATGGTCTTGCCCACAGTGAGCAACCCATGGTTGCGCAGCATGAGGAAGTTGGCTTGCCCCAAGTCGGCCTGCAGGCGCGGCTTTTCTTCGTCGCGAAAGGCCACGCCTTCGTACTCGTGGTACGCCAGCGAGCCCAGCACAAAGGTGCTTTGCTGGCTGATGGGCAGCACGCCGTCCTTTTGCGCGCTCACGGCCACGCCAGCACGCGTGTGGGTGTGCAGCACGCAGCCTGCCTCGGGTCGGGCCTCGTGCACGGCGCTGTGGATGACGAAGCCCGCCGGGTTCACGGGGAAGGGCGACTCATGCAGCTTGTTGCACTGCATGTCCACCTTGATCAGGCTCGACGCCGTGATCTCGTCGAACATCAGGCCGTACGGGTTGATGAGGAAGTGGTGCTCGCCCGCGCCCGACACCGATTCGGGCAGCTTGGCGCTGATGTGGGTAAAGACCAGGTCGCTCCAGCCGTACAGCGCGACGAGCCGGTAGCACGCGGCCAGGTCGCAGCGCAGTTGCCATTCTTCGGGGCTGACGCTGCCCTGCAGCGAGGGGATGTTGAGCATGGGGTGGTGTCTCCGCTGTCTGTGTTGGTGGGGAGACGCCACTGTAGGGCGACGTGGCGTGGATGACTGTCAGGCACGCTACACAGGCGGCGGTCGATGGTGGCGCAGGTTGTGCAAAATTGATAGCTGTCAGCGCTTGCTGAATAAGCGCTAGAGGCCATTTTGGCTTGAAATTTACACGGCCGGTGTTTCTGGAATCGGCGCGCGCATGCCTGCGTTGATCAGGTTCCAGGCATTGATCACGCCCACCGCAAAGCCCAGTTCGGAGACTTCCGCTTCGTTGAAGACGGCCTGCAGCCTGGCGAATTCCTCATCGCTCGGGTCGCTGTGCGGGGTGGCGGTCAGGATCTCGGCCCAGCGCAGGGCGGCGCGGTCGCGGTCGCTGAAGAGCGGCGCCTCGCGCCAGCCCGCCACTGCGTTCAGGTGGCGGGGCTCCACGCCTTCCTTCACCAGAACGTGCCAGTGCATGTCCATGCAATAGGCACAGCCGTTGATCTGCGAGACGCGCAAAAACACCAGCTCGGCCAGGCGGACACCCAGGGGGCCTTTCTGGATGGTTTCAGACAGGCCCACCAGGCCCATGAAGGCCTTGGAAGACAGTTGGTGGTACGGGAGGCGGGCAGTGTGTTGGTTGGATGACATGACAGGCTCCTTGGATGAAAGTCCGGTTAGAAGAGGCGGTGATGAGCGTCGCCAATGTGTTGCGACAGTTCATGCCTCTAAGACGTGGTGGGGGCGCGTTTGTGACTCCGAGCCTTGGTTTTTGCAATGATGCGGATGAAGATGCACAATCGCATCAATATTGATGACGCAATGGATGACATGAGGCAAAGCCATGAGAACGACCGTGACCATTGAAGACGCTCTGTACGAAGAAGCCCTGGCGGTTGCCGACCCCGGCCTGGACAAGGCCGACCTGTTTCGCGAGGCGATCAAGACCTTTGTCCGCGTGCAATCGGCCAAGCGGCTTGCAGCGTTGGGTGGCGCGGCGCCCGACATGCCCGAGATTCCCCGCCGTCGCGACGGCGGCGATAGCGGCAATAGCGACGCCGTGCCCGCATGACCGGCCGCGTGCTGGTGGATACCTCTGTGTGGGTCGATCACTTCCGCCAGCGCAACGCGCCGCTGGTGGCGTTGCTTGCACAGGATGTTGTGCTGATGCACCCTCTGGTGCTGGGTGAATTGGCTTGCGGCACGCCGCCCTCCCGCGCGCAGACCCTGGCCGACCTGCAGCGCCTGCAAGCAACTCAGCAGGCCACCGTGCGCGAAGTCATCGTGTTGGTGGAGCGGGAGCGGCTCTTCGGGCTGGGTTGTGGCCTGGTGGACCTGAGCCTGCTGGCTTCCGCCCTGATGACGCCTGGCGCCACGCTCTGGACACTGGACCGGCGGTTGGCTACCATGGCAGAGCGGTTTGGCATTGCACACCGGGCGGCGGTGCATTGACGACGACGCTGTGGCGCCGCTGCGCCGTCACAGCGTGGCCGGAATACCCACCAGCTTGTCCGGGTTGCGCACCGCATAAATCCCCACAATCCGCTCCCCATCCGTCACAAACGCCTGCGCCGAGTCGAGGCGGCCGTTGGCGTAGTGCAGCAGCCCCGGCTCGCCATTGATGAGGGCCATGCGGTAGACCAGCTGCTCGCCCAGACGGCGGTGTTGCGCCCAGTACAGCATGGCAATGCGAAACCGCCCCAGCAGCGGCTTGGGGAACGCAGCGACCTTGCCGCCACCATCGCCAATCAGCTGCGCGTCTTCGCTCAGCAGCGCCTCGATGGCGCTGCGGTCACCGCTTTTGGCGGCCCGCATGAAGCGCTGCAGCAGCTGGTGGTGCACGGCCTGGGGCACTTCAAAACGTGTGCGCGCCTGCTGCACACGCTCGCTGGCGCGGTGCACCATCTGGCGGCAGCTGGCCTCGGTTTTGCCCAGCTGCACGGCGATGTCTGGGTAGTCGTAGTCGAACACCTGGCGCAGTAAAAAGGCCGCGCGCTCTTCGGGCCCCAGGCGCTCCAGCACGTACAAAAAGGCGACCGACAACTCGCCCGCCAGCTCGGCCGCAGATTCGGGCGTTTGGTGGTGGTGTCCCTCGCCTTGCAGGTCCACCAGCGGCTCGGGCAGCCACCAGCCCACATACGCCTCGCGCTCGGCCTTGAGCGCCCGCAGCCGGTCGATGGACAGCCGCGTGACCACCGTCACCAGCCAGGCCTCGGCCGACTGCAGCACGGCCACATCCTGGCGGCTCCAGCGCAGCCAGGCGTCCTGCAGCACATCCTCGGCATCGGCGCGCACGCCCAGCATGCGGTAGGCGATGCCGAAGAGGCGGGGGCGCAGGGCGGTGAAGGGGTCGGTTGCGGTAGGTGTGGGAGTTGTGGTCATGGCGGCGTGGGATGGAAGCCCTCTTGGTTTAGTACAGACGCTGGGGGTAGCTGTTTTGTGACAGTGCCACCGTGGTAGCTTTTATTTTGATAGCTGCTAACGCTTGCTGTATAAGCGCTAGAGGCACTTTTGACCTGAAATTGAAAGGATGCAGAGATGGCAGATTTGTATGAAACCCGGAGCGCGCAGGCAACGTCTCTCGCGGGCCGGATGGGCAACGGGGCGAAGGCGGTGGCGGCAACGCTCTTGGTAGCGCTGATGCCGTGGGCGACCCAAGCCCTGGCCCAACCGCAAACATCGCAAACATCGCAAACATCGCAAACATCGCAAACATCGCAAACATCGCAAACATCGCAAACATCGCACCCCGTCGCTGGCGTTGCCCCGCCGCTGGAAAACCGCTGCGGCTGGTTTCACAACCCCACCCCCAACAACGCCAGCCTGACCGACCGCGACGGGGAATGGGTGGTCTCCACCCAGGGTGGTGACAGCGCCGAAGGCGACTGGCCCGTGTTCACCGATGCGCAGTGGAAGAAAACCAATGGCCACTATGGCTACGGGTGTGCGTGTATGAAGGTGGTGGTGGACCGCAGTGATCAGCGGGTGCTGCGCATTGCTTCGGCGGTGGCGAAGCCCTTGAAGGCGTGCCGGGAGGATCGTGCGTTGCCCAAGCCTTGATCTTGCGCAGTAAAAAGACGCCCTCAGAATCTGCTTGTCGTGTGGGGCCAGCCTGCACAAAAATTCGAAGGCGGTTCGTTAATTTCATCTATCTTGAGGACACACCATGCCCCATGCATTGAACTGGTTCGAGATTCCCGTCACCGACTTCGACCGTGCCAAAACCTTTTACGAAACGGTTCTTGGCACCACCATAACCACGATGGAAATGGGCCCGACGACGATGGGCATGCTTTGCACCGACCCGAACGCTATCGGCGGCGCGCTTGTGCAGGGTGAGGGCAGCGTGCCCTCGCAAAACGGGACGATGGTGTACCTCAATGGTGGGGACGACCTGGCCCCGATGCTGGGGCGCGTTGAGCAGGCGGGTGGGGCGGTGGTTGTTCCCAAGACGGAGATCGGCAACGACTTTGGCTTCTTTGCCCACTTTGTGGATACCGAGGGCAACAAGGTGGGACTGCACTCCATGACGTAGCGGGCACTGCGCCTGCCGGGACGAGAGCCGGTGATGCCACCGGTTCAGCCAGCACTTCCTGGCTGCGTCAGTAGCTCCAGCCGCGTCAGATACGCCAATGCTTGCCCATTGCTGGCGCCACACATCTCTACCGACGGCATCAACCCGCCGCACACCGCTGGCCGCTCTGGCTGCCCAAAAATGCGGCAGCGTGCGTCGTCTCCCAGCTGAATGCATCGCACACCCGCAGGCTTGCCCTGCGGCATGCCCGGGATGGGTGAGCTGATGGAAGGCGCCGTACAGCAGGCTCCGCAGCCGGGGCGGCAGTCCACCTTCGGTTTACCTTTACTGGCCTGCGTCCGGTTGCAGCCGGGCGGAGGCCCACAGCACCTGGTCCACCACGGCGTGCACACGGTCGCGGTGGGCTGGCTGGATGAGGGCGCCGCTGTCGTCAAACGCGCTGCCGGCCGAGCCCAGTGCAAACGTCTTGGGCGCGAGCCAGCATTCCAGATTGATGAGCAGGGGCGCCAAGTGGCTTTGTGAACGCAAGCCGCCCAAAGCGCCAGGCGATGCGCTGAGCATGCCTGCCACCTTGCCTCGAAAGCTCTTGCCGCCGTCTTGCCAGTCGGGGTTGCCTTTGACGGGGCTGGATGCCCAGTCGATGGTGTTCTTGAGCAGTGCGGTGTAGCTGCCGTTGTACTCGGGCGAGCAGATGATCCAGGCGGGGTGCTGCCACAAAATCTCTTTGAGCCGGATCACGTCGGCCGGTGTGCCCTGGGCTTCGAGGTCGGCGTTGTACATCGGGATGTCGAAGTCCGACAGCTCCAGCAGCGTGACGGTGGCGCCTGCGTCGCGTGCAATGGCGGCGGTGGCGTGGGCCAGTTTGCGGTTGAACGATTGCTGGCGCGTGCTGCCCGCAAAGATCAGCAGCGAAGGGGTGGATGTGGTGGTGTTGGGCATGCGTGCGATTGAATCACAGGCAGGGGGCAGGATTCCTGCAAGCAGGTTTCACGTGAAACAACCACCTTGCTGACCCGACCCGCGACGTGGCGAATGCAAAGTGGGAAAATCGCGGGTTGCCCGCGCTGATGCAGGCGACTTGACCATTGGGCCAGCACGGCCCCGGAGCTCCCCCATGTTGTACCCCCAGGAATTTGATGTGATCGTTGTCGGCGGTGGCCATGCAGGCACCGAGGCCGCGCTGGCTGCTGCGCGCATGGGTAGCAAAACGCTGCTGCTGACCCACAACATCGAGACGCTGGGGCAGATGAGCTGCAACCCCAGCATCGGTGGCATCGGCAAGGGCCACCTGGTGAAAGAGGTGGATGCTCTGGGTGGTGCCATGGCCCTGGCCACGGACGAGGGCGGCATTCAGTTTCGCATTCTCAACAGTTCCAAGGGCCCGGCCGTGCGTGCCACGCGCGCCCAGGCCGACCGCATTCTGTACAAGGCCGCTATCCGCCGCATGCTGGAGAACCAGCCTAACCTGTGGCTGTTTCAGCAGGCCGTGGACGATTTGATGGTGGAGGGTGACCGGGTGGTGGGTGCCGTCACCCAGGTGGGCGTCCAGTTCCGCAGCCGCACGGTGGTGCTGACGGCCGGTACTTTCCTTGACGGCAAGATCCATGTGGGCCTGAACAACTACGCTGCAGGACGAGCAGGGGACCCACCTGCGGTGTCGCTGTCGGCACGTTTGAAAGAGTTGAAACTGCCCCAGGGGCGCCTGAAAACTGGAACGCCGCCCCGGCTGGACGGCCGCAGTATCGACTTTTCGAAGTGCGCGGAGCAACCCGGTGACGGCATGCCGGGCGGCGTGAACGAGGGTACGGTGCCTGTGTTCAGTTTCATGGGCAATACCGCCATGCACCCGCGCCAGATGCCCTGCTGGGTGACCCACACCAACGAGCGCACCCACGAGATCATCCGCAGCGGTTTTGACCGCAGCCCCATGTTCACCGGCAAGATCGAGGGCGTGGGCCCGCGCTATTGCCCCAGCGTGGAAGACAAGATCAACCGCTTTGCCGACAAAGACAGCCACCAGATCTTTCTGGAACCCGAGGGCCTGACCACGCACGAGTTCTACCCCAACGGCATCAGCACCAGCCTGCCGTTCGACATCCAGTACGACCTGGTGCGCAGCATGAAGGGGCTGGAGAACGCGCATATCCTGCGCCCCGGCTACGCCATCGAGTACGACTACTTTGACCCGCGCTCGCTCAAGAGCAGCTTTGAGACGCGGCAGATCCAGGGCCTGTTTTTTGCCGGGCAGATCAATGGCACCACGGGCTACGAAGAGGCCGCGGCGCAGGGTTTGTTTGCAGGTATCAACGCCGCGTTGCAGTGCCGGGGCGACACGCCTTGGCTGCCTGGTCGCGACGAGGCCTACCTGGGCGTGCTGGTGGACGATCTGATCACCAAGGGCGTGACCGAGCCCTATCGCATGTTCACCAGCCGGGCCGAGTTCCGCCTGCAGCTTCGGGAGGACAACGCGGACATGCGCCTGACCGAAGCAGGGCGCCGTATGGGCCTGGTGGATGACGCGCGCTGGGATGCGTTCAGCCGCAAGCGCGATGCTGTTTCACGTGAAACAGAACGCCTGAAAGCTACCTGGGTGAATCCGCGCAGCCTGCCAGCGGCGGAGTCCGAGCGGGTGCTGGGCAAGAGCATCGAGCATGAATACAACCTGTTTGAACTGCTGCGCCGCCCGGATGTGAACTACACCAATCTGATGTCGATGGATGGCGGCAAGTATGCGTCCCAGGATGTTTCACGTGAAACCTTGGGCGAGCTAAGCGAGCCTGTGGTGGAGCAGGTGGAGATTGCTGCCAAGTACGCGGGCTACATCGACAGGCAGCGGGATGAGGTGGGCCGCGCTGCGCATTTTGAAAAACTGCGCCTGCCGGCCGAGCTGGACTATATGCAAGTCACGGCACTGAGCATCGAAGCACGCCAGGTGCTCAGCCGCCACCGGCCCGAAACCCTGGGCCACGCGTCACGCATCACGGGCATCACCCCCGCTGCGATCTCGCTGCTGATGGTGCATTTGAAGAAGGGCGGGTTCAAGGAGTTTACGGCGGCTGCGGCTGCCAAGGCAGAGGGAGAAGTGGCGGCATGACGACGGCAGTGAACAACGACACTTTGCGCCAGCAGCTGCAGGCGGGCTCAGATGCTTTGGCCCTGGGCTTGACCGATGCCCAGGTCAATCTATTGATGGATTTTCTGGCCCTGCTGCAGAAGTGGAACAAGGTCTACAACCTGACGGCTGTGCGTGACCCGCAGGAGATGATGACGCACCACCTGCTAGACAGCCTCGCCGCCGTGGCGCCGCTGCGTCGGCATGTGGCGGGCTTGCAGCAGGGTGGGGCGGTGTTGCCGGTGAAGCTGCTCGATGTCGGCTCCGGCGGCGGTCTGCCCGGCGTGGTGTTTGCCATCTGCTGCCCGGACGTGGATGTGAGCTGCGTAGACACCGTGGGAAAAAAAGCGGCCTTCATTCAGCAGGCGGCGGTGGCGCTGAAGCTGCGCAACCTGCATGGCGTGCACGCGCGGGTCGAGACGCTGACGACACCCTTTGACATCATCAGCTGCCGCGCCTTTGCTTCGTTGCCCGACTTTGTGACCTGGTCGCGGGCTGCGCTGGTGGCGCCGTATGGAGTCTGGCTGGCTATGAAGGGCAAGCACCCCGAGGACGAGATCGCGGCGCTGCCTGCGGATGTGTCGGTGTTTCACGTGGAACAGCTCACCGTTCCCGGCCTCGACGCCGAGCGCTGCATCATCTGGATGCGCTGTCAGAACGGATAGATGGCCGATTACACTCGTCCTTCCTGAGTCCTCGGATGGGTGCGCGCACGATGCTGCAAAAGTTCTTCAACGGTTTGGTATTTGGGGCGGGATTTTTTGTCTCTGTAGGGTTGTTAGGTTGGCTTTTGGCCTCAGTGCTGATAACACCGCCCATTGGCTCTGAAGGTAAGACAATCTACTTTGGCCCATCTTTGTCAGGTGCGTCTGGGATTGCGAATAAGGCGCACACCGAGCAGCCCTCGCTGCATGATTTACCGCTCGAAAAGCAAATTGAGCGCGCCACCGTCATTGTTGTGACGCGCTTTGAAGATGTAGCAGATGGGCGCAGAAAAGCGGTCGTTGCAGAAATTTTGAAACACGCACCGGGGACGCGATTTCAGTACGCGGTTGGAGATGAATATCCTTCTGCGAGTTACTACCCGAAAGACGATGTGATCCGTGGCGATGGCGCGGTCATTTTCTTTGAGGGAGCTGCAGCCGACATGCGGTACTCGGTCTCTTTTCAGGGCGACCGAGTCAGCGGATTGGGGGATATTCCGATGAAGCTGTTCCGAGAAAAGTGCAACCAATCAAGAGGGTGAATCATGTTCGGCATCGCAGACTACGGCGCCTTTGTTGCCGCCATTGTGTTGTTCCTGGCCATTCCAGGCCCTGGCAATCTGGCGCTCATCACCTCGACCAGCAAGGGCGGCATTCGCGGCGGCATAGCGGCCACGATGGGCGTGATTGCGGGTGACCAAGTGCTGATGTGGGCGGCGGTGGCCGGTGTGGCGGCGTTGCTGGCCACCTACCCCACGGCCTTCAGCGCGGTGCAGTGGCTGGGCGCGGCCTACTTGGCCTGGCTGGGCTTCAAGATGCTCACTGCCAAACCCGGTGCACAACCCATCCTCAACATCCAGCCGCGCCACTACTTCAAGCAGGCAGGGCTCATCACCTTGCTCAACCCCAAGGCCATCGTGTTCTACATGGCGTTCTTCCCGCTGTTTGTAGACCCGGCCCGTCACCAGGGGCTGCTGACCTTTGGCGTGATGGCGGCCACGGTGGCGGTGCTGACATTCATCTATGGGCTGGTGGCCGTGCTGCTCACCCACCATTTGGCCGAGCGCATGCGCGCCAACCCGCGCATCGGCCGCGTGCTGGAAAAAGTGGCGGGCGTCTTTCTGATCGGTTTTGGCATCAAGCTGGCCATCTCCAAATAAAACAACAACGACAACAACACGGACTGCAACACCCACATGGCCAAAATTTTCTGCGTTGCCAACCAAAAGGGTGGCGTTGGCAAGACCACCACCACCGTCAACCTTGCTGCAGGCCTGGCCAAGATCGGCCAGCGTGTGTTGATGGTGGACCTGGACCCCCAAGGCAACGCCACCATGGGTTCGGGCGTGGACAAGCGCAGCCTCGACCTCACGGTGTACGACGTGCTGCTCGAATCCGCCTCGGTCAAAGAGGCTGCGGTGCTGTCGGAAAAATGTGGCTACTGGGTGCTGGGCGCCAACCGCGAACTGGCGGGTGCCGAGGTGGAACTGGTGGCGCTGGACCACCGCGAAAAGCGTTTGAAGGCCGCGCTGGCCGAGGCCGATGGCGACTACGACTTTGTGCTTATCGACTGCCCTCCGTCTTTGAGCATGCTCACGCTCAACGGCTTGTGCAGCGCACACGGTGTGATCGTGCCCATGCAGTGCGAGTACTTCGCGCTCGAAGGGCTGACCGATCTGGTCAACACCATCAAGCAGGTGCATGCCAACCTCAATACCGACCTGCAGATCATTGGCTTGCTGCGCGTGATGTTCGACCCGCGCATCACCCTGCAGCAGCAGGTCAGCGACCAGCTCAAGGGCCACTTTGGCGAGAAGGTGTTCAACAGCGTGATTCCGCGCAACGTGCGTTTGGCCGAGGCGCCCAGCTACGGCTTGCCCGGAGTGGTGTTTGACCCGGCGGCCAAGGGCAGCCAGGCGTTTGTGGAGTTTGCGCAAGAGATGGTGGACCGCGTGCAGACCATGCCCGCTGCCGCCGTTTCTATAGCCAAAATGGCCTCTAGCGCTTGATGGATAAGCGCTAGTAGCTATCAATATAGTAGTAATGAAGGCATCTAACATCCTCCTCTTGCCCGGATGGCAGAACTCAGGTCCCGACCACTGGCAAAGCCTGTGGGAGGCCCAGCACGGCTACCACCGCGTGGAGCAACACGACTGGATGCGACCGCTGCGCGGCGACTGGTCGGCGCGCCTGGAAGAAACCGTGGTCGATGCCGACGGCCCCGTGGTGCTGGTGGCGCACAGCCTGGGCTGCGTTCTCACCGCCTGGTGGGCAGCGCACACCCGCCACGCCGCCAAGGTGCAGGGCGCTTTGTTGGTGGCGCCGGGCGACGTGGAGCGGCCCGACCTGGCCGCGCAGATCCACGGCTGGGCACCCATTGCGCGCCAGCCGCTGCCCTTCCCCTCCGTGCTGGTGGGCAGCCGCAATGATCCGTATTGCAGCTTCGAGCGCGCGGAAGGTTTGGCCCAGGCCTGGGGCGCGCGGTTTGTCGATTACGGCGAGCGCGGGCATATCAATTCCGAGTCGGGCCTGGGCGAATGGGTCGAAGGCCACGCTTGGCTGCAGGAATTGGCGGGTGATGTTGCATGAAGCTGCGGACCTTCTGGCGCAGGCCCGGATCGGCTGAGCCGCCCGCAGCGCCACCGCAAAAAAGGCTCGATCCCGTGTGGATCGAGGCGCCGCTCACCATGCTCTCCTGGTTTCTTCCAGGCGGTGCCGTGGTAGTGGGCGCGCTGGGGCAGTTCATGCTGGCTCTGGTGCTCTTGGCCATCGCATGCGGTGTGTGGCTTCGTTTGTGGCGTGGCCGCAAGAAGCGCCGTGCGGCGCGCCGCACCACGCCCTGAAATGTTGCCAATTCCTGTCCATGTCAAAAATCAACCTGTCCGCCATCGCCCACCAACTGCCCCGCGCCTGGAACTCCACGGTCGTGGGCCGGGCAGCAGGCGCCAACCTCAAGGTGCTGCGCATGGACGACGCGGCCTATCCCGATGAATCGCACGACTTTGACGAGGCGCTGCTGGTGCTCGACGGTTGCATGCGCCTGGACCTGCAAGGGCAGGTTACCGAGGTGAATGCAGGCGAGGTGTTCATCGTGCCTGCTGGGGTGCCTCACGCGGTGGCGCCCGGCAGCCATGGCACGCTGGTCATCATCGACCGCTGAAGACTCTTTCCTCCATTTTTTTCCTGAGAAGCATTTCATGGTCACCAAAAAACCCAAGGGCCTCGGCCGCGGCCTGGAAGCCCTGCTGGGCCCCAAGGTCGAAGAAAAAGTGGAGCAGGCCCAGGCGGCCGAGGCCGGGCTGCCCAGCAGCCTGCCGCTGTCTGAATTGGTGCCCGGCGTGTACCAGCCGCGTACGCGCATGGACGAGGGCGCGCTGTACGAGCTGGCCGAAAGCATCAAGGCCCAGGGCATCATGCAGCCCATCCTGGTGCGGCGCCTGACGGGTGGCGACAACGCCGGCAAGTACGAAATCATTGCGGGCGAGCGGCGCTTTCGGGCGTCGCGCCTGGCGGGCCTGGCCGAGGTGCCGGTGCTGGTGCGCGATGTGCCCGACGAGTCGGCGGCGGCCATGGCGCTGATTGAGAACATCCAGCGCGAAGACCTCAACCCGCTGGAAGAAGCGCACGGGCTGCAGCGCCTGGTCAAAGAATTTGGCCTGACGCACGAGCTGGCCGCGCAAGCGGTGGGCCGGTCGCGCAGCGCCGCCAGCAACCTGCTGCGCTTGCTGAACCTGGCCGAGCCCGTGCAGACCATGCTGATGGCGGGCGACATCGACATGGGCCATGCACGCGCGCTGCTGTCGCTGGACCGCGCTGCGCAGATCACGGCGGGCAACCAGATTGCGGCCAAGAAGCTGTCGGTGCGCGAGGCCGAAGCGCTGGTCAAGAAGATCGGTGCCGAGTTCAGCCTGGTGCCGCAAAAGCCCCAGAAGGAAAAGTCGCGCGACCTGAAGCGCGTGGAAGAAGAGTTGTCGGACCTGCTCATGGCCGAAGTCGAGGTGCGTGTGAAAAAGCGCGTCAAGCGCCACGGCCGGGTGGAAGACATGGGCGAGCTGGCGATTCAGTTTGGTTCGCTCGAAGCTCTGAATGGGCTGATCGATCGCTTGCGGGGCTGATCAACCGGCGGGACGGTTCCGGTCTGTCCCCGCGCAAACATGCGTGAAATAGCGCACACAAACGGTTTCCACAAGTAACTTGCGCAGGCAAAATGCGTCTGTGCGGGGCCTACACTGCGCTGCGTTCAACACACCCGGGTTGACCGCAAGGCCTCTTCACAGGGCGGCGAAAGCGCCGTTCTGCGGCCCACGATGGATAGCCGGGTGATTCACGCATCTCCTTGAAGCCCACCACCATGCCCCTTTTGCGCCTCGCACAACGGTCCTCCAACCCCCTGCGGGTTGGGCCCCTCGGCGGCTGAGAACCCTATGGCCCTGCGTTTGCCCTGGCCCCTGCCCGCATTGATGGCGTGGGCGTGCGCGTGGCTGGTTTTTGTGCTGCTGCAGCGTGCGGCGGTGCCTGCGGTGGCTGCGCTGGTGGCGGCCTGTCTGCTGGGTACTGCGGCCAGTGTGTTGGGCGGCAGCTGGTGGCGCCGGGGGCTGATTGCCACAGGGTTTCCGCTGTCGCTGGCGCTGCTGGGGGCGGCCAGCCTGCCCAACTGGGCCTGGCTGGTGCCGCTGTCGCTGTTGTTGCTGGTCTATCCGCTGAACGCCTGGCGCGATGCGCCGCTGTTCCCTACACCACGCTATGCGCTGCAGGCGCTGGCTCTGCAGGCGCCGCTGCCTTTGGGCGCGCGGGTGCTGGATGCAGGCTGTGGCGTGGGCGACGGTTTGAAGGCGCTGCGCCATGCCTACCCGGCTGCGCAGCTCGAAGGTGTGGAGTGGAGCTGGCCGCTGCGCCTGCTGTGTGCGCTGCGCTGCCCCTGGGCCTATGTGCGGCGTGGCGACATGTGGGCGGTCGACTGGAGCGGCTACCGCATGGTGTACCTGTTTCAACGGCCCGAGAGCATGGCACGCGCCGCAGCCAAAGCCGAGGCCGAGCTGGCGCCTGGGGCCTGGCTGGTCAGCCTGGAGTTCGCGATCCCCGCTGTGTTGCCCAGCGCGCAGCTGCGGGCACCGGGCGGGCGGGTGGTGTGGCTCTATCGCATGCCCCTGAACCGCACGGACGCATGACATGCGATGTGTCTCTACCTGTTTCCGCTGCGTTGCACGGTTACAGAAAAGATACAAGCTTTTGCTACATTGCGCCCCAGGCTACAAACCTACACAAAACAACCAAGAAACACACAGCCTGAGGGGGCTGCAAGCAGCACGCCAAAGCGCCGGGAGGGGGCGCACGGGTTGCCTGCACCACCCTTATCCGGTCTTCGACCACAGTCATCGGCAGCATCTAGCGCGGCACACCCTGAACGGTGTTCCTGCAGTGTGGTGCCGCCGCGCGCGTGGGCAGGGCCGGGGTTTTCTGTTGCTCAACCGTCCGATCTGCAAGGAGCATTCATGACCACCCACCAGCCCACACTGGCCTCTCGTTCCCGCCTGCGCGTTCGCCCGCGCCTTTTGTGGGTGCTGACGCTGAGCGCAGCGCTCACAGGCTGCGCCACCATGCAAAGCCATGACAAGCTGGCGACCGACATGCAAAGCGCAGGCCGCACGGGCGGCATCCCTGCGGCGCTGGCCAGCCTGGAAAGCACCGCCAAGACAGAAGAAGAAAAAACTGCGCTGCTCTACAACATGGAACGTGGCGAGTTGCTGCGCATGGACCGCCGCTACCCTGACAGCACCAACGCCTTTCTGCTGGCCGACAACAAGGTCAAGGAATGGGAAGAAACCGCCAAGACCAACCCGTCCAAGCTGATGGGCACCGTGGGCGCGGCACTGATCAGCGAACGCCTGAAGGTCTATGAAGGCCAGGACTACGAAAAGGTATGGCTGACCACGCGCCTTGCCCTGAACCGCGTGGCTGTGGGGGACTTTGAAAACGCCCGCGTCGACATCAAGCGCACGCACGAGCGGGAGGCCATCATTGCCGAGTTCCGCTCCAAGGAAACCCTGGCGGCCGAAGAAGAAGCCAAGGCCAAGGGCGCCACCTCGGGTGGCAAGGAACTCAACGGCTACCCGGTAGAGACGCTGAATGACCCCGAAGTGCTGGCGCTCAAGAACGGCTACTCCAACGCCCTGAGCCACTACCTGGCGGGCTTTTTGTACGAGATGCTCAACGAGCCAGGGCTGGCCGCGCCGGGCTACCGCAAGGCGATTGAACTCAAGCCCGACACCCCGGTGTTGGAAGAAGGCCTGCGCGGGCTGGATACGCGCACCGGCTTCACCTGGAAGCGCCGCCAGCGCATGACCGACGTGCTGTTCGTGGTCGAAGCGGGCGATGCGCCTGCCCGCAAGCCCAAGGCTTTCACCTTGCCCGTGCCCACTGGCCGCGGCATGGTCACGGCCAGCATTTCGTACCCTGTGATCGAGCCGTCCACCGACCCGCTACTCACGACGATCTCTGCCGCTGGCACTGACCTCAAGCTCGAAAAAGTGGTGGACGTAAACGTGATGGCCCGCCGCGCCCTGAAGGACGAAATGCCCGGCATGGTGCTGCGCGGCTTTACCCGCGCCGTGGCCAAGGGCGTGCTGCAGAACGAGCTGCAAAAACGCGGTGGCCTGGTGGGGGGGCTGATTGGCGCGGTCGCCTCGGTGGCCACGGAGCAGGCCGACGACCGCCTGTGGCGCATGCTGCCCGGCCGCGTGTACGTGGCGCGTGGCTACCTGCCACCGGGCGAGCACACCATCACCATCAATGGCCGTGCGTTGCCTGTGCCGATCAAGATCGACGGTCAGTACGCGCTGGTGCCGCTGCGCCTGTATGAAAACAGCGTGCTGACCGGCGACGTCGCCATGCTGGGCCAGCTGCCCGCAGTGGCGGCTGTACCCCAGCCTGCACCGCCCGCAGCGGCACCCGCTGCGCCCGTGCGTACCACCAACAACCGTGCACGCTCGGTGCCCCAGTCCGCCGTCAAGCCCACCGTCGCCAAGCCAGCAGCGGCAGCACCAGCAGCAAAGCCTGCGGCCGCAGCCAAAAACTGAATCCACCCTCTTTTGACCCTTTTCAAGGAGCCTCTCGCATGAGCACCCGTTTTAAACCTGCAGGCCTGACGGCCGCCATTCCCGCTGCGGTGTGTGCAGCCCTGATGACCCTGGCCACCAGTGCCAGCGCCCAACAGCACGACCCGGCTACCCCGCTGGCCGTGGCCTCCAAAGTCGCCCTGCGTGGCGAAGCCAACAGCATTGCCGTGCGCGAGATGCGCATCGTGCGCAAGAACGACATCCTGGTGGTGCAGGCCGACATGGCCAACATGGGCCGCACCGACCGCACCGTGTTCTACCGCTTCAAGTGGCTGGACCAGGTGGGCAACCAGGTGGGCGACGGCGAATCGTGGAAGCAGATGAGCGTGCTGGGCCTGGGCCAGCAGACCGTCAAGAGCGTTGCACCCACCGCTGCGGCGGTCGACCTGCGCCTTGAAATGAACGTAGAACCGCGCTGAACCAGCGCTACCACCGAAGATTGAGTGAGGAGTTAAGAACCATGACCCAAAATACCATCCAGCGCAGCGCGCTGATCCTGGCCTTCGCGGCCAGCACCCTGGCCCTCTCGGCCTGCCAGAACCTGTCTTCGCCCACCGTGCGTTTTGACCGCCAGGTCAACTACGGCGACGCCAAGGCTGTGGAGCTGGTGACCAACGAATTCGGCTCCACCGACCTGCAGATGATTGCCGAGAAGATGACTGGCGGTTTGCTCGAAACCGGCATCTTCCAGGGTCGCCCCACGGTGACCATCTCCACGGTCAAGAACAAGACCAGCGAATACATCGACACCACCAACGTGATGAACTCGATCCAGACCTCGCTGGTCAAGTCGGGCAAGGTGCGTTTTGTGCGCTCCATCAACGAAATGCAGGCCGGTGTGGACGAGCTGCAGCGCCAGAACCAGAGCGGCCTGTACAAGCAGGGCACCACCGCCAAGGTCGGCCAGATGACCGCCGCCAAGTACAGCATGGAAGGCGAGCTGACGAGCATCGTCAAGCAGAACAACGCCACCAAGGACGTGTACTACAAGTTCACGCTCAAGCTGTTTGACGTGCAGGAAGGCACGATCGAATGGCAGGACGAAAAAGAGATTCGCAAAACCAGCAAGCGCTGAGGAGCACACCATGCAACGCAGAACCACCTTGAACGCGGCCCTGGCCGTGATTGCCGCCACCGCCGTGGCCTGGGGCGCTACCGCCCACGCGCAGCAGAACACTGCGCCCAAGATCGCTGTGACCGACCTTGCCTACGCGCAGCGCGTGTCCGAGTACTTCATGGCGGGCACCTACCAGCGCAGCAGCCAGATGAGCGCCGGTGGCAGCCACAGCGGCGGCCACAGCAATGGGCCGTATGGCGGATCGGGCTCGCACTCGGGCAGCCACTCCATGCAGGCGTCCGAGCAGGCCAGCGGCACCTATGTGGCCGGGCGCTACAGCTACATCGAGCAACGCGAGCTGGGCGGCTACACCAATGACATCAAGGGTGCGCTGCTACAGGGCACGTACTTCCGTCTGGTGCAGGGCAAGGGCTTTGACGCGGGCAAGCCCCAGCCGTCCAAGGCCGAACAGGTGCTCAACCAGGTGCAGGGCGGCAAGATGGCCACGCCCCAGGTGCAGCCTGAGGTCGGCAACGTGATCGCCCGCATCAAGAAGGGCGAGTTCGCCGGTGCCGACTACGTGCTGTTCGGTGTGGTCTCCAGCATCGACTTCACCGATGCGCTGTCGCCCCTGCAAGGCACCAGCAGCGCCACGCGGCAGTACGGCCTGCAGCTGCTGGCCGACTTCTCGCTCATCAACACCAAGACCTACGAGATCAAGGCCGCGTTCTCCGCCCAGGGCGAAGGCAACGACACCAAGATTTTGTCGGTTCGCGGTGACATCGCACCGCCCAACCGCGCCAAGGTGATGCGCGAAACCTCCCAGTCGCTGGCGCAGGACGTGTACGCGCAGCTCGCCACGCAACTGGGCTACACCGATGCCCACCTGGCCCGTGGCGTGCGTCCGCCTGTGGTGTACCAGCAGGGCGGCCAGCCCACGCCCCAGCAGCAGCAACAGCAACCTGAACAGGTGCTGATCCTCAAGTGAGGATCGCGCCACCGTGCCCGCAGTGACGCCCCCAGCCGTCGCCACGCAGCGCCGCTCCAAGGCCAGCCCCGCGCTGGCCTTTTTTATGGTCGTGGGTGTCGTGGTTGCTGTAGCGTCTGTTTTGTCCGGCTGCGCTGCGCCGCCACCGGAGGTGCAGGCGCCAGAGGATGCGCACCCCGCGCACCCCGCGCACCCCGCGCACCCCGCGCACCCCGCGCACGCCGCGCACGCCGCGCACGCCGTAGACGTCCTGGCGGCGCCCACACAGATCCCTGCAGAAGGGTTCGCGCAGCGGCCCCTGCCCGGTGCCGACGGCGCCATCCTCCGGACGTTGCAGCGCAGCGAACGCACCGCACCGCTGCGCTACCGGGTGATTGTGATTCCGGGCTCGGGCTGCGCGGGCATGGGGCCGATTGCCGAGCGCTACTTTGCCGGCCTTCTGCATGCCCAGGTGCTGGTGCTGCACAAGCCGTGGGTGGACCCCCAGGCGCGCACAGCCCCCGCCCATTGCCCGCACCTGTTTGTGTGGCGGGACAGGCATTCCACCTGGCTCAAACACGCGCGTGCGGCCTTGCGTGCCGATGCGGCGTTGCGCCAGGGGCAGCCCGCGTTGCCGCAGCTGCTGGTCGGCATATCGGAGGGCGCAGAACTGTTGCCCGCACTTGCCCCCGAGGTACCGCATCTGGCGGGCCTGGTGCTCATCGGCTCCAGCGGGCTGGACCCTCAGGAGGTTGGCGCGCTGCAGGCCCGCCGCCTGGGCGCAGAGGCCGACTGGGCCGCGTTGTCGCGGATTGTGGCGGGCGCTCCCCCAGACACTGTGGTGGTGCAGGGGCGCAGCCTGGGCTACTGGCGCGACCTTCGCAACTGGCCGTTGACCTTGCCGCTGCTACGCAGCCCCTGGCCACTGCTCCAAGTGTGGGGCACTGACGATGCGCTGGTGCCTGCCGAAGCCTACGCGTCATTTGAGGAGCTGGCCCGCTTGCGCACCGCGCCCTACTGCGCACGGCGCATGGAGGGTGCCGACCACGGCCTGCAGCGCTCCGCAGCGGGTGTAGACGGTGTTCAGCAAGTGTGGGCCTGGACCGAGCAATGGGCGCGCAACCCGCAGGGCGGGTTGTGCGGGACGCCTGCGCAGTAGTAGCGCTGTGTGGATCAGCTTTTGGGCGTCGCTGGGGGCTGTGGCCGCCGGATCAGCGACACCACCAGCGTGACCACCGTGAGTGGGATGACAAAGCCCAGCATCACGGTCGAGAACGTGGGCAGCGCGGCGTGGTCCTGCGCGGACATGATGAGGTAGGTAACGTAGGCCACGTAGTAGCCCAGGAACACGCCGCCTTCCCACCGCGCAATCTCGCGGCCTGAAAGAAAGATGGGCAGCGTGGCCAGCGCCACGGCCAGCATCACCCACATATCGAAGGCCATCACCGAAGGAGGCACCACCAAGCCCGTGCTGCCAGAAACCAGACCCGATAGCCCCAAACAGCCGAGGATGTTGAAGGTATTACTGCCCACCACATTGCCTACGGCTATGTCGCGCTCGCCCTTGATGGCTGCTGCGATCGAAGTGGCCACCTCTGGCATGGATGTACCTGCCGCCACGATGGTCAGGCCAATCACGACATCACTCACCCCCAGGGCCTTTGCAAACACCACCGACGCAGTCACCATCCAGTCCGAGCCGATCACCAGCAGCCCCAGCCCCACGACGATCAGCACCAGTTGCACCCACAGGCGCGAATCCCAGGCACCCGGTGCAGAGGGCTTCAATTCGGTTTCGTACTCGTTCGGTGCGGCGTGTGCGTCCTGCGCCGCGCGGGTCTCGCGGCGCGACTGCACGATGAGAAACACCGTGTAGGCCATCATCAGACTGAACAGCAGCGCACCATCGAGCAACCCCAGGCGGCCGTCCAGGCTCAGCACCAGCAGCAACAGCGCCGCACCGATGATGATGGGCACCTCTTGCCGGATGAGCTGGATATGCACGATCAGCGGCGCGATGAGCGCGCTAAGCCCCAGGATGAAGAGCACATTGAAGATGTTGCTGCCCACCACGTTGCCGATGGCCAGGTCGGTCTGGCCGTTGAGAACGGCTCCAACGGACACCGCCATTTCGGGTGCGCTGGTGCCAAAGGCCACGATGGTCAGGCCCACCACCAGCGGCGATATGCCAAACGACAACGCCAGCTTGGACGCGCCACGCACCAGCACATCGGCACCGGCCACCAGCGCCGCCAGACCGGCGGCAAACATCAGAAAATTGAGCACGTGAATACCTCGTCTAGGCAGGGTTGGGGTTGCAGTGTGGGGTCGGAGTGTGCCTGCGCAGTTCCAATCCCACCACGTGCGTGTGGATTTTTTTGATCTTGAACAGGTTCTGCGAGGGCAGGGCACGCATGGGGGCGGGGCTCAGCGCGGCCGGTACATCTTGAACAATTGCTCCGGCCCCACCGTGAAGTAGTCGGCCGGGCCACCGCCACGCAGGATGTGGCCCGCGCCTGCGGTGTCATACACCCCGTCTTTGAGCAGTGCCTTGTCAATGTGCACGGCCACCACTTCACCCAGCACCAGCCAGGTGTCCACCGTGGCTCCGTCCACGCCCTGCAGCTGCAGGATCTGCGTGCTGCGGCATTCAAAGGTCACCGGGCTTTGCGCCACGCGCGGCGGGCGCACGCGGGTGGAGGGCAGGGGGGTGAGGCCCGTCAGTGCAAACTCGCTCACCTCGGGTGGCACGGCAGCGCAGGTCTGGTTCATCACCTCGGCCAGATCGCGCGTGGCCAGGTTCCACACGAACTCGCCGGTCTCTTGCACATTGCGCACCGTGTCCTTGAAGCCAATGCTGGCAAAGCCCACGATGGGCGGCACGTAGTTGAAGGCGTTAAAAAAGCTGTAGGGCGCCAGGTTAGTGGCGCCCTGCGCGTTCTGCGTGGAGATCCAGCCAATGGGGCGCGGCCCCACGATGGCGTTGAACGGGTCGTGCGGCAGGCCGTGGCCCTGGCGGGGTTCGTAGCTGTGGGTGTCGCGGGGGCGTGGGGCGGTGGTCATGGGCAGCGCAGAAAGAGGTGCGTTGGTGGTGGGTGAGCGGTTGCTGTTTGGGCAAGCCTGCCACCTTACCCGGGCGTTGCCATTGCTGCTTGCCGCAGGTTTGGCAAATTGCTATTGTATTGATAGCTGGTAGCGCTTTCCAGATAAGCGCTAGAGGTCAATTTCATTCGAATTCTGATTGAAGCGACCGCTGGCGAACTGCGGTGCAGATGTCACACCACTGAAGGACATCACGCCCGCCGCTTGTCAGAACCCTGACGAAATCTCTTCGGCGCGGTCACATTCGGCAACAATGCTCGTCGTACCACCAAGAACGCGTCCGCAATTGTTTCGCCTCGAAACGTAGGTCAATACGTTCTAACTCCATGAGCCAGCCCACTTTGCCCACTGCCGAGCCGTTGCCTGCGCCCCGTTCCGGGACGCTGGACCGCCTGCGCGGGGCTGTGCACCAGCTGGCCCAGGCCGAGCGCCTGCAGCGCGCGCTGTTTGCCATCGCTGATCTGGCGGGCGCGGACCTGAGCATGCGCGCCATGCTGGAGCAGTTGCACGCCATCGTGGGCACCCTGATGTACGCGCGCAACCTGTTCATGGCGCTGCACGACCCTGACGCCGACACGCTGGAGTTCATCTACTTCGTGGACGAAGCCAGCGTCGACATCCCCACGCTGAGCGTGCCCATCCCCATGTCGGACATGCACCAGTCGCTCACCTGGCACCTGGTGCGTGGTGGCAAGACGCTGCGCGGGTCGATGAATGCCCTGGCTCAGCAGATGGACGGCCAGCTCAAAGCGCTGGGCGCCCATTCGTCCGACTGGCTGGGCGTGCCGTTGCGCGATGGTGCCCAGGTGCGTGGCGTACTGGTGGTGCAAAGCTACGACCAGCCCGGGCGCTACGGCCCCGAGGACCAGGAACTGCTGGAGTTTGTGGCCAGCCATGTGCTGACCGCCCTGCAGCGCAAGCAGGCCCGCCAGGATCTGGAACGTGCCGTGACGGTGGGCACCGCCGAGCTGGCCCGCATGAACCAGGCCCTGCACGCCGAGGTGGCGCGCCGCCAGCGGGGCGAACGCCTGCAAGCCGCGCTGTACCGCATTGCCGAGCGCGCCAACGACCTCGGCCCCGTGCAGGACTTTTATCGCGCCGTGCACCACAGCGTGGGCGAGCTGATCAATGCGCGCAATTTCTACATCGCCCTGCTGTCCGACGACGGCAGCGAGCTGCGGTTTCCGTACTACGTGGACGAAAAACAGATCGGCACCAAGGTCCGGCCGCTGGGCAAAGGGCTGACCGAATACGTGCTGCACCGGGGCCAGCCCTTGCTCACGTCGGCGGCGGAGATTGACCGTCTGGCAGAAGACGGCGCCATTACCAAAAGCGGGCCCAGCTCCCGCTCGTGGGTGGGCGTGCCGCTGGTGTGCGAGGGCCGTGCGCTGGGCGTGGTGGCCGTGCAAAGCTACCAGCCCGACGTGACCTATACCGAGCGCGACCGCGACCTGCTGGGTTTTGTGTCGCACCAGATCGCCAGCAGCCTGGTGCGCCGCCGCACCACCGAATCACTGCGCCTGGCCAATGCCGAGCTGGAGCAGCGCGTGGCCGAGCGCACGGCCGAGCTGCAAGAGCAGATCGGCGTGCGCCGCCGCGTGGAAGCGCAGCTCAAGCACGAGGCGCTGCATGACGCGCTGACCGGCCTGCCCAACCGCAGCTATTTGCTGGAGCGGCTGGACTGGCTGCAAAGCCGCCTGCACCGCCACCCCGACCAGCGCTTTGCGGTGATGTTCATCGACGTGGACCGCTTCAAGCTCATCAACGACAGCATGGGCCACCACGCGGGCGACGCCGTGCTGCGCGAGATTGGTCGCCGCCTGTCGAGCGTGTTGCGCGCGCCTGACATGGTGGCGCGTGTGGGCGGCGACGAGTTTGCCGTGCTGGTGGCTGACTCGCCCGCCGCCGAACCTGCCGTGCGCATTGCCCGGCGCATGCTGGAGGTGCTGGACGAGCCCATGTTGGTGGAGGGCAAGCGCCTGTTCGCATCGGCCAGCATTGGCATATCGCTGTGCGACCGCGCCCAGCCCACCGCCACCGACCTGCTGCGCAACGCCGACACCGCCATGTACCGCGCCAAGGTCAACGGCCGTCGCCGGTTCGAGCTGTACGACGAGCACCTGCACAGCGACGCGCTGCGCGTGCTCGACCTGGAAAACGCGCTGTGGGTGGCCGTCAAAGAGCGGCAGTTTGAGCCGTTCTTCCAGCCCATCGTGTCGCTGCTGGACGGACGCGTGCTGGGCTACGAGGCCCTGGCCCGCTGGCACCATCCCACCGAAGGCCTGCTGGCCCCCGACTCCTTTGTGCATGTGGCGGAAGACAGCGGCAGCATGGAGGCGATCGACTGGCAGATCTTTGAGCAGTCCTGCACCGCCATGGTCCAGATGGCCGACTTTGCCGGGTACCTGAGCGTGAACGTGGCCCCGCGCCACTTTCGCAACCCTGTGTTCTGCGACCGCATGCTGCAACTGCTGGCCGACACCGGCCTGCCGCCGCAGCGCCTGTGCCTGGAGATCACCGAAGGCGCCCTCATCGAAGACCCCGAGCACACCAGCACCGTGTTGCACACGCTGCGCAGCCACGGCATGGCCCTGGCGCTGGATGACTTTGGCACGGGCTACTCATCGCTGGGCTACCTGCACCGCCTGCCGCTGCTCACCCTCAAGATCGACCGCAGCTTTGTAGAGCCGCTGGGGGGCCGGGGCAGGGGCGGCAGCGCGGGTGCGCAGGGCACTGAAGGCGACAACGAAGCCGGTCGGGACCCCAACAGCAACCCCAACGGCGCCGCCAGCAGCACCGGCGCCCCCGCCAACCCCAGCGCCGCCGTGGTCCGCGCCGTGCTGGCCCTGGCCGGATCGCTGGGCCTGAACGTGGTGGCCGAAGGCATCGAAACCCCCGCGCAGCAAAGCGCCTTGCTGGCATTGGGCTGCACGCAGGGCCAGGGGTATCTTTTTGGCCGCCCTGCGCCACTGCACCCGACCATCCTGATTGAGTAGCGCGGTCAGTCGCTTGCTACTGTATTGGTAGCTGTTAGCGCTTTATGGATAAGCGCTAGAGCGTGTTTTGAGTTGAATTTTTCGGCCAAACCCTCTCCCCCCTCCCTTTCCCAAAAGGGGCGAGGGATCAATGCCCCAACACCACTTCAGTGATCTGCTCCATCAACCGTTCTTTCCCATAAACCAGCTCGGCGGCTGCCCCATGGCGGCCTTGAACATCGCAGAAAACGCACTCTCGCTGGCATAGCCGCTGGCCGCCGCCACCTGGCCTACCGGTTCTCCGCGCGCCAGGCGGGGCAGGGCGTGGGCCAGCACCGCCTGTTTGCGCCATTGGGCAAAGCCCATGCCGAACTGGCCACGGAACAGCCTGGCCAGCGTGCGTTCGCTGGCGCCACTGTCGGCCGCCCAGTCCTGCAGCGTGGCGTAGCGGCCGGGCGCATCCAGCACCGCCTGGCACACGGCACGCAGGCGCTTGTCGCTGTGCGGGCCGGGCAGCGGCACACCCAGGGCCAGGCTCTCGGCGTGGCCGATTTCATCCAGCACCAGCGCCGTCAGAGCTGCTTCGCGTGCGGGCGCTGGGGCCGGTCCGCCCACCGGGTCCAGGGCGGAGACCAGCTCGCGCAGCAGTGGCGTCACCGCCATCACCCGGCAGCCCGACCAGTCGGGCGGCACCACGCTCGGGTCGATGTACAGCGTGCGAAACGCCGCCGCCTCCAGCACCGCCACCGCATGCAGCGCGCCGGGCGCAATCAGCACCGCGCGCGAGGGCGGCACGATGTACGACGTGGGGGCTGTGGGCGCATGCAGGTTCACCTGGATCACACCGCTGGCGCAATACGCCAGCTGCGCCCAGGCGTGGCGATGCGGCTCGAAATGGCTGTCCACCGGCATCTCGCGCGCCCGCACGCGCACCGGGCGCGCCGGGGTGGGCGTGAAGGGGTCGGTGTCGCCCAGCGGGGCGGGTTGCAGTTTGCGGGGCAGGGCCATGGTGGATAGGGCGCTATGGGGCTCAATGACGTGCAACAGGCATTTGGCGCAAATTCGCAGAAAGCTGTCGTTCCGTCGCATTCCAGAAAAGCGGCCGCAATACTACGATGCCGCCATGACCTCTGCAACCGCCGCCAGCCTGCCCGCCCCCACCCCTTTGCGCGCTGACGCCAGCGTCATCGGCCTGGTCGGCATTGCCCACCTCATCAGCCACTACAGCCAGCTGCTGCTGGCCCCGCTGTTCCCCTGGCTCAAGGACGCCTTCCAGGTCGGGTACACCGAACTGGGCTTCCTCATGACGATCTTTTTCGTGGTGTCGTGCGCTGTGCAGGCGGGCTCGGGCTTTGTGGTGGACCGCTTCGGACCCCGGCCCATCCTGTTCGGCGGCCTGGCCCTGCTCAGCTTGGCGGCGTTTGGTTTTGCGGCCAGCACCAGCTACGCCATGCTGGCCGGGTTCTCGGTGCTGGCGGGTATCGGCAATGGCGTGTTTCACCCGGTGGACTACACACTGCTCAACCGGCGCGTCAGCCCGTCGCGCCTGGGCCATGCGTACAGCGTGCACGGCATCACCGGCAGCCTGGGCTGGGCGCTGGCCCCCGCCATGCTGGTGCCGATTGCCATTGCTACGTCATGGCGCGTGGCACTCGTGTGTGCGGGCGTGCTGTCGTTCTCGGTGCTGCTGGTGTTGCTATTCAGCCGCCGCCACCTGGCGCTGCCGCCAGTGCCATCCACCAGCGCAGCGTCCCACCCATCTGCCGTGCCCGGTGCTGCCGCGCAGGGCAATTTCGCCTTCTTGCGCATCCCGGCCGTGTGGATGTGTTTTGCGTTTTTCTTCTTCTACGCGGTGGCGCTGAACGTGGTGCAGGCCTTCGCACCCGAAGCCGCGCGCCAGCTGCACGCCGTGCCCGTGGCACTGGCGGCCATGTGCCTCACCGTCTACATGGTGGCCAGCGCGGGCGGCATGGTGCTGGGCGGCTTTTTGGCGGCGGACCCGAGCCGCTGCGAGCGCATCGTCGGCGTCGGTTTTGGTCTGGCTGCGTGCGTGGCAGTGGCGTTGGCCCTGATGCCGGTGCCCGGTGTTCTGGTGCCCGTGCTGTTTGGCGTGATGGGCTTTTGCGCCGGCATTGCAGGCCCCTCGCGCGACCTGCTGGTCAAACGCTCCACCCCCGAAGGCTCCACCGGCCGCGTCTACGGCGTCGTGTACGCGGGCCTTGATATCGGCCAGGCCCTGTCGCCGCTGCTGTTCGGCGTGCTGCTGGACCAAGGCCGCTTCAGCGCCGTGCTGCTGGGGCTGGCCGTGGTGCAGGGGGTGTTGATTGCGAGCGCGTTCAATGTGCGGCGGGTGCGCCGGACGGCGGCGGTGCCAGCGCAAGCGGCATGATGGACGAGGGCGGTGGTGAACTGGTGCCAGCAAGCAGGCGCCTTGTTCCGTTTCCAAGCCGCGGTTCCGCAACAATCAGCAAGCCTCAAATCGTCAGGTAGGACGGCACATTTTTGCGGCCTACATTCGCCCGACTCATTCAAACTCAATCGCTGAATGGACTCCCCTATGAACCACCGCAGCAGCACCAGTGCACCGAACGATGGTGACTTCGCCTCCTACGTGGAGGGTATGCAAAAGTCATCTGATCGGGGATCCCAGCCATTGGCGGAGGTTTCCGGGAACGCGGGCCATTCCGCAGATCCTCTGAATCAGAGCATCGAAGACATTCTTGTTCGCGGCGAGGATCCAACCGACGAGTTCCTCGAAGAATGGAACGAGATCCACAATGCGCCAGAACTCTCAGATGAAGAGCTTGCCAGGCAGGCCCTGAGCGCTCCTGGAGATGACGGTGACCCGAACACGCCCGAATGAGGGTTCAGGGCGCAGTTTCAGTAGACGCTGCTCTTTCCGTTGAGACCGGGTGGGTGCCCCGTCCCAGCAAAGCATTCATGAATGTGTTGCAATCGCCCGGCGTTAGTCGGCTCGTCGTCTGAATCGGTCAGTACCGGTCCGTACGTTACGCAAGCCTCTTCACCCGCACACACCTCTTCCATGACCTCACCCATTTACAACGCCAGCATCCCCGTCTTCCGCCAGATGCTGAGCTCGCTCAAAGACATCCTGGCCAAGACCGAGGCGCATGCCACAGCCCGCAAGATCGAGCCCGACGCGCTGCTGCAGGCGCGCTTGTTCCCTGACATGTTCCCTCTGGCACGGCAGGTGCTGATCGCATGCGACTTCGCCAAGGGCGTGTCGGCGCGGCTGGCGGGTGTGGAGGTGCCTTCGTTCCCCGACGCAGAACGTCCCGGGTTTGCCGATCTGAATGCGCGCATTGATCAAATCCTTGCGTTCATCGACGGCCTGCCGGTAGACCGGTTTGCCGACGCCGCCACGCGCCAGGTCACCATCCAGCCCGGCACACCGCGCGAAAAGCAGTTTGTGGGCGAGCACTACCTGCTGCACTACGGCCTGCCGCAGTTCTTCTTTCACGTCACTACGGCGTATGCACTGGTGCGCCATAACGGGGTGGAACTGGGCAAGCGGGATTACATGGGTAAGTACTAACCCGAAACCCTGTGGCGGCACGGTTCAGGCAGCTATTGCAATCCGTGCAATACGCATGCCGGAAAACGGAGCGCCGCTTCAGCGAAGTTGTGGCCTTGGGGCTATCACTGGGGAGCCCCCGGGTTTGCAGGAGACGGTCTGCGCGCGGTAGTTGTTGGCTTCACTGCGTTAGATCGAAATTCTTCTCCAGAAGCCCTTCGCATTTCTCGCAGTACAGGTAGGTCGTTCTTGGCCCCGACTCGATGGCGCCCCAGCCGGTGGAGTTGTCGATGGTCAACCGGTATGCCTTGCGTTCATTGACGATCACAAATCCCTCGGCTGAGCAGTCGCCCTGGACGAGTGCGCGGCTGTAGTTCGTGCCGGTGCTCGCTGCGGCATGCTTCAGAAAATAGGCCATGCGGGCTTCATCCACTACGGTGTCTTGGCAGCTTGCGGCGGCGCCGATGCTGGCGCGTGCCACCGGGCTCTTCACCACATAGCGGACGGTTGCGTGGGGCGACATCACGGGATGCGTCTGGGCAATGGCGGCTGGCCCTGCAAGTAGAAGGAGGCACAGCGTTGATGCTAGTGGTGGCGATTTGTGACTCATCGTTGGTAGAAGTGCAATCGTAGGCAAGATTTGGACAAATATTGAGCCAAATTGGCCTCTAGCGCTTGTCCATAAAGCGCTAATAGCTCCTAAATCAATAGCTAATGCGCTCTCGCCGCTTGCGATGGGCGCAGGCCGCACATCCTGGGGGCATTCGGGCAAGCCACAAAACAGTGAGGTGGCGCAAGACAAGCCACGCGGTGAGCGCCGCGCTGGGGTGGCCATGCAGCGGTCAATGTAAATTTTTTCGGCGCAGTTCAGTGCCGAGAAGATCTCAACTTCGGCGTATCCCTCAAAACCCGCAGCTTCGATCCATTGGCAGGTTTTCTTCAGCTCAACCACGCCGTCACTCATCTTGCCCCGGTCGCCCAACACGACGCGCGGGTGGGCAGGCGCCACTCGCAGACGTGGAAGTCCAGCAGGCGCTCTTTGGCGGGGGTGTCGGTGTCTTTGGTCATGCCCCAACAATTCACCTTCTGGTTGACAAGGTCGGATGCGGGAGGGTTCTCGGGTGCGCGGTGGGGCGGTTGCAATGTGCGCGCGGTGCTGGGCGAGAGGACTTGGGGTCGACCGCGAGCTGCGGGGCTCTTAAAGACGGCTTCCCGGCTCAGCGCGCCGCCTTGGACTTTGGCGCCCTGCCAGCTGCGGGGCGCTGCTCGCACGCCAGCGTTTTGAGCAGGCCAGTGAATGTGGCGGTCGGCCCTACGTTGTCCTCGGCGCGGTATACCAGTGTCAGCGGCACATCCAGCCGCCCTTCGTCCACCAGGGGCCGGTAGGCAATGGCGTGGCGGTGCACGCCCAGCATGGACGTGGGGACGACAGAAATGCCGGTGCCTGCGGCCACCAGGTTCAGGTTGGTCAGCATGCGAGCGACCTCGGCCACCACGCGGGGTTGGACGCCGTGCTCGGCACACAGGGCCAGCAGGTTGGCGTACAGGCCCGGGGCACCCGGGCGGCGCACCAGAATCATGGGCTCGCCCTCCAGGTCGGCAATCTGAATGGGCAGTGGCTTGCCGCGCCGTTGGCGCAACGCCAGCGGATGGTCAATGGGCATGGCCACCATGGCGGGCTCGTGCTGCAAGGTGTCAAAGGCCAGCCCTGGAGGGTGCGCCACTGGCACGCGTAGCAGGCCACAGTGCAGGCGGCCATCGGCCACGGCTTCGGTGATCTCGGCAGCGTTGTTCTCGCCAATCTCCAGCACCAGGCCCGGGTGGCGCGCACGGCACTCGCGCAACGCAAACGGTGTGAATTCATGCGCCGCGGCCGAGCTGGTGAACGCAATGGCCAGCCGCCCGGTCTTGCCGTCGGCCAGCAGCTTCATGCGGCTTTTCAGTGCATCAAAGTCATGTACTAGGCGTGTGGCGTCGGCCTGCAATGCGCGCCCGGCTTCGGTCAGCGTAACGCCCTTGGCGTGCCGCTTGAATAGCGCCAGGCCGGTGGAGTTTTCAAGGGCCTTGATCTGCTGGCTCAGCGGCGGTTGCGCCATACCCAGTTGCGCTGCGGCCTGGGTCATGTGTCCGGCCTCGGCTACGGCCAGAAAGTAGCGGAGTTGGCGGATATCCATGTCAGCCACGCCGAGTGCCAAGCACCCGCTGACGGGTGAAGTCCGGAAAAACGCGGAAGGTGTTGAAAGTCAAAGCAGTTGTCATATCCAAATCGTATCGAACTGGGACAAACCACCTATTTGACGTATTGAAACCCTGTTCCTACGATCCACGCCAAGAACAACAACCAAACCGTCCCGGAGACAACACCATGCTTGCACGCAAGTCCCTTGCAGCGCCTCTGCGCCTGACCGTGGCCGCAACGGCCACCCTGCTGGCCGCCGCCTGCGCACCCATCCCCACGCAACCCTCTGCAGCGCAGCCTCAGCGCGTGTCAGAGGCAGCACCCACCGCCACGCCGTGCCCCAAAGATGTAGCGTCCATCGCCCGGTGCCTGTTGGGCCAGGACTCTGCGGGTGCTTACTACCTCATCGTGGTGCCGCAGGCCTGGAACGGCCATCTGGTCATGCACGCCCATGGCGGGCCCACGCTGGGCGCGCCGAAGGCCGAGCGCACAGTGGAAGACCTGGAGCGCTGGTCGATCATGGTGCGCGCCGGATATGCGTGGGCGGCCAGCACCTTCCGCCAGGGCGGCGTAGAGGTGCGCGCAGCCGCTGAAGACACGGAACGTTTGCGGCAGATTTTTGTGCAGCATGTGGCCCAGCCCAAGCGCACCATCCTGCACGGCCAGTCGTGGGGCGCGGGCGTGGCGGCCAAAGGGGCGGAGATGTTCCAGCGCACGGCAGACGGTAAGCTGCCGTATGACGCGGTGCTGCTGACCAGTGGCGTGCTGGCCGGGGGCTCGCGTTCGTACGACTTCCGCACCGATCTGCGGGTGGTCTACCAGCACCTGTGCAACAACCACCCGAGGCCTACAGAGGTCGCCTACCCGCTCAACATCGGATTGCCCCGCGACGCAACGATGACGCAGGCCGACCTGCAGGCCCGGTTGAACGAATGCCTGGCCCTGAACAAGCCGGCGGCAGAACGCACGCCCGAGCAGCAGCGCAAGGTGAAGACCCTCGTGGACGTGATCCGCGTTCCCGCCAGTTCGATCCGCAGCCATATGAACTGGGCCACGTTTCACTACCGGGACGTGGTGCAGTACCGCACAGGCGGCGCCAGCCCCTTTGGCAACATGGGTGTGCAGTACAAGGGATCGCAGGACGACGCCGCGCTCAACGCCGCCGTGCTGCGCTACCGCGCAGACCCCGCTGCCGTGGCCCGATTTGCCGAGGACACTGATCTGACTGGGCGCATTCCGGTGCCCGTGCTGACCGTCAAAGGGGTGGACGACCCGACTGCCTTGGTCGAACTCGATGCTTACTTCAAGACCACCATGGAGCGCGGTGGCAGCGCCGCCCGGCTGGTGCAGACCTTCACAAAGCACGACACCCACAGTTACCTGAGCGACCCCACGTACCCCACGCTGATGACGGCGCTGTTAGGCTGGGTGAATGACGGGGTCAAGCCCACACCTGAAGGGATTGCCCGGCAGTGTGCGGGCATGGAAGCTGAGTTTGGCAAAGGCTGCGCGTTCTTGCCGGACTACTTGCCTGCTGCGCTGAACACCCGCGTGGCAGACCGCGAACGGCCTTGAGGCCCCGAGGGGATGTCTGCGTCGCTCCCTGCTGTGACGCTGTGCAGGGAACTACCTGCGCAAGGCCATTTACAAGCAAAGCTAAAGCGCCATAAAAAAGGCCCCGACAAGCGGGGCCTGATGGGTAGCGCAAGGCCTGTTGCTTACGCAGCAACCGCCTTCAGCGCCTTGTTCAGCGTTGCGCTGGGGCGCATCACAGCGTCCAGCTTGGCAACATCGGGCAAGAAGTAACCACCGATATCGGCCGGCTGGCCCTGCACCGCAGCCAGCTCGGCCACGATGGTCTGCTCGTTATCCGTCAGCTGCTGGGCCAGCGGTGCGAACAGCTTGGCCAGCTCTGCATCGTCAGTCTGGGCCACCAGCTCTTGCGCCCAGTACAGCGCCAGGTAGAACTGGCTGCCACGGTTGTCCAGCTGGCCGGTCTTGGGCGAGGGGTTCTTGTTGTTGTCCAGGAGCTTGCCGGTAGCGGCGTCCAGCGTCTTGGCCAGCACTTTGGCCTTGGCGTTGCCTGTCTTCAGACCCAGGTCTTCCAGCGACACCGCCAGCGCCAGGAACTCGCCCAGCGAATCCCAGCGCAGGTGGTTTTCTTCGACCAACTGTTGCACGTGCTTGGGGGCCGAGCCGCCCGCACCCGTTTCGTACATGCCGCCACCTGCCATCAACGGGACGATGGAGAGCATCTTGGCCGAGGTGCCCAGTTCCATGATGGGGAACAGGTCGGTCAGGTAGTCGCGCAGGATGTTGCCGGTGGCGCTGATGGTGTCCTGGCCGCGGATCACGCGTTCCAGCGTGTAGCGCATGGCGCGCACCTGGCTCATGATCTGGATGTCCAGGCCGGTGGTGTTGTGCTCGTGCAGGTACATCTTGACCTTGGTGATCAGCTGCGCTTCGTGCGGGCGGTATGAGTCGAGCCAGAACACCACGGGCATGCCGGAGTTGCGGGCGCGGTTGACGGCCAGCTTCACCCAGTCGCGGATCGCGGCGTCCTTGACCTGGCACATGCGCCAGATGTCGCCTTCTTCCACGTCCTGGCTCAGCAGCACTTCGCCCGTGGCCAGATCAGTGATGTTGGCCACGCCAGCTTCAGTGATCTCAAACGTCTTGTCGTGCGATCCGTACTCTTCGGCCTGCTGGGCCATCAGGCCCACGTTGGGCACCGTGCCCATGGTCTTGGGGTCAAACGCGCCGTGCCATTTGCAGAAGTTGATGATTTCTTGATAGATGCGGGCAAAGGTCGATTCGGGCATCACAGCCTTCACGTCCTTCAGGCGGCCATCGGCGCCCCACATCTTGCCGCCGTTGCGGATCATCGCGGGCATCGATGCGTCCACGATGATGTCGTTGGGCGAGTGGAAGTTAGTGATGCCCTTGGCCGAGTCCACCATGGCCAGCTCTGGGCGGCCTTCGTGGCAGGCGTGCAGGTCTTTGAGCACTTCTTCGCGCTGGGCGGTGGGCAGCGTGGCAACCTTTTCGTACAGGTTGGCCATGCCGTTGTTCACGTTCACGCCCAGTTCTTCAAACAGCTTGCCGTGCTTGGCAAACGCGTCCTTGTAGAAGATCTTCACGCAGTGGCCGAAGACGATGGGGTGCGACACCTTCATCATGGTGGCCTTGACGTGCAGCGAGAACATCACGCCGGTCTTGCGCGCGTCTTCGATTTCCTTTTCGTAGAACTCCACGAGCGCCTTCTTGCTCATGAACATGCTGTCGATGATTTCGCGGTCGAGCAGCGAGACCTTGGGCTTGAGCAAAATCGTCTTGCCGCTCTTGGTGATCAGCTCCATCTTCACGTCACGGGCGCGGTCCAGGGTGAGGGACTTTTCGCCGTGGTAGAAGTCGCCAGCGTGCATGTGCGACACATGCGAGCGCGACGCCTGGCTCCAGTCGGCCATGCTGTGCGGATTCTTGCGTGCGTATTCCTTGACGGCCTTGGGCGCGCGGCGGTCGGAGTTGCCTTCGCGCAGCACAGGGTTCACTGCCGAGCCGATGCAACGGGCATAGCGGGCACGAACGGCCTTTTCTTCTTCGGTCTTGGGATCTTCCGGGTAGTCCGGGATGGCGTAGCCCTTGCCTTGCAGTTCCTTGATACAGGCCTGCAGCTGGCCTACGGAGGCGCTGATGTTGGGCAGCTTGATGATGTTGGCGTCAGCCTGCAGCGTCTTCTTGCCCAGCTCGGCCAGCGTGTTGGGCACCTTCTGATCGGCGGTCAGCGATTCGGGGAACTCGCCCAGAACACGGGCCGCTACCGAGATATCGCTCTCGGTCACGTTGATGCCTGCGGGCGCCGCAAACGTGCGGATGATGGGCAGGAAGGAAGCCGTGGCCAGGCGAGGTGCCTCGTCGGTCAGGGTGTAGATGATGGTCGGTTGCTGGGTCGTCATGGCTTGTCTCACGAAACGAGTATGTAAACGCCCCCGGCTGCATGGGTGAGTCACAGCGGGGCCAAACGCGGATGCTCGCTGATTCTCCCTGCTTGGCAAAGCCCCTGCCCACCGTTTTCGCAATCGAATCCCACGATGCGAAATTCATTGATCTTTATCACCATTTTTTTCGCTTTGGAGGGGGTGGCAAAGCCGGCGCGCGCCAAAAATGCTTCTGAATCTAGATGAGGCCTGTTGCCAAAGAAGTACCGCAAGAATGAGGCCCTGCATGGCATCCCGCAAGCTGATGTCACCTTAAGGGCGCAGAAGAAGAATGCTCCCGCACCTGTCCTGCCAGCACTGGAAACCGCCGTGTGGCCGGCGGCAGGGGTTGGGTGGAACCACCCGTAAACGCCCCAAACGCAGGCAGCACCAGAAGCCCCGGGTTCAACGCGAAACAAAAGGCCCTCACGCTGTCTCGTGCAAGCCCACGCAAGGTCACCGTGGGATGCCAATGGCCTGCCAGCACCGTGGCACCTGGCTCTGTCTGCGGATGGTGGCACGCCATCACTTCGGCCTCTGGCAGGGGCCGCCAAGGCTCATCGACCAGCGTCATGTGGAGCGAGGGCGGAGGGTCACCCGCATGCAGGTCGTGGTTGCCGCGCACTAGCGTCATCTGCACCAGGGCGTAGCGCTGGCGCCAGGGCAGGATCTGCTCCCAGAGCGCAGCGGCCGCCCCGCTGCGCGCATGCAAAAAGTCACCCAGAAAGACCAGGTGCTCCGCACCCGTCACGGACAGCACTTCGTCCAGCCGCGCCAGGTTGTCTGCCGTGGTGCCGTGCGGCACCGGCTGGCCCGCACGGCGGAAGGTGGCCGCCTTGCCAAAATGCACGTCGGCCACAAACGCCATGCGCGCGGCGGGCCACCACACGGCGCGCTGCGGCAGCAGCCACAGGGTGGTGCCGCAGGGCAGGGTGATGGCGTGGGCGCCTGGGGGAGGGGCGCTGGGTGAAGGGGCGAAAGAAGGGTCTGCGTTCACGGGCAAGTTCGGTCGTCGTCGTTCTCAGAATCCGTGGCGCTTTCGGGGTCGGCGGGGGCTGTCTCCCGCATCGCCTCGACGCGTGCGCCGGGGTGACGCGGCGGCGCCCTCGGCCACGTCCCAGGCCATGTCGGCCGGGCTCACGGGATGGTCGGCGAGGTGGGTGCCGGTGGTGTCGTCGGCCGCCTTCTCCAGCGCCTGCACCATGCGCGCCAGGCGGTCGGCCAGGGTCTCGGTGCTCAAGCGCTCGCGAAAGCGCTCCACCATCAGCGGCAGGGCAAACGGGGTAGGCCGCGTGAGCGCATGGATAGACAGGGTCTGCGCCTGCATGCCGCGCAAGGTGCGGGCCAGGCGCTCCATGTCCAGCTCGTTGGCCAGCAGCTCGGCGCGGGCCTGGGCCAGCAACAGGTTGTCGGGGTCGTACTGGGCGAACACGTCATAGTAAAGCGAGGACGATGCCTGCAGCTGGCGGCTGCTGCGCTGCTCGCCCGGGTGGCTCTGAAAGATGAGTCCTGCGATGCGCGCAATTTCGCGAAAGCGCCGGCGTGCCATCTCGGTCGCGTTCAGGCTGGCCAGCACTTCGTCCTCCAGCCCGCTGCCGATGGTGGTGTGCGTACCCTCGCCGATCAGGCTCGGCAGCAGTGTTGCCCAGTCCACGGGCTTGGCCGAAAGCAGCTCCAGTCCATAGTCGTTGACCGCGATGGAGAAGGTGTTGGCCACCTGCTGCGACGCGCGCCAGGCCAGCAGCCCGGCCAGACCCAGGTGCACCAGGCGCCCCGCCAGCGGGTACAGGTACAGGTGCCAGCCCTCGCGGGTGTGCAGGGTCTCGGCCACCAGGCGGCTGGGCGTGGGCAGGGCGGACCACGCCTGCTGCAACGCCAGCAGGGGCTGGGCGCATCGCATCGCGGGTGATGCGTACACGCCGCGCTCGGCCTGCTCCAGCATCTCCAGCATGGCGTCGGCCAGCGTGTTCGACAGCGGCATGCGCCCGCCGTTCCAGCGCGGCAGCGCGGCGCTGCCCTTGGGGGCGATGCGCACATAGGCCGTCATCTGCTGCGTGCGCACCAGCTCCAGCAGGCGGCCGGCGAACATGAACACATCGCCGGGCTTGAGGCGCGCGATAAAGCTCTCTTCCACCGAGCCCAGGCGCCCGCCGCTCACGAACTGCACCTGCATGCTGGCGTCGCTCATGATGGTGCCGATGTTGCTGCGGTGGCGGCGCGCCAGCCGCGCATCGGGCACGCGCCAGATGCCTCCCTCATCGGGCACCACGCGGTGAAAGTCGGGGTAGTTCGCCAGCGATGCGCCGCCCTGGCGCACGAACTGCAATGCCCACTGCCAGTCATTGTCGGAAAGCATTGCGTAGGCCGGGGCACGGCGCACTTCGGTCAGCATTTCATCGGGCACAAAGCCGCCGCCCAGCGCGATGGTGACCAGGTGCTGCACCAGCACATCCAGCGGTGCGCGGGGCGTGTGGCGGTCTTCAATGCGCCCCTCGGCCAGCGCCTGGCGGGCAGCAGCGGCTTCGACCAGCTCCAGGCTGTGCGTGGGCACCAGCGTGATGCTGCTGGTGCGCCCCGGCGCGTGGCCCGAGCGGCCAGCGCGCTGCACCAGCCGCGCCACGCCCTTGGCCGATCCGATCTGCAGCACCTGCTCCACCGGCAAAAAGTCCACGCCCAGGTCCAGGCTGGAGGTGCACACCACCGCCTTCAAAGTGCCGGCCTTGAGCCCCGCCTCGACCCAGCCGCGCACCTCGCCGCTGAGCGAGCCGTGGTGCAGCGCCAGCGTGCCCGCCCAGTCGGGCCGCGCCTCCAGCAGCGCCTGGTACCAGCGTTCGGACTGCGAGCGGGTGTTGGTGAAAACCAGTGTGGATGCGCGGGCCTCGATGGACTGCACCACTTGCGGCAGCAGCGAAAGTCCCATGTGCCCCGCCCACGCAAAGCGCTCCACGCGCGCGGGCAGCAGCACCTGCACCTGCAGCGCTTTGTCGATGCGGCCCTGCACCAGCAGCGGCCTGGCGCGGCGCGGTGCACGCGGGGGCAGTGCGGGCACCAGCGTGGCCAGTGCATCGGGCAGGTTGCCCAGCGTGGCCGACATGCCCCACACCTGCAGGCGCGGGTTCCAGCCCGTCAGCCGCGCCAGCGCCAGCTGCACCTGCACGCCGCGCTTGTTGCCCACCAGCTCGTGCCATTCGTCCACCACCACCAGCTGCACGCTGGAAAGGCGCTCGTGCGCATCGGCACGGGCCAGCAGCAGCGAGACGCTTTCGGGCGTGGTCACCAGCACCGTGGGCAGGCGCCGGTCTTGCGCGGCGCGCTCGCCGCTGGCGGTGTCGCCGGTGCGCAGGCCACTGGTCCACTGCGGGGCTAGGTCGGGCAGGGGCGCTTGCAGGGCGCGCAGCGAGTCGGATGCCAGCGCCCGCATGGGGGTGATCCACAGCACCGTCAGGGGCGGTGCGGCTGAGCGGCGTGCCCTGGGGCTCGCCTCGGGCGCGGTGGCGTGGGCTGCCAGGTGCTGCAGTGCGCCCAGCCACACCGCGTAGGTCTTTCCTGCGCCGGTGGTGGCGTGCAGAAGACCCGATCGGCCTTCACTCAGCGCTTGCCAGACTTTTTGCTGGAAGTCGAATGGTTGCCACCCCCGATCAGCCAACCAGCCGGCAGCGCTTGCCGGTGGCGTGCTCATTCTGCGCAGGGGCCGCGCGCGCGGCTCAATGCGCGGGACAGCGCCGAGGTATTGCCATACCCAGCCGTTCTGGCGGCCTCCTTCAGGCCCTTGCCCAGCTCTACGGCCCGTTGTGCCAGCGCAAGCCTGATGGCCGAAAGATACCGGCCTGGGGTCCGCCTCATCACCTTTCGAAACGTGGATGCAAACGCAGTGCGCGACATGCCCGCAGTCTCAGCCAGCCGCTCCAGCGACCAGTCGGCATCGGGCCGCTGGTGCATGGCCACCAGGGCTTTGGCAATGCGTGGGTCTGCCAGCCCGTTGAACAGGCCGGTGCCGTGCGGGCCCGGGTGCGCCACCATGTGCCGCAGCAGGCCGATGAAAAGAATGTCGCCCGCCCGATTGAGCAATGCGGGCTGGCCGCAACGCGGCGCCACCATTTCTGTCTCGATCAGCGTCATCGCTAGCCGGAGCGCCGGCTCGTCGTCTGCCAGCGGCATGACGCGGGGATCGGCAAACTCTTCCATGAAAAGGGTAGCCACCGGGCCCGTCAGCCGGGTTTGCGCGCACATGAGTTGGCCGGTGTCATCGGGGCTCAAGGTCTCGATCTGGTGGGCCTGCGCCGCGTTCACCGCCATCAGCGCCGGGCCGAGAACGTTCACGGCTGCGCCGCCAGCGTGCAACCGTACCGCACCACCGGTGAGCACGTAGACCTGTAACGTGTGCCGGGATTCCATGTGCGCAGGGGCGTTCACGCCACCTGGGCTGGTCGCGGCCAACGCGACCGCCGGGGCCAGGCCTTCCAGCAATGCAGAAAGGCGATCGAGGCGCAGGGTGTTCATTTGTACTTTGTGCAACAGAAAACGTACCAATTTTTGCTTGTAGTTCAGCATACTGCCTCCGTTCCGTCAATCCATCTTGTGTGGCGTGGCCGCCGGCCGCGCCTGAAAGGAAGCTCTCCATGACCCTGACCGCCCTCACCCCCCGCCTGCCCGTGCCCGCCCTGAACGTGCCGCTGACCACCGGAGATCGCTTTGTGCTCGGCGCCGCACCCGGCGAGCGTTTCGACCTGGTGGTGTTCTACCGGGGCCTGCACTGCCCCATTTGCGCGAAGTACCTGATGGAGCTGGAGCGACTGGCCCCCGAATTTCAAAAGTGCGGCGTGAACGTACTTGCCGTCTCAAGCGACGGTGCGGAACGCGCACAGTCCATGGCGGAAAAGGTCAAGGCCAGTGCCCTGCTTTTTGGCCATAGCCTGAGCCTGCACAGCGCACGGCAGTGGGGCCTGTATATCAGCGCCTCGCGCGGCAAAACCTCTATCGGCATCGACGAACCGGCCTTGTTCAGCGAGCCGGGCGTCTTTATCGTCCGGCCCGATGGCACGCTGTACTACGGCGCCACCCAGACCATGCCTTTTGCCCGGCCATCGTTCCAGGACCTGCTGGGCGCCATCGACTTCGCCATCGCCAACGACTACCCGGCACGCGGCGAACACACCGGCAGCCTTTGATCCGGGGTCAGCCCTGCGCTGTGCCGGGCAGCAGCGCGGCCAGCGTCTGCAGCGTGTCGGCCTCGGCCACGGGCTTGTCCTGCCGCCAGCGCAGCATGCGCGGAAAGCGCACCGCAATGCCGCTCTTGTGGCGTGGGCTGCGGGCAATGCCCTCAAAGCCCAGTTCAAACACCTGGGTGGCTTCCACGCTGCGCACGGGGCCAAAGCTCTCGCGCGTGGTCTTGCGGACGATGGCGTCCACCTGCGCGATTTCGGCATCCGTCAGGCCCGAGTACGCCTTGGCAAACGGCACCAGCGAACGGTCGGGGTCATCGCGCGGGCCGTTCCATACGGCAAAGGTGTAGTCGGTGTACAGGCTGGCGCGGCGGCCATGGCCGCGCTGGGCGTAGATGAGCACCGCATCCACGCTCATGGGGTCGATCTTCCACTTCCACCACACGCCGACGTCTTTTGTGCGGCCCACGCCGTAGTGCGCCTGGCGGTTCTTGAGCATGAAGCCCTCGGTGCCCATGCCGCGCGCAGCTTCGCGCTGGCGGGCCAAGTCGGGCCAGTCGGGGCCTTGCAGCAGCGTGCTCAGGTGCAGGGTGTGCTGCGGTGCAGGCGCAATGGCGGCAGCCGGGTCAGCTTGCAGCGTGGCCTCCAGCAGAGCGCGGCGTGCCTGCTGGGGCTGCTGGCGCAGGTCCTGGCCCGCATGTTCGAGCAGGTCGTAGGTCACCAGCACCACGGGCAGCTCGCGCAGCAGCTTGGCGCCCAGGTTCTTGCGGCCCAGGCGCTTTTGCAGGTCGGCAAATGGGCGGGGCTGGGGGTCGCTCGGCAGCCACACCAGGATCTCTCCATCCACCACGGTGCCATCGGGCAGCTGCGCCATCGCGGCCTCGGCCAGTTCGGGGAAACGGTCGGTCACCAGCTCTTCGCCGCGCGACCACACCCACACCGCACCGCCCCGGCGCACGATCTGCGCGCGGATGCCGTCCCACTTCCATTCCACCAGCCAGTCGCCGGGAGCGCCCAGCAGCGCGGGCATGTCGGCCACTGGCTGGCTGAACGGGTGGGCCAAAAAGAAGGGGTAGGGCTGGCCTGCCATCCCGGTATCGCGGCCCGTGCCGGCGGCGCCGTCTTCGCCCTCGTCCACAGGCGCCACCAGCGCGCTGTAGTCGCCCGCCTGCGGTTGCCGGCCGATCTGCGTGTAGCCCATCAGCCGGTGGGCGATGCGCTTGGGGTCCAGCGCGCTCACCGTGGCCAGTGCCTGCGTGACCTGCAGGCGCGACACCCCCACGCGGAAGTTACCGGTGATGAGCTTGAAGTACACGAAGCGCTGCTCAGGCGCCAGCATGTTCCATTGCGTGCGCAGGCGTGCATCTGCCTCCTCGGGCGGCAAGGCGCGCAGGGGCAGCAGCTGGGCCATCCACTCGGCCAGCGGCAGGTCCACCGGCTGCACCGGCGGGGGCAGCAGCAGGGCCAGCGTCTCGGCCAGGTCGCCCACGGCCTGGTAACTTTCTTCGAACAGCCACTCGGGCAGCCCGGCCGCCTCCTGCGCCAGGGCCTTCAGGCGCTTGGTGGACACCATCTGGCGCGGCTTGCCCCCGGCTAAAAAGTATGTGGCCCAGGCGGCATCGGCGGGCGGCGCCACGCGCAGGTAGGCCACCAGCGCCGCCAGCTTGGCCGACTGCGCGGTGGTGGCGTCCAGCGCCTGGAACAGCTGGGCAAAGGCCTTCATGCTGCGGTCTCAGGTGCCGGTGCATCGGCCTGCCCTGGCGGCGCTGCCGCTGCGTCGTCCTCGTTGTCCTCGTTGTCATCGGCGCCGTACTCGGTGGCGAACACCTGGGCGTCCAGCCCCTGCTCGCACAGCCAACGCACCATTACCTCGGTGCTGCCGTGCGTGACGATGATGCGCTCGGCCTCCGTGGCACCAATGGCCTTCTGCAGGCTGGGCCAGTCTGCGTGGTCGCTCATCACGAAGCCCCGGTCCACACCCCGGCGGCGGCGCGCGCCGCGCACCAGCATCCAGCCGCTGGCAAAGGCATCGGAATGCTCGCCAAACCGCTTGAGCCAGGGCGTGCCAGCAGCCGAGGGCGGTGCCAGCACCAGCGCACGTTTCAGGTCCGCCTTGGTCAGGCCCGGGTCCGTTACACGCAACGTGGGCGGCAGCGCTACACCGGCCGCGCGGTACACGGCGTTCAGCGGCTCCACCGCGCCATGCACCACGATGGGCCCGATGCTGGCGTCCACCCCGTGCAGCAGCCGCTGCGCCTTGCCAAACGCGTAGGCATACAACACGCTGGCCTTGCCCGCCGCCGCATTGGCCGACCACCAGGCATTGATGTCGGCAAACAGTACCGGCTGCGTTGGCCAGCGGTAGATGGGAAGGCCAAAGGTCGATTCGGTGATGAAGGTATCGCAGCGCACCGGCTCAAAGGGCGTGCAGGTGCCATCGTCTTCGAGCTTGTAGTCGCCCGAGGCCACCCACACCTGGCCAGCGTGCTCGATGCGCACCTGGGCCGAGCCCAGCACATGCCCTGCGGGGTGCAGCGACAGGCGCACGCCGTTGTGGTCGATCACCTCGCCGTAGGCCAGGGTCTGCAGGTCGATGTCCGCGCCCAGCCGGTTGCGCAGCGTGCCCTCGCTGTCTTTGTGCGCCAGGTAGTGCGCCGAGCCCATGCGTGCATGGTCGGAATGCGCGTGCGTGATCACGGCCCGGCTCACCGGCCGCCAGGGGTCGATGTAGAAGTCGCCCGGCGGGCAGTACAGGCCCTCAGGGCGGTGGACGATCAAATCGCTGTGGGGCATGGCGGTGGCATCGTAGGCGGCAAGCCATAGCCAGTGGGTGGGCTGGGGATTGCCGGATTGTGTCTTGTCATGAAAAGTTGAATAAAAATGGCCTCTAGCGCTTATCCAGTAAGCGCTAATAGCTATGAATATGTGAGTAAACTGCAGGTGCCAACGACGCTGCCTGTTGACCCTTGCTTTCACCCCATCATCCTGCGCACGCCACGGCTGTATGCAGTCCAACGCCGCTTTTGCTTTTTTGTATGCACACAGAACTTGCGCAACCTGCCGACTCTCCCGCCATCGCCGCTGTGCTGCGCGAGGCCGCTCAGTGGTTGCACGACCGCCGCACGCCCCTGTGGGCGGTGTCCGATTTCAGTGATGCCTGCGTGGCGCAGGACGTGGGCAGTGGGCAATTTGTGGTCGCCAAGGTCAACGGCGCGGTGGCTGGGGTAGTGAAGTTTCAGCGCGAAGACCCCACTTTCTGGCCCGAGGTGGAACCGGGCACCGCTGCGTTCTTGCACAAGCTGGCCGTGCGGCGGGCAGTGGCGGGGCTGGGTGTGTCTACGGCGCTGTTGGCGTTTGCGCGCGACCACGCCCGCAGCCTGGGCCTCTCCACCCTGCGGCTGGACTGCGTGGCCGACCGGCAACCGCTGCGCGCCCTTTACGAAGGCTTTGGCTTTACCCTGCACGACTGCATACTCAAGGGCGGCAAGGGCGGCAAGGGCGGCAGGGAGTTTGCGCGGTACGAGATGGTGCTGTAGGCCGCGGCTGCGTGCCATTCAACCAGGCGCAGCGCGCGCGCCGTGTTTGCGTGTCTGCGGGTCGGCTTGTCATGGTGTTGGGTCGCCGCCACCATGGCCCCGTCACTGGAATATGCCCAGGCCGCCGGTAGCCCGGCCCCGCGCACCAGCGTCTTCAAAACCCCTTTTGAGTCTGCGTTGATCCACTTGAAACCGATCGCGCCCGAATGGGTGTTCCCAGTTCAAAGGCGCCGACTCAATAACGCAGACCCGGTGATTGCGCAATCGTCTATGCGGCGCTGAATCACCCGCGCCACACACGGCGTGTGGGGGGCTTGGGCTGGCCCGCATCCTGCTGCATATTGCCGGTTCTCCATTCTTCATTCACGAAGGACCCCTTCATGCAATTCAAGCTCTCCTTGCTGGCGGCTACCACCCTGGCCCTGGCAACCGTTGTGTTACCCACTGCGTCGGCAAAACCGTTCAAGTGGGCCGGCTCCAGCGACATCCAGACCATGGACATCCACTCGCAGAACAGCGCTCTGGGCAACGGCATTCATGCCGCGGTGTACGAGTCGCTGGTCATGTTCAACAGCCGCACCCTCAAGGTCGAGCCGCTGCTGGCCACGTCGTGGCAGCAGGTGACGCCCACACAGCTGCGCATCAAGCTGCGCCAGGGCGTGAAGTTCAGCGACGGGTCGGCCATGACGGCGGATGACGTGGTCTATTCGCTGCAGCGTGCGATGAGCAAAACGTCCACATATTCCATCTACACCCAGGGCATGGACCGCATCGCCAAGGTCGATGGCGAGACCATTGACATCTTCTTGAAGAACCCCAACCCTGTGCTGCTCAACCAGCTGACCGAGTTGCGTGTGATGAGCAAGGCCTGGGCTGAAAAGAACAACGCCGTAGAGCCCAAGGACATCAAAGCCAAGGACGAAACGTTCTCGCACCGCAATGCCATGGGCACCGGGCCGTTTGTGCTCAAGGAATGGGTGCCCGACCAGAAGATCGTGTTTGCTGCCAACCCCAACTGGTGGAACGCAGGCAAGGCCGAAGGCAATGTGACCGAGATCACCTACACCCCCATCAAGTCCGAAGCCACACGCATCGCCGCGCTGCTGTCGGGCGAGGTGGACATGGTGCGTGACACCAGCATCCAGGACCTGGCCCGCATCAAGGCCAACCCCAGCCTCAAGGTGATGGAGATGGTGGAAAACCGCACCGTGTACCTGGCCATGGACCAGTTCCGCGACGAGCTGCCCGGCAGCAACATCAAGGGCAAGAATCCGCTCAAAGACCTGCGCGTGCGCAAGGCACTCTACCAAGCCATCGACAGCGCCACCCTGCAGCGCGTGACCATGCGCGGCATGTCCAAACCCACGGGCGCCATGGTGTCGCCGCTGGTCAACGGCTGGACGGACGCTGTGGACCAGCGCCTGGCGTACGACGCCAATGCCGCCAAGGACCTGCTGGCCCAGGCGGGCTACAAGGACGGCTTTGAGGTGGACTTTGCCTGCAGCAACAACGCCATCGTGCAGGACGAAGAGCTATGCCAGGCCATCACCTCCATGTGGTCACGCATCGGCGTCAAGGCCAAGCTGCGCACGCTGCCCGCCGTCACCTACTACCCCATGGCCCAGCGGCACGAGGCCAGCATCTCCCTGCTCAGCTGGGGCGTGCCCACGTTCGATGCGCTGTACACCTTGCAATCACTCGTCCGCACCAAGACCACGGGCGGCGACGGTAACTACAACCTGGGCCGCTACAGCAATGAACGCATGGACTACGTCGTGGACCGCGTGAAGACCGAAACCGACCTGCCCGTGCGCAACCGTCTTTTGACCGAAGGCCTGCAACTGCAGAACGACACCGTGGCCCACATCCCTCTGCACAACCAGATGCTGGCCTGGGCGATGAAAAAGAACGTGGAGCTGGTGCAGCGGCCGGACAACCGCATTGACTGGCGGCTGATCCGGGTGAACTGAGGCGCCGGGGTTGATCTGGGGGCGCTGCGCAGGCGCCCTCTGATCGTGGTGTGACATGACGGCGCACGCGGCTGGTAGGTTGTGGATGGTGTGATGGTGCGTAGCGCGGACGATGGTTCGGCGCAGAGCGAACCATCCGTGGGTTTTGCGCGCCTATCGTGAAGGCCTTTGCAACACACCGCGTTCCGAGCCCACCATGATCACCTGTTTCATTCGCTACGAAATCGACCCCTTCCAGCGCGACGCGTTCGCCGAATACGCACGCCGCTGGGGGCAGATCATTCCCCGCTGCGGCGGCCATCTGCTGGGCTACTTTTTGCCGCATGAAGGCAGCAACTACGAAGCCTGGGGGCTGATCGGATTTGATTCGCTGGCTGCCTACGAGGCCTACCGCGCTCGTCTGCGCACCGACCCCGAAGGCCGCGCCAACTTTGCCTGGGCGCAGGAGCAGCGCTTCATTCTGCGCGAGGAGCGCACTTTCACCCAGGGCGTCGAAGGCACCCTGGGCCTGCCCGCACACACCACCGCGCTGTCGCATGCCGGAGCCACCGCATGATGGCCGTGATCTTCGAAGTGATGCCCGCACCCGGCCAGAAAGAGGCCTACTTGGCCGCTGCCGCAGCACTGCGCCCGTTGCTGGAGCAGGTGGACGGGTTTGTCTCCATCGAGCGATTTAAAAGCCTGAGCGAACCGGACAAGCTGTTGTCCCTGTCCTTCTGGCGCGACGAAGAAGCCGTGGCCCGCTGGCGCCAGCAGGACGCACACCGCAGCACGCAGGCGGCCGGACGCGACCATGTCTTTGCCGACTATCGCCTGCGCGTGGCGGCGGTGGTGCGGGACTACGGGATGCACGACCGCGAACAGGTGCCTGCGGATTCGCGGGCCGTGCACGATGGCTGAGTGATGGGTCGAATGATCGACTGGCCTCAGCCCGGCATGAAGCCCGTGCGCAGCGCAAACGCCCACTCGGGGCGGTCCCGCTGCGCTGCCAGCAGGGCCATGGATTCATGCGGGTACGGCACGCTGACGAACTCCACCTTCCATCCCTGCGCAGTGCGCTCCACGATGGCATAGCGCGCATCCGGTGACCCGTTCTCAATCTGATGAACCACCGGGTGGTCGTCGCTGTACGCTTGCAAACCCACGCTGCCGGGGTTGACCAACAGCATGCCTTGGTCGCCTGCATCCATCCGAACATGGCGCGGCACATGCGTGTGGCCACACGCGATGAGCGGCGCAGCTTGCCCGGCCAGGCGCTCTGCGATCTCGGCCGGTGTGGCTGCACGCATCGTATTGCCGTCCAGCGTTTCCAGCAGGTATTCGTGGTCGCTGCGTGGTGAGCCGTGGCACAGCAGCACATCGTCGCCGAGCCATAACGAGTGAGCGAGCGTACGCATCCAGGTGAACTCAGCTTCGCCTAGCTGTGAATGCGCATACACGTCCGAAGGGCCGCCGTGGCCGGGTCGTAGCTGCAGCACCTGCCGTTCGTGGTTGCCCGCCAGCGACAGCCAGCCAGATGCCATCAGCCATTGCGCCGTCTCGCGCGGCAGCAGCGGGCCGGAGAGGTTGTCACCCAGGTTGACCACCTGGTCGGCGCCGCGGCGGCGGATGTCGGCGGCTACAGCTTCGAGCGCGGCGAGGTTGCCGTGGATGTCGGAGACGAGGGCGATGCGCATGGTGGGGGCTTCAGCAGGCTGGCACACCGCCACGCAAGCGAAAATATGAATGAAAACAGCCTCTAGCGCTTATCCAATAAGCGCTAATAGCTATCAAAATGGTAGTTGTTGATCAGCGCTTGCCTGCAGCGTGCCGCAGGTTACAGCGCAAAAATCTTCCCCGGATTCAGGATGTTCTTTGGGTCCAGCGCTCGCTTGATGGCGCGCATCATGTCCACTGCGCCGGCTCCGGTCTCGTCGAGCAGAAAACCCATCTTGTGCAGGCCTATGCCGTGCTCGCCCGTGCAGGTGCCGCCCATGCTCAGTGCGCGCGCCACGAGCTTGTGGTTCAGGTCTTCGGCCGTCACACGCTCTTCGGGGATATTGGGGTCCAGCAGGTAGCCGAAGTGGAAGTTGCCGTCGCCCACGTGGCCGACCAGGAAGTAAGGGATGCCGCTGTCCTCGGCCTCTTGCACCGAGTCGAGCAGGCAGTCGGCCAGCCGGCTGATGGGCACGCAGGTGTCGGTGCTGATGGCGCGGCAGCCAGGGCGGCTTTGCACGGCAGCAAAGTAGGCGTTGTGCCGAGCGGTCCACAGGCGGGTGCGTTCTTCGGGCGTGCTGGCCCATTCAAAGGCGTTGCCGCCAAATTCGTTGGCGATGTCTTGCACCGTCTCGGCCTGCTCCTTCACGCTGGATGGCGAGCCGTGAAACTCCATCAGCAGCATCGGTTCTTCGCGCAGGGTGAGTTTGCTGTGGGCGTTGACCATGCGCACCGTGTGGTGGTCGATCAGCTCCACGCGGGCGATGGGCACACCCAGCTGGATGGTCTGGATGGTGGTGCGCACAGCGGCCTCGATGCTGGGGAATGAGCAGATCGCGGCGCTCACCGCCTCGGGCAGCGGGTACAGGCGCACGGTGATCTCGGTCATGACGCCCAGCGTGCCCTCGCTGCCCACCATCAGGCGTGTGAGGTCGTAGCCCGCGCTGCTCTTCTTGGCGCGTGTGCCGGTGTGGATAACTTCGCCGCTGGCGGTGACCACCTCCAGTGCCAGTACGTTTTCGCGCATGGTGCCGTAGCGCACGGCATTGGTGCCGCTTGCGCGTGTGGCGGCCATGCCGCCAATGCTGGCGTCAGCGCCGGGGTCGATGGGGAAGAACAGGCCGGTGTCCTTGATAGCGTCGTTCAATGCCTTGCGCGTGATGCCGGGCTGCACGGTCACCGTCAGGTCTTCGGCGTTCACGATCAGCACCTGGTTCATGCGGCTCACGTCAATGCTGATGCCGCCTTGCACGGCCAGCAGGTGGCCTTCCAGCGATGAACCCGCGCCATAGGGAATTACAGGCACGTCGTACTGGCTGGCCAGCTTCACGGCGTCGGCGACGTCTTGCGTGTTCTGGGCAAACACCACGGCCGAGGGGGGTGGCGCCTGCAACGAGCCCTCGTCCCGGCCATGCTGCTCGCGCACCGCCTGGGCCAACGAACACTGCGCGCCAAAGCGGGCCTGCAGCGCTTCGATGAGGGCCTGAGGCACATCGCGCAGGTTGATTTCGGGCAGAAGGTGAGCGGCGGCGGTGGGGGCGTTCATGGGGTGTCTCCGGGTGTCGGCGGTGGTGTTCATTCTAGGAGCCTGTCGGGCTTGGAGCGTCGAAAGCGAAAATCGGCCCCAGCGAGGACAGTTTTTGCCGAATTTGCAGCCCCATAGCACGGCTATGGGGCAAAAAGGCGGTGAAAAATGGACCGCTGCGGCCGATTTGCAGCCGACGACTTCCAAGTCCGACAGGCTCCTAGGTTCCGCACTGCGGGCCAGTGCAATGCGGGCGGTATCCGGTGCAGCGCGCAAGGTCGTGCGGGGCCTGCGCCTGGCTTGGGGCTGCGGGTATTCACGGGCTTGTGGACGGTTGCTTGCCTAAATACATTACGTTTGAAATGTATATTGTGAAGACACCATGAACCACCGTGTTTCCCCCAAGGCGGGGGTGGGCCGCACGCATGCCGAGCGCAGCGCTGCCACCCGCCAGCATCTCATCGCCACGGCCATTGATGTGATCCAGAACCGCAGCCTGGAGGAAATGTCCATCCATGAGCTGGCCAAGTCTGCAGGCATGACCTCGGGCGCAGTGCAGCACCACTTTGAGTCCAAGGCGGTGCTGATGATGAACGTGCTCAGCGAGCTGATCGAGTCCAGCATGCAGTCGGGGGCACTCTGGCCCGACACCACGCTGGCGCCGCGCGAGCGGGCCAACCGGTTTGTGCAGGCCGTGTGGAGCCTGGTCTACGCGCAGCCACGCTTCATCGTGGCGTGGAACATTTACCTGGGCTGCCGCAACCAGCCCGAGGTGCTGGGCCACATTGCCGACTTGCGCCAGAGCGTGCAGGCGCGCATGCGCGATGGGTTCTTCACGGCGTTCCCTGAACTGGCCACCGAGGCCGACCGCGATGGCCTGCTGGGCCTGGTGCTGTCGTCGCTGCGCGGGCTGGGGATGCTGCAGCTATTTGCACCGGCGCAGCGGGGCGGCGCACCGGACGCCGCTCAGCAAGCCCAGCTGGCGTGTTTGGCTGATCTGATCGCCAACCGCTGCGAATCCGCCGCCACAGCTGCAGCGGCAACAACCCGCACCTCGCCCGCCAAGGGGCACGTGCGGCGTCGCTAAAAAGCCCGCTGACCTGCCCGCCTGTGATCGGTCGCCCATTGGCCTGCGTCGGTTGGCAATTGCCATGCGCCCGTACTGCTCACTTTCCATCATCACCACAACAACCAGGAGACAAAACAGCATGACCCGTTCCTTCCCCCGTGCGCCGCGCGCCCCGCTGCTGGGCACCATGATGTTGCTCGCAGGCGCGGCCCTTGCGCAGCCCGCCGCGTTTCCCACCAAGCCCATCCAGCTCATTGCCCAGCAGCCGCCCGGCAGCGGGTCAGACGCCATGACCCGTGTGTGGGCCGACTGCGCCGCGCGTGAGCTGGGCCAGGCGGTAGTGGTGCAGAACAAGCCCGGGGCCAACGGCATCCTGGCGGTCAACTACCTCAAGGGTCAGCCTGCTGACGGCTACAGCTTGTTGAGCATCGGTATGTCGCAGATGACGATCACGCCGTATGTCTACAAGCAGCCGCCGTACGACCCGCTGCGCGACTTCGATGGCGTGGCCGTGCTGGGCACATCGCCCCTGGTGCTTGCCGTGCCTGCGGGGCAGGGCATCGCCAGCCTGTCGGATCTGCAAAAGCTTGCACGCGCCACGCCGGGTGGCATCAACTTTGGGTCGCCGGGCAAGGGCAGCCCCGCGCACCTGCTGACTTCCGCATTGGTTGAACGTCTGGGCGTACCCGGCACCCATGTGCCCTTTGTGGGCGAGGGCGCTGGCCTCACGGCGCTGATGGGCCAGCAGATCCACGCGATGACCCTGGTCATCGGCACGGCTGCCGCTCAGGTCAAGGCGGGTAAGCTGGTGCCGCTGGCTCTGTTTGGCGCGGAGCGCTCAGCGCTGCTGCCCGATGTACCCACCATTGCCGAGGCCCTGCCCGCCGCCAGCGACCTGGCGCGGCCCGCATGGATTGCGGTGGTGGCCAAGGCGGGCACGCCGCCCGAGCTGCTGCAAAAGCTCAACGCAGTCACCGAAAAATGCCGGACGAGCGACGCGCAATACAAATCGCGGCTGGAGGCCATGAACGTCACGCTCACTTCCTCGGCGCCGGGCGATGTGCGCACCTGGGCCTCGCGCGATGCGGCCGTGTGGCGCCCGCTGATCGACAAGCTGGGCCTGGCCACGGAATGACGGTAGGCACAGCGGCACCCCAAGTCACGCTGCCCCACGGCGGGCAGCTGCGGGGCCTGTGGGACCAAGGCGTGCGTGTGTTCCGTGGCGTGCCGTATGCCCAGGCACCACGCGGTGCGCTGCGCTTTGCGGCACCAGTGCCTGCGTTGCCGTGGTCCGGCCTGCGCGATGACACCACCTTCGCGCCCATGGCGCCGCAACTGCCCCGCACTGCGAAAGCGGATGCGCCCGTGCTGGGTGGCGAGGACTGCCTGGCTGTCAATGTGTGGGCGCCGCCTGCCGAGCCGGGCGCGGGACTGCCGGTGATGGTGTGGGTGCATGGCGGCGGCTTCTTTCGCGGGTCGGCCAGCGAGCCGCTGTACGACGGCGCTTCGTTCGCCCGGCAGGGGCTGGTGTTCGTGTCGCTGCAGTACCGGCTGGGCATGGACGGGTTCATGCACTTTGAGGGTGAAGACGAGGATGCGCCCGCTAACCGCGGTTTGCTGGACCAGATCGCTGCGCTGCAATGGGTACGGGACCACATCCATGCTTGGGGCGGCGACCCTGCGCAGGTCACGGTGTTTGGGCAGTCGGCGGGTGCGGGTGCGCTGGCATGCCTGCTGGGCATGCCAGCTTCGCAGGGCCTGTTTCAAAGAGTCATCCTGCAAAGCCCGAGCGTGGCCTGCCAGACGCTGGACGAAGCCGCCACTGTGCGCTGTGCCGTGGCGGCGTTGGTCGGCGTGGCGCCGAGCCGCGCTGCATTGGCTGCTGCCCCTCTGGGTTCCGTGCTTCACGCCGTCCACCGGCTGGCAGCAGATCCTGCGTTGCGTGTTCGGCATGGCATTGGAGGGCGCAACTTCTTTCCGCTGCGGCCCGTGGTGGATGGGCAGGTGCTGGCTGCGCCGCCCCTGCAAGCGATGCGCCAGCAGTGGTCAGCAGCGCCCCCCGCGCTGCAGGTGCTGGTGGGCAGCAATCAGGATGAAATGAACCTGTACCACGTGCCTGGCGGCGCTATTGACCGCATCACCCAGGCACAGGTCTCGAACTTTGCGCAGGACGTGGGTTTGTCGGCCGATGCGATCGGGGTTTACGAATCCGCGCTACAGCCGGGACGGCGCTCGCCGGGCGAGCAGCTCTCGGCACTGCAGTCTGACTACTACTACCGCGTGCCAGCACAGCGCATTGCCACGCTGGCCAGTCAGTGGGCGCAAGGCGGCGTGCACCAATATGAGTTTGGCTGGGCTTCCCCCCTGTGGCACGGGCGCCTGGGGGCCGCGCACGCGGTCGAACTGCCTTTTGTGTTTGGCAACCTTCACACGCCCCAGGGCCTGGAGTTCACGGGCACCGCACCGCCGACGGGCCTGGCGCTGGCCATGCACCACGCCTGGGCGCAGTTCGCGCTTCATGGGGCGCCCGGTTGGGCGCAGCGCAGCGCCTTCGCGCAATGGGTTCATACCTTCGATGCATCGCCGCGCTGCGAAATCCATAGCGAATCAGCCCGATTCAGCGTGTGGCAGGGCATCCTCTGACGCAGACGGAAGCAGCCTGTACTTCGAAGAAGTGCCTTGGCGAGTTGATGCGCCACTGTGGTGCATCCAACTTGTATACCAGTTGGCACAGAACCTGCATCTCAGTAGGCAATGACCACCGCCACCGAGATCAGCAACCGCATCATCGAAGCCGTGATGGCGCAAAAGCTCGCCCCCGGCTCCCGCCTGGGCGAGCAGCAGCTGGCCATGCTGTTCGACTGCAGCCGCACCATCGTGCGCGAGGCGCTCACGCGGCTGTCCACGCGCGGCATCGTCACCGTCAGTGCACGGCGCGGCTGGTATGTGATCGAACCTTCGGAAGACGAGGCGCGCGAGGCCTTTGAGGCGCGCCGCGTGATTGAGCTGGGGCTGCTGCACCAGCTCAAGACGGTGGACAAGGCTGCGGTGCGACAGCTTAAAAACCATTTGCAGCGTGAAAAGGCAGCGCTTGCGGGCAGTGATGTCGGCGCTCGCAGTTTTCTGCTCGGCGACTTTCATGTGTGCCTGGCCGAGTGCCTGGGCAACACGCTGCTGGCCGACACGCTGCGCGACTTCACGGCGCGCACCACGCTGATTGCGATGCTGTACCAGTCGTCGCACGACGCCGCGCAGTCATGCGCCGACCATGTGCGCATTGTTGAGGCGCTGGAGGCAGGCGACATTGCGCGCGCCGAGGTACTCATGTCAGAACACATCGGCACGGTGCAGTCGGCCCTGCGCCTGCAGGCCAGCAGCGACCCGCTGGCCGAGTTGCGCGATGCGCTGGCGCCGGTGCACAAAAGCCCCGGGCCTGCTGACACACCCGCTCAACCGCCACCGCGCAAATCCAAAGCTGCGCTGGGCAGTGCGGCGGGGGCTGCCGCCAAGGCTCCGCCAAAGCCACGCTCACCACGCTTGCCCCGCAATTCCGTTTCCACCCCGCCCGCGTCACCCGACGACACATCCACCTACTTAGGAGCCTTGCTATGACCCCTCTCCGCGCCTCTGTCTCGACTTCCTCCACCCGCCGCATGACACTGGGCGTGCTGGCCGCTGCTGGCTTGTCGGCCGCCCTCATGGCGCCCACTGCGCACGCACAGAACGCGCTGGACAACATCATGAAGGCCAAAGAAATCAAGATCGCCATCCCCACCGACTACCCACCCTACGGCTTTGTCGGCACCGACCTCAAGCCCCAGGGCCTGGATGTGGAGATGGCCAACTACATTGGCGCCAAGCTGGGCGTGAAGGTCGAGCTGATCCCCGTCACCAGCGCCAACCGCATCCCGTACCTGCAAACGCAGAAGGCCGACCTCGTCATTTCCACGCTGGGCAAGAACCCCGAGCGCGAGAAGGTAATCGACTTCACCGCGGCCTACGCACCGTTCTTCCAGGCGGTGTTTGCCAGCAAGAGCCTGTCCATCAAGAGCTTTGCCGACCTGACCGGCAAGTCGGTGGCCGTGACACGCGGTGCCATGGAAGACCAGGAGCTGGCCAAGGTGGCTCCCGCCGGTGTGGATGTGAAGCGCTTTGAAGACCACGCGGCCAGTATCTCGGCCTTTGTGTCGGGCCAGACGCAGGCCATTGCCACCAGCGCCTCCACGGCGGGCACCATCATGGTCAAGAACCCGAACCTGGCCACCGAATACAAGCTGCTGCTGAAAGATAGCCCCAACTTCATTGGTGTGGCCAAGGGTGAAGACAAGCTGCGTGAAAAGGTGAACGAAATCATTGCAGAGGCAAAGAAGTCCGGCGACATCGACAAGATGTCCAGCAAGTGGCTGGGCCGCCCTGCGGGCGACCTGCCGTTGTGATGACAAAGGTCTCCATCCGCTGAACCAACAGGCCCGCAGCGCGACAAGCGCTGCGGGGCAAACGCACCATGCTGATTGCGCTTGATTTTTCTGCCGTGCTGTCCTCCTGGCCGCTGCTGGTGCGCGGCGTGGCGTGGACCATCGGGCTCACCGTGGTAGGCACGGTGCTGGGCCTGCTGCTGGGCACGCTGTGTGCCTGGGCGCGTGCCCGCAACCTGGGGCCGCGTGCGCTGCCACTGCGCTGGCTGGTGGCCAGCTATGTGGAACTGGTGCGCAACACGCCATTCATCGTGCAGCTGTTCTTTCTGTTCTTCGGCCTGCCAGCGCTCGGAGTCAAGCTGTCGCCCGAACTCGCGTCGGTGCTGGCCATGGTGATCAACCTGGGTGCGTATTCGGCCGAGATCATCCGCGCGGGTATTGAGGCCACGCCCCGTGGTCAGATCGAAGCCGCCGAGAGCCTTGCGCTGACCCCGGGCCAGACCTTTCGCCGCGTGGTGCTGCCGCCCGCACTGCAAAAGGTGTGGCCCGCGATGGTGAGCCAGATCATCATCGTGATGCTGGGCTCGGCCGTGTGCGGGCAGATCTCTACGCCTGAGCTGAGCTACGCGGCCAACCTGATCTCCAGCAACACCTTCCGCGCGTTCGAGGCGTTCATCCTTGCAACGCTGGTGTACCTGGCCCTGTCGATGCTCACCCGCCGCCTGCTCATGTGGGTGGGTGCTCGTTTCTTGGTGGGAAGGTAAATCACCATGGTTGAATTTTCACTTTGGGACATCCTGCGCAACCTGCTGCTCGCAGCGCGCTGGACGGTCAGCCTCTCGCTCATCGCCTTCATCGGCGGCGGCCTGGTGGGGCTGCTGCTGCTGGTGCTGCGGTTGTCCAAACTGCGGGGCATGGACCGCGCCGTGGGCGCCTATGTGCAGGTGTTTCAAGGCACGCCGCTGCTGATGCAGCTGTTTCTGGCGTACTTTGGCATCGCGCTGTTCGGCATCAAGACCTCGCCGTGGACGGCCGCCGCCTTTGCGCTCACGCTCTACACCAGCGCCTACCTCACTGAGATCTGGCGCGGCTGCGTGGCCTCCATCCCCAAGGGCCAGTGGGAGGCTGCGCAGAGTCTGGCGCTGAGTTTTGGCGAGCAGTTGCGCCACGTGGTGCTGCCCCAGGCGCTGCGCATCGGGGTGCCGCCCACGGTGGGTTTCTTGGTGCAGGTGATCAAGGGCACCGCGCTGGCGTCGGTGATTGGTTTTGTGGAGCTGACCAAGGCGGGCAGCATGATCTCCAACGCCACTTACCAGCCATTCCTGGTGTACGCCTGCGTCGCCCTGCTGTACTTTGTTTTGTGCTTCCCGGTGAGCCTGGTGGCGCAGTCGCTTGAAAGGAAACTCCATGGCAACCGCCACTGAAACCGGCATCAACACCCCCGCAGCTACCACCGACGCAGCACCCTCGGGCCGGCTTATCGTCGACATCACGGCGCTGCGCAAGTCCTACGGCACGAACGAGGTGCTCAAGGGCATTGATCTCAAGGTGCAAAAGGGCGAGGTGATTGCCATCATCGGAAAAAGCGGGTCCGGCAAGAGCACCCTGCTGCGCTGCGTGAACGGGCTGGAGGTTTTTCAGGAAGGTGCGCTCAGCGTCAACGGCAAGAAGCTGCTGCACGAGAGCGCCACCGCCATGCGCGAACTGCGACAGCAGGTGGGCATGATCTTTCAGAGCTTCAACCTGTTTCCGCACCTCAGTGTGGGCCGCAACATCATGCTGGCGCCTACGTTGGTCAAAGCCCGCGATGCCGCTACCGCTGCAGCGCAGGCGCGCAAGCTTCTTGAGCGCGTGGGCCTGGCCGAAAAGTTTGACGCCATGCCCGACCAGCTCTCCGGCGGCCAACAGCAGCGTGTGGCCATAGCGCGGGCGCTGGCCATGGAACCGCAGGTGCTGCTGTGCGACGAGATCACGTCCGCGCTGGACCCGGAACTGGTGGGCGAGGTGCTGCGCGTGGTGGAGTCGCTGGCGCTGGAAGGCATGACGCTGATGATGGTCACGCACGAGATGGCGTTTGCCCGCAAGGTGAGCGACCGCGTGATCTTCATGCACCAGGGCCGCGTGCATGAACAGGGCACGCCTGCGGAGTTGTTCGGCAACCCCCAGACGCCGGAGCTGCAGCAGTTTTTGTCGTCGCTTCACGATTGACATGGCGGGTGGCGCAAGCCCGCCTACGCAGCTGCACACGCAGTCGCACCCGTAGAAAAGCCCGCCCACGCCCTGGAGTTACAGCGCGGGCAGGCTTCCGGGCCCGAAGGCCCTCAAAACGAAAGCGGGTAGCACCTTGGCAAGGCAAGTGCCAAGGTGCCGGGGTGTCAGTGGTGGATCAGGAGTTAGCGCCCTTCTCAAACTCATCGCGGGACAGCGTGCCGTTCTGGTCGGTGTCCAGTTCCTTGAAGCGCTGGCCAATGGCAGGGAGTTTGGCGGCCTCCTTGGCGCTCAATTGGCCATCCTTGTTGGCGTCTGCGCGGTCAAACGCAGCGGCAGAGGCCACATTCGAAGAACTTGGTCCTGGGCCGGAAGAGAACTTAGAGCCCGTCTGCGGTGCAGTCTTTTCAGACGGGCCAAATTGCGGGGAAGGTGAGGAGGTCTGACCCTGTGCCTGCAGTGCGCCAGCGCCACCCAAAGAGATGGCTGCGAAAAGCATCACGCTGCGCGTGTCGAACAGGGTGCGTCGTTGCTGTGCTTTCATGGAAGCTAGGCTCCTTCGAAGTTGAACAGGCTTGCATTGCACCGCAGCATGGCCGCCGAGGCCAGCACTCTTGCCTGCTGTTTCCCTCGCCTACATTTGCCTGCGCGGTGTAACCCTCAAGGCCTGATTTATGTCGTTGCGTGGTGGCGATGTCGCCAGGCGTTTCAAGCTTCCGGCATGGCCCTTGGCTTAGCACAAGGGGTTTGGCGTGCAAGGCGGGCATGGATAAATGACTCTCAGGCTCTTAGTCCGGATGGCAGCCCCGTGCACCGGATGACCGCCAGGCCCGCGCGCGTCCTACAAGCCATGGACACGAAAGCCAAAACAATGAGTTCAAGCATTTCGCTTGATCTCGTTTTTTTGAAGGAGCCTTCCATGCAAAAGCAAACCGTCTTCGCTGCCCTGGCAACTCTGGCATGCACCGTCGCCTTGGCCCAAGCCCCTGCAAGCGTCAACACACGACCACCGGCAGAAGTGAACCCCACGGCGTCTGGCGGCCCCGCGGCTGCCAATGCGCAGAACAAGGTAGACATGCGCACCAGCCAGAGCAACAAAGCACCCGCCAACCCCGTCGCAGGTGACGGCCGAGCTGCCCCTGTGGCAGAGATCAATCCCACTGCAGTCGGCGGCAAGGCTGCTGCGAAGGCGCAGTCCCGGGTCGATGCTCGGCTGATGGACAGCAATGGTGATGGCATGGTGTCTCGTCAGGAATGGGATTCTTACCACGCAGATGCCTGGAAGAACATGAAGCCCGCCAATGCCGGTGTTTCCACAGCCGACATCGATAAGTTGAACCGTACACCGATGACGCACTGATAGTGCTGTGTAGCCCGTCTTTGACGGACAGGTCAAAAACGCCTCTGCACTTTATTGCAGGGGCGTTTGAGGGTCTGGGCTTGGATGGAGCGTATTTCGGCAGCCTGTGTTTTCATAAAGGTTGCAGGGTGAAAGACACCCGCATGGTCGTACCGCTCCGAGGTGACGGAGAATCACCCGATCCGTTTGTCGCAGACGGCAAACCCCCCTCTGCGCTTCACCCTACCAAGGCACCCTATGGGCAACCGACTCACACAAATCGCCACGCGCACAGGCGACGCTGGCACCACCGGCCTGGGCAACAACCAGCGCGTGTCCAAAAACAGCCTGCGCATCCACGCCATGGGCGATGTGGACGAACTCAACTCGCACATCGGCCTGTTGTTGTGTGAACCCATGCCCGACGAGGTGCGCACGCTGCTGGTAGAGGTGCAGCACCAGCTGTTCAACCTGGGGGGCGAGCTGTCGATACCGGGCTACGAATTGCTCAAGGCCGAGGCCGTGCTGCAGCTCGACGAGGCCTTGGCGCACCACAACGCCGCGCTGCCCCGGCTTCAGGAATTCATCTTGCCTGCAGGCACCCGCGCCGCATCGCAAGCCCATGTGTGCCGCACCGTGGCCCGCAGGGCCGAGCGCATCGTGGTGGCGCTGGGCAATGAAGAGGCCATTAACGACGCCCCGCGCCAGTACCTCAACCGCCTGTCAGATCTGATGTTCGTGCTCGCCCGCGTGCTGAACCGCATGGACGGCGGTGATGACGTGTACTGGAAAAGCGAGCGCATGGCGCAGCAGAATGCTACTGAATAGATAGCTGCCAGCGCTTACGCATCAAGCGCTGGAGGCTAATTTCTCTCAAATTCCGGTCAATTTCAGAAACTGGCGCGCCCCAGGCCAGAACCGCCGCGCAAGGGCCGCCGCGCCCCAGGGGGATGAACGCTACCGGGGTGCCAGGATCGCCATGGTCAGCCGCGACACGCAGGTCAGCTCACCCGCTTCGTTGTGCATATCGATGTGCCACACGTGCGTGGTGCGGCCAATGTGCACGGGCTTCGCCGTCCCGGTCACCCAGCCGCTGGTCGCAGAGCGCAGGTGATTGGCGTTGATGTCCAGACCCACCGCGCGGTAGCCCTCGGGCAGTGTGTAGTAGGCGCCGGTGGAGCCCAGTGACTCGGCCAGCACCACGCTGACCCCGCCGTGCAGCAGGCCAAAAGGCTGGATGGTGCGGTGGTCCACCGGCACCCGCGCGCGCAGAAAATCGTCGCCCACCTCGACAAACTCAATGCCAAGGTGCTCTACGGCGGTGTTGCGGTTGGCGGCCTTCAGCAGGGCCAGATCGATGGGTTTTTTCCAGATGGGCATGGTGTGTAGGGGAGGGCAAGTTCAAGTCGGTGCAAGCCACTGATTGTGCCCATGCCCACCTCGCAAGGGAGCACGCCCGCTGCGTGAGCAAGCGAGCGGGCCCGTCCGGCGGCCTCAGCCTACAAACTTCCCGTTGGCGCCCATCACCCCCAGGTCCAGAAAACGCGAGCCCACATACGGCGCGCCGCCGGCATAGTCAATGGACAAACCGCCCAGGTCACTGCTGCGGATACCGGCCAGCGCGGTGCGCAGCTTGGCTCGGGTCAGCTCGCGTCCGGCGCGCTCAAGGCCTTCGGTCAGTACGCGGGCGTTCACATAGCCTTCAAAGCTACGGGCCGAGAATTCCTGATAGCCCAGCGCGCGCATGGCTTTCTGGTAGTCGCGCACCACACCCACGCTGGTGCGTGCGGCATCGGGCAGCACCATCGACAGTGCAATGCCTGACGCCTTGCCCCCCAGCTGACGCAGGTTGTCGCCCGACAGGGCCACGCTGGTGGCAGCCAGTGGGGTGCTGGGCGAGACCTTCTTGAACTCGTTGACCAGCGTGGCGGTCACGTCACCTGCGGTGCCGAGAAGCACAGCGGCTGCCTTGGCCGCCACAGCCTTGCCCACCGCATCTGCCACCTGCGTGCCCTGTGCATCGAGCTTGAAAGCCTTGGGCGCGGATTGCTTGGCGGCGGCCATGGCCTTGTTCACATCGGCCAGAAACTCGCGGCCAAAGGCCGTGTCCTGGTACACGATGGCCAGGTCGGTCATGCCCATGGACACCAGTTTCTGCGTGAGGCGCTGGGCTTCATCGGTGTAGCTGGCGCGCACGTGGAACACCGAGCGGTATTCGGCCTTGCGCAATGATGTGGCGCCGCTTTGGGGGGCCACGTAGGGGATCTGTGCCTCGTCCACCAGCGGCAGGATGCGCTGGTTGTTGGCCGTGCCCATGCACGAGATCAGCGACACCACGTTGGCATCGGCGATCAGCTTGCGCACGTTGTCTTCAGAGCGGGCGGCGTCATAGCCGTCGTCCAGCGCCAGCAGCTTGACCTGGCGGCCATGTATGCCGCGCTCGTTGGCCTGCGCAAAACCTGCATCCAGGCCCTGCTTGAGTTCTTTGCCCAGACTGGCCAGCGCGCCGGTCACGCCCAGCGAGCAGCCAATGGAGACCACCTTGGCGTCCATCGGGTCCTGTACGCCCACAGCGCGCGAAGGCGTGGCCCACAGCAGGCCGGTGCTGGCGGCAACAAGGGATTGGGTGAACTGGCGACGTTGCATGGTGAAAAGCTCGCTGACAAAAATGAACCAGCCCTGGATGGGGGCTGGTGGGTTGGACGGTGGGAGGTCGATGGACCTAGGGTAAACCCTGATTTTATCTGGCGAGGCTGGCAATTGGCTGTCAATGAGCGCCGCCCCAAGACGGGCGAAGTAGTCGCCCCTTGACCGGCATTGACCGGCAGCCCTCTATGCCGTTGGTGCGGGTTGCGCAGGCAGGCGCATGCTGCCCGTCTCCACATACCGCTGGTGCCACGACAGCGCCTCGCCCAGGATGTGCGGCGTGTGCTGGCCCACCGCCGTCTTGCGCGCCCGGGACACGTAGTCGTGCAGTGCAGGGCGAAAGTCAGGGTGCGCGCACTGGTCGATGATGATCTCGGCGCGCTGCGTGGGCGAGTGCCCGCGCAGGTCGGCCAGGCCCTGCTCGGTGACGATGATCTGCACGTCGTGCTCGGTGTGGTCCACGTGCGATGCCATGGGCACGATACACGAGATGCTGCCGTTCTTGGCCAGCGAGGGCGTCATGAAGATCGACAGGTACGCATTGCGCGCAAAGTCGCCCGAGCCGCCAATGCCGTTCATGATGGCGGAGCCCATGATGTGCGTGCTGTTCACGTTGCCGTAGATGTCGGCCTCGATCATCCCGTTCATCGCAATCAGGCCCATGCGGCGGATCAGCTCGGGGTGGTTGCTGATCTCCTGTGGGCGCAGCACGATGCGCTGTTTGTAATAGTCGATGCGTTCGTTGAAGTCCTGCATGGCCGCAGGGCTCAGCGACAGCGCCGTGGCCGATGCGCTCGCCAGCGTGCCCGATCGCAGCATGTCCAGCATGCCGTCCTGCAGCACCTCTGTGTAGGCGGTGAGGTTGTTGAACGGGCCGTTGTTCAGCCCCGCCAGCACTGCGTTGGCAATGTTGCCCACGCCCGACTGCAGTGGCAGCAGGTCCTTGGGCAGGCGGCCCCGTTTCACTTCGTGCTGCAAGAACTCAATGATGTGGCCTGCGATGCGGTTGGACGTGTCGTCGGGCGCGGCATAGACGCTGTTGCCGTCGGGCTGGTTGGTCACCACCACTGCAATCACCTTCGCCGGGTCGCAGCGCAGGTACGGCTCGCCAATGCGCTCGTGCGGGTGCGTCATCGGTATCGGCTTGCGGTGCGGCGGCACATCGGTGCCGTAGTAAATGTCGTGCATGCCCTCCAGAGCCGGGTTGTGCCAAGCATTCACCTCCAAGATGATCTTGTCGGCCTGGTCCAGCCAGGTTTTGTTGTTGCCCACTGATGATGAGGGAATCAGCCGCCCGTCGGGCAGCACGCCCGCCACCTCCACCACGGCCACATCCAGCTTGCCCAGAAAGCCAAACCACACAAACTGCGCCACATGCGACAGGTGGATGTCCACATACTGCATCTGCCCCGCATTGATCTGGCGGCGCACCGTGGGGTCGGACTGGTAGGGCAGGCGCATCTCGATGCCGTCCACCTGGGCCAGCGCGCCGTCCAGCTCGGGCGCGGTGGATGCGCCCGTCCACAGGCCAATCTTGAAGCCCCTGCCCTGCGCGTTCAGGCTCTCGATGCGGCGCGCCAGCGCGCCCGGCACCGCCTTGGGGTAGCCCGCGCCGGTAAAGCCGCTCATGCCTACATGCGCGCCCGCTGGGATCAACGCCGCCGCCTCATCGGCGGACATGGTGCGGGAGAGAAATTCGGGGTACAGAACCCGATCGGCCAGGGACATGAACAAACTCCGCAAAAAGAAAAAAGGCCACCCGCCCGGTGAGCGGATGGCCCTGTGGACAAGACCCAGGATGCTAGCCTGTGTTTCTTACAAATTAAGGGTTAACCCTTAAACATCCAGTCTGTCCGCTCACGTACGCAGGTTACGCCGCTTTGCGGTTGAGCAGCGCGTACAGCAGGATCGCCCCGAACGTGGCCGTGCCGATGCCGCCCAGCGCAAACTGGCCGAACTTGAGCGTGAAGTCGCCCGTGCCCAGGATGAGGGTGATGGCCGCCACGATGAGGTTCTTGTTCTGCGAAAAATCCACCTTGTTGTCCACCCAGATCTTGGCCCCCGCCACCGCGATCAGGCCAAACACCACAATGGACACGCCGCCCATCACCGGCAGCGGAATCGTCTGGATTAGCGCACCGAACTTGGGGGAAAAGCCCAGCACCAGGGCAAACACGCCCGCCAGCAAGAACACGGCGGTGGAGTAGATCTTGGTGGCCGCCATCACGCCGATGTTCTCGGCATAGGTGGTCACGCCGGTGCCTCCTGCGCTGCCACTGACCATGGTGGCAATGCCGTCGCCGATGAACGCGCGGCCCATGTAGCGGTCCAGGTTCTGGCCGGTCATGGCCGTCACGGCCTTGATGTGGCCCAGGTTCTCGGCCACCAGGATGATGGCCACCGGGGCAATCAGCAGCATGGCGTTGCCGCTGAATACGGGCGCTGCAAAGTTGGGCATGCCGAACCAGGCGGCATTGGCCAGCGCAGAAAGATCCATCGGCTTGCCCAGGCCCATGCCATTGGTCAGCACCGCGTAGATGATGCTGGCGGCAATCAGGCCCACCAGGATCAGCAGGCGCTGCACCATGCCGCGCGTGAGCACGGCCACCAGGCCCACGCTCACAAAGGTCACCACCTGCATCCAGCTGTCAAAGTTGCTGGCCGCCATGTTCTTGATGGGGATGCCCGCCAGGTTCAGACCGATCACCGCCACCACCGAGCCCGTGACCACGGGCGGCATGAAGCGCTCGATCCAGCCCGTGCCAACCGCCTGCACCAGCGCGCCGATCAGCGTGTACAGCAGGCCGCAGGCGATGATGCCGCCCAGCGCAACGCCCATGTTGGTGTTGGGCCCCTGGCCCGCATAGCCCGTGGCCGCAATCACCACGCCAATGAACGCAAAGCTCGACCCCAGGTAGCTGGGCACCTTGCCGCCCGTGACCAGGAAGAAGATCAGCGTGCCAATGCCGCTCATCAAGATGGCCACGTTCGGGTCAAAGCCCATCAGGATGGGCGCCAGCACCGTGGCGCCAAACATCGCAATCACGTGCTGCACACCCATCACCGCCGTCTGCGGCCAGGGCAGCCGCTCGTCTGGTGCGATGACCCCGCCTTGTTGCAACACATCAGCGCTTTTCACGCGCCAGTTCATGAATCCCATGTTGTTTATTCCTTGTGGTTGAGGCGCGAATGCTAGTGGATAGGCACGGCGTTGCCGTGAACCTGTGTGTCCTTCGCCAGGCGGCCGCCCGCCGGGAGCCGGGTTAGCATTTGGGCCATCACTCGCTAGGGCACCCCCGCCATGCAACATCTGCCGTCCTGCCCTTCCTGCCGCCAGCCCATGCAGGCCCACCGGTTCACCAGCAACCAGGGCGACCCGCTGGAGCTGGACATCTGCTTTGCCTGCCAGGGCCTGTGGTTTGACCGGCACGAAAACCTCAAGCTCTCGCCCACATCGGTGGTGGAGCTGTTCCGCCTGCTGCACGTACACCGCACCGACCAGCACCAGCCCCTGGCAGACCCCATGGCCTGCCCGCGCTGCAACACAACGCTGGCCAAAGGTTTTGACGTGGTGCGCAGCGGCCGCTACATGATTTACCGCTGTGGGCGCCAGCATGGCCGCTTCAGCACGTTCTCGTCCTTCATGGTCGAAAAGGGCTTTGTGCGCCACATGACGCGCCCCGAGATCGACGACCTGGCCAAACGTGTGGGCGCCATCTACTGCACCAGCTGCGGCGCCCCGGTGGACATCCGCAAGGACCACGCCTGCCCCTACTGCCGCGCCGCGTTTTCGCTCATCGACCCGCAGGCCGTGGTGCACGCCCTGGAGGGCTACGCGCAGGCCAGCGCCCGGGTGCCTGTCGGCACACCGTCGTCTCCGCAGGTCGACATTGGTGATGCCCTGGTGGCCCTGGAACGCGACCGCACCCGGGCGGAGCGAGAGCGGCAGAAAAAAGCGTTCACCAGCACCGCCGACGCTGCAGATGACGGATTCACCGGCGACCTGTTGGCTGCGGGGGTGGAGATGGTCTGGGCGTTGATCAAGACCAGAAGCCACTGAGTCTTCTCCCGCTGCCGCTCCCCCAGCAGCGAACCGCAGCGCGGGCCGCCCGATACATGATTGCAGTGCGCGGACATTGCCCACGCGCCGGGCGATGCGTCCACAATGGGGAAGGCCTGTGCCCTGGGCCTCCCGCATCCCACCCACCGTGGCGCCTCCTCGCCACCCGAGGAGAGCCCCATGCCCCAGCCGCCGCCCCCCAGCCGACGCCGCTCCGCGCACCCGCACCCCGCACAGGCCACCTCCGCGCAACACGGTGACTGCGACACCGACCAACCCTGCCTTCTGGAGCGCGCCCAGCTCCACGCCGTGCCCAGCACCTTGCTCATCCCCCTGGCGGCCCGCGCGCATGGCGGGCGGTACTTTGCGTGGCTGGCCTGTCACGACGCCGTGGCCACCCAGCTGCTGGCCGCGCTGGGGGCAGACATCCATGCGTATCTGGACGACCTGCCCACCGTGCTCAACGTGCTGTGGCGCACGCGGGCGATCAAGCAGGTGGGGCAGGCGTTTTTTGCAGAGCATCCGCAGGCACTGGGCGTCAACCTGGGATGCGGGCTCACCCACCACTTCCAGTGGCTCGACACCGGCGCCAACCAGTGGCTGGACGCCGACCTGCCCGAGGTGATGGCGCTGCGCGAGCAGCTGCTGCCGCTGCACTGCCCGCGTGCGCGGCATGCCCGGGTGGACCTGGCCCAGCCCGGCTGGTGGAAGCGGCTGGGGCTGCCCAAGAAAACCGATGCGCAACCCGTGCTGTTGATCTGCGAGGGCGTGCTGATGTACCTGCAGCCCGAGCAGGTGCACGCCGTGCTGGCCGAGTTTGCGCAGAGCGCGCCGCCGGGTTCGCGCATGGTGCTGGATGTACTCACGCGCCAGGCCGTGGGTCGGGCGGCCACCCACGCCAGCGTGGGGCCCACGGGCGCAGAGTTTCACTGGGGCGTAGGCCGCATGGCCGAGCTGGAGCAGGTGCACCCGCGCCTTGCACTGCTGCGCGAGCAGAGCGTGTCGGAGTGCTACGGCTGGACGGGTATTGCGCTGGACATGCTGTGGCGCCCCTGGCTGGGCGCGCCGTTGTACGGCATGGCGACGCTGGGTGTGGAGCATGGCTCCCCCTGAGCCACGACCCGCTCGGTGTCACCGCCGGAGGCGGCAACTCTTCGATGCCGTCCAAGCCTGCGCAGGCAGGCTTGGAGCCGCGGCATCTCAGCCCCTGAGGGGGACGCCACCGGTGGCCTGGCAAAGCCAGTTCCACGGTGGCGCTGGCTTGTGCCGCTCCCGTTGCGAATGACGTGCTGCTACCTGGGCACCAGCGCGCGCATCCACCGTGGCGGCTGGCCTGTCAGCTGCCCCACGATGGCTGCCTGCAACGGCGGCAGGCGCCGCGCGCCCTGCAGCACCCACTGCCGAAGCAGGCGGGGCACCGGGCGCGGGTCGGTGTACAGCTGCACGATGGCGTTGGTGCCCTGGTAGATGGGCCAGGCGTGCCGGTGGTGGCCGCTTGCATACGGGGCCAGCGCGTCGGCACTGCCAATGTCTTGCCCGCGCTGGCGGGCGGCCACCAGCGCAGCCATCAGCCGCTCTACACCCGCCAGGCCCAGGTTGTAGCCATGGGCCGTCACCGGGTGCATGCCCACGGCTGCGTCGCCCAGCAGCGCGCAGCGCGGGCCCGTAAAGCGCTGGGCATACACGGCGACCAGCGGGTAGGCGTGGCGCTCGCCCACCAGCTGCATGGGCCCCAGCCGCGCGTTGAACTGCGCCTGCACCTGCGCCGCAAAGGCTGCGGGGCTTAGGGCCATCAGCGCAGCGGCGTCGGCTGCAGCCGCCGTGACCACCACCGAGCACAACGGTTGCCCGTCTTGGGGGTCATCAGGCAGGGGCAACACGGCCAGCGTGCGTTCGTAGCCAAAACATTCATGGGCCACGCCGCCGTGGTGCAGCGTGTGCTGCATTCGGCACACGATGACGGTGCGGCCAAAGTCGGTCATCTGCGCGCCCATGCCCAGCTGGCGGCGCGTGGCTGAAAAACGGCTGTCGGCGGCCACCAGCAACGGGGCGTGCAGGCGCTCGGGTGGGGCGGCGCTGTCATCGGCCGCCATGTAGTCCAGCTCGGCGTGCGCGCCCAGCGTGGCCACGCGGGTGACCTGGGCGCTGGTGATGATGCGCACGCCCGGTGTGCGTGCTGCCACCGCGTAGGCGCTGCGGCGCAGTGCGTGGTTGGGCACGATGAAGCCCAGCGGGTCTGTTGCAGCGCCGCCGCGCGGGTTGCCCGGCGTGCTCAGTGACGCACTCAACTGCAGCGCGCTGTGGCGGCCCAGCGGGCCGTCGTGCACTTGGGCCTGGTGGATCGTGCCCACCTCATGGTCGGCCAGGTGCGACCAGGTGCCAAGCCGCTGCAGGGTGGTGCGGCTGGGGTGGGTCAGCGCAATCTCGCGGCCGTCCGGCGCGGGCTGTGCCAGGGCGCTTTCGGGCTGCTGCTCCACCACCGTGGCGCTGAAGCCCGCCTGCGCGAGGGAGATGGCCAACGACAGGCCCGCCGGGCCGGCGCCGACGATGAGAACGTCGCTGTGAAGGGTCATGGCAAGAACAACGCAAAGAAAGGGGTGCGTGCCATTGTGGGTGGGTGGGTTCTGGCGGGCTTTGCCCTGCATCAACCTGCCACGCTAAGCGTGTGATGCTATAAATTATATAGCTATTGGCGCTTTATGGATAAGCGTTAGAGGCCAAAAACACTTGAAATTTGGCCGCCGAACCACCGAGGGGCTGGCTCAGGTTCTCAGGCCCTGGCTGTTTTGCGCGGGGCTTTGCCCGCCTTCTTGCGTGCGGGGGCCGGTTTCGTCTTGCCGCGCAAATGCAGCCCCCACGTCACCACCAGCCACAGGTACGACAGCAGCACGCTGTACGCCGCCACCCATGCCAACGAACCAGGCGCCGCGGTCAGGGAGCGTGGGTTGGCCAGGGTCTTGAGCAACTGCAGCGTTCCCCTGCCCAGCACCGGGTTGGCCTGCGCACTGCCCGAACGCGCCACGCGTGCGGCCATGAAGATGAAGAACTCCATCAGCAGCGCGCCCACCACAAAACACGCCAGCAACGCCAGCAGATGGCCCAGTGCCCGGCGGTCGCCCTTGGCCAGAAAGTACAGGGCCGACACCAGCGCCAGCGCGGGCAACAGCCAGACCAGTGCGGGCCAGGCGGAGATGAGCATGTGCATGGGGAGGTCTGACGTCGCAGAAGGTATAGAAAAGGAACCGCGCGCCACAGCGCAGCGCGGCGGGTGTGGCTGCGGATGATAGACCCTGCGGCAGGCAGCCCGGGCAGGGCTTGATGACGCTGCCCTGATTCGTGGTGATTGCTATTTATTTAATAGCTGCTAGCGCTTATGGATAAAGCGCTGGAGGCCAAAAACACCTAAAACGCCGTCAGTGCGCCGCTCGGCACCTTCACGGCACCCGTTTCGCGGGGGCGAATGGTGCAGCGCCGGGGGCGGGCGCATCCCCAGCCGGGCTCCCCACCATCTCGCGCATGCGCCGCCGCAGTGCGCGGTCCCGGCGGTCATCCGCTTCCCAGTCGGCCTTTACGCCGCGCCACAGGGCCAGCGCCATCAGCAGGATGACAACGGTGAACGGCAGCGCAAACACGATGGTGGCGGTCTGCACCGCCTTCACGCCGCCCGCCAGCAGCAGGCTGATGGCAATGCCGGACACCAGCACGCCCCAGACGATCTTGACGCGCGCCGACGGGTTCTCTTGCCCGCCGGTGCTCATCATGCCCAGCACCAGCGTTGCCGAGTCGCCCGACGTGACAAAGAACACCAGCACCAGCAGCGTGGCCACAAACGACATCACGGCGCCCCAGGGCAGGGCGTTGAACATGGCAAACAGCGCGGTCGACACGTCGGCCTCGACGGCTTCGGCCAGCGGGATGCCCTGCATGATCTCCATGTGCAGCGCAGTGCCGCCAAACACCGAGAACCACACAAACGCCGCCAGTGTGGGCGCAAGCACCGTGCCCAGAATGAATTCACGAATGGTGCGCCCACGCGAAACGCGCGCGATGAACAGGCCCACAAACGGCGACCAGCTCACCCACCAGGCCCAGTAAAACACCGTCCAGCCGCCCACCCAGCCGCTGTCGCGAAAGGGCGTCATGCGCAGGCTCATGCGCACAAACTCGGTGAGGTAGCTGCCCAGCGTGTTGGTAAAGGTGTCGATGATGGCCACCGTGGGCCCCAGCACAAACACCGCCAGCGCCAAGAGCGACGCCACCACCAGATTGATGCTGGACAGCCACTTGATGCCACGCGTCACGCCCGTCACCGCCGACGCCAGAAACAGCACCGTGGTCACCACGATGATGCCCACCTGCGACGCAGGCCCCACGGGCAGGCCGAAGGCGGTGTGCAGCCCGCTGTTGATCTGCAGCGCGCCCATGCCCAGCGACGCGGCCACGCCAAACGCGGTGGCGATCACCGCCAGGATGTTGACCAGCGGGCCAATGCGCTGCAGCGGCGCCCAGGGCAGGGCCATCACCGCCGTGCTGACCAGCGCCGAGCCGCCCTTGCGGAACTGGAAGAACGCAATCGACAGGGCCACGATGCTGTACACCGCCCAAGGGTGCAGCCCCCAATGGAAAAAGCTGTAGCGCATGGCCGCGTTGGCCGCCTCGGGCGTGTTGGCGGCAATGCCCGGCGGCGGGGCGCCATAGTGCGAGATGGGTTCGGCCACACCCCAGAACACCAGGCCAATGCCCATGCCCGCCGCAAACAGCATGGCAAACCACGCGCCGATGGAGAACTCAGGTTCGTCGTCCTCCTGGCCCAGCTTCAGGTCGCCATAGCGGCTGAACGCCAGGATGATCGCCATCACCACCAGCCCCAGCACCACCCATAGGTAGAACCAGCCAAAGTTGCGCGTGATGGCAGCCAGCGCCGTGTCGAACACGGAGCCCAGCGAATCGGGCGCAACCACGCCCCAGAGCACGATGGCGAGGATCAGCCCCGCCGAGATGAGAAGTTCCATGGGATCACCTTTCTGGACGATCAAAAAAGGGATGCACAGGCCGTATTCACTGCGCTCTTGGGTGCCCATGAGGCACCAAAAGGCGGAGGAACACAAGCCATCGCGCCTTTTCAGCCAAGGCGAAAAGGCGGCAAAAGCGGGGGCTGGGTAGCGCCAGGGGTGGTGGTACCGCAGCGTCCCGCCTGCACATCACAGGGAGTTGGGCCGCGCACTGCAAGCTGCCACGCGTGCGCTGGCGTGGCAGCGTCGCAAAGCAGGCATCCCGAAAGGGGCATGGCCCGAAGCCGATGCGCGCTCGGTGGCGCGGCAAGGCATTGAACAGGTTTGTAGACATCCCATCTGCACAGCGCCTTGTTGGCACCCCGCGGGCACGCATACAGCCGTGCGCAGAGGGAGAAAGGAAGCAAGTGTATGTAACGGGCCCGCCAAACTGTCTGCAATACCGCAGTCAAACGCAGGGATGCTTGCGCTGCAAGGCGCTGTCAAGGCGTGGCAACCGAGTCCAAAAGGTGGCTGCGTCTTTGGCTGGTGAGGGTTTGTACAAAAACCCCCAGGAGATGGCGGGGCGATGAATTCGCACGATACGAAAAACACACGCTTCAGCCCTCCAAGCGCTTGAAAGATGTAACGCAAAGTGAACCCTGCCGCAGTGCCGAAGCGCTGTTGTTACGTTGCCCGCCTAAAGGTTGCGGCGTGTTTTTGAGCCGTTGTCAGGATACGAACGGTTGCAACCAAGGCGATCGGGCGAGGCGCTGCGAAAAGCTGCATGAAACAATTGCGTGGCAACTGAAACAAGCCGCTACGGGGCTTGCAGATTCGCTAAATGGCCAACGCGCCAACGCTCCTTCAAGCGCCGCTGCTCGTAAGCCACATTCATCCAAAGAGGGAAATCACTCCGTGAAACAACTGACTTTTATCGCCATGGCGTGCGCGCTGGCACTGACCGGCTGTGCCACGACCGAAGGCGGTTCCGCCAGCGGTCTGTCGTCCGTTTCCGCAGCCCTTGGCACGACCAGCGCCGGGGGCTCGGGCGCCAGCAAGTCCGAAAACAAGCTGGGTGCTGCCCTGGACGTGTTCAAAGCCGCCACCGTGTCGGATGACGAACTCAAGTCCGTGGCTCTGCAATACCGCGCCTATGGCGATCGCACGGAAAAGCTGGCCCCGGCCAACAACAAGTATTCGAAGCGCCTGGCCCGCCTGACGGCCAAGCACGTCAATGAAGACGGCATGAAGCTCAACTTCAGGGTGTACCTGAGCAAGGAAGTGAACGCCAACGCCACGGCCGATGGCTCCATCCGCGTCTATTCCGGCCTGATGGACATGATGAACGACCAGGAACTGCTGGCCGTCATTGGTCACGAAATCGGCCACGTCAAGCACGCACACACCATGGGCGCCATGCGCACCGCCTACATGGCATCGGCAGGCCGCAAGGCGGTGGCGGCCTCGGGCGGCGCAGGGGCCCGGCTGGCCGACTCGGACCTGGGCGAGCTCGGTGAGAAGCTGCTCAACAGCCAGTTCTCGCAAAGCCAGGAAACCGAGTCCGACGACTACGGCCTGGCCTTCATGAAAAAGCACAAGTACAACGTCAAGGCGATGGAAGGTGCGTTCCGCAAGATTGCCTCTTTGGGCGGCAAGCAAGCCGGCATGGACCAGATGCTGTCGTCGCACCCCGACCCAGGCGCCCGTGCAGACCGCATGCGTGACAAGGCGGTAGACAAAAAATAATGCTATGAATTGAATAGCTGTCAGCGCTTATAAATTAAGCGCTGGAGGCCAAAAAAGCTTAAAAAAAGCCCCGCAATGCGGGGCTTTTTTGTGGGTGGGGGCGTTTGCTGGGGCTACCCGCCTCAGGGGTACTGGTGCCCCCGGCGCGTGCGCCTGGTGTCCCCTGCGGGCAAGCCGGTGCCAGGCCCGCTGCCGGTGAGCACGCTGGTGGTGCCAACGGTGCTGCCTGAGGCAGTCGTGTCAAAGCCATACGTACCTTGCCACACGGCCCAGGTCATGTCGTTGCCGGTGCACTCGCTGTCCTTGAACGCCAGCGTATGGCTGCTTTCGATGAGGTTGGCCGACGTCGCCAGCTGGGTGGTCAGCCCTGCCGGGCGGCCCTGACAGGAGAGGCCACCGTACGGGCTCAGGTTGCCGTTGCTGATGATGTTGTGGCTGATGCGTGTTCCTGCGCTGTTGGGTTGGAAGGGACCCCAACCCAGGCCGATGCGGTGCTTGACGATGGTGTTGTGGTGCACATCGTGGTTGCGCATGGAGCAGGTGGCCTGAAAGCACTGCACGCCCAGATGGATGCCTGCGTTCACGAGCAGGTTGTGGTGGATGTGCACGTTGGCCGAGTTGTCTTGCGCTGAAACCTGTATGCCCATGGGGTTGCGGTTGGTGTCCGAGAAGACGATGTAGTTTTCGCGGTAGGTGTTGTACTGCGAGTTGTCCTTGTCGTGAAAGCCTCCGTTCACCTTGCCCAGGTTCAGCTGGTTGTTCTCGACCAATGACTCGCCCGCATCGAACCAGGTGGTGGCGTAGCCGTTGCCGATGTAGGTGCCGAAATCGTTCTCCTGGATCAGGAACTTGTGTCGCCAGACCGGGCTGGTGTCGCCCCAGCCATGGATGAACGCCGGGTTCTCGCCGTTGTTGTTGGACTGGCCGTCCAGAAACCGCACGTTGCGGACCACCAGACCCGCCTTGCTCGGGTCGCTGACGATGCCCCACTGCGTGACGCCCGTGATGTCGAAGCCCTCGAAGCGCACTGCAGGGGCGGTGTTGCTGCCCACGCTGAAGTTGGCGGTCTTGTTGAGGTTCAGCGTCACCACCTCGTCCGGGTAGGCGAGAAACTGCTTAGCCTTGGTGTCAAAAACCTTGATGCTGCCGGGCAGGTAGGTGCCCTTGCGCAAAACAATGGCTTGGTTGGGGGTGGAGCTGGCCAGCGCGTAGGCCAGGGTTTTGTAAGGCGCTGCCAAGGTGCCGCCGCCCGCAGCGTCGTTCCCGTTGGGCGCCACAAAGATGAAGCGCGAGGCGGCAGACTCGATGGTGAAGCTTTGCTCCAGCGTCTTCTGGGTTGCGCCACTGTCCTTGATTTCCAGGGTGAGCACGTAGGTGCCCTCACCGGACGGGGTGAAACGCACGGTGCCCCGGCGCCAATCCAGCGATACCCCTGTGGTGCTTTGGGGAACCCCCCCCAGGGTGAAGCTCTTGATGCGGTACTCATACGGGAAGATGCCGCCCACCACGCCTGGTCGGCTTTCGTACGCAATGCCTGGGTAGGCAATGTCGCGCAGTCCAAAGGACACGGCCAGCGCGGCGTTGGGCAATGTCTCGGGCAGGGTCAGGTGCGCTGCACTTGTGTACACGCATCGCACAAACACCGGCGCGCCATCAGCGGGTACGGTGGTGGGCGCCGCGCTGGACACCGCACACGCCTGACCCGCAGGCTGTGCCAGCACACGCAAGTCCAGCGGTGCCCCGGAAGCCACCTGCGGCGTGAAGGTGTAAGGCTGGTTCAGCGTCGCATCCAGCGTGGCCGAGCCGTGCCCCAGCTTGAGCGTGCCACCTAGGCCCAGCCCCTGTACGCGGACGTTTAAAGCGGTAGCGGCCGGTGCAGGTGGTGGTGGCGCAGGCGGCGGTGGTGATGCCGGTGGAGGCGATACGGGTGGCGCAGGCGGCGGTGGCTCAGGTGTCGGAGGCGTCGTGGGTGATGGCGACGGCGAAGGCGCTGGTGGTGGGGGCGTGGTCGGTTGCGTGGGAGAGGGGGCAGGCGCTGGGTTTGCCGTGGCCACGGTGTCCTCCGAGCCACCGCCGCAGGCGGACAGCCCCGCGACAGCGCACAACATCAGCGATATTGCGGCTATACGCTGGGCCTGGCGAGATTGTGTTTGAGGGCTTGGAGACATCGGCGATACCTGGAGGGGCAAAGGGGCGTGCAGGGGTTGTTGCATGGTGCGGTGTGGGCGCAGGGGATGTGCCAGGGTGCTGATTGCGCGGGCTGTGCGTGTCATGGCGTCACCCCCATGAGGTCTGCGGGTTGTTGGCCAAATACCTCAATCTTCGAGATGTGGAAGGTGGTCTCCTCGTCGAAACCAACGTTGGACCACCCCATCAGGTAGCCTTTTTGCCAAAGTTGGCGGTCGCCCGCCAAGTTGAGCGGGCGGTCCATGTCGGCATTGCGAATGTTGTGCCGCAGCGTGTAGGCGGCTTCACCTTCGTAGCGCACCCATGTCTGGATGACGCCGTCTTTGGCGCGTGGCTGCGAAGAAAAGCGCACATGGACAGCCAGGTCCAGGTACTTGCCCCTATGGGCTGCGGTGAACAGCTTGCCGCCGGTTATGCCTCCCACGCTGGTACGGCTGGTGCCCGCGGTGGCGGTGTAGCCTGCCGTCAGCAGAGGATCCTTGCTGGAGCCAAACGTCCAGTCTGAATTCAGCCCCAGAATGACCGTAGGCCCAGTGCCGGCTTGGGAATAACCATCCACCCACAGCGCCATGATCTTGCTGCCGTCCCACACCGACTTGCGCGTGCTGTTGAGCGCGGTGTTGTTGGTCGTATTGCGGATGGTGCGGATTGCGCTGGAGTTGCCCCAGATGTCATAGGCCGACTTTTCGGCCCAACGCACGAACACACTGGTGGGCGTGATCGAGGAGATGGTGCCTTTGGAGACGCCGTCGTGCGCCAGCAACTGGTCGCCCACGCGCCAGCCGGCCGCAGCGGCATTGGCTACGTCGATCGATGTGTTGTGCCGATGGACGTAGTTGGTGGGTTCGTGCAATCGCACCCGCAGCCACAGCGCGCTCTGCGCAGGCATGTCAAAGCGCATCTCGGCGTTGTTGGGGTAGACACCATCGGCAGTCCCCTGGTAGGTAAATGGCAACCCCATGGCATTGGCTCCCGGCACGGGAGACAGCGCCCAGTTGGAGTGGAACCTCCACCCATTTTTGGCGGCGAGGGTGTCGCCCCTCGAAAAATCGTAGTCCACGATGGCCTGGGTCCCCGGCGTAGTGGCGGTGGCCGATGTACTGGCCCTCGACAGGTTGCCCGCCGCATCGACGGCCACCACATGGAAGGTGTAGCTGGTGGAGGGCGAAAGGCCCGTGGCCGTGTACTGGGTGGTGGTGGCCGTGGCCACCTGAGAGCCGTCGCGATAGATGCGGTATCCGGTCACGGCTACGTTGTCGGTGCTGGCGGCCCACTTCAGCTGCACGCTGGTGGAGCTTGCTGCGGTGGCGTTGAGGGCCGTGGGCGTGGAGGGGGGCGCGGTGTCGGCCACTGGCGCAGGTGGTGGCGGCGGTGATGCCGGTGGAGGCGCTACAGGTGGTGCAGGCAGCGGTGGTTCATGTGTCGGAGGCGTCGAGGGTGCAGGCGCGGGGGCCGGTCCCGGCGCAGGAGCAGGGCTCGGCGCTGGCGAAGGTGCCGGTGTAGGCGTTGTTGGCGAGGACGCTGGTGGAGGGACGTCGGCAGAAGCACTGTCTTCCGAGCCACCCCCACAGGCAGCCAGACTGCAGGCCATGGCCCAGGCCATCAGGGTCGTTGTCGGGATGCGACGGCGATGGCCCGCCGCAGGTACAGGCGTGGGGGTTGTGTTGATCTGCATGCTGTTCAGATACCGAGCTGTTGTTCGTCCGGCTGGTGCCGGGGCTTCTCCGGGTTGGCTACCGCTTGCCAACCGTCCCTCTCACTGATCGCGGGTTCTGTGTTGTATGACGTCATATGTAACAGTCCACCGATTTCGCGCTGTTAATACTTGTAATCAGTGGGGCAATATGCAGCGCTGTCGCCACACACGGGGCGCCTGTCAAACAGGTGACTGTCGGTGGTGGCCGATACGCATAAGCGCTGATACCTTGACGGGCATGGAGACACAACGATTCACCGGCGGCCTCGCCCCGTCGGCCAGTGGGCTGCGCCCGCCCTACATTCCCCAGATCCGTCTGTACCAAAACTGGCTGCGCGATGCACGGGGCCTGCAGTTCGATAATTACGACGCTCTGTGGCGCTGGTCCACTACCGACCTGGATGCCTTCTGGCAAAGCGTGTGGGATTACTTTGACCTGCAGTCGCCCACGCCCCACACGGCCGTGCTGGCCAAAAACACCATGCCCGGCGCGCAGTGGTTTCCGGGCGCCCAGGTCAATTACGCCCGCCAGGCGCTGCGCCATGTGGACGCCGCTCACGCTGCGGGCCTGCCCGCCATCATCAGCCGCAATGAAAAAGGCCACCACCGCGAGCTGAGCTGGCCTGAACTGCGCCGCCAGGTCGCGTCGCTGGCGCTGCACCTCAAGGCCCAGGGCATGGAGCCCGGCGACCGCGTGGCCGCCTATCTGCCCAACGTGCCCGAGGCCATGATCGCCTTCCTGGCCACGGTGAGCATCGGCGGCGTGTGGAGCATTTGCGCGCCCGACATGGGCACGCACGCAGTGCTCGACCGCTTCCGCCAGATCGAGCCCAAGGTGCTGATCGCTGTAGACGGCGTGACCTATGGCGGGCGTGACCACGACCGCACCGGCGTGCTGGCCGAGTTGCGCGCCGACCTGCCCAGCGTGCAGCATGTGGTGTTGTTGGGTAACCTGAATGCTTCTGTTTCGATAGCTGGTTGCGCAAGCTGGAAAAGCGCTACAGCCCAAATTGATGCTGAAACCGCAGCGTTTGAGCCGATGTGGCTGCCGTTCGACCACCCGCTGTGGATCGTCTACTCCAGCGGCACCACCGGCCTGCCCAAGCCCATCGTGCACGGCCACGGCGGCACGGTGCTGGTGGCGCTGCAGCTCAAGGTGCTGCACAACGACATCGGTTGTAGCTACGAGCCCAACAGCTGGGGCGAGCGCTACCACTGGTACAGCTCCACCGGCTGGGTGATGTGGAACGCGCAGCTCAGCGGCTTGCTCTCGGGCACCACCTGCGTGATCTACGACGGCAACCCCGGCGGCAGCAAGGAACGCCCCGACTGGGGCGTGCTGTGGCGCTTTGCCGCCGAGACGGGCGTGACCTTCTTCGGCGCGGGCGCTGCGTTTTTTGCCAACTGCATGAAGGCGGGCATCACGCTGGCAGACTATGGCGACCTGAGCCGTGTCCGTGCTCTGGGCACCACCGGCTCGCCGCTGTCGCCTGAGGTGCAGCAGTGGGGCACGGCGCAGTTCGAAGCGCTGGGCACGCACGATATCTGGTGGAACAACATCTCCGGCGGAACCGACTTCTGTGGCGCCTTCATTGGCGGCCACCGCGAGCTGCCCCAGGTACCGGGCGAGATGCAATGCCGCATGCTGGGTGCAGCGGTGGAGTCCTGGAACGCTGAAGGCCTGCCGGTGATGAATGAAGTGGGCGAGCTGGTGTGCGCGCAGCCCATTCCGTCCATGCCCCTGTACCTGTGGGGCGACAAGGACGGATCGCGCTACCTGTCTAGCTACTTTGACATGTACCCCGCAGGCCACGGCCGCCAGCCCGGCGGTGGCGATGGCCCCGCCCATATGGGCGCAGTCTGGCGCCACGGAGATTGGCTCAAGATCGGCGCCAACGGCGGCTGCGTGATCTATGGCCGCTCTGATGCAACCATCAACCGCCACGGCCTGCGCATGGGCACCAGCGAGATCTACAGCGCTGTCGAATCCCTGCCCGAAGTGCTCGACAGCCTGGTGGTCGATCTGGAATACCTGGGTCGCGAGAGCTACATGCCGCTGTTTGTGGTGCTGCGTCCCGGCAGCGTGTTGGACGATGCCCTGCGCGCGCGCATCAACGGCGCGGTGCGCACGGCGCTCAGCCCGCGTTTTGTGCCCGACGACATCTTTGTGGTGGCCGAGGTGCCGCGCACCTTGAGCGGCAAGAAGCAGGAGCTGCCCATCAAGAAGCTGCTGCTGGGCCAGCCCATCGAAAAGGTGGTCAACAAGGACGCCATGGCCAACCCCGGGTGCCTGGACTGGTACGTGGCGTTTGCTGCGGAGCGGGTCAGAAAGCTATCAAATTCATAGCTGTCAGCGCTTTATGGATAAGCGGTGGCAGCCATTTTTGCTTGAAATTCTGCACTGCCCCGCCGTGCGTTGGGGCTCAACCACCGCAGCACCAGCGGCGCTGCGGTCTGACCCCCTGTCCCCCTGCGGGAAGGAGATCGATCAGCCGATCGCTCCCCCCGTTTTGAAGACCGACACTGACGCAACCAGCTGCTGCGCCTGCTGTTTGAGACTGTCGGCCGCTGCAGCGCTTTGTTCCACTAGTGCGGCGTTTTGCTGCGTTCCCTGGTCCATGCGCGAGATGGCCTGCCCCACCTGTTGCACGCCTGAGCTTTGTTCGGAACTCGCCGCGCTGATCTCTCCCACAATGTCGCTCACACGGCGGATCGCCGCCACGACCTCCTGCATGGTGGTGCCCGCCTGATTCACAAGGACAGAGCCTTGCTCCACCCGCTCCACGCTGGCGCCGATCAGGCTTTTGATTTCCTTGGCGGCTTCTGCACTGCGCTGTGCGAGGCTGCGCACCTCGCCTGCCACCACGGCAAATCCACGGCCTTGCTCACCCGCCCGCGCGGCTTCTACAGCTGCGTTGAGCGCCAGGATATTGGTCTGGAAGGCGATTCCATCGATGACGCCAATGATGTCGCTGATCTTGCGGCTGCTCTCATTGATGCCTTTCATGGTCTGCACCACACGCCCGACCACCTCGCCGCCTTGCACCGCCACGGTGGATGCGCTCTGGGCCAGCTGACTGGCCTGGCGCGCGTTGTCCGCGTTGTGGCGCACGGTCGTGCCCAGCTGCTCCATGGTGGCTGCAGTTTGTTGAAGTTCGCTGGCCTGCTGTTCGGTGCGTGCAGACAGGTCCTGGTTTCCAGAGGCGATCTCACCGCTGGCATGTGACACATAGTCAGAGCTGCGGCGCACGTCGGTCACTGCGGTGGACAAACCCTTTTGCATGGCTTGCAGCCAGGCCAACAGGCTGTCGGAGTCGGTGCCTTTGAGCTGGATGGGCGTGGTGAGATCGCCTTCTGCCACAGCCCGCGCAATGGTCACGGCGGTACGCGGCTCGCCGCCCAGCTGGTGAAGGAGGCTGCGGGTGATGCCCAGCGCCAGCCCCACCCCCAACACCAGAGACAAGCCCAGCAGCCCCATCACTGCATAGCGGGCTCCGTCGTACACGGTGGTTACGTGGCTTGCTGACGCTTCGCCCCCTTCGTAGTTGAACTTGAGCAAGCCGTTGAGGGCTGCCACCACGTCGTCAACCGCCATGCTGGCTACACCGTCTGCAATGTCCGCTGCATCCATCTGCTGCTTCTCACGCCCGAGCTTGATGACTTTGTCGTTGGCCTGCAGGTAGGCGGTCCAGGCGGCCGAGAGCTTGGCCACCAGGGCTTTTTCAGCGTCGCCCGATACCCGCTCCTGGTAAGCCGCCAACAAGGTTTGCAGGGACTTGCCGATGTCCTTCATCTTGTCTTCGTACTCCGCGTGGTAACTACCGTCTTCGGTGCGGCTGTGCTTGATCTCAAACTCGCGAAATTCGACCACCAGAGCGCGGGCGTCGGACAGTGCGCCCACTCCTTTGAGCCATTTCTCGGACAGCGCGACGGCTTCTGAATCCACGCTCTTGAGACCCAGCAGAGCGGTGCCTCCGAGTGCGGCGGTCAACAGCAACACGACCCCGAATGCGCTCAATAGTTGCCCCCCTACCGGCAGCCGATGGAGCCAGCCCACAAGATTCAGACGTATTTTCATCGCGCCACCCCGCTTACTTCTTATGGCCTATGTAGCTCACGCCAATGATCTTGCCCCCAGCGTCCTTGATCGGGTTGTAGCAGGCGTCAAAGGCTGTGCCGAGCACATCGATAGGGCCGCAGAACTGCTGGCCTTTGCTCACAGCTTCGTAGGCCGCATTGCGGGCCAGTTGAGTGCCTACGCCGCGTTTTCCCTCCGGCGTGAGAACGTTGGTGCTGACGCGCACGAATTCATCGCCATCTTTTACAAAGACGGTGGCAGTGGCCTGGTGGCTCTTGCGAATGCTGTCGACCACGTCGAAGTTGTTGTTGATTTTTCGCTCGCCAAAGAAGATGGCCGGAACCGTCTTGCCAGCCACTGCGTCCGTGCCCTGCACGCGGGGCGCGCCGATTTTGGTCAGGCGTGCGTCCAGCTCAGCAATCGTGGCTTTGGGATCGTTGGCGTAGGCCAGTGAGCAGACAGCCAGTGCGGCGCATGTCAGGGTGCGGTTTAGTTTCATGGCGACTCCAGTAAAAACAGGTTGAAGAGGGGGGACTCACGGGTCCACCACGTTGACGCTGGCACGCTCCCAAAAGACTTGATAGCTGAATGCCTTGCCGCAACGGTGTGTCCCTTGAAAATGATATTAAATGGCGCGATCTGACTTTGCAATAGCAATTACGCTAAAAAATATCATATTTGCCGAATTTGGACGAATCGATCCAGTGTGCTCAAGTGCGGCCCCACACCCGTGCGCTCGCTCACAGCAGGGGCTGTTGGAGCAAGGTGTCATCAATAGCTCGGAGATACTGAGTTGCGCAGCAATGGTGTCTTGCAGCGCGGGCTGTGGCCTTGTTACGCCATGACGTACGCAAAACGGGGCTCACCCAATTGAGCCTGCCCACGGGAAAGCGATGGCCCTGAGCTTGCCGGCCTCGATGTGCGGCTTGACCTGCAGCGCGCTGGCAAAGCCGATCTGGATCTGGCCACCCAGCAGGTCCTGCACCATGGGCGCTTCGCCCCGGTAGGCCACATGGCTCATGTCGGCGTTCTGCGTGAGGCTCATACAGGCCCCAGCCAGGTGCGGATAGGCGCCCGTGCCGTACGAGCCATAGGCGACCTTGCCTTTGTTGGCCACCACGTACTTAAGCAGCTCGGTGCCCGTGGCTACCGATACGCTGGGGTGCGCCACCTGCGGCAAACGGCACGGTCACCTTGAGGGGCTTGTTGGGATAGGCAGCCTGCGCTCAGGCGGCTGTGCCGGTGCAGGTTGCAGCGGCCAGGGCTGCGGCACCGAGCCAAATGCGGCGGGTCATGAGGGGGTGAAAAGGCATGCGTTGTCTCCTGTCAGGTTCGTAAAAATCGAACGGGCTCCGCCATGCATGGTGGCGTTCGTGGTGCCGTGCACCTTGAGCGGCAACAAGCAGGAGCTGCCGATCAAGAAGCTGCTGCTGGGTCAGCCCATCGAGAAGGTGGTCAACAAGGACGCCATGGCGAACACGGCGTGCCTGGACTGGTACGTGGCGTTTACCGCCGAGCGCAAGGGGCACGCCGCCTGCACCGCGCCGGATACAACAGGCGGCCATGCCCTACACGCATCGGATGCGGCGGGGGGCAGACTAGGCAGAGCGGCGCCACGGTGCTGCCCGCCATAATGCGCGACCCCGCCAACGCGCCCTGCAGGAGAAAATTGCCCATGACCACACGCTCCCATCCCAAGCGCTTTTCGATGATCCGCGAATTCCATCTGGCCGACTGGTTCACGCTGGGCAATGCGGTCTGTGGTGTGGGGGCGCTGTTCTCGGTCATGTCGTACCTGGAGACAAACGATGTGCGCCACGTGTACTTTGCCTGCGCCCTGGTGCTGGCGGCGCTGATCTTCGATGTGTTTGACGGCCGCATTGCGCGCTGGCGCCAAAAGAGCTCGGCCCTGGGCCGTGAGCTGGATTCACTGGCCGACGTGATCTCGTTTGGAGTGGCCCCGGCCATCATTGCCTATGGCTGCGGTATGCAGGGGCTGTATGACCGCGTGGTGCTGGCCTACTTTGTAGCCTGCGGTGTGTCGCGCCTGGCCCGCTACAACGTCACCGCCGAAACGCTTTCGGGCGACGACGGCAAGGTCAAATATTTTGAAGGCACGCCCATTCCTACCTCGATCGTGCTGGTTGGCCTGATGGCCCTGGCCGCCTACATGGGCGCCGTGCGCGAGAACCTGTGGTTTGGCCAGGTGGTGCTGGGCGGCTTCAAGCTGCACCCGCTGGTGCTGGTGTTCGCGGTGTCGGGGTCGTTGATGATCAGCCGGATTCGGATTCCGAAGTTCTGACCCTCGGGTTCACGCAGGGCTTTGGCCAGCCGCCCCTGCAGCTGCACTGTGCGCAGAGTCGGTTTTCCCTTTTATGGTCTTTTTTGCGTCTGCCCGCCATGTACCTTCAAAAAATTGCTGCTTTCTCTGACGGCGCTGTGGGTGGCAACCCCGCCGGTGTCTGGATTGGCGAGGCCCTGCCGCCGCCCGCCGAGATGCAACGCATCGCGGCCGACGTTGGTTTTTCGGAAACCGCGTTTGCCGCGCCACAGGGTAGCGGCTGGAGCGTGCGCTACTTTTCGCCCGAGTCCGAGGTGCCGTTTTGTGGGCACGCCACCATTGCCTTGGGCGCTGCGCTGGCCCAGCGCGAGGGCGATGGGGTGTTTGCCCTGTCGCTGGCGCACGCGCAGATCACGGTCGAGGGGCGCCGCGACGGCGATTTGGTGCAAGCCGCGTTGCAGTCGCCGCCCACACGCAGCGGGCCGCTGCCTGACGGGCTACTGGACCGCCTCCTCATACTGTTTGGCCTCGCCACTGCCGACCTCGACGCGCGCATTCCTCCGGCGCTGATCCACGGCGGCGCGGACCACGCCGTGCTGGCCCTGCGCAGCCGCGCGGCGCTGGCGGCCATGCACTACGCGCTGGACGCAGGCCGCACGCTGATGCTGGAGGCGGGGCTGGTTACCATCGTGCTGGTGGTTGTGGAGTCAGACCAGCTGCTGCACACGCGCAACGCGTTTGCTTCGGGCGGAGTGCTGGAAGACCCGGCCACGGGCGCTGCGACGGCCGCCTTGGCGGGTTATCTGCGCGACCTGGGCTCTGGCCGCATGGCGGCGCCATCGACGTGGTGCAGGGCGAAGACATGGGCATGCGCTCTCGCCTGCGCGCCGAGATCGGGCCCGTGCCTGGCAGCTCCATCCGCGTATCGGGTACCGCGCGGTGGATGCGCAGCGGTGAATAAATAGATAAATGTGAATACTATAAAAATAGTAGCTACTAGCGCTTACTGAATAAGCGCTAGAGCCTGTTTTGACTCTTATTTTTTTTGAACGATGGCATGCGTCAGGCTGCCGCCGCAGGCCGCCGGTTCACCAGCACGATGCCCGCCGCCACCAGCACCAGCGCCGCCACCAGCCCGGGGGTGATGGGCTCGCCCAGCCACCAGGCGCCAAACAGCAGTGCAAACACGGGCGTCAAAAACACAAACACCGAGATCTTGGTGGCCGGGTAGTGCGCCAGCATCCACATCCAGGCGAGGTAGCTCACAAACGCGCCCACCAAGGCCTGCACCAAGAGTGACCCCCAGGCAAACGCGCTGAACTGCAGCGTCCAGGTTTCCCCCAACGCCAGCGACAACCAGGGCAACGCAAGGGCGCTCACACCCACCTGGTACAGCAGTTGTTTGGCTGGCGCCACGCGGGCCAAGGGCGTGGTGCGGATGACCACGGTGGTCAGCGCCCACATCAGGCCCGCCGCCAGCCCCAGCAGGTCGCCCAGCCAGGCCTGGGGCAGCGCGGCGTTGGCGTGGCCCAGCAGCCCGTCGCCCAGCGCCAGCCCCACGCCCACAAACGCAGCCGCCAGGCCCAGCCACTGCCAGCCCTTGAGCCCCTCGCCGGGGATGAAGCGTGGCAGCAGGATGGCCACCCAGAACGGCGCGGCATACAAAAACACCGTGAGCCGCGATGCGGTGGTGTATTGCAGCCCCAGGTAGATGCACGCAAATTCGCCCGCAAACAGCACGCCCGCCAGCAGCCCTGCGCGCAGGGCGCCCACCGGCTCAGCAGCGCTGGACAGCCGCACCCCGCGCCACAGGCACCAGGCCGCGACCGCCACCGTGGCGATTGAAAACCGAACAAAGGCCTGAAATGCGGGCGCCACCTCGGCCACCGTGGCCTTGACCAGCACTTGCTGAAAGCCCCAGAACATGCAGCAGGCCAGCAGCAAGGTGATGGCAAGGGAGTCGATATGGGTTTTGCGGGAGGACAGGGGCATCGGGTGATTATCAAAGGGACGCACCGTGCGGCCAGTCGCCAGCGTGCCGCCCACGTCGTGCTCGCCGCTTGCTGCGGCCTTGGTTTGATTCAGGGTTGGTCCTACAAGCGCTGTGACGTTGGCAGCACGCTGGGGGGCGAAGGCGATGGTTAAGGTCATATCCATGGGGTCAGCCCGTGGCGTCTGCCTCGGCTTTCAAGCGTTTCCCGGACACCGGCCCCCAAGGAGCAGACATGAAAGACCCGACCCATTCCGCGACGCTGGGTGATTTATGGCGCAAGCGCTTGTGGCCGGGCGCCGCTGTGCTGGCGCTGGCAGGGGCGTTGATATTGCTGTGGGTGTGGGCTCCGGCACATGACCCGGCGTCAGATCCGCCAGCGCCCCAGCAGGTCGGTCAGGCAGCGACGCCCCCAGGCGACGCGCCAGCGCCTCAGGTGTCGCGGGCACCGTCAGTGCCACCGCGGGCGCAGTTTGGCGATGCACCCGCCTCGGCGGATGCCCGCCAAATCGCCAGCTGGGCTTTGCATTCAGGGGACAACCAAAACCGTGCGGTGGTGGTGGTCGACAAAAAGGATGCGAAGGTCTTCGTGTTTGACCCCCGTGGCGCACTCCAGGGCGCCACACCCGCGTTGATGGGGTCGGCCATCGGCGACCACAGCGTTCCCGGTGTGGGCGACAAACCGGTGGCTCAGGTGCTGCCCGAAGAACGCACCACACCGGCAGGTCGCTTCATTGCGGAAGTCGGCCTGAACGCCAATGGTGAAGATGTGGTGTGGGTGGACTACGACGCGGCGGTGTCCATGCACCGAGTGCGGGCCAACGTCAAAGCCGAGCGTCGGCTGGAGCGGCTGGCCTCCAGTACCGCCGCAGACAACCGCATCTCGTTCGGGTGTATCAACCTTCCGGTCTCCTTTTACGAAAAAGTGCTGAGCCCCCTGGTGCGTGGCACGGGCGCTGTGGTGTACGTGCTGCCCGAGACACAACCGGCAGCCGCACTTTTTGGCGCCTATGACGTGCCTGCGCAGTGATGCCCATTGACCCACGGTGTGTGCGGGCTTGTTGAACAGGGTGTTTTCGGAGTGCGATGGCAAAACCCACACCGTGCAGGCCCGTCCCTGTCCCACACGCGCACCGGTCTCAAGCCGACGTGGCGCACGCCGCAAACACCTAGTCTGGGAACAGCTGGCGACGTTGCTGGCGAGTTCCAAATTCACCACACACACCAAGGAGTCTCCACATGACTGCATCGAACACACTCAAGACATTGCTCGCGGGCCTGGCTACCGTCGCCGTTGTTGGCACCGCGATGGCGCAGGGCACGCCACCCACCACCGCAAGTCCGAACGCCGCCACAGGAGCCGGCCAGCAAAGCTCGCAAGGCACGCCGATGGGCACCACGGGCGTTGGCGGTGGGGGCGCCGCGACAGGGACCACGCAAGCCGCTCCGGCACCTGCCGCTGCGGCCCCCGTAACCACAGACACGACCATGTCGGGCTCCGGCGGTGCGACAACCCGCCCCATGCGCGCTGACCGCAACTGAGCCGGGGAATCCTGGCAAGAACAAGAATGCCGGGCACGCCCGGCTTTTTTGTGGGTGAGGGCGCGTGAAGCGTGCAAACAGCTGCGAACAAGCGCTTACGTGGCCCCACGGTACACTTTGCGCCTTCAGAAACAGGTTCCCGCGCTCCATTCCACGCCCCCACTCCATGGCCCTTACTACGTCGGCCCAGGCCCGTACCAGCTTTGACCTCAAAAGCGCCTCGCTGCCCGTGGTGGCCGTGGTGCTTAAAACCACCGACGCTGCATTGTTTGCGGCCGATCTGGCCGACCGCGTGGCCGACGCCCCGGGCTTTTTTGACAACGACCCGGTGCTGATTGACTTGGCCCCCGTGCGCGAGGCCGAGGAATCCATCGACTTTGCGGCCATCGTGGCCCTGTTGCGCAGCCACAGCACTCTGCCCGTGGCCGTGCGCGGCGGCAACGCTGCGCAGATGGAAGCCGCCCGCGCCGCAGGCTTGGCCCCGGCGCCTGACGCGCCCCCCGCCCGCGCCGAGGTGCGCGAGGTGGTCCGCGAAGTAGAGGTCGAAGTGGTGCGGGAAGTGCCCGTGGCGGGCCCCGGCACCATGGTCATCGACAAGCCGTTGCGCTCGGGCCAACAGGTGTATGCGCGCGGCGGTGACCTGGTGGTGATGGCCGTGGTCAGCTTTGGCGCCGAGGTGATTGCCGACGGCAACATCCATGTATACGCCCCACTGCGCGGCCGCGCCATTGCTGGGGCCCGTGGCAACACCGAAGCGCGTATTTTTTCTACCTGCCTGGAGCCCCAGCTGGTCTCTATCGCGGGCATCTACCGCACCACCGAGACAGAGTTGCCCGCCGACGTTCGCGGCAAGCCGGCGCAGGTGCGGCTCGACGGCGAGAAGCTCATCATCGAGCCGCTCGCCTGAGCGTTATTTCATTCGTATTAACCCCACAAAGAATCAGCAACACATGGCCAAAATCGTCGTCGTGACCTCCGGCAAAGGTGGCGTGGGCAAGACCACCACCAGCGCCAGCTTTGCCACCGGCCTCGCCCTGCGCGGCCACAAAACTGCCGTGATCGACTTTGATGTCGGTCTGCGCAACCTGGATCTCATCATGGGTTGCGAGCGTCGCGTGGTGTATGACCTCATCAACGTGATCCAGGGCGAAGCCAACCTGAACCAGGCGCTCATCAAGGACAAGCAGTGCGACAACCTGTTCGTGCTGGCCGCCAGCCAGACGCGCGACAAGGACGCTTTGACCCAGGACGGCGTAGAGAAGATCCTCAAGGACCTGGCCGCGATGGACTTTGAGTACATCGTCTGCGACTCGCCCGCGGGCATAGAAAGCGGCGCGCTCATGGCCATGCACTTTGCCGACGAGGCGCTGCTGGTGACCAACCCCGAGGTGTCCAGCGTGCGCGACTCGGACCGCATCCTGGGCATGCTGGGCAGCAAGACCAAGCGCGCCATTGAGGGTGGTGAGCCGATCAAAGAGCACCTGCTCATCACACGCTACAACCCCAGCCGCGTGCAGGACGGCCAGATGCTGAGCCTGGAAGACATCCAGGACATTCTGCGCATCAAGCTGATCGGCGTGATCCCGGAATCCGAGGTGGTGCTGCAGTCGTCCAACCAGGGCACGCCCGCCATCCATGCCAAGGACACCGATGTGTCGGAAGCGTACAAGGACGTGATCGACCGTTTTCTGGGGGCCACCGACAAGCCCCTGCGTTTTATCGACGCCGAAAAGCCCGGCTTCTTCAAACGCCTGTTCGGGAGCAAATAAGCCATGGCATCGTTCCTGTCCTTCCTCCTTGGCGAGAAGAAAAAAACGGCCAGCGTCGCCAAAGAGCGCCTGCAGATCATCCTGGCGCACGAGCGCAACGGCCGCAACGCCGCCGAGCCCGACTACCTGCCCGCGTTGCAGCGCGAGTTGGTGGCGGTGATCTCCAAGTACGTCAAGATCAACCCTGAAGACCTCAAGGTGCACCTGGAACGCCAGGACAACCTGGAGGTGCTCGAAGTGAAGATTGAGTTGCCCGACACGGTGCGCTGAGACCGCAGCAGGGGCTCCGTCAGCGCGCTTGCCAGCCCCGCGTAGTTGGCGCAACAATGCGCCAACCATCGCGGAGGCCCCATGAAGCACCATTGCAACCGGCACTGGACGGCGAGCGTCCTGATTTGTGCGGCGTTGGCTGCCTGCGGGGGCTCCGCCGAAGAGGAGCGTGCCTTCGTCGCGTCTGGCGGGCCGGATACCCCCGGCGCGTCGCCTGCGGTGGCTGGCGCACCGGTCTATCGCGCGCTCTCTACCGCACCCCTGGCCGAAGTCAGCCTGGCACCCTCTGACGTGGACTTTCCGAACCCCGAGCGCGGCTTCTACCGCTTTGCCACCGACCCTGCCAGGATTACGGCCACCTCGCTCGACTATGTGGTGGCAGACGGCCAGCGCCTCGTCTACACCCCGGCCGACCTCAGCGCCTACCGCACGCGCGACCTGCCCAGCAGCTACCTCACCAAGCTCAACACGGGCTTTGCCCATCTGCGCAAGCAGGGCCTCAAGGCGGTGGTGCGCTTTGCGTACAACTATCCGTCCTCCGAGGCCGACTACCTGAATGCGCAAGACGCCACGCTGTCCCGCGTGAAGCGCCACATCGCCCAGTTGCAGCCGGTGCTGCAGGCCAATGCCGATGTGATTGCCCTGGTGCAGGGCGGTTTCATCGGTGCCTGGGGCGAGTGGCACACCTCGTCCAACAAGCTCACGTCGCCCGCCAACAAGATCGCCGTGCGCGATGCATTGCTGCAGGCTGTGCCCGCCAGCCGCCAGATACACCTGCGCTATCCGCGCGACCTGGCCACCTGGTACCCGGTACCGCCCACCGTGGCCCAGTTGCTGGCCCCCAGCCCCACGGCGGCCGCTCGCATTGGCCAGCACAACGACTGCTTTCTGGCCAGCCCGGACGACGTCGGCACCTACTGGTCTGCCAGCCCGGCGGAATCGGCCGCGTTGCGCACCTATGCGCAGCAGGCCAGTGCGGTCACCGGTACGGGTGGCGAGACCTGCGCCCCCCCAGTGGCGGCCCAGGCCCGCATGGCGTGCGAGGACATCCTGCGCGAGGGCGCGGCCTACCACATGACCTACCTGAACCGCGACTACTACGCGGGCTTCTTCGCCCAGTGGCAGGCGGGTGGCTGCATGGCCGAGGTGTCGCGCAAGCTCGGCTACCGGATGCAACTGCAGGCGGTGGCGCACAGCGCAGTGGCCGCACCCGGCGGGTTGCTGGCATGGCGAGTGTCTCTGAGCAACGAGGGCTGGGCTCGGCCCATGAACGCGCGCGGACTGGCCCTGTATCTGGCGCGCTCTGACAACACCACCGTGGCGCTGCCGTTGCCTGGAACCGACCTGCGCCAGCTGGGCCCCCGCGAGTCGCTGCAATGGTCGGGTGAGGTGCCGCTGCCTGCCACGCTGCCTCCCGGCAGCTACCGCGTATTCCTTGGCGCTCCCGACGCATCCCAGGCACTGTCGACCATGCCTGCCTACGCGCTGCGGTTTGCCAACGCCGACACCGCCATCACCGGGGTGCAGTGGGATGCGCAATCCGGGCGCCTGGCCTTGGGAACAACGCTGCAGGTGCCTTGAAGAAAACTGAGCAAAATGCCCCGTAGCGCTTGATTTATAAGCGGTAGGCGCTGTGAAAAGTGAAGCAAAACGACCCGGGGCCTAGTGCCTCAAAGGGGGTGTTCTGTGTAGAACTTGCCGCCGTGGTACAGGAGCGGCGGAACGCCCGCGCGGTGGCTGCAGCGCTCCACCTCGCCCACAAAGATCACATGGTCGCCTTCTTCATAGCGGCTGCGGTTGAAGCATTCAAAGGTGGCGGCGCAACCGGCCAGCACCGGGGCGTCGCTGATGCCCGGGCTGTGTTCCACCCCGCTCCAGCGGTCTACGCCGCGCGCTGCAAAACGCTCGGCCAGCGCTTTCTGGTCGGCTGCCAGCACGTTGATCGCGTAGTGCGAGCCATTGGCAAACACGGGCATGGAGGCCGCCGCGCGCGCCAGGCTCCACAGCACCAGCGGGGGGTCGAGCGACACCGAGTTGAATGAGTTGGCGGTAAGGCCGATCAGCTGGCCCTCGGCGTCCCGTGCGGTGACGATGGTCACGCCGGTGGCGAACATGCCCAGCGCGTCGCGGAACTCGCGGGTGGAGAAGCTGGGCGGGCGGGCAAGGGCAGGGCGAGGCAGGGGACGGTTCACAGAAAGCAGGGCGGGGCCGCCAGCAGAAGGGGATGGAACTATTATGGAGCGCTGCCCGCCGCCGCGCTGTTGCGGGGTTTACATCTGTTTTTACTGCATGGCTCTTCTCCCCACCTTCACCACCCTGGGCGCTGGCCCCGCCGTGCTGATGCTGCACGACGCCGATGGCAAACACCTCACGTTAGCTCCCCAGGTCGAAACACTCGCGAGGGCGGGCTACCGCGCTATGGCCTGGGACATGCCGGGTGATGTCCACAGCGCGCCAATAGAGCCCCATACCTTCAAGAGCCGTGCGGAAAGTCGCCTGGCGCTGCTGGATTTTCTGGTCATCACCCGCCGGGTGCTGCAATGAGCCAGGCCCGAACCGACATGGCGCGCTGGCCGATGTGCGCCGGGGCCCTGCTGGTGGCGCTGGCCGCTGTGGGCGTGTGGATAGCTCCTAAAGGGGACTTGGAACGGGGAACGACGTTGCAGGCCACCCCGACGGGCGCTGCGGCTTCTCGCAACGCTGATGTGCAACAGGCAGCGGAAGAGCCCGCCCCCGTATTGACGGAGGTTTTGGGGCCCAGCGCCTGCGATTTGCTGCTGCACCGCATGCCCACCGTTTCGCAGGCGCAGTGCCGTGCAGCGCGGCTGGCGCCCAGCGGGGCGGGTTCCGGGCAAGGCATCCCTCTGTTCTGGCGCGACGTAACGCCCGCCAGCGTGCGCCAGTGGGCTGACGACGATGCGCTGCGCGTGCTGGTGGTGGGCGCCATCCACGGCGATGAGTTGACGGCTGCGTCGTTGGCATTGCGGTGGATTGCATTGGCCGAGCACGCAGGTCGACCCGTGCATTGGCGGTTCATTCCGGTGCTCAACCCGGACGGACTGCTGGCCAAGCCCCCCACGCGGGTCAACGCCAGTGGGGTGGACCTGAACCGCAACTTTCCGACCCCCGGCTGGGCGCAGGATGCGCCGAGGTACTGGGAGAAGCGCACCCGCCGCGACCCGCGCCGCTGGCCCGGCCCGAAGCCCCTGTCGGAGCCGGAATCGCGGTTTTTGCACACGCAGATGGCGCAGTTCCAGCCGCAACTCATTGTCAGCATCCATGCGCCTTACGGGGTGCTGGACTTTGACGGCCCCCAGGCCCCACCCGCTCGGCTGGGGCGGTTGTGGCTGGACCAGGTGGGCATCTTCCCTGGGTCACTGGGGCACTACGGCGGTGTGCACCGGGGCATGCCGGTGGTGACCATCGAGTTGCCGCACGCGCTGGAGATGCCGCAAGAGGCGGAAATTCAGTCCATGTTTCAGGACCTGCTGCGCTGGATGGGCGAGCACTGGCCGCAGGTGGACCTGAATCAGCGGCCGTGAGCGCGCTGCTGAAAAACCTCAGGTCGCAGGGCTTTCCAGGTCTGCAAAGTGGCGGGCTGCGGCGGCCACCGCTTGCTCATCTGCCTGCACCGCACCCGGTGGCCCGCCCTTGCCCCACAGCGCGCCCCCCCATCGCATGCCCAGAAACTGCGCGCACAGTGCCACCGAGTCGATCATCGGCTGTGCCTTGGCGCGGTCGCCGCTGGTGGTGATGAGCGACAGCGTCTTGGTGCCCATGGGCTCCTTGAACGCCAGGCCCGGAACCCGCATCCAGGCGCTCCAGTGGTCCAGGTAGGTCTTGAGCGGCGAGGGAATGCTGAACCAGTACACCGGCGCCACAAAAACGATATGGGTGGCCGACAGCGTGGCATCCAGAAGGTTTTTCATGTCGCCTTCGGGCGGCGCATACGTGCCAGCGGTGTGGCGCTGGTCCACAAAAGGCGGCAGGTCCATGCGTGCCAGGTGAAGCCAGGTTTGTGTGGCGCTGGCAGGAAGGGCGGCGGCGGCCTGGCGTGCCAGCCACTCGGTGTTGCCGACATGGCCTGGCTCGCGGGTGGAGGACGTGAGAAAAAGGTAGTGTGGTGCAGACATGGCCGGGATCGTAACGGCCCCGGGCCCAGGTTGCCGCAGCACTCAGGCGGGGACGGCGGCGCCGGGCGCGCGCGCGGTGTCTGCGCCCAGAAACCCGAAGTTCATCGCCGGTTGTTCGCCACTGATCAGCTCAGCCAGCGCTTTGCCCGAACCCGCGCCGTGCGTCCAGCCCAGCGTGCCGTGGCCCGCGTTGACCCACAACTTGCCCAGGCGCGTGCGGCCGATGAAGGGAATGTTGGTCGGTGTGGCGGGGCGCAGGCCCGTCCAGTACTGCGGGTCGCCGCCTTGCTCCGGAGTGCGGGTGTCGCACACACCGGGCAGGATCTCTTCGATGCGGCGCGACAGCATGTGGCAGCGGGCTTTGGCCACCGCGTTGTCGAGCGACAGGTCATATCCACCCAGTTCAATGGTGCCCGCCACGCGCAGCACATTGCCCAGGCGGCTCATGGCGATCTTGCGGCCGTCGTCGATGGTGGATACCTGGGGCGCTGCCTCAGGGCGGAGCAATGGAAAAGTGGCGCTGTAGCCCTTGCCGGGGTAAATCGGCAAGTCCACACCCACGCTGCGCAGAAGCGGCGCACTGTAGGAGCCACAAGCCACAATGATGGCGTCACCCTTCAAAATAAAGTCTTTTTTGCCTCCAGCGCTTGACTGGCGTGCCATGACAGCTACCGAATCAATAGCGTTGCCGATCTTGTTCAGGCGCAGCACGTCGTGGCCGTACAGAAACTGCACGCCGCGCGCGGCACAGCGGCGGGCCAGCTCCTGTGTGAATACGCGGGCGTCGCCGCTTTCATCGGTGCTGGTGTAGGTGCCGCCGGTGATCTTGTCGCCGTAGGCCTTGAAGGCGGGCTCGATCTGCAGCAACTCGTCGCGGCTGACCAGGCGGCGCTGCACGCCATGTTTGCGCATCAGCTCTACTGCATGTCCTGCGGCGTCAAACGATTTCTGGTCAGTGTAAAAATGGGCAATGCCGCGCTCGAGCCGGTTGTATTCAATGCCCGTGGTGCTCACCAGCTCCTTAAGCGCGGCGTGGCTGTAGGCACCCAGTGCCACGATCTGCTGCACATTGCGCTCGAATGCGGTGTCGTTGCACTGCGCCAGAAACTTCAGGCCCCAGCGCCACTGGTCCCAGTCGAGTTGCGGGCGAAACAGCAGGGGGGCTTCCTTGTCGAACATCCACTTGAGCGCTTTGAGCGGTGCCTCGCGGTTGGCCCAGGGCTCGCAGTAGCTCACCGAGATCTGCGCCGCGTTGGCAAAACTGGTTTCAAGCGCCGCATCGGGCTGGCGGTCGACCACGATCACTTCGTGACCGCGCTCCAGCAGGTGCCACGCCGTACTGATGCCGATGATGCCGGCGCCCAAAACGATGGTTTTCATGGGACCGAAGTGTGAGCGACATTGCTTTCTTGTAAAAGCAAAATTAAACTTGATCCAAAAACATCAGATGATCTAATAGTATGAGCACCTACGACCCTGCCGCTCTCGAATGCCTTGCCGCCATCGTTGAGGAGGGCGGTTTCGAGCGCGCCGCCCAGCGCCTGAACGTCACGCAGTCAGCGGTTTCCCAGCGCCTGCGCGCGCTGGAGGCGCAGGTGGGCTCAGTGCTCATCGTGCGCAGCCGACCGCTGCGGCCCACATCGGCCGGGCAGTTGCTCCTCAAGCACACCAAGCAGATGCGCCTGCTGCGCGCCGACCTGGAGCGCGACCTGCAGGAACTGGCGCCCAGTGCGCCGGGCAGCACCCGAGAGGACGAGCGCATCTCCATTGCCATCAATGCCGACAGCATTGCCACCTGGGCCATGGGAGCACTGCATGAACTGGTGCGCCAGCGCCTGCCGCTGGAGATCATTGCCGACGACCAGGATTTCACCCAGGAGTGGCTGCGCTCGGGCCAGGTGCTGGGGTGCGTCACCACGCTCAAGCAGGCGCTGCGGGGCTGCAAGATGGTGCCGCTGGGCGCCATGCACTATATGGCGGTGGCTTCTGCCGAGTTCGGGCAAAAGCACTTGCCGCACGGGCTGACACCCCATAATTTTCGGGATGTGTCGTTCCTGTCGTTCAACCGCAAGGACGACATGGCGGTCGAGTTTGTCGCCCGTGCCTTCGGGCTCAAGCGCGTGGCGCTCAACCACCTGTTTGTGCCCGGCACCGAGGCGCAGATGCGCGCAGTGGCTGCGGGCTGGGCGGTGGGGGTGGTGCCAGAGTTGATGGCGCGCGCCGCCATTGCCGACGGCAGCATGGTCGACCTGGCTCCAGGACGCACACTGCCGGTTCAGTTGTACTGGCATTGCTGGAACCTGGAGTCCGAGCTTCTCGATGCGCTGTCGGCAGCGCTGACGGGTGCAGCCGCCGTGGCGTTGGTGGCTTGAACCAGGCAAGCAGGCGCGGTACTCATGGCACGCTTCCTGCAGACTAAAACGTGAACGACGTGGTTGTATTGCAACTTAGTCATTTGTTTTTTTACTGCAGTGTATAAAATGGACGCCATGCAAACGACGCAACCCAAAGTCTCTTTCAAGGAACAGATGCACCAGGCACGCGAGGACGCCATCCTCCAGTCCGCCTGTCGCCTGCTGGGCGAAAAAGCCTTCGACGCCATGACCATGGACGATGTCGCCAATGCCGTCGGCATTGCCAAGGCCAGCCTGTACAAACACTTTTGTAGCAAAGAAGAGTTGTGCAGCGCCGCTATGGTGCAGATCCTGGGGCGGGTGCAAAGCTATCTGGCCAGCCTGCCGGCCGAGATGCCCCCGGTAGAAAAGCTTCATGCGCTGGTGCGCTGGTCGCTAGAGCGCCTGCTGACCAACGAAATGCCGCTGCTGCCCAGCCGTAATTCCACGCTGCGCGCGGTGCTCATGGCCAACAAGGACTATCTCAATGGCTTGGTGGCCGTGAGCGACCAAGTCGGCGAATGGATCACGCAGGCCCAAGCCCAGGGCGTTATCAGTCCCACACTGCCACCCCTGGTCGTGCTGTACACCCTGTATGCCCGCGCCTGCGACCCGGTGGTGAGCTTTCTCAAAGAAGGCGGTCAATACTCAGACGCGGAGATTGTGGATCTGGTGGTTCGCACCTGTTTTGACGGGTTGGCGGCCCGTTGAGCGGTACGACCGCGTAAAACACATTCACGAAAAAAGCCCGGCATGCCGGGCTTTTTGCTGTGTGGCCGCTGCGCCGGTGACCGGGCAGCGCCAGTTTTGCCGTTACTTCGGCAGGATGACCTTGTCCACCACGTGGATCACGCCATTGCTGGTGAAAACGTCGGCGGTCACGATATTGCTGGTGCGCATGTTCTGGTCGGTGATGACCAGGCTAGAGTTGATGGTGAAGGTCTGGCCTTGCACAGTGGTGATGGCCGTGTTTACAGGTACTTCTGCCTTCAGCACGCGCGCGGGCACCACGTGGTATGTCAGCACCGAAGTGAGCAAGGCCCTGTTGGCCAGCAGGGCCTCTTTGGTCACGCCCAGCTCAGTCAGTAGCGCAGCGAAGGCGGCGTTGGTGGGGGCAAACACCGTGAACGGGCCTGCGCCCTGCAGCGTGCTCACCAGGCCGGCAGCCACCACAGCCTCGACGAGGATGCTGAAATCAGGCAAGGCAGAGGCCGTTGCCACGATGTCCTTGTCGGCGGGAAGTAGCACGCGGTCCACCAAATGCACCACGCCATTGCTGGCCTGGATGTCGGTGCTGGTGATGGTGCTCACGCGGTTGCGGCCGTCGGTAACCTTAAGGCCGTTGTTGGATTCGATCTTGAAAAAGCCACCCGACACCGGGGTGATCGCCTTGCCCACCGGTACGTCGGCCCGCATTACCTTGCTGCCCAGCACGTGGTACGTCAGCACGGCGGTCAGCAGGGGTTTGTTGGCCAGCAGCGCTTCCTTGGTCACGCCCAGTTCGGTCAGCAACGCAGCAAATGCCGCGTTGGTCGGGGCGAACACGGTGAGCGTGCCCGCGCTCAGCGTGGGCGCCAGACCGGCGGCGACCACGGCTTCGACCAGGATGCTCAGCTCAGGGGTGTTTTGTGCCAGCTCGACGATGTTGCGCTGGGGCTCGTCATCGCTGCCCCCACAAGCTTGCAGCAATGTGGTGCTGGCGCCTAGGGCGGCTGCCATCAGGACGGTGCGGCGATTGAATACGGTGTTCATGGCGGCTTCTCCTCGTAAATGGATGGTGAATGAAAAGAGCGGTTGTGCCCCGCTCTTAGCGCTTACTTGGGCATCAGTACCGTGTCGATCGCATGGATCACGCCGTTACTGGCGGCCACATCGGTCGCGATGACCTTGGACTGGTCCACCATCACACCCATGTTGGTGGACACGGTGATTTCCTGGCCCTGCACGGTCTTGACCTTGCCGGCCTTCACGTCTTTGGCCATGACCTTGCCGGGGACTACGTGGTACGTCAGCACCTTGGTCAGTGCGGCCTTGTCGGCCAACAGGCCATCCAGCGTGGCCTTGGGAATCTTGGCGAACGCTTCGTCAGTAGGCGCAAACACGGTGAACGGGCCAGGGCCCTTGAGGGTGTCCACCAAACCAGCGGCCTGCACGGCGGCCACCAGGGTCTTGAAGTTGCCCGCCTTCACGGCGGTGTCGACGATGTCTTGCGCCATGGCGCTGAAGGTGGCGCCAGCGGTCAGGGCGAGTGCAATCAGGGTCTTCTTCATGGGTCGTTCCTCTTTTAGTGAGATGGAAATGACACGCCAAGATGGGCGTGGCGCGAATATATAACTGTTTGGTTTCAATGTAAACCCATCAGTCTTCAAATAACTGATTGGTCGTAACTGGTCGTAAAAAAGCCCTGCGCTGGGGCAGGGCTGTGGTGTTGGCGAGTGGGTTAGCGCACGATGAGAACGGGCACCTTGCTGTGTGCGAGCACTTGGGTTGTCACGGATCCCATCACAAGCGTGGCCAACGCGCCATGCCCGTGTGAGCCCATCACCAGCAGATCGAACTTGCCTGTGTCTGCCACCTTGGCAATGCTCTCGCCCACGGTGCCGACCTTCACGCTGCGCTTGGCCTGCACTCCGTGGCGAGCCAGAAACTTGCACACAGGTGCGAGGATCTTTTCGGCTTCTTCGGCGTGGTAAGTGTCGACGACCTCCTTGCCCAGCGCTGCACGAGCGCGGGCTGGCAACGGGGCTTGCACGGTGAGCACGGTGTAGTCGTGCGTTTCACCCAGAAGCTCTGAATGGGTTGCCAGATAGGCCAGCATTTTTTTGGTGTAGGCGCTGCCATCGACAGCAAGCAGGATGTTCATGGTGTTCTCCGAAATGGGATGACTCAGATTAATCTGCGCGCGTCTGTGTTGTCTTGACCTGGGTCATGTTTTTCTGCTGCGCGCTCCAGGGCGTATCTGCCCCGCGCGGCCATCATACGGTGGTGCAGCACTGCGGCAGAAACGTTGCCTGTTCGCCTTTGCGGGAATAGCCCAGCGGGTTAGCCACCACACGGCATGCCCACGGCGTTCCGTTATGGTGGTGCCCTTGCACGGTGTAGTCACTGGGGGCATGCAGGTGGCCGTGAAGCCATAGCTTGGCGTGGGGCATCAAGTGCTCCAGTGCATTGCAAAACCCCGCAGTCCCCGGCACAAGCCCGTAGCGCGGGTCGGCGCTGCGCAGGCTCGGCGCAAAGTGGGTCACCACCACGGTGGGGCCGTCAAACGGCGTGGCCAGAGCGTTGGCTAACCATTCCTGGCAGACGAGTCCTTGGTCGCGCATGGGCTCAGCAAGAAAGGGCTCTGCGTTGCGGGTCCCGTCTGTCTTGCGCAAGTAATAGTTGGCGGCACGAAACGCCTTGTCGCGCAGTTTCAGCCGCCGGCCCAGGTCCGTTGTGGCCTCGTGGTCGGCCAGCGCATCAAAGTCGGTCCAGAGAGTGGTTCCCACAAACCGGACGCCTTGCAACTGCAGGCTCTCGCGCTCCAGCCACGTAATGCCGAGGCGGTCGCAGGTGGTACGCAGGCGCTCGTGCGCCACATCAAAGTCCTGGGCATCGTATTCATGGTTGCCGGGCACAAACAGCACCGGTGTGGGCCACCCTGCAAACTGCGGCAGCGGCGAAAACCGGGCAAGTCCAAAGTCTTCATCGCCCAGTTGCGATCCTTCCTGATAAGAGCCGATGTCTCCCGCCAGCACCAAGACATCGGCGAGCGGGGCGGGCTCTGGCGCAAAGTGGGGATGCGCCTCCAGGTGTAGGTCTGACAGCAGTTGAATATTCATGGACCGCGCAGTCTACGGCCTGCGCCGGTGCTTGCCGGGCAGTAGTTTCGGCACGGCTGTGTAGGACGGTGCACCCGCCCTGTCAAGGAAAGGTTTTGCGCGCGGACCGAGACAGCGCACCCAGCAACCAGTCAATGGCCGTTTGCTGGGGGCCGCGCCTGCGCCAGAGGGCGTCCACATGCACGGCAGGTACGTCCAGCGGCAAGGCGCGTTGGACCAACGCGTCCTCAATGCCGGTGACGGGCACGAAATGCCGGGGCAGCACGGTCAGCAGGTCCGAGCCACACACCACACGCCCGGCGGTAAAGAACTGATTGACGGTGAGCACCACCCGCCGCTCCCGGCCCAACGACGCTAGCGCTTCGTCGATGAACCCGAAGGGGCGCCCGGAGAAACTCACCAGCATGTGGCGCGCTTCGCAATAGGCATCCAGAGTCAACGGTGCGCTGGCCAGCGGGTGGCCCTGTCGCATCACGCAGACATACTCGCCGTCGTAGAGCCGCCGACTCTCATAGGCCACCACCCCGCCAGACTGCGCGCGAGCCGTCAGGTCAGCGAGCGCAGCCGGGAAGTAGCCCACCGCCATGTCGGCTTCCTCTCCTTCCAGCAGACGGCGGGGGTCTCGGGTGGTCAGCGGCAGCACCCGAACCGAGATACCGGGCGCTTCGCGCTCAATGATCTCGACCAGCGCGGGGATCAGGGTCGCTGCAGTGGCGTCAGCCATGGCCAGCACAAACGTCGACTTGGCCGTGGCAGGCTCAAAGCGCCCAGGGGCCAGGGACTCCTGCAATTGCGTGAGGGCCTCCCGCACAGGCGGCCACAGCGCGAGGGCACGGGGTGTGGGCTCCACACCCTGCCCGCTGCGGACCAATAGTTCATCGCCCACCACCTCGCGCAGACGCCGCATGGCGTTGCTCACCGCGGGCTGGGTAATGGAGAGCTTGTGCGCCGCGCGGGTGAGGCTGCGCTCTGCCATCACCTCGTCAAAAACGCGCAACAGGTTCAGATCCAGCGAGCGGAAGTTCAAAGGGCCCATGGTGCGTCCATCAACGTTATGAATATCAATGATTCAACATATAAATTTGAATCGATAAAGGGTAAACCCTAGTATTGCCACATCGCCCGGCAATCTCGCCACAAGCGCTTGAAAAGGGAACCCCATGACTGCCTTTGCCCACGTTGACTACCCTACCGAACATCCCGGCGTTGTGCGCGCCGAAAACGCAGCCGCTGCACTCCAGCGTGCGGTCGGTGGATTTGACGGTGCGCGGGGTGCCGCATCCCTTTTGCTGGCGGCTGTTGTCGCTGGGCTGCTGGTGGTCGCCAATCAGGTTGTCGACGCGTGGGCCAACGGCCAAGTGGTTGCAGCCTGGATGGTGCTGTGGGCGGTCGCGTTTGTGGGCATTGCGCTGTTCAGCGCCCCGGCCCGCCGCGCAGGTTTTGCCTTGCGTAGCGCTGGCGCACGGTGGGCCGAAAACCGCCGTCTGGCGATTGAGGACGAAAAGACATGGCAACTGGCCGTGAAGGACCTGCGCGTGATGGCGGACATCTCCCATGCCCTGGACCGCCGTGCCGTGGACGACATTCGCAAGTACCGCTAAAGCAAGCCCGGGGCACCCGGGTTGTAAGTCGGGAAGGCCGTGGCACCTGTTGCCCCGGCCTTTTTGTACTTTTGCTCAAGTGTGGGCTTTTGGGCTGCAGTCCTATTCATCACCCATGTGAATGGTAAGAATTCAAAATATAAACTTGAACATATCAAGGGTTAACCCTAATATCACCCCATCGCCCGGCATTTTCGCCACAAGCGTTAGACAAGGGAAAGACCATGACCAGCTTTGCACACACCGAATACCCCACCGAACATGCCGGCGTTGTACGCGCCGAAAACGCAGCCGCAGCCCTGAAGAGCATCGCCGCCAACTTTAATGGCGCCCGTGGCGCTGCATCCCTCCTGCTGGCGGCCGTTGTGTCCGCGCTGCTGGTGGTTGCCAATCAGATGATCGACACCTGGAGCGAAGGCCACTTGCTGGCCGCGTGGATGGTTCTGTGGCTGGTGGCCTTTGCGGCACTGGCACTGCTGACCGCGCCTGCACGCCGTGCTGGCGTGGTGTTGCTGTCAGCCGCTCAATCGTGGGCCCAAAACCGCCGCCATGCCGCGCAAGATGAGCGCACTTGGCAAGTCGCGTTGAAGGACCCCCGGATCATGGCGGAACTGCACCATGCCATGGGCATTGCAACGGTGAACGATATCCGCGCATACCGGTAAAAGGAGTCTGCTTCGCGGTGCGCTGCGAAGCAGAAAGTTCGAAAAAAAGCCGCCCTGCATTACGCAGGGCGGCTTTCTTGTATGTGCGTCGGCGCTGAGCTTCAGGCGGACAAATTGGCCAATCGCTTTTCCAGCTGCGCCTTGGTGGCAAGAAGCTCCTTGGGCAGGTGATACGCCAGCTGCTCAAAATGGGCGTCGTGCAGCTTGAACTCTTCTGCCCACGCGGCCGTGTCGATATTGGTGACGGCCTGGAACTGCTGGGCGCTGAAATCCAGGCCCGTCCAGTTGATCTCTGCGTACTGCGGAGCCACACCAAACATGGTTTCCTGGCCTTGGGCCTGGCCTTCGATGCGGTCGATCATCCACTTGAGCACGCGCATGTTGTCGCCATAGCCGGGCCACACGAACTTGCCTGCCTCGTCCTTGCGGAACCAGTTCACGCAGAACACCTTGGGCAGAGCGTTGCCGGTGGCGGCGATCTTGCCTTCCATGTTGAGCCAGTGCTGGAAGTAGTCGCTCATGTTGTAGCCGCAGAACGGCAGCATGGCAAAGGGGTCGCGGCGCACCACGCCTTGGGCGCCAAAGGCGGCGGCGGTGGTTTCGCTGCCCATGGTGGCTGCCATGTACACACCTTCGGTCCAGGTGCGGGCTTCGGTCACCAGCGGCACGGTGGTCGAGCGGCGGCCGCCAAAGATGAACGCGTCAATCGCTACGCCACTGGCGTCATCCCACTGCGCATCAAGCGCTGGGTTGTTGGTGGCGGCCACCGTAAAGCGCGAGTTGGGGTGGGCGGCCTTGGCGCCGGTTTCCTTGGCGATTTGCGGCGTCCAGTCCTTGCCTTGCCAGTCGATCAAATGGTCCGGCAGCTTGCCGGTGTCCTTTTCCATGCCTTCCCACCACACGTCGCCGTCGTCCGTCAGGGCCACGTTGGTGAAAATCACGTCCTTGTTCAGCGAGAGCATGCAGTTAGGGTTGGTGTGCATGTTGGTGCCGGGCGCCACACCAAAGTAGCCGGCCTCGGGGTTGATCGCATACATCTTGCCGTCGGCGTTGGGCTTGATCCAGGCGATGTCGTCACCGATGGTGGTGACCTTCCAGCCGGCAAAGCCAGCCTCGGGCGGCACCAGCATCGAGAAATTGGTCTTGCCGCAGGCGCTTGGGAAGGCCGCAGCCACGTGGTATTTCTTGCCCGCAGGGTTGGTCACGCCCAGGATGAGCATGTGCTCGGCCAGCCAGCCCTGGTCACGCCCCATGGTGGATGCAATGCGCAGGGCCAGGCACTTCTTGCCCAGCAGCGCGTTGCCGCCGTAACCCGAGCCGTACGACCAGATCTCGCGTGTTTCGGGGTAGTGCACGATGTACTTGACCTTGGGGTTGCACGGCCAGCTCGTGGTGTCCTTCTCGCCTTCGGCCAGGGGGGCACCCACGGTGTGCATGCAGGGAACGAACTCGCCTTCCACGCCCAGCACGTCGTACACGGCCTTGCCCATGCGGGTCATCAGGCGCTGGTTCACGGCCACGTAGGCGCTGTCGGTCAGTTCCACGCCGATGTGGGCGATGTGGCTGCCCAGCGGGCCCATGCTGAAGGGCACCACGTACATGGTGCGGCCCTTCATGCAGCCGTCAAACAGCGGGTGCAGCGTGGCGCGCATTTCGGCGGGGGCCATCCAGTTGTTGGTGGGGCCGGCGTCTTCCTTGGCAGCCGAGCAGATGTATGTACGGTCTTCCACGCGGGCCACGTCCGACGGATCGGACCAGGCCAGAAAACTGCCAGGGCGCTTGGCGGGGTTCAGTTTCTTGAAGGTGCCAGCATCCACCAGTTGCTGACACAGGCGGTCGTACTCTTCCTTGGAGCCGTCGCACCAATAAATGGTGTCGGGCTTGCACAGGGCGGCCATGTCGGCCACCCAGGCAAGCAGCCGGGCGTTTTTGACGTAAGACGGGGCGTTGAGATTCAGGCCCTGCATCGTGGGTGCGTTCATCGGGAGCTTCCTAAGTTGAAAAACAGTTTTTTCAAAGGAAGCGGACCCGGACGGATCGCGGCAAGACCTGGCGCAGATGCGGATGCTGAGCGCTGCCTTTGAAAAAACGGCTTACGTGCTCAGTCGGCGGGCGGGTGCGTGTATCCGCCCCACGGGTGGAGGCTAGTTCCACGCATTCCGCGGGTCGGCTGGGATGTCAATTTTATGAATCTGCCGCCCGCTTGTCTGTCAGACTGGGGTCAAATCCATGCAAAAATTGCATGGGGTTATGCGTGAGTGATTCGGTTGAAGCGGTGTCAGGCGCCGGCCAAAACGCCTGTCCAGCGTTCGTAGCCGCTTTTTCGCAATGCGCAAGCTGGGCAGGTACCGCAGCCGTAGCCCCAGCTATGCAGCGTGTCCCGCACGCCGTGGTAGCAGGTGTGGGAGTCGTTCACGATCAAATCGACGAGCGCCTGTCCACCCAGGGTCCTTGCCAGCTCCCAAGTCTCGGCCTTGTCCAGCCACATGAGCGGGGTGTCGAAGGTGAAACGCTGTCCCATACCCAGCGAAACTGCGACCTGCAGCGCCTTGAGCGTGTCGTCGCGGCAGTCGGGGTAGCCTGAAAAGTCGGTCTCGCACATGCCACCCACCAGCGTGTGCAGGCCGCGCCGGTAGCCCACGGCGGCCGCCAGGTTGAAGAACAGCAGGTTGCGTCCTGGCACAAAGGTGTTGGGCAAACCCGCAGCCGTCATCTGGATCTCGGTGTCGCTGGTCAGCGCCGTGTCGCTGATGTGGCCCAGCACGGCCAAGTCGATCATGTGGTCGTCCCCCAGCCTGGCTGCCCAGTGTGGGAACTGCTTGCGCAGCGATGCCAGCACGGTTTGGCGCGCCTGCAGCTCAATGTGGTGGCGCTGGCCGTAGTCAAAGCCGATGGTTTCGACACGGGCAAAGTGCTCCAAGGCCCAGGCCAGGCAGGTGGTGGAGTCCTGGCCTCCGGAAAATAAAACAAGTGCGTGTCCGGGTCTCATGGCGAACTCCTCAAACGGATGCGTGACGTAAAAAAGCCCCGCAGTGCGGGGCTCTGGTGACATGCTGAGGCGGTGCAATCAGGCCATTGTCACGGCAATGAATGCCAGCAAGAACATCATGATGCCGCCCACCACAGGGAGCACCACCGGCATGAGCGGCACCACATTTTCAACGGGGTCAACCGGGTGGGCTTCAGGGGAGTGCGGTGTGTTGTGGTCGGACATGGGGTGGCTCCAGATGCTTAAAACTTGCGCAATTCTAGCCGCCAGCGTGGGCCACAGCCAAAACCTCTTTGCGGGGTCAGATGAGATCCGCCTCCATGCCCGCCGACCGCAGCTGCGCCAGCACGTCATCGACATGGCTCTTGCCCCGCGTTTGCAGCACCAGCTCAATCTCGACGTTCTGCGCGGCCAGCATGGTGAACGCCCGCTGGTGGTGCACTTCTTCAATGTTTGCCCCGGCATCAGCCACGGTGGCGGTGATCCGCGCCAGCACGCCGGGCACGTCGCGCGCACTGACCTTGATGCGCGCCAACCGGCCTGACCGCACCATGCCGCGCTCGATGATTGCGGCGAGCAGCAGCGGGTCGATATTGCCGCCACACAGCACCAGCCCCACGCGCTTGCCCTTGAAGCGCTCGGGGTAGCGCACCAGCGCCGCCAGCCCTGCCGCCCCGGCGCCCTCGACCAGCGTCTTTTCAATCTCCAGCAGCATCAGCACCGCCTGCTCGATGTCGCCTTCGTCCACCAGAACCAGGTCGTCCACCAGGCGCTTGATGATCTCCTGCGTGATCTTGCCCGGCGTGCCCACAGCAATGCCCTCGGCGATGGTTGATGTGCCCTGCGGGTGGTTCGAACCGGTCACTGCATTCACCATGGCCGGAAAGCGCTGGGTCTGCACGCCAATGATCTCGATGCCCGGCTTGATCGCCTTGGCCGCCGTCGCCACGCCCGAGATCAACCCGCCTCCGCCCACCGCGATGACGAGCGTGTCCAGGTCGGGCACGGCCTGCAGCATCTCCAGCCCCAGCGTGCCCTGGCCAGCGGCCACACCTTCATCGTCGTAGGGGTGCACAAAGGTCAGCCCCTGCGCGTCGGCCAGCGCATAGGCATGGGCGCGGGCTTCTTCCAGCGTGTCGCCATGCAGCACCACCTCGGCCCCAAAACCGCGCGTGCGCTCCACTTTTACACCCGGCGTAAAGCGCGGCATCACGATCACCGCGCGCAGGCCCAGGCGTTGCGCGTGGTACGCCACGCCCTGCGCATGGTTGCCCGCGCTCATGGCCACCACGCCCCGTGCGCGCTCCTTGTCGGACAGCAGCGTCAAGCGGTTGCAGGCGCCGCGCTCCTTGAAGGACGCAGTGAACTGCAGGTTCTCGAACTTGAGGAACACCTGCGCGCCCACAATCTGCGAGAGCGTTTTGGATTCCACACAAGGGGTGTCCAGCACATGGCCTTGCAGGCGGACGGCGGCGTCGCGGATGTCTTGGAGGGTCAGCATGGCGCGATTGTGGCGCACGGCGGCACACACTCGCACAGCACACCCACCTGCCGAACCATGTGCAATTGAAGTCCAACTATTCGGTTTGACGGGTCACCCGCTGGGAAAACGCACTATCGCGCTGGCGTCTCGCTGCTGGCAATGGCATTGAGGTGAGCGCGCAGTGCAGAGTGCTCAAACGCAGGCGTCTCCTCTTTAAATACCAATCCAGTACCTACGCCTTGAGGGCTGGTGTGTCGACGAACGGACATGGTTTGCTGCGTGCTGCTGCCTGAGCGCAGGGAATACCCCTCGCCATCGTTGGCCACATACACGAAGTTGTAAGACCGCACCAGTTGTCCTTGTGCGTTGATGCGCACACAGAGAACGGTACCCGCAGACGATCCGCTGGTTTGGTGCTCGCAGCCAAAAAGGCCATCGGATGTAACCACGAGGCCATTCCCTGTGGAGCTAGGTCCGATGTTTGTGGACAGCTGGACGGCATCTGCAGACAACCCTTCCGAACCCAGCGAAAGCATGCTCCAGAGGCCCACTAAGCTTTGGGCTGCAAACGGATATCCAAAGTTGAATCGTGAGATCGCCTTTTCGGATTCACCGGGGAGCGTAACAAAGCCAGTAGCTCCGCTGGTAAAACGAAACCGCACAGTGCCAACGCTGCCCGACTCCCGGCCCGACTGCGCGCCGCTGCCCAAATAGCGGCCGCCGACATAGCGAACCAAAGGCACAGCCACTTGCTCACTGGTGATCTTGCCCGAGGCCAGATAAAACGTAGGCTCCCCACTCGCCTCATATGCATACATCTGCATCACGAAAACGTCGTTTTGCACGTCGATTGCTAAACCCCGGCCAGGTTTGCCGTCTAACTCGGCGTTGACAACCCAAGTTCCAGCCTGGGGAGAGAAAGCGTGGGCGGCCACGCCGGATAACAGAAGGGCCGCGGTCACCAATTTTTTAAACAACATCAGAGTTCCTTTTGCACGAAAAATTTGTGTGCTCAAGTAATGTAGGTAGCTTCTTGATTTGTAACAAAGAAATTTTTGCCGCGCCACCCGTCTAGGGTTTTACTGGTTTGGCCCGCCAGAAACCACCCGCAGCACCTCGGCCCCATACGCCTCCAGCTTCTTCGCCCCCATCCCGCTGATGCCCTGCAGGTCGTCCAGCGTGCCCGGGTTGCGCTCGGCAATGGCTGCCAGCGTGGCGTCGTGAAAGATCACATACGCGGGCAGGTTGTGCTCGCGCGCCACCTCGCCGCGCCAGGCCTTGAGGTTGATGAAGCGTGCCTGTGCATCCGGCCCCAGGTTGGCGGCAGCGGCTGGCGGGGCGGTGCCCGTGCCCTTGCGCGTACGGGCGCGTTTGGCAGGTGCCGACGATACTGATTCGCGCAGCTGCACCGGCACATCGCCCTTGAGCACGGCCCGCGATCCCTCGGTGAGGCACAGCGTGTCAAAACTGAACCCGCTGTCGAGCATCACCTTTTGCAGGCCCACGGCACCGGTGGCGATCAGCTGGCGCAGCACGCCGCGCAGCTGGGGCTCTGACAGGTCCGCGCCGATGCCGAAGGTGGAGAGCTTTTCGTGCCCGAACTGTTCCACCTTCTCAGTCTTCTTGCCGCGCAGGATGTCCATGATGTGCCCGGTGCCAAAACTGATGCCGCTGGCCTGGTTCACACGGTAGATGGTGGACAGCAGCTTGCGCGCCGCATCCGTCGCATCCCAAACGGCCGGTGGGTTCAGGCAGTTGTCGCAGTTGCCGCAGGGCGTGGACTTTTCGCCAAAGTAGGCCAGCAGCCGCACGCGGCGGCAGTCGGTGGCCTCGGCCAGGGCCAGCAGCGCGTCGAGCTTGCCGCGCAATGCTGCTTTGAATTCTTCGCCCGCCGGGCTCTCGTCGATCATGCGGCGCTGGTTGACCACGTCGTTCAGGCCATAGGCCATCCAGGCGTCGGCGTTCAGCCCGTCGCGGCCCGCGCGGCCGGTCTCCTGGTAGTAGCCCTCGATGTTCTTGGGCATGTCCACATGCGCCACAAACCGCACATCGGGCTTGTCGATGCCCATGCCGAACGCAATGGTCGCCACCATCACGATGCCTTCCTCGCGCAGAAAGCGATCCTGGTTCTTCTGGCGCACTTTCGTGTCCAGCCCCGCGTGGTAAGGCAAGGCGGTCAGCCCCGCGTCGCTCAGCGTGGCGGCCAGCTCTTCCACGCGCTTGCGTGACTGGCAATACACCACGCCTGCCTCGCCCGCGTGTTCGCGTTCGATGAAGCGCAGCAACTGCGTGGTGACGTCTTTCTTTTCCTCGATGCGGTAGCGGATGTTGGGCCGGTCAAAGCTGCTGATGAAGAGGCGCGCGTTCTCCAGCTGCAGCCGCTCGATGATGTCGGCCCGCGTAAGGTCGTCCGCCGTGGCGGTGAGCGCGATGCGCGGCACGCCCGCATAACGCTCGTGCAGCACCGTGAGCGCGCGGTACTCGGGCCTGAAGTCGTGGCCCCACTGGCTCACGCAATGCGCCTCGTCAATCGCAAACAGCGACAGGTGCCCGCCCTGGTACAGACTGTCGAGCAGGCCCAGAAAACGCGGCGTGTTCAGCCGCTCGGGCGCGGCGTACAGCAGCGTGATGTCGCCGGTCTGCAGGCGCAGCTCCACATCTTGCGTTTCGTCGTAGCTCAGCGTGGAATTGAGAAACGCCGCGCTCACCCCTGCTTCATGCAGCGCGCCCACCTGGTCGTGCATCAGCGCAATCAGCGGCGAGATCACGATGGTGACCCCGCGCCCCTGCTGCTGGCGCACGATGGCCGGTACTTGGTAGCACAGCGACTTGCCGCCGCCCGTGGGCATCAGCACCAGCGCATCGCCGCCCGCAATCACGTGCTCGACGATGCCCTGCTGCGGGCCGCGAAACTGCTCGTAGCCAAAAACGTCCTGCAGGACGGTGTGGGCGGGGGATGAAGACGGAGCGGAGGACAGGCGGGAAGACAAACGGATACTCTGAATTTGATAGCTGGTAGCGCTTATCTATCAAGCGCTAGAGGCCAATTTGACCAATATTCTCAAGGCAGGTGTGCCTGCGGGCGAAGGGGCTTATTGTGCGCCGGGTGCAGCTGGGTGCGTTGCCATGACCATGGGGCCCTGCCGCCCCGCAGGTTTCGCCAGGGCGAGCCTCAGAGGGGCGAAAAAAAACCGGCTCCAAAGAGCCGGTCTTTCTCACGAAGCTACTTATTTCAGTAGCGGCCGCCGCCGTAGCCACCATTGCCATAGCCAACGTCCGAGCGTGCGCCGGTGTTGTAACCGCCGGCACTGTAGCCACCTGCGCCGCCACTGGCTTCACGTGGGCGGGCCAGGTTCACGACGATCGAACGGCCATCCACAGACATGCCGTGCAGCGCGGTGATGGCGGCCTGGGCGACTTCGGCGTTGGCCATTTCGACAAAGCCGAAACCCTTTGAGCGGCCGGTTTCGCGGTCCATCATGACCTTGGCAGACGACACGCCACCGAATTCGGCAAAGTTGCTTTGCAGGATGTCGTCGTTCACGGAGTAGGGCAGGTTGCCCACGTAGATTTTGGTGCTCATGAGAAGAGCCTTTCTGAAATGTGGCGCGCAACGAAGGGCGTACCGTTGGGATGCAGCTGTGCGGAGCGGGAGTCCGCAGCAACCGGGAAAAGAAGGCGATGAGAGAGGGGTGGCCGCTGCGATGACTGCATGAATGCTTGCACCAGCGCCATCCACATCACCGTGATCAGCACGCCGGCGGATGCCGCATGCAGGTTTGCAGCCAGCCCTGCGTGACCGCAAAGAGCCGGGCGGCTTCGCGCGAGGCAAAGGTTTTGTCGAAGCGGAACACGCGGCAATAGCTGCCGTTGCCTTGGGATCGATGGACCGAGAAAGAGGCGCGAAAGAAGCGGCCGCAGTCGGTCGGGTGTGTCGTGGGCGAGACGACGAACTGGCCCATGGAGATGGCTGTCTGTGAAATCTGGTGCATTCAGTCTGGAACGCAGGCTCCAAAAAACAACCTGCGTGAGCATCGAAAGGACTCGGTGGGCTGCAGCTCGACAGATCCACTGGGGCGACAAACAAAGGTCGCAAAGGGCAGCCCGCGCAGGGCGGCTTGCAGCCGCTGGGCAGGCGTTGCGGTGACGGCCCTAGTCAGGAGGCGTGACTGCAACTTCGGTGATTATATTGCAATCTGTAATTTAGAGGCGAATTATTATTCTCAAGGGTTTTAAAGCCGTGCCGCGCAGGGGCGCGCCTTGAGCCCCGTCACACGCAGGGGCCGCAGGGCGCCCGACATGCCCGGGCGGTCCGTCTTCCTACAATAGCGGGCTATGCAAGCCCTTCACTACACGCGCGCCGCGCAGCTGCCCGACATCCTCGCCCAACGCATCGTCATCCTGGACGGCGCCATGGGTACCATGATCCAGCGCTTCAAGCTGGGCGAGGCGCAGTACCGCGGCGAGGGCTACACCGGGCCCGACGGTGTGGGCGACCGGTTCAAGGACTTTGCGCGCGATGTGAAGGGCAACAACGAGCTGCTCAGCATCACCCGGCCCGACGTGATCCGCGACATCCACGAGCGCTACCTGGCCGCAGGCGCCGACCTGATCGAGACCAACACCTTCGGCGCAACGACCATTGCGCAAGAGGACTACAAGATGGCCGATCTGGCGCGCGAGATGAACCTCAAGTCGGCCCAGCTGGCCCGCGCCGCCTGTGACAAGTACAGCACGCCCGACAAACCCCGCTTTGTCGCTGGCGCCCTCGGCCCCACGCCCAAGACGGCCAGCATCAGCCCCGATGTGAACGACCCCGGCGCGCGCAATGTGGACTTTGAGCAGCTGCGCGCCGCTTACTACGAGCAGGTGGAAGCGCTGGTCGAGGGCGGCAGCGACGTGCTGCTGGTCGAAACCATCTTCGACACGCTCAATGCCAAGGCAGCGCTGTTTGCCATCGACGAGTTCTTTGAAAACAGCGGCGAGCGCTTGCCGCTGATCATCAGCGGCACCGTCACCGACGCCTCGGGCCGCATCCTGAGTGGCCAGACCGTGACCGCCTTCTGGCACAGCGTGCGCCATTCACGCCCGCTGGCCGTTGGCCTGAACTGCGCCCTGGGCGCCACGCTGATGCGCCCCTACATTCAGGAGCTGAACCGCGTGGCCGAAGACACCTTCATCAGCTGCTACCCCAACGCCGGTCTGCCCAACCCCATGAGTGACACCGGCTTTGACGAAACGCCGGAGGTGACGAGCCGCCTGGTGCACGAGTTTGCTGCCGAAGGGCTGGTCAACATCGTGGGCGGCTGCTGCGGCACCACGCCGGACCACATCGGCGCCATCGCCAAGGCGGTGGAAAGCGTTCCTACGCGCAAGATGTTCTACCCTGCCGAAGCCTGAAATATTAGTCAAATTGGCCTCTAGCGCTTATCCAATAAGCGCTAGCAGCTATAAAAAGTATAGTAAATGCCGCGCTAGCGCAGTGCGGCAGCCCATTGCAGGGCAGTGCCTGGTGCGGCACCCTTGCAATCCCCAGTCATCGCGCCTACCCGTTCCGCCCTCTGGTCTGCCCACCCCATGCTTGATACCGCCACCCCGCCCGCTCAATCCTCCATGGAAGGCGACGACGCATCCGCAGTGGCCGACAAGGCCGCCGCCCACGCCGCGCTCAAGCTTGAAAAGCGCCTGGTGCGCCAGGTCGCCCAGGCCATCACCGACTTTGGTTTGATCGAAGACGGCGACAAGGTCATGGTGTGCGTCTCGGGCGGAAAAGACAGCTACGGCATGCTCGACGTGCTGCGCATGCTGCAGCAGCGCAATGGCAACAAGTTCGAGCTGATAGCCGTCAACCTCGACCAGAAGCAACCCGGCTTTCCGGCCCATGTGCTGCCCGAATATCTGACGAAGGTGGGCGTGCCCTTCCACATCGAGACGCAGGACACCTACAGCGTCGTCAAAGAGCACATCCCCGAAGGCAAGACCATGTGCAGCCTCTGCAGCCGCCTGCGCCGGGGCATCCTGTACCGCGTGGCTGACGAGCTGGGCGCCACCAAGATCGCGCTGGGCCACCACCGGGACGACATGCTGCAGACCTTCTTCTTGAACATGTTCTTTGGCGGCAAGCTCAAGGGCATGCCGCCCAAGGTGCAAAGCGACCGGGGCGACCACCTCATCATCCGCCCCCTGGCCTATGTGGCTGAAGACGACCTGACCCGCTGGGCCGAGCACCGCCAGTTCCCCATCATCCCCTGCACGCTGTGTGGTAGCCAAGAAAACCTGCAGCGCAAGCAGATCGGCCAGATGCTGCGCGAGTGGCAGCAGCTGTACCCCGGCCGCATCGAGAACATGGCCGTGGCGCTGCGCAACCTGGTGCCTTCGCACTTCATGGACCCGCGCCAGTTCGACTTCAAGGGCCTGGTGCCCAATGGTGTGCAGGACGCCGATGGCGACAAGGCGTTTGATGCCGAAGAGTTTCCTGCGCAGGCCGTAGGCATGCTGGGCGGCCTGCCGCTGATGCCGCGCTGAAGCTTCCGCGCCCCGACTGCCATGTTTTCACAGGCCGCATTCCCCCAACCGTTCAGGCTGAGCCTGTCGAAGCCCGGTGCCAGCCTTCGACGGGCTCAGGCCGAACGGATGTTGGTGGATTGATGCCGCCCTTATCCAGATTCAGAGGTACCCCATGACCATCCTCAAAGCCCCCGAACTGCTGTTGCCCGCTGGCTCGCTCGACAAAATGCGCGCCGCCTACGACTTTGGCGCCGACGCGGTGTATGCCGGGCAGCCCCGCTACTCCTTGCGCGCGCGCAACAACGAGTTCCGCCTGGAGCAGATCAAGCAAGGCATTGACGAGGCCCACGTACGCGGCAAGAAGTTCTTTGTGACCAGCAACCTGATTGCGCACAACGACAAGATCCGCACCTACCTGCGCGACATCGAGCCCGTGATCGACTGCAAGCCCGACGCCCTCATCATGGCCGATGCAGGCCTGATCATGATGGTCAAGGAAAAGTGGCCCGAGCAGGTGGTGCACCTGTCGGTGCAGGCCAACACCACCAACTGGGCGGCCGTGAAGTTCTGGCAAAAGATGGGCGTGGAGCGCGTGATCCTCTCGCGCGAACTCAGCCTGGACGAGATCGAAAAGATCCGCCAGGAATGCCCCGACATGGAGCTGGAAGTGTTCGTGCACGGCGCGCTGTGCATCGCGTATTCGGGCCGCTGCCTGCTCAGCGGCTACTTCAACCACCGCGACCCCAACCAGGGCACCTGCACCAACGCCTGCCGCTGGAACTACGCCACGCACGACGCCGACATCGACCCCACCACGGGCGAAGCCATTGCGCAAAAGATGGAAGGCGATTTCAACTTCGAGGCCGCACAGCAAAAGGCGGAACAATCGTTTGCCTCCACCACCGGCAACGGCGAGCGCCACCCCAAGGCCGACAAGGTGTATTTGATCGAAGAGGCTGGCCGCCCTGGGCAGATGATGCCCATCATGGAAGACGAGCACGGCACCTACATCATGAACAGCAAGGACCTGCGCGCTGTGGAGCATGTGGCCCGCCTGGCGCAGATCGGCGTGGATTCGCTCAAGATCGAAGGCCGCACCAAGAGCCTGTACTACGTGGCCCGCACTGCCCAGGTCTACCGCCGCGCCATCGACGACGCCGTGGCCGGCCGCCCGTTCAACCCCGAGCTGCTGATTGAACTGGAAGGCTTATCCAACCGCGGCTACACCGGCGGCCTGCTGGAGCGCCGCCCGAGCAACGACTACCAGAACTACATCAACGGCCACTCAGCCACGCAGCGCAGCCAGTATGTGGGCGAAGTGCTGGGTGCCGAGGGGCAGGCCGATGTGGGTCTGTTGGGCGACTGGGTGCTGGTGGAAACTAAGAACCACTTTGCCGTGGGTGATCTTCTTGCAGTAGTGCACCCGAGTGGGAATATCACCGTGCGGCTGGAGCAGATGCACGATGTGCTCGGTCAGAGCGTGCAGGTGGCGCAGGGGAATCCGGTGCGGGTGTGGATTCCGCTGGCTGGGCGGTATAGCGGGGCGTTGCTGGCGCGGGTGGTGGAAGCTGAGGCCGGTGCTATTACACGGGATTCCGTAGCAGCGGTGTGACGCTGGAAGCATTCCACCAAATGCTCCTAGCAGTGCGAGTGGGTCGACATATCAAGCTTGTTGTTGGCCCACGCATCCTGCGCGGGATCTAGTACGCCGTAGGAACGCATGAGCGAATGTGGTGAAGAAGGGCTAGGAACATTTTTTTATCTGCCAGATTGTTCAAACGCGTACTTCTTACCAACTCGGTGCTGAGATCCTCAATGTCCTGAATCGCATTGGTGAGTGAGCTATTCAGGTCGAACAGGTCCATTCTTTTGCTCGCGGTAGCGATGGACTCCGGAAAAAAGTCGAACGCTTCTAAGCCGCAGCAGCCTGCAACGCAGTGCACTTCAAGCAACGACCACATTGAGGAAAGGCCGATCAGGAGTGGATCAATCTCTACAGCATCGCTGTGTCCACCTTTGAGTTCGATGGACTCAATCCATCGATCCTCGCCAATCAAGATGTCGTTTGTGCGAATACGCTTGTTCATCGGAAGCCGAAAGGAATGCGCTGGAAGACGTAACAAATAGCCATTTTTTGGCTGACTGCATCGGGCTGATGCAAACAAGTAGCGTTCGGCACAAACTGAAGTTTGGGCTGGCGGTCCGCATTATGCGCAACGTTCCCGCCCAAAGTCGCCTACGTACCGCACGAGGGAGTGTTGATCTGTGATTGCCCTCCCCATAGACCGGTCCCGCAGCGCTCTCCCGCCTGTGGCTCAGTTCCCGGTTGAGGCGGAGTTGCTGGGGCTGTACAAACCCAAGCCTGTCGCGGCTTCGGCGCCGCTGCCCACAAAGGCCGACAAGCCCAGCGCTATGCCCGCGCAGAAAGCACATGCTCGATAAACGCACGACAGGGATGCGCGCCATTCGCAAACACCTCCTCTTTCACCAACACCCCCAGCGGGCCCACCCCCTGCGGCCTCCACGCTAAAACGGCCAGATCCTTGCGGCGCACCAACGGCCTCACAAGACTCGCTGGCACGCAGACCAGCATGTCGCTTTCCGCCAGCATGGCGTAGATGATTTCCGTCGAGCGGCTCGATACCCTGCACAGTTCCGGCACCCCGCCCAGATCGTCAAAAAGGCTATCCACTTGTTGAGGCCCTAGGCCCGTGAGCGGCGGGGCCAGCCAGCGTTGTGACAGCAGTTCAGCGCCTGTGACGGTTGCCTGTTGCGCCAATGGGTGCCCAGGGCGGCACGCGATGACGAATGCATCCTGCAGCGCGGCGTGAAACTCGAACCCCTGCGGCAGCGGGGTCGGTTCACGGCAGATCGCCAGATCCAGGGTTCCTTCCTGGATGCTCTCCAGCAGGTTGTCGATGGTGACTTCGTGAACATCGATGGCGGCGCTCGGGTGCAGGGCGCAGTAGGCCGGAATGGCGGCCGTCAGTAACCCGTTGATGCCCGCCGCGATGCTGCCGATGCGGATCAGCGCGGACGCGGCCCCTTGCTGCATCAGCGCCGCGTTGCCAGCAGCCGCTTGCAGGGGCACCAGCGAAGCGCGCAGCAGTGGCAGAACCGCCTCACCCAGGCGGGTCAAGCGCATGCCCTTGGCGTGCCTTTCAAAGAGGGCACCGCCGATAGAACTCTCCAGCTCCGCCAGTGCATGCGTCGCTGCGGGCTGGCTCAAGCCAATGGCAGAGGCCGCGCGGTGCAGGCTTTGTAAATCGGCAATCGCAATCGCCAACTGCAGGTGCTTGAGGCGCACACGGCCCAGGATGCGATTGAACAGGACGGAGGGCGTCAGGTCTGGCATGGGGTATTCAAAATTTGAATCGTGTTGAAAAAGAAGCATTGGCCCTGTGGTGACTGCTGTGCAACTATCAGGTGCCTCGGGGTGGACGCAAGCCTGCCCTGGGGTCATTCAACTAACGAATCTTATTCCCGCACGTGTGCAAGCCAGTGCGCAGGAAATCAGGAGACAAAACTTCATGCCGTCATTGCAGCGCCTCAGCTTGGGCGAGATCACCTCGCGCCCGTCCCGTTTCCTCGTCGCCCCGGTGATGGCCGCCATCTTCGCCATGGGCCAGGCCAACGCCGCCGATACCCTCGACACCGCGTGCAAGACCACGGCCGAGTGCCAGGCGCAGGTGGCCAAGATCCAGGGGGTGGTCAAAGGGGACGCCACCAGCGCCTTGGCAAAGTCGCAAGACACGTTCTACTGGTTTGGCCGCATCAACATGGCATCGACGGTGGTGAATGTGGAACAAGGCATCATCCCCAAGGCCCAGGCGGGTCGCATTGCGCGTGGTGTGGAGCTGTCGATCACCCAGGCAACTACGCCCGGCGGCAAGCGGCCCACCGATGTGCTGCAGGTCGAGAAGATCATCACGGATGCCGTGGGCCCGGAGGCAACGCTGATCCACACCGGGCGCAGCCGCCAGGACATCCACTCCACCTTGAATGCCGCGCAGTTGCGCCTGGAGATGCTGGACTTTGCCGATGCGCTGGACCAGGTGCGCGCAAGGCTCATCACCACGGCGCAGGCCCACACCGCCACCTATGTGCCCGCCTACACCAATGGCGTGCAGGCCATGCCCATCAGCTACGGGCACTACCTGATGGCCTGGGCCGATTCGTTCGCTCGCGACTCGGCGCGCATTCGCGAGGCCTATGCCCGCATCAACCTCAGCCCCATGGGCACGGCAGTCCTGTCCAACTCCAGCTGGGGCATCAACCGCGAGCGCCTGGCGCAGTTGCTGGGTTTCGACGGTCTCATCGTGAACTCGCTGGACGCGGGGCAGATCAGCACGTACGACATTCCCATCGAGGCCACATCCATCGCCAGCTCTACTGCCATCCGCGTGGGCGCGTTCATGCAGGACGTGCACACCCAGTACCACCAGACCCGGCCCTGGTTGCTGCTGGCCAGCGGCAAGACCTACACCAGCAGCGCCATGCCGCAAAAGGCCAACCCCGGCATCATCCAGAACACGCGGGCCAAGGCCAGCGACGTGGTGGCCTCGGCCCAGGCATCGC
>NZ_JBKBXG010000001.1:0-168958 GCF_046314175.1 Acidovorax sp. | reverse complement strand
CGGTTTTCGCAACCGCATGGTCGTGCTGATGGACTGGGCCTGGGCGTACTGGAGCTTTGCGCGCCACGCCCGCGTGGTGACAGGGATCGCGTCGCTGCCCGTCAAGGCGGGCAGTTCGGCGGGCGAGGTGGCGGCCGCCGCTGACGACAACACCAACAGCACCAAGTAAACAGGCCCCTGCCCGGGGCAGATGCCTGCGCACTCAGGGCCGGGGCGCGGCCACCTGCTCCACCCATTCGGACACTTCTTTGGCGGCCTGGGTGGATGCCTCGGCCAGCGCAGCCACGCCGCCTGCGGCATCAGCGCTGCGCGCGGGCGTGCGCACGATGAACACGCGCTGGCCGCGCAGCGCCTCGCCCGCTGGGGTCAGGTCCACCACCGTGGCGCGCAGGCGCAGCAGGCCCACGCTCTCGGCGGCGCTGGTGAAGGTGTGGCTGAACTCTTCGACCTCCACGCGCAGCACCGGGGGCAGGTTGCCGCCCTGGGTGGCGTCGCGGACCTGCGCTGCGCCGTCGTCGGCCTTGAGCACCGCGCGGCGCTGGCCCAGGTGCTCGCGCAGGCGCTGTTGCAGCAGTTGGGCGGGCGGCTGGCTCCAGCGGGCCAGCGCATAGGGGCGCAACTGCTGGGCGTCGGCATAGGCCAGGCGGTACAGCACGGCGTTGCTGCCGTCGGGCAGGCCGGGAGCATCCACCTCGGCCAGCGCAAGGGCGGGCAGCGGGGCGCGGCGGTCGCTGGGGGCCGTTTGCATGGGGCCGGGGCCAAAGTCGTACATCACCGGCCGCGAGGGCGGTTCGGGCAGGGCCGAGCAGCCAGCGAGTCCAAAGGCGCCCAATGCAAAAATCAAGCCAAAAATGCCTCCAGCGCTTGACTGGTAAGCGCTAGCAGCTATGTTTTTAATAGTGTTCATTGTCAAATCCTCAAAGGGGTCTGCACCGCTTGTTTCGCAAACCGGGCGCACGCAACTTCACCCAGCGGGGCCACGCGTCAGGGCGCGGCAAAGCCGGTTTCACCCGGGCCGGGCGGGATGCGGCCCGAGCCGTAGATAAAGAGCTGCGGGTTGTCGGTGATGCCACCCACCGCGCGGCTGAGTCGGCGCGCGGCCTGCGAGGTGTCGTCGGCCGCACGGTTCACACGCGGCAGCGTGGTGGTGCCGAACTGGTCTGCCGCGCGCGCCAGGGCCTGGGTGCCCAGCGTGATCTGGTCGATGGCGCCGCCTTCGGCCGTGATGCGCTGCGTGGTCTTGTTGAAGTCGGATGCGAGGGTGGTCACGCTATTGCCCGCTTGCTGCAAGGCCTGCAGGGTTTTGCGCGCCTCGCCCGCCAGCGGCGGCAACGAGGCCAGGGCCGGGTCGAGCCGCTGGGTGACGGTGGCATCAAGTTTTTGCGTGAGTGTGTTGACGCCTGCAGCAGCGCTGCTGATGTTGCCCAGCGTCTGGGTGAACAGCTGCTGGTTGGTGTCGCCCAGCAGCTGGTTGATGCGGCGCGTGGCTTCTTCGACCTGGGCGAGGATGGCGGGCGCCTGCTCGGCCAGCTTGCCAAACGGGGAGGGCTTGAGCGGCAGGCGCGGCAGGCCGCTGGGGCCGGGGGGCAGCTCGGGGTAAGGCGTGTCGGCGTCGTCCAGCTGTACATGGGCCAGGCCCGTGACGCCCTGGTAACCCAGCACAGCAAAGGTGGTGGGGGTGATGGGTGCCTGCTCGTTCACGGCGATGCGGATGAGCACGTTGCCGTTGACCTGCGGGTCAAACCCGATGCGGGTGACCTTGCCCACAGCCACGCCTTTGTAGCGCACGGTGGCCTGGGGCTGCAGGCCGCTCACGCCGTCCTTGGTGGACAGCTCGTACTGCTCGTAGTTGGCGTTGTCGCGGGTCAGCCAGATGGCCAGGCCCGCCAGCATGGCGGCCACCACCAGCACAAAAAGGCCTGCGGCCAGGGCGTGTGATTTGTTTTCCATCAGGGGTGTTCCTTGTTGGGCGTGGGGGCGGCGGCGGGCTGTGCCGCAGCGCCCTGCTCCACTGATTGCATCGGGGCCATGGCACGTTGGCCGCGCTCGCCCATGAAGAAGTGCTCGATGAACGGGTGCTTGAAGTGCGCCACCTCGTGCGGCGGGCCGGTGACGATGACTTTTTTATCGGCCAGCACGGCCACGCGGGTAGAGAGGGCGAACAATGTGTCGAGGTCGTGCGTGACCATGACCACCGTGAGCCCCAACGATGCGCGCAGCTCGCGCAGCAGCGCACAGAACTCGTCGGCGCTGTTGGGGTCAAGCCCGGCGGTGGGTTCGTCGAGCAGCAGCAGCGGTGGGTCCATGATGAGCGCCCGCGCCAGCGCCACGCGTTTGACCATGCCACCCGACAGATCGGCCGGCATGCGGCTGGCGTGCTCGGGCTTGAGTCCTACCATCTGCAGCTTGACCAGCGCCGCATCGCGCACCAGATCGGCGGGCAGGGTGCCCTGCTCGCGCAGCGCAAAGGCCACGTTGTCGAGCACGTTGAAAGCCGAGAACAGCGCCCCGTGCTGGAACAACATGCCCACGCGGCTGGCCGCGCCCTCGCGTCCCATCTCCGACGCTGGGCGGCCCAGCACCGTGACGCTGCCGCGCGCAGGCCGCGCCAAGCCCAGTATCTGCCGCAGCAGCACTGTCTTGCCCGTGCCCGAGCCCCCCACCAGCGACAGCATCTCGCCGCGCTGCACGCTGAAGTTCAGGTCCTGGTGCACGGTAAAGGTTTCTGCGCCCTTGCCAAACTGGGTCCACAGGCCCTCAACGTCCACGATGGGCGGCTCGCCGGGCGCCACGGCGATGTGCTCGGGCTTGGCGACGCGTTCGGCTGTCATGGCTGCGCCTCCCCATCCATCAATACGCCCACATCGCACAAAACCGGCGCGCCCCCATGCGAGTGCCACCGTGGAACTGGCTCTGCCAGGCCACGGGTGGCGTCCCCCCTCAGGGGGGAAGGCGCGAAGCGACTCAGGGGGGAACTCATATTCCGATGTTCTTGAAGGCTACCGCGAACAGGGCGTCCACGATGATGACCATGGTGATCGACGTGACCACCGATGCCGTAGTGCCCTCGCCCAGGCTTTGCGTGTTGGGCTTCACGCGCAGGCCCCAGTGGCAGCCGATGAGCGCAATCAGCGCGCCAAACACCACCGACTTGGCCATGGCCAGGCCCAGGTTGCCCACCTTCACGGCGGCGGGAAGCGCCTGCACAAAGTAGGCGGGAGAAATGTCCATGGCCACGTCGGCCGCCAGCATGCCGCCCGCCAGTGCCGCCAGCGTGGTCCACACGCTGATGAGCGGCATGGCCACCGCCAGCGCAATGGTGCGCGGCATCACCAGCCGAAAGCCGTGCGGAATGCCCATCACGCGCATGGCGTCGAGTTCCTCGGTCACGCGCATCACGCCGATCTGCGCTGTGATGGACGAGCCCGATCGCCCCGCCACCAATATGGCCGCCAGCATGGGGCCGAGCTCGCGGATCAGCGAGATGCCCAGGATGTTGACGATGAACGATTCGGCCCCGAACTGGCGCAGCTGCAGGCTCATCAGGTACGCCAACACCACGCCGATCAGAAAACCCACTAGCGCCGTGATGGGCAGCGCGGTGGCGCCCATGCGGTACAGGTGGCCCGACACATCGCGCCACGGCGCCCGGGTGGGGGCGCGCAGCAGGCGGCCAATGTCCAGCACCAGTTGGCCCACCATTTCGAGCATGTGGCGGGCGTGGTCCACGCCGTGCAACACCAGCACGCCCAGCTGGTCCACCTGCTCGGCCAGCCGCCACGGAGTGGGGGCGGGAGGGGCGGTGGTGAACTGCGCCACACGTTCGAGCATGTCGCGCTGGCTGTCGGTGCAGGCCAGCTGCGCGGGCCACTGGTGCTGCCAGTGGTTCCACAGCAACTGGGCGCCCACGTGGTCCAGCCACTGCAGCCCGCACAGGTCCCAGCCCAAGGCGGGTGCGGCCAGGTTGGCTTTCAGTTGGCCCGACACCGTGCGCCACTGCGCCTCGGTGCCCAGCTCGGCCGCGCCCCAACGCCCACGCAGTTGCGCACACGGCCCTTGGGGCGTATCGGTGCGAACGATGCGGGGTGCGTGATCGGTCATGGGCTGGGCGACATGAGCGGCCGCCAGAAAGGAAAGGGAGCGTGCATGGTAGCGGAGCGGGGCCCCAACGCCCCGTCAGACAACGGCCCGCCAAGCACAGACCGAGCCTTGCAGCATGTAATTATTATCAAATTGGCCTCTAGCGCAATACCAACAAGCGCCAACAGCTACAAAATATGTAGCAATCACTGCAAACCCTATCGACAGCGCGCAGGCGATCCGCACAATGGCCCACCAACACACCATTGCCCCGACCAGCCGCAGCCTACAGCCCATGAGCGACACCACGTTTGACACCATCATCATTGGCGGCGGCACCGCTGGCGCCCTGCTGAGCAACCGCCTGAGCGCCGACGGCCGCCACCGCGTGCTGCTGATCGAAGCGGGCCGCAAGGACGACTACCACTGGATCCACATCCCCGTGGGCTACCTGTACTGCATTGGCAACCCGCGCACCGACTGGCTCTACAACACCGAACCCGACGCCGGTCTGAACGGCCGCACGCTGCGTTACCCGCGCGGCAAGACGCTGGGCGGGTGCAGCAGCATCAACGGCATGATCTACATGCGCGGCCAGGCCCGCGACTACGACCAGTGGGCCGAGCTGACGGGTGACAGCAGCTGGCGCTGGGACAGCGCACTGCAGTACTTTCGCCGCCACGAAGACCACTGGCGCCTGGACCAGCCCGGCAACGCGGATGAAAATTTCAAACACCTGCACAGCAACCAATCCACCGGCAGCACCGGCGAGTGGCGCGTGGAGAAACAGCGCCTGCGCTGGGACGTGCTGGACGCCTTTGCCCAGGCCGCGCAGCAGGCGGGCATACCCGCCACGGACGACTTCAACCGGGGCACCAACGAGGGTGTGGGCTACTTCGAGGTCAACCAGAAAAGCGGCTGGCGCTGGAACACCGCCAAGGCATTCCTGCGGCCCACCTGCTACGGCCGCCCCAACTTTGAGATGTGGACCAGCGCGCAGGCCGCCAAGCTCATCGTCGAGACGCAGCCCGACGGCAGCAAGCGCTGCACCGGCGTGCAGGTGTGGAACGGCAAGGAGATGGTCACAGCCCACGCCACGGGCGAGGTCATCCTGAGCGCGGGCGCCATCAACTCACCCCAGCTGCTGCAGCTGTCGGGCATCGGCCCAGCCGCGCTGCTGCGCCAGCACGGCATCGACGTGGTACACGACCTGCCCGGCGTGGGCGCCAACCTGCAAGACCACCTGCAGATCCGCGCGGTGTTCAAGGTCAACGGCGTGCCCACCCTCAACACCATGGCCAGTTCGCTATGGGGCAAAGCCAAGATCGGGCTGGAATACGCCGCCAAACGCAGCGGGCCCATGAGCATGGCGCCGTCACAGCTGGGCGCCTTCACCCGCAGCAGCGCCGACCAGCCTTGGCCCAACATCGAATACCACGTGCAGCCCCTGTCGCTGGATGCTTTTGGCGAGCCGCTGCACAGCTTTCCGGCCTTCACGGCCAGCGTGTGCAACCTCAACCCCACCAGCCGGGGCACGGTCAACATCAAGAGTGCGGACTTCAAGGCCGCCCCTGCCATTGCGCCCAACTACCTCTCCACCCCCGAAGACCGCCAGGTGGCCGCCGACAGCCTGCGCGTCACGCGCCGCATCGTGGCCCAGCCCGCGCTCGCCAAGTACCAGCCGCAGGAATGGAAGCCGGGCGTGCAGTTTGAAAGCGACGAAGACCTGGCCCGCCTGGCCGGGGACATTGCCACCACGATCTTCCACCCCGTGGGCACGACAAAGATGGGGCGGGATGATGACCCGATGGCGGTGCTCGATTCGCAACTGCGCGTGCGGGGCATCGCAGGCCTGCGCGTGGTGGATGCGGGGGCCATGCCCACCATCACCAGCGGCAACACCAATTCGCCTACGCTGATGATTGCGGAAAAAGCGGCGGAGTGGATCATCCAGGCACGCAAGGCGCCCTGACTGGACATTGGCCCCTTCGCTGTGACATCAACGGATGCCGCCCACATAACGCGGGACCTCGGGCGGCGGGGGCGGTGGTGCAACCCGGTGGCGCACTGCCTGTGCCGCTACATCCAAGAATGGACGGCGCGCGGGCGCAGAGGGTGCCGCGTGCAGCACATGGTCCAGCCGGTCGGCCCACTCCGCCAGTTCGGGCACGTTGTCTTCTACCGCGTGCTGGCGTGCAAAGCGCACGATCTCCTGCGCGTATTCGGCATTGACGGCCATCCATTCGGTGTCCGTCACCCGCCCAGTCTTGCGGCGCAGCAAGACGTGCAGGTGGGCAGCAATGGCAAGGGTGTCCGAATGTGGCATGGCGTGGTCGTCCTTTTACGTCCTTTTAGCTGCCCAGGCGCTCTCGGTGCTGGGCGATGTCGAGGCCGGCCTGCTCGCTCTGCTCATCCACGCGCAGGCCAACGACAAAGTTGGTGATCCACAGCAGCACTGCCGTCACCACCAGGCTGTAGGCCATCACGGCGCCTACGCCTATGGCCTGCGTGACCAGGCTGCCCTGCACGCCCCCCACGCTTTTGCTGGCCAGCACGCCGGTGAGCAGCGATCCCACGATCCCGCCGATGCCGTGCACCCCGAACACGTCGAGCGAGTCGTCGGCCTTGAGCAGGCGCTTGAGCCCAGTGGCCCCCCAGTAACACGCAAGCCCCGCCACCAGGCCAATCACCACGGCCGAGCGCAGCGTGACAAAACCCGCGGCAGGCGTGATGGCGACCAGCCCCGCCACCAGGCCCGAACACAATCCCAGCAACGATGGCCGCCCGCGCACCACCCATTCGCCCAGCATCCACGCCAGGGCGCCTGCAGCGGCAGCCAGGTGAGTCACCGCCATGGCCAGGCCCGCGCGCCCGTCGGCGGCCACGGCAGACCCGGCGTTGAAGCCAAACCATCCCACCCACAACATGCCAGCGCCCACCATGGTCAGACCCAGGTTGTAGGGCTCAAACGGCTCACGGCCATAGCCCGTGCGGCGCCCCAGATACCAGGCACACACCAGGCCTGCGACGCCCGCGTTGACGTGCACTACCGAGCCGCCCGCAAAGTCGAGCGCGCCCATCTGCGCCAGCCAGCCACCGGGCTCCCACACCCAGTGGGCCACCGGTGCGTACACCACCAAGGTCCACAGGCTGATGAAGATGAGCATGGCGGAAAAGCGCATGCGCTCCACAAAAGCGCCTACCAGCAGCGCCGCGGTGATGATGGCAAACGTGAGCTGGAACATGGCGTACACCGATTCAGGGATGCGCGGCGCCACGTGGCTCACGGCCACCTTGCCCGCAGCCAGTTGCAGGTCAAAACCCGCAAAGCCCATGCGATCGAAGCCGCCGAGCCACAGACTGCCCGGGGTGAACGCCAGTGAATAACCGGCCGCAAACCACAACACGCTAACCAGCGCCGCAATGGCCACCACGCTGGCCATCGTGTTGAGTACGTTCTTCTTGCGCACCATGCCTGCATAGAACAGCGCAATGCCAGGGAGCGTCATCAGCAGCACCAGCGCGGTGGAGGTCATCATCCACGCCGTGTCGGCAGCGCTCAACGAATCTGCAGACACCAGACCGGGGCGGGCTAAGGGCGCTGCAGCGGTTGCAACTGCAGCCGCCGCTTCTGGTGAAGTCTGCGCCCGCGCGCGGCCCCACAACCCCAGACACAACGACACGACCGCAATGAACCGGTGGTTGACTGCCCGCATGGACGCTCCCTTTTCGCAAATTGTTACAGGTGGCATTGCACGACCCATGCCAGCCTGCAGCACGCAAAAGACAGCGAGAAGCCCGCTCAACGCCCCAGAACGGGGGCGGGAAACCCCCAATGCACCAGCGGGGTGCAGCCGTTACAGTTGCGGCACTCGAAAGCGCGCTTCGGTGTGCCAAGCGAGGGGCCCGAGGAGACATCCTTTCTACCAACAATCAAATTTCAAGCACCCAACGAGGTGCAGACTTTTTCCAGGCGCTGGTGATCCCAGCGCCTTTTTCTTGCCTGCTCGCTTTTCGCTCTGAGCGCTGCACAGGCGGCCAGAGCCACTTCTACGTCGCAAATTGATAGCAGCCCGAGTGCGACAATCCTGCGATGGAATGGTTTTTTATCACCCTGGCTTCGCTGTTGGCCGGGTTTGTGGATGCGATTGTGGGCGGGGGTGGTCTGGTGATGGTGCCCGCGCTGTTCGCAGCGTTTCCGGGCGCCGCGCCCGCTACGCTGCTGGGCACCAACAAGGCGGCGTCGGTGTGGGGCACGGCCATGGCAACGTGGCAATACAGCCGCCGCGTGCAGATCCGCTGGCGTGCCATGCTGCCCGCCGCAGGGGCCGGTTTTGCCGGGTCGTTTGCAGGCGCCTGGGCGGTCACGGTGATGTCTGCCGACTTCTTGCGCAAGCTGCTGCCTCTGGTATTGCTCGGGGTGCTGGTCTACACACTGGCCAAAAAGGAGCTGGGTCGCCACCACACCCCGCGCTATGCAGGCCGCACCGAGGTCGTGGCCGCGTGCCTCATCGGCGTGCTGATTGGGTTCTATGACGGCTTCTTCGGCCCTGGCACCGGCAGCTTCTTTGTCTTCTTGTTCGTGCGGCTGCTGGGCTATGACTTTCTCAACGCCTCGGCCTCGGCCAAGCTGCTCAACTGCGCCACCAACATCGCCGCCATTGCGCTGTTTGCGGCCAAAGGCCACGTGTGGTGGCACTTTGCGGTGACGCTGGCAGTGGCCAATGTGGTGGGCAGCCTGCTGGGCACGCACATGGCGCTCAAGCACGGCACCGGGTTTGTGCGCGGTATTTTTATCGTGGTGGTGAGCACGCTGATCCTCAAAACGGGCTACGACGCGTTTCTCAGGTAACCCCTGAGGCGGCGAAGGCGCCTTCCCCCTGGAAGGGGACGCACCCCCTGGACCGGCAAAGCCGGATCCACGGGTGCGCTGGCGTTGCGCGCGCCAGTCACACAGACCGCGCCCGGTAGCCGGGGCCCAATCCTGCGTTCAGTTCGGAGTCACCGCTCTAAACCTGTTGTGAATTGGCACACAACCGGCCTTTGCACGTTGTTCGCACTGTCAAGAAAAAAATCCCCCTCTTTATAATCGTGTCCGTTTGATGACGGCAGGCCTCGTGTTTTGCGATGCCTGCGTCCTGTGACTTCCCCGCGCCTCCGGCCTGCTTACCCGCATGCCGGATTTTTTGTACCTGAAATACCCCTGACAGGACCCATTCCATGAAATTGTTCAAGGCTGTAGCCACCGCCGTCGCGCTCTGCGCCGCTTTCGCCGCCCAGGCCCGGACGCTGGACGAGGTCAAAAAAGACGGCAAGATCCTCATCGCGACCGAGGGCCAGTTCGCACCTTTCAACTTTTTCAATGGCACCACGCTGACGGGCTTCGAAGTAGAAGTCGCTGAACTCGTGGCCAAGAAGATGGGCCTGACCATCCAGTGGAAGACCCTGGGTTTTGACGCGCTGCTGACCGGCCTGCGCCAGGACCGCTGGGACCTGGTGATCGCCTCCCACGGCATCACCGAAGAGCGCGCCAAGGCCGTCACGTTCACCGAACCGCACTACTGCTCGGGCGGGATGATCATCGCCATGGACCCCGCCATCAAGAGCGCCAAGGACCTGGCGGGCAAGGTGGTGGCCGTGCAGACCGGTACCAGCTACCTCGAAAACGTGCAGAAGGTCTCCGCCATCAAGGAAATGAAGAACTTCCCCACTGACGTGGACGCCCGCAGCGCCCTGAACTCGCGCCGCGTGGACGCCTGGGTGACCGACCGCTTTGTAGCCAAGGCGGTGGCCGACAAGAACCCCGGCGCAGGTTTCAAGCTGGGCGAGATGCTGTTCATCGAGCGCATCGCCGCCGCCGTGGCCAAAGGCAACAGCTCGCTGGCCGGTGGCTGGAACAAGGCCCTGGGCGAGGTGATGGCCGACGGCAGCTACGCCGCCGTGTCCAAGAAGTACTTCAACGAAGACGTCCGCTGCAACTAAGCAGAAGGTGTGAACGCCTCGGCGTGTCCGCCTGGGCATGCCGGGGGCGCTTCGCCGCGCTCGCCCCTCCCCCATCCTGACCGGGATTTTTCATGCTCACTGCCCTTTGGCCCGAGCGCTGGACTCGCCAGCAGCGCAGCAACGCCACGCTCATCTCAGCCGTGTTGCTGATGGTGCTGGCGCTGGCGCTGCTCGGCAAAATGCTGTCATTTTTGCCCGACCCCATCGGTCCCAACGCCCAGGCGTTCTCTGACGGTGCGCGCACCACGCTGTGGCTCACGCTCATCAGCGGCAGTGTGGGACTGGTGCTGGGCACGGCCGCCGCGCTGGCGCGCACTTCGCGCTGGGCGGCGGTGCGCTGGGTCGCCAGCTTCTATATCTGGGTCATCCGCGGCACGCCGCTTTTGGTGCAGATCCTATTTGTGTACTTTGCGCTGCCGGTGCTGGTGCCAGGCCTGAACCTGCCCGACTTTGCCGCTGCCGTGCTGGCCCTGGGCCTGAACGTCGGCGCCTACAACGCCGAGGCCATCCGCGCCGGTCTGCTGGCCGTGCCGCGCGGCCAAACCGAGGCTGCTAAGGCCCTGGGACTGGGCCGGGTGCATGTGTTTCTGGACGTGGTGTTTCCGCAGGCATTCAAGATCTCGTTGCCTCCGCTGGTGAGCAACTTTGTGGCGCTGCTCAAGGATTCTTCGCTGGCCTATGCGATTGGTGTGGTGGAGCTGACCAACGTGGGCAACCGCATCCAGTCGGCCACCTTCCAGCCTATTGCCACGCTGTCCACCGTGGCCATCACGTACCTGCTGTTGACCACGCTGGTCACGCAGATCTCGAATGCAATCGAGTACCGGTTTGACGTGGAAGGCCGCAACCAATGAGCGCCCAACCCACGCCCTTCATCGTGGTCGATCGCGTGTGCAAGTCGTTCGGCGCCCACCAGGTGCTGCGTGATGTGTCCACGGTGTTCAACACCGGCGAGGTGACGGTCATCATCGGCGCCTCGGGCTCTGGCAAGAGCACGCTGCTGCGCGCCATCAACCGCCTCGAACCGCATGACTCGGGCCGCATCACCATTGGCGGTGAAGAAGTCACCGACGACATGGCCACCCTGCAAAAGCAGCGCAGCGAAGTCGGCATGGTGTTCCAGCAGTTCAACCTGTTCGGCCACATGAGCGTGCTGGACAACGTGACGCTGGCGCCGCGCCGCATTCGCCGCACACCACGCGCCCAGGCCAACGAGCAGGCGCTGACCCTGCTGCGCCGCGTGGGCATGCAAGACCACGCGCACAAGTACCCCTGGCAGCTGTCGGGCGGCCAGCAGCAGCGCGTGGCCATTGCCCGCGCACTGGCCATGCAGCCCAAGGTGATGCTGTTCGACGAGCCCACATCAGCGCTGGACCCCGAGATGGTGCAGGAGGTTCTGGACGTGATGCGCGAATTGGCACGCGGCGGCATGACCATGATCGTGGTGACCCACGAAATGGGCTTTGCCCGCGAGGTGGCAGACCGCGTCATGTTCTTTGACCAGGGGTGCATCGCCCACGACGCTCCCCCCGCTGATTTCTTCAACAACCCCGCCAACGACCGCATCCGCGCCTTCATTGGCCGCATGAGTGCCTGAGTGCACAGGTGCCTGCGATCCAGGTGCCGTGCCAAAACAACCCAAGCCCCCACCCGGAGTGACCATGAAACTGAACCACACGTTCCTCGCCCTGCTGGCCGCCGGCCTGTGCAGCCTGCCCCCAGCCGCGTTTGCACAGTCCGCCAAGGACTTCGAAGACATGCGCAACGAGCTCAAGGCATTGCGTGCCGAACTCAACCAGCTCAAGACCCAGCAGGCACAGGTCCCCGCCGCCCCGGCCGCAGCGGCGTCAGCCTGGAACGACCGCATTGACGCGGTGGAACTCAAGCAAAAGGACGCCGTGGTGCTGGGCGACATCCCGGGCAGCTTCCGCCTGCCGGGCAGCGAGACCTCGATCCGCGTCTACGGCTTTGCAGAGGCGAACATGGTCAAGGACTTCAAGGGCACGGCCCCTGGGGACACCTTCACCAACGTGATGGAGCAACCGCTGGGCGACAGCCGCAACGGCAAGACCAGCCTGACCGCGCAAACTTCGCGGTTTGGCTTTGAGACCTCGACCCCTACGGGCATTGGCACGTTCAACACCAAGATCGAAGCCGACTTCTACGCCTATTGCGGCAGCGAGTGCAACCGCAACCGCCTGCGCCTGCGCCACGCCTATGGCGAATACGCAGGCTGGCTGATTGGCCAGACCTGGTCCACCTTCATGGACTTGGACAACCTGCCAGAAACCGTGGACTTCAACGGCCCGCCCGGCGCCACGTTCCGCCGCCCCACACAGGTACGCTACACCTACAACAACCCCAACATTGCCAAGTTCCAGTTCGCCATTGAAGAACCCTCGGACGGCGCGAAAAGCCCCAACCTGGTGGCACGCATGGACAAGGGCTACGACTGGGGCAACATCAACGCCCGCGTGATGTCGCACGAGCAACGCATTGACGGCGCCTCCAAGCGCGGCCTGGGCCTCGGACTGGGTGCGGGCTACAAGCTGACCGGCACCGCCACGCTGATGGCACAGTACACCCGCATGGACGGCGACGGCGATGGCGCTTACCTGGTGGGCGCCAACTACCCGGTGCTGGACGGCAACACGGTGCGCCTGGACCGCTCGCACGGTTTCGTGGTGGGCCTGACCAACGCTTTCAGCGAACAGCTGCGCGCCACCGTGTCGCTGGGCACCGTGCGCTCGCGCCAGAAGCTGGGCGATGCCTACGTGAACGCCTATGGCGGCGAAGGCAACTACAAGCTGTACCAATGGCACGCCGGCATGTACTACCTGCCGATCAAAAACGTGGAACTGGGCAGCGAGTTGATCGGCGGCCGCCGCACCACGTTTGACGGCCAGAAGGGCGACATGCTGCGCCTGAACCTGCAGGCCCGATATATTTTTAACTGACCCCCTGAGGCGCCTCGCGCCTTCACCCCTCTCTCTACGCGCTGCGCGCTAAGAGCCTGTTCAAAGTCTTTTTGGAGTCGCACAAGTACCTTGCCGGGATGGGATGCAAGGCGCGGTGTGCAGTTGATAGCTTGGCTATCAACAAGCGCCGCAACACCGCAGACCGACCGGCAAGGCACTTGCCCGAAGGGTTGGAGTGAAATCGGGCGATTGGAAGCCTCGGCTGCTTGCATGGGCACGAGCCCATGCGGCGCATCCGAAGCTTCCACTCATCCCGATTGCACTCCAATGCGATCTCCAAAAAGACTTTGAACAGGCTCTAAGGGAGGGGGACGCAGCCAGCGGCCTGGCAGAGCCAGTTCCGCGGCTACCTAGCCTGGGCCGAGCCTGCGCGACGGCAGCAGGTCATGCGCACGGTGCTGCGAGTAAATTTTCTGCAAGCGGCTGGCCGGGGAACCGGCCAGCCCTTTCTTGTTTTGGAGCCTATGAAACCCGAACGTCTGGGGCTTGCGGCCCTGCTGGTGGTGACCGTGGTGTGGGGCACCACGTTTCCCGCCATGAAATTGCTGTCCGCACAGCTCGATGCGCTCCAGATCATCTGGCTGCGTTTTGTGATTGCGCTGGTGGTGCTGGCGCCGCTGTGGTGGGGCATGCTGCGCGCCGAGCGCCGCTGGGGCTGCGCGCTCGGGCTGCTGCTGTTCATTGCGTTCTGGCTGCAGATCGAGGGCCTCGCGCGCACCAGCAGCAACCGCAATGCGTTTGTGACCGGACTCAATGTGCTGGTCGTGCCGCTGATCGCCATGGCCTTCATGGGCCGGCGCTATGGTTGGCGGCTGTGGGCTGCGTGCGTGATCGCCTGCGCGGGCATGGCGCTGATGTTCCACGAGAACGAGCCCTGGAACCTGGGCGATACGCTGACGCTGGCCAGTACGGTGTTCTACGCGCTGTACATCCTGGCGCTGGAAGAATGCGCACGCCGCACTGCGGCCCGGCCACTGCGCGCAACCCGCATGGCCGCCGCGCAGGCCACGGTGATGGCGCTCGCGTCCACCGCGTTGCTGCTGGCGCACGGCGGCGGCATGGACTGGCTGCAGTCCCTGGCTACGCTGCCCGTGGATGCGTGGGTGGCGCTGGTCTACCTGGGCCTGCTGGCCAGCGTGGTGGTGGTCACCTTGCAGGCCTGGGGCCAGCAGCGGGTGGACGCCATGCGCAGTGCCATCGTGTTCGGGCTGGAACCCGTTTTTGCGGCGCTGACCGCCTGGGCGCTGCTGGGCGAGCGCCTGGGCTGGGCGGGCGTCAGCGGCGCGGCGCTGATCGTGGCGGCGCTGGTGTTCAGCCAGATCCAGCCCTCTACGCGGGGGCCCGCAGCCCAGACGTAGCAGGGCACGCCAGCCCTAAAAATATGGTCAAAACAGGCTCTAGCGCTTATCCAGCAAGCGCTAGCAGCTATTATTTTTGAATAAACCTGCTGGGTACCCGCGTTACGGGGCAATCAACGGCACGTCTGCCACCTTGCGGGGTTTGCCGATGGGGGCGGCGGCCTGGCCCTTTTGCACCGCCAGCATGTCTTCTTCGCTGGGGTATTCGCCCAGCAGCCAGTAGTCGAACACGCGCCGCGCAATGGGCGCGGCATGCGCGGCGCCAAAACCGGCGTTCTCCACCACCAGCGCCAGGGCAATCTGGGGATTTTCGGCCGGGGCATAGGCCATGTACAGCGCGTGGTCGCGCTGGTGCTCCTGCAGCTTGGAGGCGTTGTACTTGTCTTTCTGGCCAATGGTCACCGCCTGGGCCGTGCCTGTTTTGCCTGCCGACAAATAGCGGGCCCCGGCGAACACGCGGGTGGAGGTGCCCTCTTGCGTCACGCTCACCAGCGCGCGGCGCACCACGGCCACGTTCTCGGGTTTGTAGTGCAGGTCGACCGGCGCGTCGGGAGTGATTTCGCGGCGCTCACGGGAGACGGCGTCCACTGTGGCGATGGCCAGGTGGGGCCGGTGGCGCACGCCCGAGTTGGCCACCGTGGCCGTGGCGTGCGCCAGCTGCAGCATGGTGAAGGTGTTGTAGCCCTGGCCAATGCCCAGCGAGATCGTCTCGCCTGCGTACCATTTTTTCTGCTCGGGGCGGCGGTAGGCATTGCGCTTCCATTCCTGGCTGGGCAACACGCCGCGCAGTTCGCCGTTCAGGTCGATGCCGGTGATCTGGCCAAAACCCAGCGGCTTCATGAAGTCGTGCATCAGGTCCACGCCCATGTCGTTGGCCAGGGCGTAGTAGTACACGTTGCTGGATTTGACGATGCTCAGGTGCATGTCCACCGCACCCAGTCCGTGGTCGCCATGGCTGCGGAAGGTGTGGCCGCCAAAGGTCCAGGAGCCGTTGTCCTGCGTGATGGCAGACGCCGTGCGCTTGCCGGTTTCGAGCGCCGCCAGGGCCATGAACGGTTTGTAGGTGGAACCCGGTGGATAGGTGCCGCGCAGGGCGCGGTTGAGCAGAGGCTTATCGAGCGACTCATTCAGCGCAGCCCAGTTCTCTACGTCAATGCCTTCCACAAACAGGTTGGGATCAAATGTGGGCTTGCTGACCAGCGCGAGCACTTCGCCCGAACGCGGATCGATGGCCACCAGGGCTCCGCGCCGGTCGCCAAACAGGTCCTCGATCATCTTTTGCAGCTTGATGTCGATGGACAGCATCACGCTGTCGCCCGGCGTGGCCGCGTGGCTGGACAGCTTGCGAACCGCCCGGCCGCCGGCCGAGGTTTCCATCTGCTCCACGCCGGTGGAGCCGTGCAGGGCGGACTCGAAACTTTGCTCGATGCCCAGCTTTCCGATGTACTCAGTCCCCCGGTAATTGGCTTCGTCCTCGGAGTCCTGAATGCGCGCTTTTTCGTTCTGATTGATGCGCCCGATGTAGCCAATGGCATGGCTGCCCACGTCGCCCAGAGGGTAGTTGCGAAACAGCCGTGCCTTGATGTCCACGCCGGGAAAGCGGTAGCGCTGGGCGGTGAAGCGCGCCACCTCCTCGTCCGTCAGGCGGGTGCGGATGGGCAGGGACTCAAAATTGCGCGACTCTTCCATCAAACGCTTGAAGCGGCGGCGGTCGCGGGTCTGGATGTCCACCACCTTCGACAATTCGTCGATGGTGCCGTCCAGCGAACCCGTGCGCGAGGGCGTGATTTCCAGCGTGTAGGCGGAGTAATTGGTGGCCAGTACCACGCCGTTGCGGTCCATGATCAAACCGCGGTTGGGCACAATGGGCACCACCGCCGTGCGGTTGCTCTCGGCCTGCGCGGCCAGGTCTTCGTGGCGCACCACCTGCAAGAACACCAGCCGGGCGACGACGAGGCAGAACGCAAAAAACACCACCGCACCAATCACCAGCGCGCGCATACGAAAACGCGTGGCGTCGGCTTCGCTGCTGCGCAGTTCGGTCATGCGAAAACTCCATGGCGCCATACCAGTAGAGAGCCCGGCGAAACCGGCGCAGCCCAGGCCAGTGCCACCGTGGAACGGGCGCTGCCAGGCCACGGATGGCGCCCCACTCCCGCAGGAGAGGGGGAAGATGCGAAGCGGCTCAGGGGGTGCTTCATCTCACAGGGGCCGGTTCTGGTCGCGGTCAGGCGGCCGACGCTGCGGTGCCAGTAACACCCAGCTGGCCAGGGGCCACAGCAGCGCCTCCAGCAGCGGAGCGGCAAAGCTCCACATGCCCGGGAATATGCCGCCGGACGACATGCGCAGCAACAGCTCGATCGCATGCGCCAGCGCAAACAGGGGCAATACTTGCAGGGCCTGTGAAGGCACGCTGAACCACAGCAGCCGACGGTGGATGGCAATGGCCGCAAACGACAGCACGGTGTACGACAGCGCATGCTGCCCCAGCAGGGCCGACTGGCTCACGTCCATGCACAGCCCCAGCACAAAGGCCACGCCCATGCCAATGCGCAGCGGCTGGTGCACGCCCCAGAACACCAGCAGCACCATGAGCAGGTCGGGCGTCCACACCAAGCGCCCCAGTGGCAACATGTTGATGGCCAGGCCGGCAGCCAGGCTGACGGCGATGAACAACGGATTCACCGGCATCAGCAGCGGTTCACCCCGCGGCATGATCATCGCGCGACTCCCTTCGGGGTGTTAGCCAGCGTTGCCAGCGGAAGCGGTTGCAGAAAGAAAGATGTCATTTGCGTGTGCCCCGCTTGACTGGCACCGCATGCGCGGGCTCGGGGCGCGCCAGCGCGTTGTCGGCCAGTGGCTTGAGAACGACGACATGGCGAGCGCCCTGCACCTGAGCCAGCGGCACGCAATAGATGCGGGCAAAGGCGGAGTCGGCCCGGCGCTCTACCCGAAACACGCGTGCCACGGGCAGACCCGACGGATACAAACCGTCCACTCCGCTTGTGGTCAACAGGTCGTCTTCGCGCACATCGGCGTTGGCGGGCATGAAGCGCAACTCCATGCCACCGCCGTGCCCGGCCACCGGGTCACCGTAGGCCACGCCGCGCACACCGGTGCGAACGTTGAGTACCGGAATCGCCTGTTCGCGGTCGACCAGCAAGGTCACCTCGCTCACCAGCGGGAACACGCGCGTGACCTGACCCAGAACGCCCACCTCATCCATCACCGGCGAGCCGGGCTCGACCCCGCCCATCTGCCCACGGTCAATGACCACGCGGCGTGTGTAGGTGTCTGCAGTGTCGTAGATCACCTCGGCCGCCTGCGCGGGGGTTTCCAGGCGGTCCCGCAAGGCAAGAAGTTGCCGAAGGCGCCCGTTCTCCAGCGCCAGCTGTTCGGCCTGGTTGGCACGCTGCCCCATCAGGGTCATTTTCTGTTGTGCGGCGTCGAGCTCTTGCTGCGTTGCCTGCAACGACTGGAAATAACTCGCTGCATGGTGGGCGAACTCCACCGGCTTGAGCATGAGCCACTGCACCGGGTACAGCGCTGTAGCCACTGCCTTGCGGAAGGGCCCGCTCATGTCAAAGCGCGCATCGGCCACCATCAGGAACAGCGCCAATGCACTGAAGACGGCCAAACGCGAAAGGGCCGAAGGGCCCTGCTTGAAGAAAGGGGGAGCGCTGCGCTCCAGAGTACCCAGGGGCATGGTACGCAGCGGTCAGTGTCTGCCGCGTGGAGGAGACTCCACGGGCATGTGCTCAGAAAGAAGCATTGGAGCAGGGGCAATCATGCAGTTCAGAGCGCAAAAAAAGTGCCTGCAGCATACAGGCCCGCAGGCTCACTCGCTCGTGAAAATGCTACCCAGTCGGTCCATGCGCTCCAGCGCAATACCGCAGCCGCGCACCACGCAGGTCAGCGGGTCTTCGGCCACTAGCACGGGCAGACCGGTTTCTTCGGCCAGCAGGCGGTCCAGGTCACGCAGCAGCGCGCCACCGCCGGTCAGCATCATGCCGCGGTCGGCGATGTCAGCGCCCAGTTCGGGCGGGGTCTGTTCCAGCGCGTTTTTGACGGCCGAGACGATCTGGTTGAGCGGGTCGGTCAGGGCTTCCAGCACTTCGTTGGACGAAATGGTGAAGCTGCGCGGCACGCCTTCGGAGAGGTTGCGGCCCTTGACTTCCATCTCGCGCACTTCGGAGCCCGGAAAGGCCGAGCCGATGTTCTTCTTGATGGCTTCTGCGGTGGGCTCACCAATCAGCATGCCGTAGTTGCGGCGGATGTAGCTGATGATGGCTTCGTCGAACTTGTCGCCACCGACGCGCACACTGCCCTTGTAGACCATGCCGCCCAGAGAGATCACGCCCACCTCGGTGGTGCCGCCGCCGATGTCCACGACCATGGAGCCCGACGCCTCCGACACCGGCAGGCCAGCGCCGATACCGGCCGCCATGGGTTCTTCAATGAGGTACACCGCCGTGGCGCCCGCCGCTTCGGCCGCGTCCTTGATGGCGCGGCGCTCGACCTGGGTGGAGCCGCAAGGCACGCAGATGATGATGCGCGGGCTGGGGGTGAACAGCGTGCGCGGATGCACCATCTTGATGAACTGCTTGATCATCTGCTCGGTGATCACGAAGTCGGCGATCACGCCGTCCTTCATGGGCCGGATGGCTTCGATATTGCCGGGCACCTTGCCCAGCATGGCCTTGGCTTCGCGACCTACGGCCTGAATGACTTTCTTGCCATGAGGCCCGCCTTCGTGGCGGATGGCGACGACCGAAGGCTCGTCAAGCACAATGCCTTTGTCGCGGGCGAAGATGAGGGTGTTGGCTGTGCCAAGGTCAATGGCCAGGTCGGTGGAAAAATACCGACGGAAAGCTCCGAACATTCAAAAATCCTCTCGGGCACGGCATGCACGTCGGCCTGCCATCGCCGGGTGTGTCAGGGAGTGGGTGGGGGGTCAAAAATCGCTTTTTTCGCACAAAAACCAACCGTTAAGAGGGTATTGCGGCAAAGCCGGGATAATACCCCATCCCCTGTGAATAACTCCCTGCGGCGCGGCCCGGATCACAGCTTTACGTCTGGTTTCTTTCTATTTTCTTTCTATGGCACTGACCCCCCAGGACATCGGCCGCATCGCCAATTTGGCACGGCTTGAGCTGACATTCTCCGAAAGTGAGCGCATGCTCACGCAGCTCAATGGCTTCTTTGACATCGTGGAACAGATGCGGGCTGTGGATACCTCGGGCGTCACCCCCCTGTCCCACCCCGTCGCGGCCATCCAGGACGTGGCCCTGCGCCTGCGCGAAGACGTGGCCAGCGAGCCCAACCAGCGCGAGGCCAACCAGAAGAGTGCCCCCGCTGTCGAGCGCGGCCTGTTCCTCGTCCCCAAAGTGATCGAATAAGTCCCGCATGAGCACCACCACCCCCAAAGCCCTGCACGACCTGGGCGTTGCCGAACTGGCCGCTGGCCTGCGCGCCAAGCAATTTTCTGCTGTTGAAGCCGCCCAGCACTTTCTTGCCCGCGCCAACACGCACCAGAACCTGGGCGCCTACGTGGCCCTGAATGAAGGCGCCACCCTGGCGCAAGCGAAGGCCGCTGACGCGCGCCTGGCCGCGGGCACGGCGGGCGCACTGGAAGGCGTGCCGATTGCACACAAGGACATCTTCGTCACGCGCGACTTCCCCAGCACTGCGGGCTCGAAGATGTTGGCGGGCTACCAATCGCCGTTTGACGCTACCGTGGTCACCAAGCTCGCCGACGCGGGCGCAGTGACGCTGGGCAAGCTCAACTGCGATGAGTTCGCCATGGGCTCCGCCAACGAAAACTCCGCCGTGGCGCCCGTGGGCTTTGACGCCCCCGCCCCGGTGCGCAACCCCTGGGACACCACCCGCATCCCCGGCGGCTCGTCGGGCGGCAGCGCGGTGGCCGTGGCCGCACGCCTGGCCCCGGCTGTCACCGGCACCGACACCGGCGGCTCCATCCGCCAGCCAGCGTCGTTTTGCGGCATCACTGGCATCAAGCCCACCTACGGCCGCGCCAGCCGCTACGGAATGATCGCGTTTGCCTCCAGCCTCGACCAGGCGGGCCCCATGGCCCGCAGTGCCGAGGATTGCGCCCTGCTGCTGTCGGCGATGTGTGGCCCGGACCCGGACCGCGATTCCACGTCGCTGGATGTGCCGGCCGAGAACTTCAGCGCCAAGCTGAACGACAGCATTGACGGCCTGCGCATCGGCATCCCTGCAGAGTTCTTTGGCGAGGGCCTTGCGCCCGATGTGCGTGCCGCCGTAGATGGCGCCCTGAAGGAATACGAAAAGCTCGGTGCCAAGCTCGTGCCCATCAGCCTGCCGCGCACCGAGCTGTCCATCCCGGTCTACTACATCATTGCCCCGGCCGAGGCATCGTCCAACCTGAGCCGTTTTGACGGCGTGAAGTTCGGCCACCGCGCCAAGGACTACACCGACCTGGTAGACATGTACAAAAAGACCCGCGCCGAAGGTTTTGGCGACGAGGTCAAGCGCCGCATCATGATCGGCGCCTATGTGCTGAGCCATGGCTACTACGACGCCTACTACCTGCAGGCGCAGAAGATTCGCCGCATGATTGCGGACGACTTCCAGAACGCATTCAAAGACTGCGACGTGATTGCGGGCCCCGTGGCCCCCACCGTGGCCTGGAAGCTGGGCGAGCACGGCAACGACCCGCTGGCCGACTACCTGGCCGACATCTTCACCTTGCCCGGCTCGCTGGCGGGCCTGCCCGGCATGAGCGTGCCCGCAGGTTTTGGCGAAGGTGACATGCCAGTCGGCCTGCAACTGATTGGCAACTACTTTGAAGAAGCCCGCCTTCTGAATGCAGCCCACCGCCTGCAGCAAGCCACTGACTTCCATCTGCGCAGTCCGCTCTGAAATTCATAGCTGATAGCGCTCATTGTTAAAAGACTTCAGCATCAGAAGATGTTGAAGTCTTTATAAATAAAGCGCTACCAGCTCCTCTTTTGATAGCCAAGGACAGAACCCATGTCTGTGAAACTGATTCAGGGTTACGAAGTCGTCATCGGCTTTGAGACACACACCCAGCTCGCCACCCAGAGCAAAATTTTCAGCCGCGCCAGCACGGCCTTCGGCGCGGAGCCCAACACGCAGGCCTGCGCCGTGGACCTGGCTTTGCCCGGCACCCTGCCCGTGATGAACCGCGAGGCCGTCGCCTGCGCCATTCGGCTGGGGCTGGCTCTGGGCTCGCACATCGCACCCGTGAGCATTTTTGCGCGCAAAAATTACTTCTACCCTGACCTGCCCAAGGGCTACCAGATCAGCCAGTTCGAGATCCCGGTGGTGCAGGGCGGCGAGGTGGAGTTCTTTCTGGGCGACCAGAAGAAGACCGTGAAACTGGTGCGCGCCCACTTGGAAGAGGACGCGGGCAAATCGCTGCACGAGGATTTCATCGGCCAGTCTGGCATCGACCTGAATCGCGCCGGAACCCCATTGCTGGAGATCGTGACCGAGCCCGACATGCGTTCGTCCGAAGAGGCGGTGGCGTACGCCAAAGAACTACACAAGATCGTGACCTGGATCGGCATCTGCGACGGCAACATGCAGGAAGGCAGCTTCCGCTGCGACGCCAACGTGTCGGTGCGCAAGCCCGGCGCCGAACTGGGTACGCGCCGCGAGATCAAGAACCTGAACAGCTTCAAGTTCATGCAGCAGGCCATTGACTACGAGATCCGCTGGCAGATCGAGCAGATTGAAGACGGCCACGCGATCCAGCAGGCCACGGTGCTGTTCGACCCGGACACGGGCGAAACACGCGCGATGCGGACCAAGGAAGACGCAGCGGACTACCGCTATTTCCCCGATCCAGACCTGCCGCCGCTGCACATTTCGGACAGCTGGGTTCAGCAAGAACGTGCGCTGATGGCCGAACTGCCCCGCACCATGGCCGCACGTTTTGTGGCGAACTATGGCCTGCCCGATTACGACGCCACAACGCTGACCCAAAGCAAGGCGATGGCAGCCTACTTCGAAGCGGTGGCCAAGGCCTGCGGTCAGGCCAAGCTGGCCAGCAACTGGATCATGGGCGAGGTGTCACGCCGCTTGAACATGGGGGAAATCGGCATTGAGCAAACCCCGGTCACGTCGGCACAACTGGCCACGCTGATTGGCCGAATCGCTGATGGAACGATCTCCAACAATGCCGCCAAGCAGGTGTTTGATGCCCTGTGGGCGGGCGAGTCGGCGGACGTGGATGCGGTCATCGAATCCAAGGGCCTCAAACAGATGAACGACTCCGGCGCGCTGGAGCAGATCATTGACGAGGTGATTGCCGCCAACGCCGACAACGTGGCACAGTTCCGCGCAGGCAAGGACAAGGCGTTTAATGCACTGGTCGGCCAGATCATGAAGGCCAGCAAGGGCAAGGCAAACCCGCAGCAGGTGAATGATGTGTTGCGCGCCAAGCTGGCGGCCTGACCGCAACCGTGGCGGGCTGCTGGCTAAGCCGCAAAACTCAAAGACGAAGGGGCCTCGCGGCCCCTTTTTTTGTGTTTGTGTGTAGCGCGTACGGCGAAATCTAGCGCGAAGCTGCCGCCGGGGCTGCTGGTGTTTCGCTGGCGGGCGTTCCCGATGCCACGGCGGGCACCTTTTGTGCATCCCACAGCTTGCGCAGCTGGGCCAGCTCGGTGTCAAACCGCGCATGCACGCGGCGCTTTTCCTGGTCTTGCCCGGCGATGAAGCGCTGCTGCTCGGCCATGCTGTCGTCGTTTTCAGCAATCATGCGGCGCAGAGTCATGGGCGCCTTGTTGGGGTCCTTTTTGTAGAACTCCATCTCCACATTGAACTTCTTGCGTTCCGCCTTCAGTTCAGCAATGCGCTTTTCTGCGGTGGACGTGACATCGTCCACCAGCTGGATGGCGGCTGCGCGTTCCACGTCGTGGGTGGCTTTGTCGGGGTATCGCGCGACCAGCACCCGCTCGCGGCGGCGCTCTTCGACCACCCGGGAACGTTCTTCGGCCTCCTTGCGGCGCTGGGCTTCCTGGGCGGCGCGCTCCAGCTCGGTGAGCGAAGGGCCGATCTGGCGGCGTGTGATGCCGGACGGGCTCAGCTCACGCTGCTCCCGGTCCAGGCATTCCGGGATGGGGCGGTCGGCCGTCAGCCGACGGCCGTGCTTGTCGATGCAGGTGTAGATGCCTCCTACAGCGCCCTGCGGGGCTTGCGCCAACGCTCCTTCGGCACCCAGGGTGGCCAACAAAACCCCGCCCATGATCCACGCCGATGTGCTCAAGTCCTCTACCCTTCGTTGACTCCGTACCGCTGGCGATAGGCCAGCACTTTTTCATGGTGGGAACGCATCCCATCCCCCCCGTTTTGAGAGAGATACAGCAATAAGTCTGCCAGCCGTGCAATGGCGCACACCTGCATGCCCAGTTGCCCGCGCACGTACTGCACGGCGCTGTGGTCTACGTCCTGGCCATTCTCTGTGGCTTTCTCCTGGCGGTCCAGCGCAATTGCAACCGCGTGGGGGGTGGCGCCCGCCGCACGGATGATCGCAATGGACTCGCGCGCAGCAGTGCCTGCGGACATCACGTCGTCGATGATGAGTACACGTCCTTTTAGAGGCGCGCCCACCAGCGTTCCACCCTCCCCGTGGTCCTTGGCCTCCTTGCGGTTGTAGGCAAAGGGCACGTTGCGGCCCAGGCGCGCCAGCTCTACCGCAACGGTGGCGGCCAGGGGGATGCCCTTGTAAGCAGGGCCAAAGACCATGTCGAATTCGATGCCGCTGGCCAGCAGGGCTTTTGCATAGAATTCCGCGAGCCGTCCCATCTTGCTGCCGTCGTCGAACAGGCCGGCGTTGAAGAAATACGGGCTCAGGCGCCCGGCCTTGGTCTTGAATTCACCAAACCGCAGCACGCCGGACTCGACGGCAAAACGTACAAAATCCTGCGCCAGCTGGCCCTGTTCAGAGGTTTGCGCGCCAACATCCACCATGGGGAATTCCTTGTTCAAGTTAACCAGCCTCAATCTCAATGGCATCCGGTCGGCCACCAGCAAAGGCGTGGAAAGCTGGATGGCAGCCACGCGGCCGGATTGTATTTGCGTGCAGGAAGTGAAGGCCCAGGCGGCCGACATCGCCAACCGGTTCGAGCGGATGGCGGGCCTGCAAGGCCACTTCCACTTTGCGCAGAAAAAGGGCTACTCCGGCGTGGGCATTTACACCCGACACGAGCCCTCCGATGTAGTCGTGGGCTATGGCTCGGCCGAGTTTGATACAGAGGGCCGCTATGTGGAGCTGCGCTTTGACACGCCCGAGCGCAAGCTGTCGATCATCAGCGCGTACTTTCCGAGCGGTTCATCGGGCGAAGAACGCCAGCAGGCCAAGTTCCGGTTCCTGGCCGAGATGCACCCCCACCTCATGAAAGTCAAGAGCGAGCGCGACTTCATTCTGTGCGGCGACATCAACATTGCGCACCATCAAATCGACCTCAAAAACTGGCGCAGCAACCAGAAAAACAGTGGCTTTTTGCCCGAAGAGCGGGCCTGGATGACAAAGTTGTTGCACACAACTGATGAAGGCGGCGGCATTATAGACGTTTACCGTCAGTTACAACCTACCGCCACCGACACCGCCTACACGTGGTGGAGCAATCGCGGTCAGGCGTATGCCAACAACGTGGGTTGGCGGCTGGACTACCACCTGGCCACCCCTGCGCTCGCGGCGCTGGCACGCACCGAATCCATCTACAAGGGCGAGAAGTTCTCCGACCACGCACCCATCACGGTGGAGTACGACCTGACCCTGTGACAACACCGCACTGAACCGATGACCGACGCCGCCGCTTACGCCTCGCCCCCCCCCACCCACAGTTTTCGGCCCTCCAACGCAGACGCGTTGTGGAAGCAGCTCTCCAGCCCCCACCCCACCGTGGGCAAAGCGCGGCACCTGGGCGAGGCACTGGTGCATGCCGGTCTGCTATCGCCCCCCGCTCTGAACGAAGGCCTGAAGACCCAACAGGTTGAGCGGGGCAACGGCCAGCATCGCCTCATCGGCCAGATCCTGGTGGACCGGGGTGAACTCACCCAGGAGCAACTACGCCAGGTCATTGCCGCCTGGCTGGGCGACTACACGGTGCACCCGGGCGACATCACGCCCGACACGGCGGCGCTGGCGCTGATTCCCCGTTCGGTGGCCGAGCGCGAGTCGGTACTGCCGCTGATGGCGCGCGATGACGCACTGGTGCTGCTGATGGCCGACCCGCTGGACCGTGTGCTGCTGGACGAGCTGCGCTTTCTCACGCAAAGGCGGTTGATCCCCCTGCAGGCGGCGCCGGGCACGCTGATGCCCGCCATTGACCAGGCCTACCGCACGCACCCTGCGGACGCGCAAAGCCACAAGACCTCGCCCCCCTCGGCACCCGCCGCGCGTGCCACGTCGCAAGAGCTGGCCACCAACCTGACCAGCGCCGCACCCGACACCGCCGCGGAGCAGGCCGACGTGATCAGCGAGTCGGACAACACGCTCGTGCGGCTCATCAACTCGGTGATTGACGAGGCCATCAACCACCGCGCCTCTGACATCCACATCGAAACCGAGCCCGCTCCGCAAAACGTACGCATCCGCTTGCGCATTGACGGCGACCTCACCCCGTACCTGGAGCTGCCTGCGCGCTACCGGTTTGCGATGGTGGCGCGCATCAAGATCATGGCGGCGATGGACATTTCCGAGCACCGCAAACCCCAGGACGGCAAGATCGACTTTGCCCGCTTTGGCGGCCCGCCGGTGGAGCTACGGGTGGTCACCGTGCCCACCTCGCGCGGCCTAGAAGACGTGGTGCTGCGCCTGCTGGCGGGCGCCAAGCCTTTGCCGCTGGAGAACATTGGCCTGAGCGAACCCAACCTGATTGCCATGCGTGCCGTGGTGCGAAAAAGCTATGGGCTGGTGCTGGTGTGTGGCCCCACCGGCTGCGGCAAGACCACCACCTTGCACTCGGTGGTGCGCGACATCAACACCGCAGGCCGCAAGATATGGACGGCCGAAGACCCCATCGAAATCACCCAGAGCGGCCTGCGCCAGGTGCAGGTCAACCCGCGCATCGGCTGGACCTTTGCCGCCGCCATGCGCACCTTTTTGCGGGCCGATCCGGACGTGATCATGATCGGTGAAATGCGCGACGAGGAAACCGCGCGCATCGCCATCGAGGCATCGCTGACCGGCCACCTGGTGCTGTCCACCCTGCACACCAACTCGGCCCCCGAAAGCATTGCGCGGCTGCTGGAGATTGGCCTGGACCCGTTCAACTTTTCGGATTCGCTGCTGGCCATCCTGGCGCAGCGCCTGGTGCGCCGCCTGTGCACGGCGTGCCGCGAACCGCACGTGGCCGACCGGGACATGCTGACCAGCCTCGCATCGCAGTACCTGGACAGTGGCACCAACAACACCGCCGAGGCCCGCGCCGCGCAGATCGAGCGCTGGCGCCAGCAGCATGGTGACAGCCAGGGCCAGCTGCGCCTGTGGCGCCCGGTGGGCTGCCCGCAATGCGAGGGCCACGGCTACCGAGGCCGCCTGGGCATTCACGAACTGATGCTGACCGACGACGCCATCCGCCAGCACATTCGCCACCGCGCTCCGGCATCGGACATCCGCCACTCGGCGCTGGCCGCAGGCATGCTCACCCTGAGGCAGGACGGTATCGACAAGGTGCTGCAGGGGCTGACCGACATGTCGGAAGTGGTGGCGGCAACCAATCTGTGATGCCAGCGCCTTCGCACTGACCGAAAGGCGTCGGAAAAATATGGCAAAAATAGGCTCTAGCGCTTATCCAGAAATCGCTAGCAGCTATCAAAATGTGAGTTGCATACGTTGCCACGACCTTGGTCTCGCCCTGCTACGACCATTGCGCTTGCCCATGCCGGTGGGCTGAGTCGTTCAGCAACCTAACCCAACAACTCTACGAACGCCGCGCAGCTGGCGGCGGGTCGATCAAGACAAGGCCGTGCTCTTTTCGGGCTCGCCCACGATGGCGTCGAGCAAGTCGCTGATGCGCACAGGCTTTCGCAGCACACGGACAACGCCCAACGACTCCAGACCACGCTCATCCAGGGCTTCGGTGGCGGCTGCCAACACGTAGACCCGCGCATCCTGCGCCGTGGCGAACTTGCCTTGCCGCAGATCTTTGAGCAGCTCCATCGCCACCAGTCCCTCTTGAAGATCCAGCACAAGCCCGTCAAACGAATCGCCCGCCAGCAGGGCTCGGGCACGGCCGACGCTGCTGGACTCATGAAAATCAACAATACCGAGGTCACGCGCAACCATGACCATGGTGCGCCGCAATACAAACTGCGGCTCGATCAACAAAAGACGGGGCAGCTGCACAGTCATTCTTCGGCCTCTTTACCGGCCAGCGTCTCATTCGTCAGGCGCCGCAGCGCATCCAAAATGGACAGCTCTACCGGGCCCAGTGTGCGGGCCACCGTGTCGATCACACACAGCGTGCCAATATGGTGCCCGCTGGGAGCACTGAGCGGGGCGCCCGCATAAAACCGGATGTGAGGGTCGCCCGTCACCAAGGGATTGTCAAAAAACCGGGGGTCACTGCTGGCATCTTCGACGATGAACACTTCACTCTTCATGATCGCGTGCCCGCAAAAAGACACGTCTCGAGGGGTTTGGGTCGCCTCCAAGCCCACGCGGGACTTGAACCACTGGCGTTGCCCATCCACCAAGGTCAGCAGGGCAATGGGCATACCCAGCTGCTCGGCCGCAAAGCGGGCAAGCCTGTCGTAGCGCTCTTCGGGAGGCGTGTCCAACAGCAAAAGGTCACGCAGGGCATTCAGGCGATCCGCCTCATCGACTGGCATGGGTGCGGGTGTCATGGGGACTCCAGAAGTAATTCGGGTAGCAAAACGAGGCCAATCGACGCTTTGGGTTCATCCCAGCAGATGCGCCATCTCGGACAGATCGACCAGCACAAGGTTGGCGTGGTCCACAGCGCCTTTCGCGTTGATGAGCCCCAGCTCCCCCATGGCGCCCATGCGTATGCCGGTTCGCCGCGCGCTGTGGGCCGGGAGCCAGTCCGTCAGGCTGCGGATGGCAATGCCGATGGGCGCCATCATGCCCTCAGGCGCCTGCACCACCACCGCCAGCAGGGGGTCAGCATGCGCCACGGACTTTGCAATGGCAGGCAGGTTGACCAGGCGCAGGGTTTGCCCGCGCCACGGCAACAACCCCGGTCGACCGGATCGCAGGTCCTCGCGACACGCGGCAGACAGCTCTACAACCCCCAAAACCCCTTGCACAGGCGATGCGTAACGCTGATCCGCATCGAACACCAAGTAGGGCGATGGCTCGGTGGCATCCGCCAGCGCTGCGCTGCCTGGGGCTCCTGGCGACGCTGACGCCCACCGACTGACCGACGCCTCGGGCGTCACTTCAAACAACTTGGCGACATCCAGCACCTGCAGCCTGCTGCCGTCTGGCAACAGGGTCACACCGGCAGACACAGAGTTGCCGGGAAGGAGGGCCATCGCCTGCTGCGAGAGGTCGACAAACTGCTGACACTCCGACACCGTCAGGCCAAGCAGTAGCGGCCCATGGCTTAGCAGCACCATACAGGGCGCCGCCTGGCGATCACTGGCCTGCCGCCCTTCGCTGATGTCAACCAATGGCAGCTTGCGCCCTTGCCACTGGCCAATCGCCCAGCTGCGGTCGCGCGGCCCGAGTGCCAGTTCTGCGGCAGGCACAGGCACCACACGCTCCACCGCGTTCACGGTCACCGCCCACTGCTCCACGCCAATCCGCAACACGGCGTACCGTTGCGGGGTGCAGCCCTGCGTTCGAGACGCCTCTTGCGGCGCACCCCATGCAGCAGGGGCAGGCGGGGCAGGCGGGGCAGGCGGGGCAGGCGGGGCAGGCGGGGCAGGCAAATCTACTTGTGCTTGTTCGCACCAGGCTTGGCTCAGTCGCATAAGGCGCGCCACTTCCAGGATGCACAACACCGGCGCAGAGTCGGAAGCAGGCACCACCGATTCAAACAGCTCGTTGTCGTCCGGCTGGTGCAGGATCTTCCTGATATCGCCCGCTGCCAAGGCCTTCACCCCAAGCACGGCGTCTACCCGCATGCCCACCAGTCCACTGGCATGCTGCATCACCAGCAGTCGCGGCAACGTGTCAACGCCGTCTCCCTGTGGCGTATCCAGAGGCACCCAGCGTTCCAGTGCAACGACAGGCACGGCCGCACCCGCAAACTCTGCCAACCCCAGCAGTCCTCCGCTGTGGCGAGGCAGCGCCGTCAGGCCTTGCGGCGGCAGGGGCAAGGCTTGCCGCACTTGGTCCACCGGGATGGCGATGTCACAGCGCCCAACCCGTACATGGACGTACACATTTGCGTGTGCGTGCGCACGTGCGTTCATGTTCATGTTCGTGTGCGCCTGGTTGCCCGCGCTGTGGGGTGCGGCGGGCGGGGGCTGAGTGAAGCCTTCCATCACCCGGCTCAACCCACTTTGCGCGCGCTGCCGCTGCCCTGCAGGTCTTCCAGCAGCCGCGCCACATCCTGTGTGGAGTGCTCCTGCTCTTCCGTGGCCGTGCGGATTTCGCTGATGGAGCGTGTGGTGTTTTCTACCGCTCCCAGAATGCGCGCAAACGCCGCCTCCACCTCTTCCGACAAGCGGCCGCCTTCAGAGACTCGACTTACCGTCTGATTGATCAGTTTGGCAATCTCGCGTGCTGCCAGCGACGACTTTTCTGCCAGCTTGCGCACCTCATCTGCCACCACCGAGAAGCCCACACCTTGCTCGCCCGCACGCGCCGCCTCGATGGCCGCATTGAACGCCAGCAGGTGCGTCTGGCTGGAGATCTCGCTGATGGTGTCCACGATTTCGTGGATGTCGGAGGACGACCTCTCGATGGCGATGATCGCGTCACGCGAGCGGCGCACCAACTGGCTGCCCTCGCCCGCCTCGCGCTGTGTCTGCTCGGCCAGTTCGGTGGAGCGGCCTGCGCTGCGCGCCAGCCGCTTGATCGAATCGCTCATGGCGTGCAGCACGGTGGTGATGTCCTGAACCTTTCGTGCGACCGCACGTTCGCGCTGCACCTGCGCAGTGATGTCAATCGCGTACTTGACCACCTTGTACGGCTTGCCGTCCACATCGAGGATGGGGTTGTAGGTGGCCTGAATCCACACCTCGGCACCGTGCTTGCCGTTGCGGCGGTAGCGTGCGCTCTGGAACTTGCCCTCGCACAGGTCGGCCCAGAAGTCGCGGTACTCTTGGCTTTGCACCAGCCCCGGCTCGCAGAACATGCTGTGGTGCTTGCCCCGAAGTTCTGCCTGGGTGTAGCCCATAGTGCGCAGAAAATTCGGATTGGCCACCAGCACGTTGCCTTCCATGTCGAACTCTATGACCGCTTGCGACAGGTTGATCGCATCGATCTTGCCCTTGGTCTCGGCGGCCGTGATCATTTCGTTGGTTATGTCTACGGCGAACTTCACCACCTTGTACGGTTTGCCGGTCACGTCCAAGATGGGGTTGTACGAGGCCTGCAGCCAAATCGCCCTGCCGTCCCTGGACAAGCGGCGAAAACGCCCTGAGAAGAACTCACCGCGCCCCAGCCTTGACCACAGGTCTGCATACTCGGCCGAAGCCGCAAACTCGGGCTGGCAGAACTTGCGATGGTGCTGGCCCACCACCTCGTCCAGCGCATAGCCAAACGTGTTCAAAAAGTTCGCATTGGCAGCCAAAATATGTCCCGCCAAGTCGAACTCGATGACCGCCTGCACGCGGTGGATCGCAGCGATCTTGCCCTCAAAATCTGCCTGCTGAACCCGCTGCCCGGTGATGTCCGTGGCCAGCTTGACCACCCCCACCGTACGGCCGTCGGCGTCCCGCACAGGGTTGTAAGAGGCCTGCAGCCAGACCGGCTGGCCAGCCTTATTGACCCGCAAAAACACGTCCTCGCGCACTTGCCCGGCGCGCAACCCGTCCCACAACGCCCGATACGCCTCACTGGCCGTTACTTCGGGCGGACAAAACATGCGGTGATGCTGACCCAAGACCTCGCTGGCGCTGTAGCCCATGAGGTCCAGAAACAAGCTGTTGGCGCGCAGTACCCGGCCTTCAAGGTCGAATTCGATCACGGCTTGCACATGCTCCAGCGCAGCCAGCAGCGCCCCGGTGCGCGCAGCGTCCTGGGGGGCGGACGGGAGGGTTCCGATGGGAGTGTTCATGGTGAAGTGTCGGTGTGAAGGCAAGCGCTGGCTGCCAGTCGAACTGGTCAAGCGTTCAGGAAAAGACGCCCCGGAGGTCGGCGCGCATTTCATGTTTTCGACTGCATTTGCAGCCAGATGAAACGGGGCAGCGAGTATGGCTTAATTTTGCATTTCTGGCACGACTAACTCCATGCTCCAGTACCTCACCGTCCCCGTTACAGCCTTCCAGCAGAACTGCTCACTCGTCTGGTGCGACGCCACCCACAAAGCCGCCGTGATCGACCCGGGCGGCGACCTGGATGTGCTGCTCGCTGAAATCAAACGTCTTAATCTCACGCTCGAACAGATCTGGCTCACCCACGCCCACATCGACCATGCGGGCGGCACGGGCGAGCTGGCAGAGCGGCTGTCGCTGCCCATCGTGGGCCCGCACCCGGGTGACCAGTTCTGGATTGACGGACTGCCGCAGCAAAGCGCGATGTTTGGGTTTCCGCCCGCGCAGCATTTCACGCCCACGCGCTGGCTGCACGATGGCGACACGGTGCAGATCGGCAACGAGACGCTGAACGTGCGCCACTGCCCCGGCCATACGCCTGGCCATGTGGTGTTCCACGCGCCGCAGATCGACCGGGCGTTTGTGGGCGATGTACTGTTTGCCGGCAGCATGGGCCGCACGGATTTCCCGCAGGGCAATCACCAGCAGCTCATCGACAGCATCACCCAGCGCCTGTGGCCCATGGGTAACCAGACCGTTTTCATCCCCGGGCACGGGCCTGAGAGCACGTTCGGGCGCGAGCGCCAGAGCAATCCCTATGTGGGCGGGACCTGAGACGTTGCCCGCAACGCCGGTAACGCCCGAAGGGCACGGCGTTGCGTTGGAATTATTTTGATAGCTGCCAGCGCTTTATACACAAGCGCTGGCAGCCAATTTGACCAAATTTTCCCGCTGACGACGGCTGGCCGAACGCCATCAAGCCGCCAGCAACCGGGCGGACAGGGACCGCAAAAGCGGCCAGTTCGGCGGACCGCTGATGGAAAGCATGCTTACGATGTATCTTTTTGTAAGCAGTCTGTGCGCGCACTGCACAGGCTTTCTTTACCCGCCCGCTTTTGCGTCATGAATCCCACCTTCAAGCCACGCCCACCCCTAGCACCGCAGCGTGGCTCCAGCCTGGCGGGCAAGGCCTACTGGGCCATGGTGCAGCGGGTGGCATTGACGGCTGCAGTCATCGATGTCGGCTACATCGTGCTGTTTCTGTGTCTGGGCTCGCTGCCGCTGGCGGCCGTCAACGTGGTCAGCATCGGCGTGTATCTGAGCGCGTACCGGCTCATCCAAAAGCGCCACAACGTGGCCGGGCTGGTGCTGATCTGGCTGGAGGTAGTGGGGCATTCGGCATTGGGATCGCTGCTCATCGGCTGGGACAGCGGGTTTCACTACTACCTGCTGATGTTCATTCCTGCCATCGTGATTGCCAATACGCGCGGGTATGCCGCGCCCATGGTGCTGGCGCTGCTGGCGTACTACCTGGGCCTGCATGCACTGAGCAGCCACCTGGGCCCGCTCGACCCCCTGCCCGCCCGCAGCGTCAACATCGTGAACTGGGTGCACATCTGTCTGGTGTTCGCCATGTCGGCCGCGCTGTCGGCCTTTTACCGCCGCACGATCCTGATCGCAGAGGCCCGCTTGCGCAAGCAGGCCACGCTCGATGCGCTGACCGGCCTGGCCAACCGCAGCCACTTCGAGGCCCTTGCCACCAACGCGCTGGCGCGCAGCCAGCGCGACGGCGCGCCAGTCACCCTGCTGCTGTGTGATGTAGACCTGTTCAAACGGATCAACGACCAATACGGCCACGCCGTGGGTGACGAGGTACTGGTGGCCATGGCCAAAGTGCTGGCCACCAACCTGCGCGAAGGCGATGTGCTGGCGCGCTGGGGCGGTGAGGAGTTTCTGGCACTGATGCCCGCCAGCCCACTGGACGATGCACGCGCCACCGCCGAACGCATCCGCACCGCCATCGAGCAAACGCCGCTGGACGTGGGCCAGGCGCCCATCGCGCTGACCATGTCGTTCGGCGTGGCCCAGGTGCACAACACCGACGACCTGCAGGCCGCCATTGCGCGTGCCGACAAGGCGCTGTATCAAAGCAAGAACGCGGGCCGCAACCGGGTGAGCGTGGCATAGCGCCACGGCAGCCTGGCTGCAAAAATTTGAATGAAATTAGGCTCTAGCGCTTATCCAACAGGCGCTAACAGCTATTAAAAAAGGAGCTTTCAGAGTCCTGAAAACCTTGCGGTGGCGCGCATCCGCCACCCGCCGTCCACGACTAACCGTTGCGCCGCGCAGCCTCGTAGAGGCCCTGCACCTTGGGTACATTGGTCTGCAGTTCTTTGATGCGCGCGGGGCCCGAGGGGTGGGTGGACAAGAACGCCAGCCCGCCCTGCTTGCTGCCGCTGGCGTTGCCCATCTTCTGCCACAGGCTCACCGAGGCCGACGGCTGGTAGCCCGCGCGGGCCGCCAGCTCCAGCCCCACCAGATCGGCATCGCTTTCGTCCGACCGGCTGAACTGCAGCGTGAGCAACTGCCCGCCCAGCCCGGCCGCTGCCTGCCCCAGATCGCCAAGGCCCAGCAGTTGCGAGCCCAGGCGCAGTGCCAGGTTGGTGCCCTGCGTTTTGGCGATGCGCTCTCTCGCATGTTCGCGCAGGGCGTGGGCCATTTCGTGGCCCATGATCATCGCGGCCTCGTCGTCCGTCAGCTTGAGCTGATCGAGGATGCCGGTATAGAACGCGATCTTGCCGCCGGGCATGCAGAACGCATTGATCTGCGAACTGCCGATGAGGTTGACCTCCCAGCGCCACTGCTTGGCGCGGTCGTTCCACGGCGCGGCAAACGGAATCAGCCGCTTGGCGATGGCGTGCAGGCGCTGCAGCTGCGGATGGTTGTCGGGCGCCAGCGCGCGTTTGGCCTTGGCCTGCTGCAGCATCTGCTGGTACTGCTGGGCGGCAGAGTTTTCCAGCGTTTCGGCCGGTACCAGCTTGCGCAGGCTGGACGCCGAGCCCACATCGACCTGCGCCAGCACCGGCGCGGCGGCACTGGCGCCCGCCGCCAGCAGGAATGCGCGGCGCGCGGACCAGGGGGACGATGGCGCAACAGAAGGAGCGGGGCAGAAAAGACACATACGAGGCGATCCCAGAAGGAATAATGAGCAGCGCTGGCACACAACACACCAGCGCTTGCCGCGCAGGTGGAGGCCGACAGGCTGGCTACAAGGGTGTGTCGGCGATGATAGACAAAACCCCCGCTCGCCCATGTCAGAAACCTCCACTTCTTCCGCTCCCAGCCCCACCCCTGAAAAGTCGCCCCGCACGCCCTGGCTGCAAACCCTGCGCGTGTACCTGGAGCCCGCCAGCCTGCGCATGCTGACGCTCGGGTTCTCTGCCGGGCTGCCGCTGCTGCTGGTGCTGGGCACGCTGAGCTTTCGGCTGCGCGAGGCGGGCATTGACCGCAGCACCATTGGCTACCTGAGCTGGGTGGGCCTGGCCTACGCCTTCAAGTGGGTGTGGGCGCCGCTGGTAGACCGGCTGCCGATCCCGCTGCTCACGCACGCGCTGGGGCGCCGCCGCAGCTGGCTGCTGCTGTCGCAGGCGCTCATCGTGGGCGGGCTCATCGGCATGGCGCTGGCCGACCCGCGCCAGACGCTGGGGCCCATCGTGTGGTGCGCGCTGGCGGTGGCCTTTGGCTCGGCCACACAAGACATTGCGCTCGATGCGTTCCGCATCGAATCGGCCGACGCCAACCACCAGGCGGCGCTGGCAGCGTCGTACCAGACGGGTTACCGCCTGGCGATGATCTGGGCCGGTGCGGGGGTGTTGTGGATAGCGGCGCGGTCGGAGGTGGCGCCCGCTGTAGGCCAGGCCATTGCCCAGGGCGCTGCGGCGTACCAGAACAGCGCCTGGCAGATGGCCTATATGGTGATGGCCGCATCGATGGCGGTGGGCGTGGTCACCGTGCTTTTCTCGCGCGAGCCCGCGCCCGTGGAGTTGCCCCCCGCCAGGAACGCGGCCGAGTGGATCAAAAGCGCGATGGTGGACCCGTTTGCCGACTTTCTGCGCCGCTACGGCGTGCAGGCAGTGCTCATCCTGGCGCTGATCGCTGTCTACCGCATCAGCGACGTGGTGATGGGCATCATGGCCAACCCGTTCTACGTGGACATGGGCTTCACCAAAGACGAGGTGGCCGCCGTGACCAAGGTGTACGGCGTGATCATGACGCTGGCGGGCGCGTTTGTTGGCGGCGTGCTGTCGATGCGCTTTGGCGTGATGCGCATCCTGATGCTGGGCGCCATACTGAGCGCGGGCAGCAACCTGCTGTTCGCCTGGCTGGCGGGCCATGGGCATGACGTCACCGCGTTAATTGCCGTGGTGTCGGCCGACAACCTGGCCAGCGGCATTGCGTCGGCCGCGTTCATCGCCTACCTGTCAAGCCTGACCAACGTGAGCTATTCAGCCACGCAGTACGCGCTGTTCAGCTCGATGATGCTGCTGCTGCCCAAGTTTGTGGCGGGCTTCTCGGGCGACTATGTGGATGCGTTCGGGTATGCACATTTCTTCACCGCGACGGCGATGCTGGGGGTGCCCGTGCTGCTGCTGGTGTGGCTGGCCTCAAGGGTCAAAAACACCTCTGGCGCTTGATGCATAAGCGCTAGTAGCTATCACTTTGGAAGCATTGCAATCCGCCGGGCGTTGGATGGCGCTTGGCCGGTTTACCGCAACTTTACGGAGGCTTCAACACGGGGAGACGCCCACGCGGGACCATGGGGCTTCCATCCAGGCACCCCGCACTACACTGACCCCATGAGCTCGCAACTGTTGATGATCGAAGACGATGCCCGCCTGGCCGAGATGGTGGGCGAGTACCTGGGCCAGTCGGGCCTGCAAGTCACCCACCGTGCCGATGGCAAGAGTGGCTTGGCGCAACTGCAAGGGCCCGAGTCCGGGCCGTTGCCCGACCTGATCATCCTGGACCTGATGCTGCCGGACATGGACGGCCTCGAAGTGTGCCGCCGCATCCGGTCGCTGCAAGGCAACGCAGCCCAGGTGCCGGTGCTGATGCTCACCGCCAAGGGCGACCCGATGGACCGCATCATCGGCCTGGAGCTGGGCGCCGACGACTACCTGCCCAAGCCTTTTGAGCCCCGCGAACTGCTGGCCCGCATCCGCGCCATCCTGCGCCGCCGCACCGACGGGGGCAGCACAGCCAGCACCCAGGCGCTGCGCTTTGGCACGCTGGAGATCGACCGCGACGCACGCACCGTGACCGTGGCGGGCGAGCTGGCCGACCTGACGTCCTACCAGTTCGATTTGCTGGTGGCGCTGGCCGAACGCGCAGGCCGCGTGTTGACCCGCGACCAGATCATGGAAGCCGTGCGCGGGCGCGAACTAGAGGCGTTTGACCGCTCCATCGACGTGCACATGGGCCGCATCCGCGCCGCCATTGAGGCCGACGCGAAGAACCCGCGCCGCATCCTCACCGTGCGCGGTGTGGGTTATGTCTTTGCCAAACAGCAAGATTGAATGGATGCCCCCCTAAGTCGCCTTCGGCGCCTTCCCCCCAGGGGTACGACGCCCTCGCTGCGGGGCGGCCCTTGCTTGGCGTCCCTGGCCTGGGCCGCGCCAGTATCAAAGCACGTGGGTGCTGCATATCGATGCGGGGAACTGCTGAATGTCTTTGAGTAATCCGTTTTCCCGCCGTCTCTATCTGCGCATCTGGCTGGCCGTTGTCGGCGGCATGGCCGTGCTCACGCTCACCGTGGGCTGGGCCTGGCGCATGGCCGAGGAGCAAAAGGCGCAGAACACGCAGCCGTTTGTGCCGCCGTCGCGAGAAATGGTGCTGCGCGACCCCGACGGCAACCTCGTGTTGCGCGGCCTGTCGACCCGTCTGCCGGGCGAACCCGGCGAAGGCATGCAGTTTCAGATCCAGTCGGACACCGGCAAGGTCTTCATCATGCAGATGGCACCGCGACCGCCGCGCCCCGACAGCGAACGAGGCGAGCGCGGCGGCCGAAACCAGAGCGATGCTGCGTTCTGGACGCGCCCACCCTTCGGTTTCCTGTGGCTGCTCGGGATCTTGAGCCTGGCCGTCGCAGTGGGCGTGTATCCCATCATCCGCCGACTCACGTTGCGCCTGGAGGCCCTGCAACGCAGCGTGCAGAAGTTTGGCGAAGGCGACCTATCGGTGCGTGTGCCCGCTCAGGGGCAAGATGAGGTGGCCGACCTGGCGCGCCAATTCAACGCGGCCGCCGAGCGTGTCGAAACACTCGTCAAATCGCACAAGTCACTGCTTGCCAACGCCTCGCACGAACTGCGTTCCCCGCTCACCCGCATCCGCATGGGGCTGGAGCTGATGGGCGGGCAGCAGCCCTCCCCCGCGTTCCGCGAGGAGATTCTGCGCAACATCGCCGAGCTGGACCAGTTGGTGGACGAGATCCTCCTGGCCAGCCGCCTCGATGCACGCGAGGCCGACGTAGGCACCGTGGAGCTGGTGGACCTGATTGGTCTGGCCGCCGAAGAATGTGCGCGCGTAGACGCCGATCTGGATGTGAGTTCCAGCCCTGATTCTGTGGAGGTGCGCGGCGTCTCCAAGCTGCTGCGCCGGGCCATCCGCAACCTGCTGGAGAACGCGCGGCGCTACAGCACCGGCGAGATCACCGTGGTGGTGCACCGCCGCCACGGGCGTGCCGAGGTGCACGTGTGCGACCACGGCCCGGGCGTGCCGGTCACCCACCGCGAACGCATCTTCGAGCCGTTTTACCGTCTGCCTGGCGCCAGCGAGCGCGCAGGCGGCGTGGGCTTGGGGCTGGCGCTGGTGCGGTCGATTGCCGGGCGCCACAACGGCACCGTGCACTGCCAGGACCGGGCCGATGGCGCCAGCGGTGCGTGTTTTGTGCTGGCCTTGCCGCTAGCGCCTGCTGCGACTGCAGCCGCAGCACACCCGATTCATTAACCGGTCGATTCAGCTCCGGGGCTGAGTCTGCAACGGCCAGCGCCAGGCCATCCCGGCATAGAGCGCAGCCCCCAGCACCAGCGCAGCAGCCGCCACTGCCAAGCCGTAGACAAACCCCTCGCCCTGGGTTGCGGTGCGGTGCAGCATCCACGCCACCATGGGCGGGCCTGCAATCTGGCCGATGCCGTAGGCGGCGGTGAGCAAACCCGGAAAGCTGTCACCCGCCGACGGCCACACACGCCGCGCCTCCTGGAGCGCAAAAAATGTGATGGCCGTGAACGGCAAGCCCAGCAACAGGCTGCCCAGTGCAAAGCCCGCAGGCCCCGGCCAGACCAGGCTGAGCGCAATGGCTGCGGCCTGCACGGCGTAGGCCGCCATGAGCAGCCAGCGCCGGTCCCACGCCGCAGGAGTGCGGGTGGACAACGCAGCGCCGAGCGCCACACCTGCGCCAAACAACGGCCAGAACAGGTCGGGCCAGGGCGACCCGGCGGGCAAGGCGGCACGCGCAATGACCGGCAAAAAGGTGGCTGTAACGATGTAGCCCAGCCCCGCCAGGCCATACGCCAGCGTCAGCCCTGTTCGCGCCCAAGGGCCATGGCCTGGCAGCGCCCCGCCCGATGCATGCGCTGCACCGGCAGCCGATGGAGCCAGTGCCACGCCATGCAGCACGGGCCAGATGGCGGCGCACAGCCCCAGGCTGAGCACGCCAAACACCGCCCAGCCTGCGGCGGCAGGCCACTGCAGCGCCACCATGGCACTGGCCGACAGGCCGGTCAGCACAATCCCCAGCCCCGGGCCGCAAAAGATCAGCCCGCCGAGCGCCGGCTTGCCCAACGCCACCAGTCGCACCATGCACCACACCGACACGTTCAGGAACACCAGCGCGCTTGCCACACCCGCTGCAAAACGCAGCGCGGGCCAGGTGGCGGGCAGCGGCAGCGCCATGCCCAGCGTGAGCAGCACCGTCGCCACCAGCCCCCAGCGCGCCAGCCGCGCCGCATGCCACACCTGCCGCGCGCGGGGTGCCACCCAGGGCAGCGCCATGCAGGCCAGCGCGCCAATGAGGTAGCCCAAATAATTGGCCGTGGCCAGCCAGCTGCCACCGGCCAGCGTGACCACGCCATCGTGCAACATCATCGGCAGCAGCGGGGTGAAAGCAAACCGCCCAATGCCCATGGCCGCCGCCAGCGCTGCCATGCCTGCCAGTGCCACCGCAAGCGGCTGGTCTGAAAGTGCAGGGGGCTGCGCGCTGGAGGTACCAGGGGAAGTCAGCGGTTCCATGGCGGCAATTTCCGGTCTATTATTCTCATTTGAGATTTATTTCAGGTAAATCATCTCACAAAGAGAACAAACATGGATTTGGCCGCCCTCGAGATCTTCCGCGCCGTCGCCGCTGAAGGCAGCGTGACCCGCGCCGCCGAGCGGTTAGGCCGCGTGCAGTCGAACGTGACCACGCGGGTGCAACAGCTGGAAGAGCAACTGGGCGCCACGCTGTTCCTGCGCGAGGGCAAGCGCATGGTGCTCACCACCGCGGGCGAGTCGCTGCGCGGTTATGCCGACCGGCTGCTGGCGCTGGCCGAGGAGGCCCGCCAGTCGGTACACCCCGGCCAGCCCGGTGGCCGCCTGCGCCTGGGCGCCATGGAAAGCACCGCCGCCGCGCGACTGCCGCAGCCGCTGGCGCAGTTGCACGCACAGTGGCCAGGGCTGGTGCTGGAGCTGTCTACCGCGCCCTCGCGCCAGCTGGTCGAACAGGTGATGTCGCACACCATCGACTGCGCCCTGGTCGCCTGGCCACCGCCGGGCGTGGACGCGGATGCGCCGGTGGAGCACACCGCCGTGTTCACGGAAACCCTGCTGCTGGCCCTGCCTGCCGACCACCCGCCCGTGCAGACACCGCAGGACCTGCAACTGGACACGCTGGCCGCATTTGGCAACGGCTGTTCCTATCGCCGCATGGGCGAGTCCTATATGCAGCTACACAGCGGCGCGCCACCCAAGGTGCTGGAGCTGGCGTCGTACCACGCCATCCTGGCCTGCGTGGCCGCCGGGCGCTGCGCGGGGGTGGTGCCGCAGGCGGTCATCGACCTGATGCGCGAGGCCCCGGCCTTGCGCCTGGTGCCGCTGGCGGACTGCGACACCGTGCTGGTGCGCCGCCGTGGCTACCAGTCGCCCGCGCTGGACGCGCTGCATGCGGCGCTGCGGGCCAGCACCCCCTCCTCATTGCCTGAGCCACTTTCACGATAAGGAGTCCGTCGTCCATGCCCTCATCTCTCACCACCCGCCTGGGCCTTGCATTGCCCATCATCCAGGGGCCCATGACCGGGTCTGACACGCCTGCGCTGGCGGCGGCCGTGTCAGAGGCCGGAGGCCTGGGCATGCTGGGCTGCGGCATGCGCTCACCCGCCGCAATGGCAGCGGCGGCTGCCGACGTGCGCGAGCGCACCCACAAGCCCTTTGGCATGAACCTGTTTGTGCAGGCCACGCCCACACCCGACGAGGCAGAGGTAACCCGCGCCATGCAGCGCCTGGCACCGCTTTATGCCGAGTTTGGCCTGGTGCCCGAGCGGCCCGCACAGTGGTGCGAAGACTTTGCAGCCCAGTTCGAAGCCTTGCTGGCCGCACGCCCGGCGGTGGCCAGCTTCACCTTTGGCATCCTGACAGCGGCGCAGGTGGCGCGGCTGCACGCCGTGGGCGGTTACGTGATCGGCACGGCGACCACGGTGGCCGAGGCGCAGGCGTGGGCGGCCGTAGGCGCCGATGCGGTCTGCGCGTCGGGCATGGAAGCAGGGGGGCACCGGGGCACGTTCCTGACGCCCACGCAACCCGCAGCGGCCACCGGAGCTGCGCCGTCGCTGGCCGACTTCGAGGCCAGCATGGTGGGCACGCTCACGCTGGTGACGCAGTGTGTGGACGCACTGTCCATCCCCGTCATTGCCGCGGGCGGCATCATGGACGGGCGCGGCCTTGCCGGAGCTCTGACGCTGGGCGCCCAGGGCGTGCAGATGGGGACCGCCTTTCTGACCTGCCCCGAATCGGGCATCGGTGCTGCCTACCGCAAAGCACTCACACAGGCCCAAGCGACGGACACGCGCACCACGCGCATCTTCTCGGGACGACCCGCGCGCGGCATCGTCAACACCATGATGGAGCAGCTGCGCGCCGACGAAGCCGCCGTGCCGCCCTACCCCGTGCAGAACGCATTGACCGGCGCCCTGCGCCGCGCATCCGCCCAGGCGGGCCGGGCAGACCATTTGTCTCTGTGGGCCGGTCAGGGGGTGGCGGCCGTGCGCCCCATGCCAGCAGCAGCACTGGTGGCCACGCTTGAAGCGGAATGGCGGACAGCGGTGGCCGGTATGGCATCGCCGTCAAGATCGCAATCGAACTATTAATTTGATAGCTGCTTGCTTTTACTGAATAAGCACCAGAGGCCGATTTGGCCAAAAATTTCGCCCCTACAAACCCACCTGCCGCGACGGCCGCGTGAACGCTCCGGCTTCGACAAGCCCGAACGGCATCTGGGTGAACACGGCTTCAACAACTGGCGCGACCCTAAACCAGCGCCGCCGTGGAACCGGCTTTGCCGGGCCACGGGTGGCGTCCCCCTGAGGGGGAAGGCGCAAAGCGCCACAGGGGGCATCAATTCTTCCAGGGCAGTTCGCGCGCAGGCCCCTGGATGACGGGCGGCTGGGCGTTGATCTTCTCGCCCGCCAGCACGCGCTCGTACATGCGCAGGTAGTTGCGCGCCATGCGCTCGGCGCCGAAGTGCTCCACCACGTGCTGGTGGCAGGCGCGGGCATCAAAGCGGTTATTGCGCACCGCCTCGGCCAGCACGGCGGCCTCGGCCGACAGCACGCCGCAGTGCACCGGCACCAGCTCGGGCAACGCGCCGTAGGGCGTTGAAAACACCGGGCAGCCAAAGTACAGGCTTTCGATAACCGCCAATCCAAAGGGCTCGTGCCAGCGCACCGGAAAGATCAGCCCGCGCGAGGCGTTGAGCAGCTCCGTCTTCTGCGTGCCGCCCACCATGCCGTGGAAATGGATCTTGCGCGACAGCGTCCAGCGAAAGCCGCGCTTGAAGTTGATGCGGTCGCCGCCCAGCACGTCCAGCTCTACCCCGGCCAGCTTGGCCACCTTGATGGCGCCGCGCACGTTCTTCACCCCCCAGGCCGCCTTGCCCAGAAAGTGGTAACGGGGCCGTGGGCGGTCAAAGTCCACCGGGCCGTAGCCGTTCCAGTCGAGCCCGTTGTAGACGAACTCAGTGGACCCATACCGCGCCGCATGGTCGCGCGACAGAAACACCGTGTTCAGCGGCAGCGGCTTGGGCTTGCGCGCGTTGCCGTGCTCCGTGACCAGATACGGACGGTTCAGCTCGGTGCGAGGGTTGAACTGGAAATGGGCGATGTCCACGTCTGCGGGGATCTGCGCCTCCCACGGTGCGTCAGGGCGGATGGGCAGCACATGACCGAAGTCGCAGCTGGAACCGTCGGGCACCAGGTAGCTCACGCGGTGTCCCAACTGGACCAGCGTCTTGCCCAGGTCCCAGATCACACGCTCGGTGCCGCCGTAGCCGTAGACAGGGATGGGGGAGTTGTTGATGAGCAGGATGTGCATCGAAAATCTTTCGTCTCAGTTCTCCATGGCACTAAGCGCCAGCCGCAGCCCGCGAGACTGGCGCGGCCCAAGCCAGTGCCACCGTGGAACTGGCTTTGCCAGGCCACCGGTGGCGTCCCCCTCCCGCGCAGCGAGAGAGGGGTGAAGACGCGAAGCGGCTCAGGGGGTGTTTCATCAGATTGGGCGGGGGCAGCCCATGCGCGCGCGTCGCTCATGCAGCGCCGCCAGCACCAGAGGGCACATGAAGAGGTAGAACATATTGCCGCTGTTGTGGGCCAGAAAGACCTGCGTAAGGCCAAAGCCGATGTACGACAGGGGCATCATCACACCGACCAGACACAGCGACAGCGACTCTTTGTCCATCTTTCCGGATGCGTCACGTATGCGCCGTGCCGTGGGCCAGAACATGGCCAGCGGGATACCGTAGAACGCCATCAGCAGCAGCACCCCCGACAGCCCCCGCTTGGCAAACATGTCCAGTATTTCGTTGTGCGCATGGCCAAATTCGAGCACCACGGGGTGCGCCAGTCCGGCCGCCACGCGCCGCGCCTTCTCTTCGGTGTAGCCTGCCCGGCCCCAACCGGTCCAAGGCCGGTCCCAGCCCATCTCCCACGCCAGCCGCCAATGCGCCAGCCGCTGGCCGACCGAACTGCGGCCATCGCCGTGGTCCTTGTAGATCAGTACTTCCTGGCGCGCCTCGACCACCCGCTGCTCTACTGCGGGCACCTGCGACAGGGCTGCCGCCGCCAGCGCCAGCCCACACAGGCCCCAGTACATGCGGCGTTGCCCGGTGGTGCGCACCAGCAGCCAAGCGCACACCGGCAGCAGCAGCACCAGCGCCAGCCACCCACCGCGCGACTGGGACAGCACCGACCCGGCGGCACCCAGAACAATGGCACTGGCCAACAGCAGGCGCTGCCACAGGCACCAGCGCTTGTACTGCACCACCAGCAGCAGGCCGCTCATCACGGCCAGCAGCATGCTCAGGTTGCCGTACTGGATGGCGTTGGTGAAACCATTGGCGCGTGGCAGCCCCATCACAAAGGTCTGGTACAGCGCCACCAGCCCGCTGCCGACGGAGCCCACCGCTATCCCCATCCACAACCAGGCAGCACGGGGCTCAAAGGTCATCAAAAAGAAGATGCAGGGCAAGGCCAGCAGGTATTTGACTGGGCGGTCCATGCTGCCCCAGCCCCAGGCGGTGCCCACGTCCAGCATCCACAGCGCAGCCATGCAGGAAAACGCGGCCGTCAGCCACCACGCGGCGCGCGGCGCCGGACGGTGCAACCACAGCGGCGCGCTGGCCAGCGTGGCCAGCAACAGCAGCACAGCGCCATACGAATAGCCCGAAGGCAGCCACAGCGCCAGCCCAGGCACCAGGAACGCACCGATGCTGGCGCAGCGAGAAAACCGGCGCTGGGACTCCTGCTCCGATGTCATCAACGAATCACCCGCCCCGTCAGGCTGTCGCGGTCGTAATGCAGGGCCGCATACCGAAAGAAGCCCTCCAGCGCCACAAACAGGCAGTACAGGAACCCCGCGCCACCGCACAGGAAGCCCAGGCGAAACACATACAGCCGCACAAACATCGACCCGCCCGACGCCAGTCCGCGCAAAACCCCGCCGCGTTTGCCCGCCTCGGCCCGCTTTGCTGCGCCCAGCATCACATACTGCGTAAGCTTCTCCAGGCTGCCGCGCACCGTGGTGCGGGAGTAATGCAGCAAACGCGCCTTGATGAGGTGGCGCGGCACGGCGCCGCCGCCAGGCAGCGCATGCAGTTCGGCCTGTTCGTGGACCACGCCCGTGTATTCCTTGACCATTGCTCGCACAAACAAGCGCTCGATCTGCGACTGCGAGCGGAAATACCTGAGTTCGTGCCCATAGGCCACCATGCGCCAGCGAATGGTCCACACCGCCTGCTCGCCGGAGCGGACGATGGCCTGCAGCTCTTGCGCAAATGCCGGCGTCATCACTTCGTCGGCGTCCAGAAAGAACACGTAGTCGCCGCGTGAATGGGCGAGGAGCCGATTGCGCTGCACGGCAAACCCCTGCCAGTCGGGATAACTGTGCACCTCAGCACCCAGCCCCTTGGCAAGGGCCACGGTGTCGTCGGTGCTGCCGCTGTCCACCACCAGCACCTGGTCGGCAAACGCGGCGCTCTTCAGGCAGGCTTCAATGCGGTGTGCTTCGTTGTGGGTCAGCACCGCGACGGTCAACGTGGGCGGCGCCGCTGCGCCGCCGGTTGCGACTGGCATCAATCAGTGGCCAGCGTGCACGTGCTCGCCGGCCTTGAGGCGATAGACGGTTCCGCAGTACGGGCACTTGGCCTCGCCGGTGCGGGCCACATCCAGATACACCTTGGGGTGGCTGTTCCAGATCTTCATGTCGGCCTTGGGGCTGGGGCAGAAAACCCCGCCCTGGGCGTTGAGGTCCTTGGCCAGGAGTTCGATGGCGGCTTGGGACATGGTGTCAGACTTTCGCGAGCCAGTGGGCGTAGTTGGGGTTGCGGCCGTTGACGATGTCAAAGAAGGCGCTCTGGATCTTTTCGGTGATCGGGCCGCGCGAGCCCACATAGCCCTCTTTGCCCAGCTCGATGCGGTCCAGCTCGCGGATGGGCGTCACTTCGGCGGCCGTGCCGGTGAAGAACGCTTCATCGGCGATATAGACCTCGTCGCGCGTGATGCGCTTTTGCACAATCTCGAGGCCCAGGTCCTTGGCGATATGGAACACGGTGTTGCGGGTGATGCCGTTCAGGGCGCCAGCCGACAGGTCGGGCGTGTAGATCACGCCGTTCTTGACGACAAAGATGTTTTCGCCTGCACCTTCGGACACAAAACCCGAGCTGTCGAGCAGCAGGGCTTCGTCGTAGCCGTCGTCCAGCGCTTCCATGTTGGCCAGGATGGAGTTGGTGTAGTTGCTCACCGCCTTGGCCTGCGTCATGGTGATGTTGACGTGGTGGCGGGTGTAGCTGCTGGTCTTGACGCGGATGCCGCGCCGCATGCCTTCTTCGCCCAGGTAGGCGCCCCAGGCCCAGGCCGCCACCATCAGGTGGATCTGGTTGCCCTTAGGGGAAACGCCCAACTTTTGCGAGCCGATCCAGGTCAATGGGCGCAGATAGCCCGACTCGAGCTTGTTTTCGCGCACAACCGCCTTTTGAGCTTCGTTCACTTCTTCTTTGGTGAACGGGATCTTCATGCGCAGGATCTTGGCGCTGTTGAACAGGCGTTCGGTGTGCTCTTCCAGCCGGAAGATGGCGGTGCCATCGGCTGTCTTGTACGCGCGCACGCCTTCAAAGGCGCCGCAGCCGTAGTGCAGGGTGTGGCTCAGCACATGGATCTTGGCGTCGCGCCAGTCAACCATCTGGCCGTCCATCCAGATCTTGCCGTCACGATCGGCCATCGAGGGAACTACGGGGCTCATGGGGGTCCTTTGTTTTGCTGTGGGTCGCAGAGGCGGGATTTTAAAGCGCGACCGGCGAGTTGGGCTCTTCGGGCCGGAACAGCGTCCATTTCACCAGCTTGCCATGGCGGAACTCGCAGGTCACATGCGACTGTGTCCCGTCCGTCCAGCGGTAAACCTCGGGATCGGCGTCCTGCGCCGACCGAAGCTCGCCCAGCGACTGCGTCATGGCCACCACGTGCATCAGGTTCACACCTTCCTGCAGCCTGGCATTGAGCATGACGGCGCTGCCGACATAGCCCATCGGCCGGTTGGCCGCCTTTTTCATGACGTTCATGAGCCGGGTGAAGTGCAGCAACGCCCACATGACCAGACCGCCACCAACGGCCGCCACGCCAGGCCAGCCATAGGACACGTACCCCACCACCAGGACACCCACCACCCCCACGGGGACAAAAACATTGCGTAAATTCATGGCCGTGATTGTCTTATGACCGGGCGAAGGGGCGGCTGTGGGGATTGCTTACAGCCAATCAGCCCATCTCCCGCACCACGTTCATCGCCTCTTCCACCCGCTCTACCGCATGGATGGTGAGGCCTTCGATGGGCTTCTTGGGTGCATTGGCTTTGGGCACCACCGCCACGCTGAAGCCCAGCTTGGCGGCCTCCTTCAGCCGCTCTTGACCGCGCGGCGCGGGCCGCACTTCACCGGCCAGCCCCACCTCACCAAAGGCGATGAAACCTCGTGGCAGCGGCTTGCCCCGCAGGCTGGACGTGATGGCCAGCATCACCGCCAGGTCGGCTGCGGGTTCGCTGATGCGCACGCCGCCCACGGCGTTCACGAACACGTCCTGGTCCATACACGCCACCCCCGCGTGGCGGTGCAGAACGGCCAGCAGCATGGCCAGGCGGTCTTTGTCCAGGCCCACCGACAGGCGCCGGGGGCTGGGGCCGCCGCTGTCCACCAGCGCCTGAATCTCCACCAGCAGCGGGCGTGTGCCCTCCAGGGTCACCATCACGCAGCTGCCGGGCACGGGCTCGGAATGCTGGCTCAGAAAGATGGCGCTGGGGTTGCTCACGCCCTTGAGGCCTTTTTCGGTCATTGCAAACACGCCAATTTCATTGACCGCGCCGAACCGGTTCTTGATGGCGCGCACCAGCCGGAACTGACTGTGCGTGTCGCCTTCGAAGTACAGCACCGTGTCCACCATGTGCTCCAGCACGCGCGGGCCGGCCAAGGCGCCCTCCTTGGTCACATGGCCGACCAGCACAATGGCCGTGCCAGACGACTTGGCGCAGCGCGTGAGGTGTGCCGCACACTCGCGCACCTGCGCCACCGAACCGGGCGCGGACGTGAGCTGGTCGGAATACACGGTCTGGATGGAGTCGATCACGGCCACAGCGGGTTGCATGGATTCGATGGTGGCCAGGATCTTGTCGAGCTGGATCTCGGCCAGCACGTTGACCTGGCTGTGGTCCAGCCCCAACCGGCGCGAGCGCAGCGCCACCTGGGCGCCGCTTTCTTCCCCCGTCACATACAAAGTGGGCAAGCCTGCGCGCTGCAAGGCATCCAGCGCCTGCAGCAGCAGGGTGGACTTGCCAATGCCCGGGTCCCCGCCAATCAGCACCACACCGCCCTCGACAATGCCGCCGCCCAGAACCCGGTCCAGCTCATCGATGCCGCTGGGGGTACGTTCCACATCACTGGCCTCGATGGCCGACAGCGGCATCACCGCCTGGGCTTGGTTCAGGCCTGCAAACTGCGCCCCGCTGTAGCGATTCTTGCCCGGCGCGGCCTCTGCCACCGCTTCGATCAGGGTGTTCCAGGCGCCGCACGCCGGGCACTTGCCCAGCCAGCGGGGGCTGTTGCCACCACATTCGGTGCAGGTGAAAACGGTTTTGTCTTTGGCCATGGGAAGAAGGGGTGCAGCAAGCGGGAAAACGGGCGGGGCTGGAGACTATAGCGGGCAGTCATCCCGCCCCGTCGCCCCAGCCCGTACGATGGCGGGTGCTGCGCTGTCGCCCACCTTTCCCCCATCCACCGCATGAACACACCCATCAACCCCTTCAAGCAGGCCATGGCCCAGCGCCAGGCCCAGATCGGCCTGTGGCTCGGGCTGGCCGACGCCTACACCGCAGAAATTTTGGCCGGCACGGGCTACGACTGGCTGCTGGTCGATGGCGAACACGCGCCCAACGATGTGCGGTCCATCCTGCACCAGCTGCAGGCCATTGCCAGCGCATCCCATGCCCTGCCGCCGGGCATGCGCGCGCCCCACCCCATAGCGCGCGTACCGGTGGGGGACACGGCCCTCATCAAGCAATACCTCGACATCGGCGCGCAGACACTGCTGGTGCCCATGGTTGACACGCCCGAGCAAGCGCTGCAGCTGGTGCGCGCCACGCGCTATGCGCCCGAGGGCGTGCGCGGCATGGGCAGTGCTTTGGCACGGTCATCGCGCTGGCAGGCCTACCCCCAGTATGTGCACGAAGCCAACGAGCAGGTCTGCCTGCTGGTGCAGGCCGAAACGGTGGAAGCCATGGGCAACCTGGATGCCATTGCCGCCACGCCGGGTGTGGACGGCGTTTTCATCGGCCCCGCAGACCTGTCGGCATCCATGGGCCACCCCGGCAACCCCGGGCACCCGGACGTGCAGGCCGCCATCCACGACGGCATTGCGCGCATCCTGTGCGCGGGCAAGGCGCCGGGCATTCTGGCCACGACCGAGCCCCAGGCGCGGCAATGGCTGGCCGCCGGGGCCTTGTTTGTGGCCGTGGGGGTGGACACCGTGCTGCTGGCCAGCGCGGCGGCCAACCTACTCGCTCGCTTCAAGTCGGCCGACAATGCCCCAGCGCGCCCGAACGGCTACTGACCCCTTCTTTTTTGATCTGAAAGCACCTTGACGATGAAAGCATGTATCTACGGCGCGGGCGCCATTGGCGGCTGGTTGGGCGTGGCACTGGCGCAGGCCGGGTGTCAGCTCAGCATGGTGGCACGCGGCGCCACGTTGGCGGCGCTACAGGCCGATGGCCTGCGCCTGCGGCGCCCCGACGGCACCCTCGCGCAGGCGTCCGTAACGGTCCACGCCGACCCGGCTGCGCTGGGGGTGCAAGACCTGGTGGTGATCGCCGTCAAGGCGCCCGGCCTGCCTGACGTGGCCCGCGCCATGGCGCCGCTGATCGGGCCAGACACCATAGTGCTCACCGCCATGAACGGTGTGCCCTGGTGGTTTCTGGATGGCTTTGGTGGCGCGGCGCAAGGCCACGCGCTGGAGTCCGTGGACGCTGGCGGCGTGATTGCCAAGGCCATCCCCACAAGCCACGTGGTGGGCAGCGTGGTGCACACCAGCTGCTCGCTGGAAGCGCCGGGCTTCGTCAAGCAGCACTTTGGCAATCGCCTCATCGTGGGTGAGCCCAATGGAAGCCGCAGCGCACGCCTGCAAACCCTGGCCGACACACTGCAGCGCGGCGGCATCGATGTCGAGGTGTCCACGACCATTCAGAAAGACATTTGGTTCAAGCTGTGGGGCAATCTGACCGTAAACCCCATCAGCGCATTGACTGGCGCCACCACCGACCGCATCCTGGACGACGATCTGGTGCGCGGCTTCGTCAGCGCGGTGATGCTGGAGGCCAAGGCCATCGGCGACAAGCTGGGCGTGCCGATTGACCAGCAGCCCGAAGACCGCCACGCCGTCACGCGCAAGTTGGGCGCGTTCAAGACCTCGATGCTGCAGGACGTGGAAGCGAACAAGCCCATGGAGATCGACGCCCTTGTGGGCGCCGTGCGCGAGCTGGGCCAGATCACCAGCACGCCCACGCCCCACACCGACGCGTTGCTGGGCCTGGTGCGGCTGATGGCGCGCACGCGCAACCTGTATTAATAAATTTCAAGCAAAATTGGCCGCTAGCGCTTATCCAACAAGCGCCTATAGCTATCATATTAGTAGCAAACTATCTATGACCACTCTCACGCTTTACTACACCCCCGGCACCTGCGCGCAGGCCGTTCGCATTGCCTTGGAAGAAGCCGGTGCCGCACACGAACTGGTGCGCGTGGACTTTGCCGCGGGCCAGCAGCGCACGCCCGAGTACCTCGCCATCAACCCCAAGGGCCGCGTGCCTGCCCTGGTCACGCCCCACGGCACCCTGACCGAAACGTCCGCGCTGCTGGCCTACGTGGCGCAGAGCTTTCCCGAGGCACACCTGGCCCCCACCGATGCGCATGGCTTTGCACGCATGCAGGAGTTCCACAGCTACCTGGCTTCCACCGTGCACATCGCCCACGCCCACCGCCCCCGCGCCAGCCGCTGGGCCGACGAGCCCGAGGCCATTGCCGCCATCCAGCGCAAGGTGCCGCAGAACATGACCGAGTGCTTCGACCTCATTGAAGGCCACTACCTTGGCGAGGGTCCGTGGGTGTTGGGCGAGCAGTACACCGTGGCGGATGGGTATCTGTTCACCATTGGCACCTGGCTCAAAAGCGATGGCGTGGACATTGCCTCGTTCCCGAAGGTGTTTGCGCATACGCAGCGTATGCTGCAGCGCCCGGCGGTTCAGCGCGCGTTGGCCTGATACGCCCGTAGCGGGCACTAAAAAAGCCCCGGCGCTCTGGAAGCACCGGGGCTTTTTGCCGGCCCCTGGATCAGTTCACCTTCAGGTAGCGCCAATCGATGCGGTTGTCCGCGCGGTGGATGATCTCCACCTTCTTCGTCCCCGCCCACGGAATCACCTGGTTGTAGAGCGGGATGTGCGACACCAGTTCGTGCTCCTTGATCAGCGCCTGCTCGATCAGGCCGTTGCGCGTGGTGGCATCGGTTTCCTTCTTCACCCGCTCGATCAGCGCATCGAGTTGCGGGTCCGAAAAGCGGCCCAGGTTGAAGTTGCCATCCCCACCCGCGCCGGGCGAGCGCACCAGCGACTGCAGGCTGTAGAACGCGTCAAACGTGGGCACGCCCCAGCCCAGCAGGTAGATGCTGGCCTCGTTGCGCTGGATCATCGGGAAGTAGGTGGCAAACGGCAGCGAGCGCAGCTTGGCTTTGACACCCACCTTGGCCCACTGCGAGGTGATGGCCTGGCACAGCTGCTCGTCGTTGATGTAGCGGCCTGCACTGCACGCAAAGTCCACTTCAAACCCGTTGGGGTAGCCCGCGTCGGCCAGCAGCTTTTGTGCGGCCTTGGCGTCGTAGGGGTAGCGCACGTCGGCCTTCTTGGTCCAGCCATTGACCTGGTTGGCGATCAGCGTGCCGGTGGGCTGGGCCAGGCCGCGCAGCACCACGCGCTGGATGGACTGGATGTCGATGGCCTGGTACAGCGCCTTGCGCACGCGCTGGTCCTTGAGCGGGTTCTTGCCCTTCACGTCCGAGCCGGGCAGCTCGTCGCGGAACTGGTCCAGCCCTAGGAAGATGGTGCGGTACTCCGGCCCTTCCAGCACCTGCAGGGTGGGCGTCTGCTTGATGCGCGCCAGGTCTTGCAGGCTGGGGTCGATCACAAAATCAATCTCGCCCGACAGCAACGCCGCCGTGCGCGTGGCGTCGGCCTTGATGGGGGTGTAGACGATCTCGGTCAGGTTGGTGGGGTACTTGCCCTTGCCCCACCAGTTCGGGTTGGGCTCCAGCACCACACGTTGGTCGGGCGACCACTGCTTGAGCTGAAAGGGGCCGGTGCCCAGCGCGTTGCGGTGGGCGTACGTTTCGTCCTTGGTCTTGATGTCCTTGGGCTCGACCGACTTGTTCTTTTCGGCCCAGGCTTTGTTCATGATGCGCAGCTCGGTGAGCTGGTTCACCAGCACCGGGTTGGGCAGGTCAGAAATGATGTCGATGGTGTAGGCATCGATCTTTTCCACCCGGTCGATGCCCTGGGTGTACACGGCAAAGTTGGAGCTTTTGGCCTTGGCCCGCTCCAGCGAAAACATGGCGTCGTCGGCCGTGAACTCGCTGCCGTCGCTGAACTTCACACCCTTGCGCAAGGTCAGGCGCAGCTGCGTGGGCTTGACGAGCTTCCACTCGGTGGCGAGCGACGGCTCGGGCTTGAAGGTCTTGCTGTTGTATTCAATGAGCGTGTCGTACACCGCGCCGTGCATGGTGTTGTTCACGCCCACGTTCTGGGCATGGATGTCCCATGACGAGATGTCTACCGAGCGGGACCAGCGGAAGGTGGCGGACTGTGCGGCCAGGGGCAGCGCGGCGGTAACGGCAGCTGCCAGCAAGAGATGTTTGAAGCGCATGGAGGAACGGAGCGGCCCGAACGGGCCAAGTTTTGAATGGCCCGACTATGGCCCATGCTGCGCCGCAACGGAACGAACAATTTGTTGTTAGCTTAGAGCCATGGCGATGGCCAGCACCAGCATGGTGGTGGCCGTCACCCCATCCAGCACGCGCCAGGCACCCGGCGTGGCAAACAGCGGTGCCAGCCACCGTGCGCCCAGCCCCAGCCCCGCAAACCACAGTGCACTGGCCAATGCGCCGCCCGCCGCAAACGTGGCGCGGCCCATGGTGGGATAGGGCGTGGCCATGGTGCCCAGCAGTACCACGGTGTCCAGGTACACATGCGGGTTGAGCCAGGTGAGCGCCATCACGGTGGCCAGCGTGGTGCGCAGGCTGACGCCGGGGCCGCTGGTGGCCACCAGCAACTGGCCGGGACGCATCGCACGCCCCGCCGTCTGCGCCGCATATGCCAGCAAGAACAGCGCACCCGCCCAGCGCATGGCCTGGGCCCATTCGGGCCGCGCCAGCAGCACCCCGCCCATGCCCCAAACGCCCACCTGCAGCAGTACCGCGTCCGACAACGCACACACCAGCACCACCGGCAGAACATGCTCGCGCCGCAGGCCCTGGCGCAAAACGAACGCGTTCTGCGCGCCGATGGCCATGATCAGAATGGCTGTGGAAGTGAATCCGTGGACAAAGGCGGTGGAACTCATAGCGGCCATTGTGCGCACTGAGATCGGTTAGCACTAGCTATACTTTTTAATGATCCGTCAGAATGGCTAACCACCTATGCAACTCGACTCCGCTCAGCTCAATGCCTTTGCCGCCGTCATCGACGAGGGCAGCTTCGAGCGCGCCGCCGGCGTGCTGCACATCACCCGCTCGGCCGTGTCACAGCGCGTCAAGCTGCTGGAAGAGCGCGTGGGCCAGGTGCTGGTGCGCCGCGCCACGCCGTGCACACCCACCGAAGCGGGCCAGGCGCTGTACCGGCACGCGCGCGAGGTGGCGCTGAGCGAGGCCGACGCGCTGGCGACCATGGGCGGCGGACAGCACACGTCCACGCGGCTGGCGATTGGCGTCAATGCCGACTCGCTGGCCACCTGGTTCCCCGCAGCCATGGCACAAGCGGCAGAGGGCCAGACCATCACTTTCGACATCCATGTGGAAGATCAGGACCACTCGGCCAACCTGCTGCGCGAAGGCCGCGTGATGGCCGCCGTGACGGCCGACCCGCAGCCGGTGCAGGGCTGCCAGGTGCTGCCGCTGGGCACGCTGCGCTACCGCGCGCTGGCCAGCCCCGCCTTCATGCAGCGCCACTTTGCCCAGGGCGTGAACGCCGCTGCGCTGGCGCAAGCACCCATGCTGGTGTTCAACCGCAAGGATGCGCTGCAGGAACGTTTTGTACGCCGCATCACCCGCCGCACCCTCACACCGCCCGTGCACTGGCTGCCCGAGGCCCATGCCTTCGTCAAAGCCACTGAAGCGGGGTTGGGCTGGGGCATGACGCCCGACCCCATGGTGGTGGCCCACCTGCAGGCCGGGACTTTGGTCGAGCTGCTGCCCGGCAAGCCCGTGGACGTGCCTCTGTACTGGCAATACTGGCGCCTGAACGTGCAGGCCTTGGCCCACATGACGGCGGCGGTGCAGGCCAGTGCCCACAGCGCCTTGCTGCGCCGCTGAAGCAGGCCTCGCCTCGGCGCACCAGGCACTCCGCGCCGGTATCATCGGCGCCCATGCGTCGCGCCTGGATTCACCGTTTCATGGGGCTGCTGTGGCTGGCCTTGTGCAGCACGGCGGTGCTTCCGTGGGCGCATGAACTGGCCCACCTTACAGAACCCAGCCCCGCGTTGGCGCCCGTGCACTATGCCGGGCACAACGATGCCGATGGAGCGGCTGCAATCACCCTGGCCGCCCCGGGCGAGCACGATGACGACCACAGGGCAGACGCCTGTGTGGTGTGCCTGCATCTTTTCGGTCAGCACGGGGCACCCGTCGCCACGGTCGGCGTTGCACTGGCGGCGGCCCGCCAGCTTGCACCGCCCGGCGCGGCCACACGCGCTGACCACGCACCGCCCAGTTGGCTCACGCCCGCACCCCGCGCTCCGCCCCACTTGAACGTCTGACCCTGACTGCGCCCGCTGCGTACCACGCGGCAGCGGCGCCTTCGCCTGTGCCTGTGCCGCTCCCGAGCGGCGCGCAGCCTGCGGGCGTTTCTGGTTTTTCGGTTCATTGAATTGGGCCCGTGGCCCCGGGAGTTTTTCTGTGTTGTTCCCCTCCAAAATGCTGCCCCTCGCACTGGCAGCCACCCTCGCCTGCCTGCACACCGCCGCCCACGCTGCGGGTGATTCCGTCATTGTTCTGGGCGAAGTGCCCGTCTACTCCGGTACCGGGGGTGCCCTGCCGCCCACCAGCTTGCTGACCTCCGTGGACATCCTCGGTGCCGACAAGATCGAAGACAAAAACGTGATGCAAAGCTGGGAACTGCTGGGCCAGTTGCCCGGCATCCAGCTCACCGAAACCCGCATGGGGGCAGAGTCTGGCAAGGCCACCTTCCGCGCCTTCAACGGCGAGGGCTACATCAACGGCATCAAGGTGCTGATCGACGGCATCCCCAGCAACGTCAACAGCGGCAACCAGCGCTTCATTGACATGGTCTTCCCACTAGATCTGGACTACATTGAAGTGGTGCGCGGCACCAACGACCCACGCTATGGCCTGCACAACATTGGCGGCAGCATCAACTTTGGCACCCGCCAGGGCGGCAACTACAGCGATGGCCGCGTCACCGTGGGCAGCCACGCTACGCGCGAAGTGCAACTGGCCCTGGGACGTGAATCCGATGGCTTTGCGCAGAATTACTTCATCGCCCACCAAGGCTCTGACGGCCACCGCGCGCATGCCGACTCTGAAAAGTACGCACTGGGTGGCAAGTGGTTCCTGACTTCGGCCGACGGCAAGATCAAGGCTGGGGCCGTGGCCCGCCTGTATTCACACAAGGCTGAGGAACCCGGCTTCCTGACCGCCAGCGAGATGGCCCAGAACCGCAAGCAAACCGGAGCCCACAACGCCAACGACGGCGACGACCGCCAGATGCAGCACCTGAGCCTGCACCTGGACTGGCAGGCCACCCCAGCGCTGTTCGTGAGCAACAAGCTCTACTTCAACCACTACGACGATGACCGCCGTGTCACCTTCACCGGCAATGCCTCGCCTAGCTTGAACAACCTGCCCCGCCAGCGCCGCGTGTGGGACGAAGACCAGACGGGCCTGATGAGCACCGCCACCTGGCGCGCGAATGACGCCTGGACGGTGGACGGCGGCATCCAGATCGAACGCCAGAAGAACCTGTACCAGCGCTACCGCTATGCCTATGCGGTGCCCACCCAGTTCAGCAACCCCACACACACCTCCAACGATGACCGCTACACGCTGAACAACGTGGGGGTGTACGCACAGGCCATCTTCAAGGCGACCGACCAGCTCAAGATCATTCCGGGCCTGCGCCTGGACAAGTTCTCTGGCCACACCGCCCTGAGCCCCAGCGGCGCCACCGGCGCACTGCAGGACTACGGCTGGATCAAGCAGCCCAAGCTGAGCATGGTCTACAGCGTGAACGACGCCACCAGCGTGTATGCCAACTGGGGCCGCACCTTCCAGATCCTGACCGGATCGCGCGCACCGGCCTACATCACCTCGGCCACGCAGGCCACGTTTGCGCCGTCGATCAACACCGGCACCGAGCTGGGCGTGAAGGTCAAGCCCAACCCGCGCACCGACCTGCGCGTGGCCGTTTGGCAGCAAGACGCCACCGACGAAGTGGCCAACATGCCCAGCACCGGCACCAACGTGAGCCTGGGCGAAACCCGTCGCAAGGGCATCGACCTGCAGGCCTCCACCCGCATCGGCAGCGCCATCACGCTGTGGGCATCGCACTCGGTGCAAGAAGCCAAGGTGCGCCGTGCGTTCACCGCGTCGGGCACCTCTCTGGCGGGCAAGGAAGTGTTTTCCACGCCGCGCCACATCACCAATGCCGGGGTGGACTACCAGGCCAACGAAGCCCTGCGCCTGGGCCTGCAGGCCCGCGCGCAAGGCAGCTACTTCATCGACGACCTCAACGCCCAAGGCAAGTTTGGCAGCTTTGTGCTGCTGGACTTCAATGCGCGCTACGCGCTGTCCAAAACCGTGAGCGTGGACCTGCAGGTGAAAAACCTCACCAACCGCAAGTTCGCCTACGTGTGGTGGGACAACTTCTTCTGGCCCGCAGGCAGCGCACAACCCATGTACTCGCCCGGCGCGGGCCGCTCGGCCTTTGTGTCGCTCAACGTGAAGTGGTGATGGGGTAGCCTGCGGGCTACTTTCCCAGGCTGTCTGCTCTGGCGTTGCGCGCGTTCAGCAGACAGGCCGCCAAGTTACGCACGATGCGTGACTTGGGCAAGTCCGGCCGATAGATCAGCAAGGTGCGAAAGTGCACCGCTGCTGAGAACGGGCGAAACACCACGCCCCGGCTCGCATAGCCGTCTGTGGCGTAGGGGTTGACCAGCCCTACGCCCAGCCCTTCCATCGCCAGCGCGCACACCGTGGATGAGTTGGGTGTCTCGGCCACCACTTTCGGCCTGACGTTGCTGGCTTCCAGAATTTGCGTCAGCTTTCTGCGCACCGTGTCCTCGGGCGAGAGTGCGATAAAGGCCTCTTCATGAAGGTCTTCCGGTTTGACCACCTTGCGCGCGCACAGCCTGTGCCCTGCGGGCATCGCGCAGACTGCTTTGGGCGTGGAAAACAGCTGATGCTCCAGCCCCGCCACATCGATTTCGTCTGCTGCCAGACCCACATCAAAACGGCTGCTCACCACCAGCTCGCGTACGGTGGCTGAGCTGGCGACCTGCAAGGTGACCGCAATCGAAGGGTGCTTTTCGCGGAACAGGCGCAGCGCATGCGGCACCAGCGTCGATCCCATCGCCGCCAGGCTGGCAATGCGAATGTCTCCCGTCCCAAAGTCTCGAATGCGCGCTGCGCTGATGCGCAGTCGATCCAGGCCCTGGAAGGTGGTCTCCACATCCCGAAAGAACAGCTGGCCTTCGGCGGTGGGCACCAGCCGCCCTCGGACCCGGTCGAACAGGGCGAACCCGGTGGTTTTCTCCAGCTCCAGGATGCTGCGGCTGATGGCCGGTTGGCTGATTTGCAGCAGGTCCGCCGCGCGGGACGCAGAGCCCGTCACCATGACCGCACGAAAGGCTTCGACCTGACGAAAGTTCATTCACTACCTATCAGCTTTTTGCATAGACCACATCAATCACATCATTGATTGTTATGCACCTGAATTCTAAAGTCCTCTCATCCACCAAGCCACAGACATTGAAAGGACCAGAGCCATGAATCGTCGATCGTTATTGCAAACAGGTGGCGCAGCCACCGCCGCTATGGTGCTACCCAATAGCTCGCTGTGGGCGCAAGCGGCATACCCCGACAAGCCCATCAAACTGATCGTGCCCTGGTCTGCGGGCGGCAGCACCGATGTGCTGGCCCGCGCGGTCGGCCAGAACATGGCAGACGGGCTGGGCAAACCCGTAGTGGTTGACAACCGCCCCGGCGCTGCAGGGCGCCTGGGCGTAGACGCGATGGTGAAGTCGGCAGCGGACGGATACACGGTCGCCCTCATCGAACTGGCCCACGCAATTGCACCGTCGATCTATCAGAAGATGCCCTACGACATCATGAACGACGCGGCGGCAATCACCACCCTTGGCGTCTCCCCACTGGTCCTCTTTGTGGATGCGCAGAAGTACCAGGCGGGGCAGCACCAGAAGTTTGTGGCGGATGCGAAAAAGGCGTCGGAACCCATGAGCATCGCCACCAGTGGCACGGGCAGCATCAGCCACCTGGCTGCGGGCCTGTACGCCAAAGAGGCCAAGCTGGAATTGCAGATGATTCCCTATAAGGGATCGGCGCCGGCGTTGACAGATGTGGCCGCAGGCGTGCTGAGCGGTCATTTCTGTACGCTGGCCAGCGCAAGCAGCCTTTTCAGCGCCGGAAAGATCGTGCCCCTGATGGTGACGGGCAACCGGCGCGTGCCACAGCTTGCGAATGTGCCCTGCGCCAGCGAGCTGGGGCTGAACACCATGGACTTTGGGCAGTGGTGGGCGTTGATGGCACCGGCCAAGGTGCCCAAGCCCATCATCACCACGCTGCACAAGGCGACAGCCACTGCACTGGCGGACAAGCAGGTGCAGTCGCGGATTACCAGCCTGGCCATCCAGCTGGGCAGTCGCTCGCCTGACGAAACCCAGGCCTTCATCCGCGCCGAAGCCATCAAATGGTCCAAGGTGGTCCATAGCCTGGGCATCAAGCCCGAATGAGCAGCCCAACACCAGTCATACCCATGATTCCGCCAGCCAACGCTTCTCCCGAAGCACCCAACCACCAGTTTCGCAGCCTGTCGCCCGCCGTGTGGCGGGCCTCCACCGTGCTGTTCGACACCGTCGCCGACTTCACATCCCGCAAAGACCGCCTGTTTGACGGCTACACCTACGGCGTCACCGGCACACCCACCACGCGCGCGCTGGAAGAGCGTGTGGCGGCGCTGGAAGGAGCCCGCCATTGCGTCGCCGTACCTTCCGGGCAGGCCGCGCTGTGTTTGATCGCCCTGTCTCTGCTCAAGTCGGGGGACCATGTGCTCATTGCTGACTCCGCCTATGGCCCGCTGCGCACCTTTGCCCGCGACTACCTGCAGCGCTTTGGCATAGAGCACGACACCTTTGATCCATCAGCCGGTGCAGACCTTGCGGCCTTGCTGCGCCCCCAGACCCAACTGGTGTTTCTGGAATCCCCCGGCTCCATCACGATGGAGATGCAGGACATTCCGACCATCGTGAAGCTGGCCCAGGCAGCGGGCGTGCGCACTGTGCTCGACAACAGCTGGGCCTCACCCCTCGGGTTTCGCGGCGTTCCAGCGGGGGTGGACATCGTGGTGGAAGCGGCATCCAAACTTCTGAGCGGCCACTCCGACCTGCTCCTGGGCACCATCGCAACAGACAACCGATCGCTGTACGAAGCGTTCAGGACCACGCAGAGCGTTCTGGGGCAGGCCGTGAGTGCCGAAGACTGCTTCCTCGCACTGCGCGGCATGGACACGCTGGAAGTGCGCTACGCCCACCAGTGCGCCAGTGCGCTGGCCGTGGCCTCAGCACTCGCCAGCCACGAGGCGGTGGCAGAGGTCCTCTTTCCGCCGCGGCCTGGGGACCGCAGCCACGCACGCTGGGAGGCTACTTTCACCGGTGGTGGGTGCGTGCTGTCTTTTGTCCCTCACTTCCGCAGTGACGCAGCCGCTCACCCATTTTTCTCGGCACTGCGCCTGTTCCAGATCGGGGCCAGCTGGGGCGGGGTTCACAGCCTCGCGGCGTTCTACCCCCAAGCAGAACAAAGCAAGCGCCAGCACTGCGCATTCAACGCCGGCATCGTCCGCCTGTCCATCGGGGTGGAGCCCCCGGCCAAGCTCATCGCAGATCTTGAGCAAGCGCTGCAAGCCGCCGCAGCGCACTGAGTACCCGAACCACCGCACCCCAGAGAGACCTATTCATGACCGAACGACGCGACTTTTTCTGCTACGCCACCCATGCGGCAACGGCAGCGCAAGCACATCCTCGGTGTCTGCAGCCGCAGGCTCCAACGCACTGCAAACCGAATTTGCGTGTCTCTACGACATGGACCGCACGGTGATCAACCTGAACGCGGCGTAATACGAAGCCATGCCCCGCGAGGTTCAGGCACATGACTTTGAGCGTTTGATGTGGGTCGCCCGGTACAACTCCACGTTCTTGCGCAGCGCCGCGCGAGGTATTCAGCGCGATCCTGAACTCAACAAGTCGCGCGCGGCAGTGTCCCATCCCATTGGTGCCACTCAAAACCTATGGTGCGGATTTCGTGGGCTTCTCGTTGTAAAAATCTGTGGCCGCGCCACTGGGCACCGGTGCCATCTACATCAAGAAGGAAAGACAGGCAGACATTCAGCAGCTGCTGGGCAACAGGCTCTACAAGGCTGAGGACCTGCGCTCCCGTATCCCGACAAGTACGGTGGACGTGGCCGCCCGGCTCAGCATTCCCAAAGCCTTGGCCGTCCAAGAGCTCAGGGCCTGGATCGCGAGTTTGCCCATTTGCGTGCCCTGCGCGATTACTCGGTCGACAGGGTGCGGAATGTGCCGGGTGTCGAAATCATGCTGCCGCAGGAGTGCGACAACTACGGCGAGATCAGTGCGTTTCGCTTGGCAGGCCTGCGGACCATGGTGCAGGCCGCGAGGCCCAAGCGCGCTTTTTGAACAAACATGGAGTTCTTGTGGTCGCCAAGTCAGGGTTAGCCTCTGGTCCGGTGATGCGGGTGACCCCATCGCTGTTCAACACCACCGCAGAGCTGGACCGCTTGGTAGCGGCGATTCAGGCGGAGCGAAACTCTTCGGATAGGCGCGGCGCACCTGCCACGGCCCAAGGCGATCCCTGTAGAGAGCGCGTCAGTCCGCCAGCTCTGCGTGGTGCCCTGGGTTACCACGCCGCCAGTAGGCCGACACCCGCATGCGGCGCAGGTCGGCACCCGGCAGGGCGCGCAGCGCATCGCGCACCTCCGCCATGTCGCTGTGCTCGCCTGCCGCCCACAGGTAGCTCGTGCCTTCGGGCAGCACCAGGCTGCGTGCCGCTGCGGGCAAAGAATCCACCCACGCCACATCCAGCGCTGCGGCAGAGGCCAGCGGGCGCTGGTCTGCGGGGTTCTCGACCATGACACGGACGATGGCTTGCGTGCTGGCGGGCAGCTCGGCCAGCCGGCGCACGATGGCGGGCAAGGCTGACGCATCGCCCAGCAGCACATGCCAGGGCAAATCAGGCGGCACCACCATGCTGCCGCGCGGCCCTGCCACACCCACCCAGCTGCCCACGGCGGCCTGGCGCGCCCAGTCAGATGCAGGGCCCGCCTCGTGCAGCGCGACTTCCACCTCCAGCGTGCCCGCCGCTGCGTCGTACCGCTGGGGGGTGTAGTCACGCATTTCGGGGCGCGGGCCCTCAAACACCGGGCGCCCGTCTTCCATGCGCGGCAGCGTGGGCCGGTCTGCGTCGGCAGCGGGCAGGATCAGCTTGAAATGGTCGTCAAAGCCCAGGCTGACAAAGCCGGCCATCTCTGGCCCGCCCAAAGTGATACGCACAAAGCCCGGGCTGACCTGGGTGCGCCGCACCACCTGCAGTTGACGGGCCGTGAGCGGGTGGCGGAAGCGTTCCACCACAAAGGGGGCGCCGGATGAAAGACTGGAAACAGATGGATCAGTGATGGCCATGACGTAATATGTTGATTTAATCAACCAAATCATCCGCCAACAAGTTGACTTTGTCAACCTGTTGCGGGCGACATGAAAAACACCATGCCCTCGCGCGCCCCTGCTGACGTTTTTGAAGCCATGCATGACCTGATGCACACCTACCGGGCGCACATGGTGCGCGCCATGGCGTCGGTCCACCCCGAGCTGACGCTGAACGAGGTGCGCGCCCTCTCGTTCGTGGGCCGCCACCCCGGCGCCACGCAGAAGGAACTGGTGCAGCACAGCGGCGCCGACAAGGCGCAGGTGGCGCGCATGGTGGGCATGCTGGAAGACAAGGGCTGGCTGGAGCGCGTGCCCAACGCCGATGACAAGCGCAGCCGCTGTCTGGCCCTGAGCGAACAAGGCGAAGCGGTGTTCAAGGCCATGCGCGCGTCGCGGCAGGCGGTGTCGGCGTCGCTGCTCAAGAGTTGCGACGCCCAGACGCAAGCCCAGCTGTTGGCCCTGCTGGAACAAGTGCGCAGCAACCTGGAGGCGGTGGGTGACGGCCGCCACGCAGGTGGCGACTGCGGTCACTCCGGTCGCCGCTGACCATGACCGGCGGCGCGCGGCGCAGCCAGCCCGAACAGGGGCCGCAGCCAACCCACGCGCCGCACCACGGCCGTCAGCCCCCAGCACACAGCAACCGTGCCAATGGCCAGAACCAGCGGCTCCGCCAACGGGCCGAGGCGCGCAGGGGCCAACCAGACCATCAGCACGATGATCGCCGTCTGGTGCAGCATGTACCAGGGATAGACCGACTCGTTGGCCCAGCGCAGCCAGGGCCAGGGCTTGTTGAGCCGGTGGTGCGCCCAGCCCAGGATGGCCACCAGCGCGGCCCAAGCGTAACCATCCGCCAGCACACGCAGGGGCAGCCGGGCTGCCGGCACGCCATGGCGCTGTGCCAGGCCCTGCAACCCCAGGGTCAAGGCGCCCAGCACCACGGCCAGAACCAGCGTGCGCCAGCGCAGGCGCACCAGCTCGGCCCACAAGCCCGTGTCCAGGCCGACCCAGTAGCCATAGACAAACAGTGTGAAGTACACCGCGTGCAGCCAGCCGTCGTGGACCAGGTCCCGCGTGGGCGGAAAGTGCGGCCACAGCAGCACCGAATACAGCGCCAGGGGCAGCACGGGCAGCAGCACCAGCGCGGCTCCGCGCAGGCCGGTGAACGCCCGGCACACACGTTGACCCGCGGCGGATTCGGCCAGGGGCAGCAGCGCCGCCAGCACCAGGGTGTACACCCACAGGTAGGCCAAAAACCACAGGTGGTTCCAGGTCACGCCCGCCTCCCAGCCGTCAAACGCGCCCGCAGGCCAGCGACTGCCCGCGTAGTAGCGCAACAGAAAGTCGCCAAATCCCGGCGCGATGAGCCCGTTGGCCACGCCCTGCGCGTACGGCTGGTAGGGCACGACCATCGCCATGCCAAAGGCCAGGGGCAGCAGTAGCCGCTTGCTGCGCAACCTGACCAACCCGGGCACCGTCTGCCCCCGCCGCACCAGCCCGAACGCCAGCCCGGAGATGAGGAACACCAGGTCCATGCGCCACAGGTTCAGCGCACGCATGGGCGTCTGCAGCCACGGGGCCGCGTGCGGGCTTTTGAGGTGCCAGTGCCAGTCGGCCACGTAGTACATGGCTAGGTGGTAGACGATGACGAGACCAAAGGCCAGAGCCCGCAGCGCATCGATGTCGTAGCGGCGGGATGAAATGGGAACAGCGGGAAGTGAGGGCATGGCGGGCACCAACCAAGTAACGCAGAAGCCCCCATGTTCTGGCCGCACCCCTTGCCGCAGCGCCCCCGGGGGACGGGCCGAGGCGCCCCTGGGACCAGCGGCGGGCAGCAGGGACGAAACCGCCGCGCCCCGGACGCCACCACGCCCACCCTGCCCTGCCTACACTTGCCACCCATGACCGCTCCCGCGCCCACCTGGATCGACCGCTACCCCCATGACCGCGCCCTGCAGCGCCGGGCGGTGATCGGCTTCTGGGCCATCGTGCTGACGCTGCAGGTGGTCTTCAACACCATGGTGACCTGGGTCGATTTGCGCAGTGTGGGCCGCACGGTGGCCGCCTGGGAACCGCTGTGGTGGGAGGTGTCGAGCACCCTCATCGTGGCCGCACTGATCCCGGCCGTGGTGGCGTTTGAGCGCCGGTTCCCGTTGCGCAGGGATACCTTGGGGCGCCACCTGCCCTGGCATGTGCTGGCCAGCATGGCGTACTGCACGGTGCACGTGGCGGGCATGCTGGCGCTGCGGCACGCGGGGTATGCGGCGGTGGGCCAGAGCTACCAGCCAGCCGACTGGTGGGCGCAGTGGGGGTACGAATACCTGAAGGACGTGCGCAGCTATGCGCTGACCGTGAGCGCGCTGGTGGGTTACCGGTTTTTGCTGCTGCGCCTGCAGGGCGAGGCCCGCATGCTGGATGCGCCCGAGCCCCCCGTACGGCCAGAGCCGCCGCCCACGCAGCCCCAGCCCACCGAGCCGCCCCAACCACAGAGCAAGCCCGGCGGCACGACGGCGGCACCTGTGCCACCACGCCCTGAGCGCTTTCTGGTGCGCAAGCTGCGCAGCGAATTCCTCATCGCCGCGAGCGACATCGCCTGGCTGCAGGCCGAGGCCAACTATGTGGGCCTGCATGTCAACGGGCACGACTACCTGTTGCGATCCACCCTCACCGACTTCTTGACGCAGCTCGACCCCACGCGTTTTGTGCGCGTGCACCGCAGCTACGCCGTCAACCTGGATGCCATCGCCGAAATCGAACCGCTGGACAGCGGTGACGCACGCCTGCGCATGCGGGATGGCAGCACGGTGCCCTGCAGCCGGCGCTACCGCAATGCACTGGTGCCCGGTGGCACAGACATCTCCGACATCTAAGAATCCGAAAAATAACAGTCAAATTGGCCTCTAGCGCTTATCTATCAAGCGCTGACAGCTATTAATTAGTGAGCAGCCAGACCAAACAAGCTGCCGCATCAACGCCCCTGCAGCACCCGCACCGCCTGCGGCAGCGACTGCACGTCGGGCATGAAATGGTCGATGGTGGCGCCCAACACCACCGCGCAGACCAGCGCGCCCAGCAGGGGTTTCCAGGTCAGGCGCACGGCGGCGGTCAGCCAGCCCTGGCGCTCCACGCCCACGGCCGCGCGCGCGGTGGCCACCGAGAAAGCCAGCTCCACCGCCACCGTCAGCAGCACATCCCACCCAAAAAACAGCATGGCCAGCGACCCGGCGCCAAAGATCAACGCGGCGCCGATCAGGAAGATGGCCACCACCGGCACGACCACCACCGCGCCCTCATCGGAGCTGCCAATGGCATCGGCCGCGCCGCTGGCCAGGTCGCCCAAGGCGCTTGAGTCACTGCCGGCGCTGCTGCTCCCGCCCGAATCCGCGTTGGACAGGCCCGATGTCCACCCCCCACCAAAGTCGCCCGATGCGCCCCCGCCGCCAAAGTCGCCGCCACCTGTACGGGGCAGGGGCATCTGGCCGCCACCGCCACCACTGCTGGTTCCGCCCCCGGACGAGTTGCCGCTGGGCCAGAGGTCGGGCAGGTCTCCGCCGCCGCTGTCGCCCGATGACTCCCGCCGACGCACCAGCCGCGAGGCCCAGGCGCGCAGCACCAGCAGATACGCCAGATAGCCCACGCTCAGCGTGACCAGGTAGCGCAGCGCCAACGTATCCACCCCCAGCACCATCTGCACATGGGATGTGCACCACATCAGCAGCAAGGTGAAGCTGCCGATCAGCATCCCGTGCAGGCGAAGGCTGTAGCGCTGCTGCAGCGTGCGGGCCACAGGGTGGTGCGGCATGCGCACAGAGCGCCAGTTGGAGGTGTTCTTCTTGCGGGCGCGGTCGCTGGGTGTGGAGGCCATGGATGAGACGCTGGAATGAAGGGGCGCGCTGGCCGACAACACGATCGGCCCGAATCAACCCGACCCGTCCGGATCCGTCCTAGTCGGCCAGCGCTGCGCCATTTCACACCAGTTTGCACTGCGCCAGCGTCCCGCAACACGTGTGCTGCGTGAACTTGCGGGCAGACCGGGTCAGCCGTTGCCGTCCACCGACACCGGCACACGCTGGGCCAGTGCCGTCAGCAGCTCCCAGCTGACAGTGCCCGCAGCGCCGGCCACCTCGTCCACACCCAGCACCGTGCCATTGCTGGCCTGGCCCCACAGCGTGACTTCGGAGCCAAACCCGGCCGCCACACCCGCCTGCTGCAGCGGCGTGAGGTCCACCGTCACCATGTCCATGCTGACCCGCCCCACCAGCTGCGTGCGTACGCCGTTGACCAGCACGGGCGTGCCGGTGTCGCAGTGGCGCGGGTAGCCGTCGGCATAGCCACAGGCCGCCACGCCGATGGTGAGCGGCGCGTCGGCGACAAAGCGCGAGCCGTAGCCCACGGTGTCGCCCGCTTGCAGCTGCTGCGTTGCAATCAGCCGGGTCGACAGCGTCATGGTGGGCTGCAGGCCCCAGTGGCTGGCGGTGTGCTCCGGGTAATCCGGCGCGCTGCCATACATCACGATGCCGGACCGCACCCAGTCGGCACGCACCCCGGCAGCGCTCGCGTGGCGCAGGATGGCGGCGCTATTGCTCAGCGTGCGCTCGCCCGGCAGGTCTTCGGCCGCCGTGGTGAAGGCGGCCATCTGGTGCGCGATGCCGCGCGGACCGTCGGCGTCGCTGAAGTGGGTCATGAACGAGATCTCATCGACCTGGGGCAGCGCATTGAGCCGCGCCCAGGCACTGCGGTAGCGCTGGGGCGTGAAGCCCAGGCGGTTCATGCCCGAGTTCATTTTGAGGAACACGCGGTGCGGCACCTGCGTCTTGTGGGCGGCCAGCATGTCGATCTGCTCGTCGCAGTGCACGGCGTGCCACAGGCCCAGGCGCGAGCACAGTTCCAGGTCGCGCGGCTCGAACACGCCCTCCAGCAGCAGGATGGGGCCGCGCCAGCCCAGTTGGCGCACGCGCTCGGCCTCGGCCAGGTCCAGCAGCGCAAAGCCGTCGGCGCCGCGCAGGCCCTCGAACGCGCGCTCGATGCCGTGGCCATACGCGTTGGCCTTGACCACCGCCCAGACCTTGGCGTCCGGAACCGCCTGGCGGACCCGGGTAAGGTTGTGGTGCAGTGCGGCGGTGTGGATGGTGGCGTGAATGGGACGGGGCATGGAGAAGGACCAGGTCGATGTCGGTGAAGTACCGGGGGAATACGCGGAGGATTCTGGCACTGTGGCCGTTTATCCGCGTGATATAACCGCCTGTCCCTCGCTACGATTCCTCACATTTAACAGGGCATCAGCCGAACTGATGCACCCCACAGCCATTCGATGAAGCGCGGTTTTTACACCATCATGTCGGCGCAGTTTTTCAGCTCGCTGGCCGACAACGCACTCTTCGTCGCTGCCGTTGAACTGTTGCGCACAGGGGGAGCCCCCGAATGGCAAAGCGCTGCGCTGGTGCCCATGTTCGCGCTGTTTTATGTGGTGCTCGCCCCGTTTGTAGGGGCGTTCGCCGACGCACTGCCCAAGGGCCAGGTCATGTTCGTCAGCAACGCCATCAAGGTGATGGGCTGCCTGATGATGCTGTTTGGCTCCCACCCCCTCATCGCATATGCCGTAGTGGGGCTGGGCGCAGCGGCCTACTCGCCCGCCAAGTACGGCATCCTGACCGAGCTGCTGCCTGCATCGCAGCTGGTCAAGGCCAACGGCTGGATCGAGGGCCTCACCATCGCGTCGATCATTCTGGGCGTGCTGCTGGGGGGGCAGCTGGTGGGACCGTACCTGTCGGGCCTGCTGCTCAGTATTGACATCCCGCTGGTGGACACCGGGGTGGCTACCCCCGCCGAAGCAGCCATTGCCGCACTGATCCTGGTGTATGCACTGGCTGCCTGGTTCAACACCCGCATCCCGCACACCGGGGTCGAAATGCGCCCGCTGCGCGCAGACCCGTCGCGCAGTGTGGCGTCCAACGCGTTCAGTCTGCTGCCCGACTTCTGGACCTGCAACGGCCGCCTGTGGCGCGACAAGCTGGGCCAGATCTCGCTGGCCACCACCACGCTGTTCTGGGGCGCGGGCGGCAACCTCAAATTCATCGTGCTGGCCTGGGCCGCCGTCGCGCTGGGCTACAACACCACCCAGGCGTCGGCGCTGACCGGCGTGGTGGCCATTGGCACCGCAGTGGGCGCCGTGGTGGCGTCGATGCGCATGCGCTTGGACATGGCCACCAAGGTCATCCCGCTGGGCATTGGTATGGGCCTGTTGCTGATCTTGATGGTGTTCATCAGCAACATCTGGGTCGCTATTCCTTTCCTCATCCTGCTGGGCGGCCTGGGCGGCTATCTGGTAGTGCCCATGAACGCACTGCTGCAGCACCGCGGCCACAACCTCATGGGCGCAGGCCGCTCGATTGCGGTGCAGAACTTCAACGAGCAGGCGTGCATCCTGGGCCTGGGCGCGTTCTACAGCCTGTCGCTCAAGTTCGGGCTGTCGGTGTTTGGCGCCATCATCACGTTTGGCCTGGTGGTGGCGGGCATCATGTGGATCATTCGCCGCTGGCACCAGCAAAACTGCATTCACCACACCGACGAAGTCAATCACCTGCTGCAGATTGCGCGGCACGATACGCACCACTGAATCCCCCTGAGTCGCCTTCGGCGCCTTCCCCCTGAGGGGGACGCACCCGGTGGCCTGGCAGAGCCAGTTCCACGGGAAGGATTGGTAACCCCCTGAGCGGCTGCGCCGCTTCCCCCGGGGGGACGCACCCTGTGGCCCGGCAAAGCCGGTTCCACGGGTGCACTGGTAGGGGAACGTGCCCGTTTCGGCTGCAGCGTTGCAGGTTGCAGATCGCTTCATAATTGATAGCTATCAGCGCATATATATCAAGCGCCAGAGCCTTTTTTTACTCTCAATGCATTCCCCCCTGCCCTTCGCCGCCCTGCTGTTCAACGCTTTCGTCTGGGGCCTGGCGTGGTGGCCGTTTCAGCGCATGCACCAGGCGGGGCTGCACCCGCTGTGGGCCACCGCCTGCATGTACGCGGTGGTGCTGCTGGCGCTGCTGGTCTGGCGGCCGGGCATCTGGCGGCAGGTGTGTGCGCACCCGCAGCTGTGGGTGCTGGCGTTGGCGTCGGGCCTGAACAACGTCGCGTTCAACTGGGCCGTGACGATTGGCGATGTGGTGCGCGTGATCTTATTGTTCTATTTGATGCCCGCCTGGGCGGTGCTGCTGGCGTGGCGCGTTCTGGGCGAGCGCCCCACCCCGGCCGCGCTGCTGCGCCTGGCCCTGGCCTTTGCGGGGGTGGTGCTGGTGCTGCTGCCCGAGGGTGCGCCTGCTGCGCGCCTGTGGCAGAACCTGTCGCTAGCCGATGCGCTGGCGCTGCTGGGCGGCTTCATGTTTGCGCTCACCAATGTCACGCTGCGGCGCCTGCACGCCGTGCCGGGGCCAGCGCGCATGGTCACCATGTTTGGCGGGTGCATGCTGATGGCGCTGGCAGTGGCAGGCATCGGGTTGCAGGTGGGTGTGGTGGAGCCGTTCCCGGCAATGAACAGCACCTGGGTCATCACCGGCCTGTTGCTGGCGGTGTTGCTGATGCTGGGCAACTGGGCGCTGCAGTTCGGCGCGGCCCGGCTGGCGGCGGGCACCACGGCGCTGGTCATGCTGTCCGAGGTCCTGTTTGCCAGCGTGTCGTCGGCCCTGATGGGCGCATCTGCCTTGGGCACCCGCACTGTGCTGGGCGGGGCGCTGATCCTGCTGGCGTCTTTGCTGGCCGCGCTGCAGTTTCGCCGCCCTGGCGCCAGCGCGCACTGAGTGATACGCCCGCAGCACGTGCCCTTGAAGGGTACCCGCTACCATGGGAGCGTCATCTCAACCCAGGAGCTTTCTCATGCCCACCAGCATCTACGACTTTGAAGCCCAGCAGATGAACGGGCAGACCGTGCCCCTGTCGCAGTACAAGGACAAGGTGCTGCTCATTGTGAACACCGCCAGCGCCTGCGGCTTCACGCCCCAGTTTGGCGGCCTGGAAGAGCTGCACAAACAGTACGCCGACAAGGGCCTGGTGGTGCTGGGTTTCCCCTGCAACCAGTTTGGCCGCCAGGACCCGGGCAGCAACGACGAGATCGCCAGCTTCTGCCAGCTGAACTACGGCGTGAGCTTTCCGATGATGGCCAAGATCGACGTCAACGGCGCCAACGCCTCGCCCCTGTACAAGTGGCTTTCCGCCGAAGCCCCCGGCCTGCTGGGCAGCAAGGCCATCAAATGGAACTTCACCAAGTTCCTCGTCAGCAAGGACGGTCACGTCATCCGCCGCTATGCACCGCAAGATGCGCCCAAGAAGCTGGCGGGGGATATTGAGGCGGCGCTGGCTTGAGAGACTGAGCTGATGCGTGGTGGTGCCATTGGCGCACCCTCCACGCGAACCGCGTCAGGGCCACTTACCCAGGTTTCTGACGCAACAAACACCCCGTATCTGTTGTGATTTGTTAAAGGTGATGCAAGCGGTTGCCAAACGCTGCCCCTGAAGCCAAACAGTAAAAATCTGCGGCGACACTCGCTGTCGTTTCAGGGTGACTCCAGATCACCCTCTCGCTTATTTCGCTGCTCGGGGGAGATTCCTTTTGACATCTGCACCTGCCCTGCGGGCATTTTTGCTCGCATCGCTGCTGGCGTGTGCCTGGCCTACACAGGCTGCTGGCGACTTCATCACCGTGGCTGCCGCCCAATGCAGGGCCGCAGCCACGGACACCCCGCTGCCTGCGGACATGGAGCCGTACCGCGCTGCAACCAAAGTCTGCAGCCTATCGCGCCCCTCTCAACAGCCACAGATCCGGCTGATCACCGTCTTCACTGACGATCACTACAAGAACCTCCCCGCCAATGCGCCGTGGGAGAACTTCCCGCTGCCCGTGTTGGTGGATGCGGCTGGGCGGTGCGTGGGGCGTCTCCCGCATCTTTTTCCGGTGGACCCACCGCAGGAGCTGGTCGTAAGCGCTGGCCGATGGCGGCGCGGCGTGCCTCATGAACTGCGACTGAAAGTGCTGTCGCCTGCGGTGGGTGGCAACTACCGCTTGCCCAGCCTGCGCTGGAACGCCAAGGCACAGGCCTACCAGACCCCTTCATCTCCCACGTCCAACCCAACCCCTACAGAGGACAAGACCCCGTGCCCGTAGACGCCAACTCTGTCAGCAAACTCAAGCAGGCCTGCGACGCCGCGTATGACCTGCATCCACACTCGTGCAGCCATGCGGTGTGGCATGTCGTCAAGCAGTACCTGCCCAACCAGCCGTGGATGAACGCCAACGCGCTCATTGAGCACCTGCGTGGGCAGGCGCACTGGAAGGTGGTTGCGTCCGGTCAGGTCGGCCGCCTCGCCCGCGAAGGCGTGCTGGTGGTGGGCGGCAAAACCGAATCCTCCAACGGCCACGTGATCGTGGTGTACCCCGGCGGCGACATCCCTGCTGGCGGCTACAGCTACACCAAGAACGGCAAGACCGAAACCCTGCGCACGCGTGGCAGCTACGCACCCGCCATGTCCACGTCTCTGGGTTCGTGGCCCGGCGCCATGAGCAAGGGCGACAAAACCATCTGGGACCCCTGGGCGAACGACGCCAAGTTTGTTCAGGTCACTTTCTGGCAGCTGTCGCAGTAGCGAAGGGCACGGCGCGGCCCGGTTTGGTTCGACGGCTGGCATGGGCGCTGGCGCGTCATGTCATGCCATTGCCATCACAGCTCGTCGCGCCAACTCCGCAATCATCATCACCAACCTCAAGCAATCCACCATGTTCAAACCTCTTACCCTGTCTCTGAGCCTGTTTGTCGCTGCCCTGTTGCTGGCGGGATGTGCCGGAACACCTGCTGCGTCTTCTGACGAAACCACCGCAGCCACCCCCTCGGCGCCCGCCGAAGTCGCCCCAGCCCCCACACCCGCGCCACCACCAGAACCTGTTGCCGAGCAACCCCGCCTGCCCGACGACGGCATCGTTGCCGAGTTCGGCCCCACGCAGGTCAAGCTGTCGCCAGAAACCCTGGCCCTGCTGGCACGGCTTGCAGAAACGCGCCAAGCCGATGAGCGCCTGGAGATCACCGGCTACTGCCACCGCAAAGACGCCCCCGTCGACGCAAAAGACATCGCCCTGATGCGCGCCATGGCCGCCCGCAACGAACTCGTGCGCCTGGGGGTGCCTGCCAAAACGATTCGGGTGAAGTTCAACACGATGCAGGCATTGCATGCAGTGAAGATCGTGGCGAAGTGAGATGCCGCTGCGGGAGCGCACCTCTGCTGCACACCGTGCCGCGCTTGCTGCTCCTTCCTGATGCACCCTTTTTGAGGCGATCTTCGAAGCGCTCCTATGCGGTTGTGATTCGATTTTTTTGAAGCTCCAATGACTGACGCAAACAACAATATTTCTCGACTTGATTCCAACCTGAGCGACAAGTGGAAGTTCCGATTTGATTTTTTTGAGAAGCACGGCGTTCCGGGTCTCGGGGCTCCGTCACCCGCGTTTCAAGCAGCGATCAAGCAGTTGCACTGGAAGGACCGCATCAAGGTCGGCATGAATTTCTACGCATTTTTCTTCTCGTTCATCTACCTCTTGGTGCTGGGCTTGTGGCGCCAGGCAATCCTCTTGGTCAGCGCTGGGCTGGCTCTGGGGTTCATCGGGGGCATGCTGGGCATCCCCGACAGCGTGATGAATGGCTTAGGCGTTGGGCTGACCATGGCCTGTGGCGTCCGCGTGAACGCGCTGTACTACCAAAAGAAGGTTCTGGGGCGCGAAGACTGGCGGGTGTGACCCGGGTCGTGGCAACGCAAAAGCACTGGCTGGCACTGACCGTCGTGCTAACCCTGGGCTGGTTCAGCTTGGCCACAACGGTGTACGCGGCTGAAACAGCCCGCCTCCCGAGTGGGATGGCGCTTTCACCAGACCTGCCACTGCGGCAAGTTTCTGCGGCTGAATTTCGCGGTACGGGGTTGGCGTCTGTCTTCAAAGGACAAGATGACGAAGACGCGGAGTTCGCACTGGCTGAAATAGTGCCGCCGTGGCACGTTTCGTGGATCTTTAAGCTTTTTCCAGAACTCTCGATGGAATTTGCGGAGGAGCACATCGAGGCCGGGTTGCGAAAGCAGCTTGGCCTGGGACCGGACTCCTCGGTCACCACCACGCTGGTGGAAATGTCTGGGTTTCCAGGCGTGTTCTTCGAGATCGCCCGATCCGAAGCGCCAAGCCCTGTATCTGAGACGAGCGGGCGAGCAGAAGACTTTCGTGCAGCGCAAAAGGTCGCAGGCTATGCCTTCCTCATCGACGGGCGGTTCGCCATCGCAACCTGCTGGAGCCGCAGCAGCACCCAGGAGCTGCCCGTCCAAGTATTCGATTCGATCCAGATGCCCTACGAGCGCGAACAGGGAAACGCCGAAGCACAATTTCGCGTGGTGTGTATTGGCTCAGGGTTGCTGGTATTGGCTGCGTTGGGCCTGGTGCTCGCCTGCATTGTTGTGATCGACAAGTCGCTGCGCAAGCGCAAGTTGCGGCGAATGGCACACGGCTGACTTACGCAGAAACGAGTTGCCAGCGACTGTGCGGTGGGAGCTCCTGCTGTGGCTGTAGAAAGTATTGGACCTGGGTTGTCGGCGCTCCCGCTCCGGTTGAGGATTAATTTGCCGGGGCCCACTCCCATGACCATTGCAGGTGATCGCGGGCACGCTGTCCTGCTTGCCTTGCGCGTGGTCTCTTCCCAATGGGTATGCTGCTGCCGATTCTGGTTCTATGCCCCCTATTCCATCAATAGGCGCCAGTGCGGATAACGGCCGACTCGGAGATGTAAATGCTGGTTTGCTGTGCTGGCGCTCTCGCAGCAGTCGCATGCCGCCTCCTACGTGAATACGGTGGCGCCAAAGCTGCTCGCGATGCGCCTACCTTGCGCGCTTCCGTCACCGCGCTGATCGTCGTTGGCGGTAGTGCTGTTTTGTCTGACTACATATGCACTTTCTGGTCATGCCGTAAAAGCTGTCAAATTGGCTTGACACCTTTAAATGCAGAGAATCTATCGAACTCGCCCCCGTTTATCTGAATGAATTTCAGAGCTTCCTCCAGGGATTCAAACCTCTCAATTTTCGCATCACTTTCAGAATCTTCCATCACATCCATCTGATCACAAGGGATGGAGAAAAAATAGCAAATGTACTCACCCTCACTTTTTTTTATCGCATACTCCAAGAAATAATTAATATTATTTATTATTTTCTCAACCGAATAGCCCCTTGTTTTTCCGGAATTTATATTCTCGATGTTTTTTTCTGATAGCAAATTAATCTCCAATATCAATTCTCACCATTTTTCCATCCGCCTTTTTTATGTTGACATGTGGCTTTGACCCGTGCCCGTTCCCCTTGGGATCGCTGTGTCCATATACCCTTCCAGTTTTAGAGTCGATAGGATAATCTTTGCGATAACGCACTTGCCCATCATTTTTCTTGAATTGCTCCATTTTCCGTTGCTTTCGAATTCCTTGCGCATCTTGCGAACCGATACCTCTGACTTTTTGTGCACCTGGAAATGCTGCTTTTACCAATTCGTCAGCCTCTTTTTTGGTCTTTACATTGACTGTCGTTCCATTTCCGCCATTACGCAGTGCAGCAATTTTTTTGTTGCATGGCGACCAACCCCAAGGATCAATCCACAAGACAGGATTCGGTGCATATTGATGCAGGTTGATTCCGCCATTGAGCCCAATCGGGTCTGGCGTCGTAAACGCCCCCAGGTCCGCGTCGTAGTACCTGAACGTGTTGTAGTGCAGCCCCGTCTCTCTGTCCAGGTACTGCCCCTGCATCCGCAGGTTCTGCTGCAGTGATGCGGTCTGGCTTGCCAGATGCTGCTGGGGTCGGCCAGTCGTGTCAAAGCTCTGCCATTCCTCCCGGATCGTGCTGCCCCACGTGGTGTACTGAGCTTGCCACACCAAGTTGCCGCTGTTGTCGCTCAGCTCTTCCGGTAGCCCATTGGGCTGGGTGTGGAAGTAATACACCTGCGCTGTGTGAGCCCCTGTTGCGACGGTTGCTGCGTCAGCTTTTGCAGAGGTATGGGTTGGCCCATCATTGGCTGCAGTTGCAATGTTGAACCGGTCGCTCCAACCCGGGTTGGTCGTGGGCACGCTGCCCCGCTTGCCTTGTTCTGCGTCTCCGCCAAGGGCATGCGCCGCCGCCGGGTGCGGCTCCACTTCGCCGCTTCCATCAATGCGCGCCAGCGGCACGTAGCTTCCTGGCTCGTAGATGTAGGTGCTGGTCTGCGCGCCTCTGCTTTCCTGCAGTAGCCGCATCCCCTCCCACGTGAACACTGTCGTGCCGAAGCTGTCTGTCTTGGCAATGCGCCTGCCCAGCGCATCGTATTGGTAGCTAAAGAGCTGACTCTGCGGTTGGCCGTCTTTGCCCGCTCGCACCACTGCCACTTGCGTCAGCCTGTGCTGTTGGTCGTAGCGGTAGTGCTGCTCCGTATGGCTGCCGATGCGCTTTCTGATCAGGCGGCCAAAGCCGTCGTAGTCGTAGCGCTTGTCCTGCAGGACCTTGACTCGGTTGTTTTGTACCCAGCCTCTGCCCTGGGTGCTGAGGTTGCTTTCCTCCAGCGCGCTGATGCGGTTGCCTGCCAGGTCGTAGTGGAACTGTTCGTTGCGCCCTGTCTGGGTGGTGTGCGTGATGCGCCCGTCTTGGTCGTAGCGGTGATTCGTCTGGCCTTGCTGGCTATGTTCGGCGCTGGTGAGCTCGCCGTTCTTGTCGTAGCCATAGCGCTTGAGCAGGGTGTCTTCGGGGTTGTGGCGCTGCAGGCGTTGGCTCCAGTCGGCGCTGTGTGGGCTCCAACCGGCGCTGGCATGCCGGTCGTTACCGATGCCGTAGCCCACGCGCAGCATGGCGGGGCGAACCCAGGTGGCGGCTTTGCGGCCTACCGGGTCGTATGCGAAGCGGCTTGCCAGACGCCCCTGGGTGCGCAGCACTTCGCGGTGCAGGTCATCGCGTTCGATGTCGGCAAGCACGGCGCCGTCCAGGTTGATCTGGTGCAGGTGGCCGCTGCCGTAGTACAGGTGGTTGAGGGTGCGGCCATCGGGCAACTGGGTGGCAATGCGGTTGCCCAGGGCGTCATACTGGTGGTGAAGGGTGCTGCTGTGCAGTTGTCCCTGCACGCTGTGCTCCGCAGATTCTTGCAGTACCTGGCCCAGTTTGTCGTATTGCCAGGTGTGTTGGGACTGCACTTCGCCCTGAGGACTGATCTGCTGGGCCTGTTGCAGGTCGCCTGCAGGGGTATAGCGGTATTCCAGCCGCGTCTGAAGCACTGGCGCCTGGGCTTCGGCCGTGCCGGTTCCGGCGCCCGGCGTATAAATGTTCTTCTGGATGAGCTGGCCTGCCGCATCGCGCACCAGTTGAGTGTGGATGGGCTGCACGTCTGCGTGCCCGGGCACAGCATCGCCCTGGCCCAGGGGCATGGGGTGTTCGGTGACGCCGATGACCTGGCCTGCTGCGTCGTGGTGCAGCACGTGGCGGGTACCGTCGATGCGGGTCTCCATCACCAAATGGCCAGCCGCGTCGTAGGCGAATTGGTAGGCCTGGCGGTTTTCGTTGACGAGCGCGGCGAGGCGCCTTGCAGCGTCGTAGCCCAGCTGGATGTTGCTACTCAGGCTGCCTACTGTTTTGCTGCGCCCGGTGAGTTGGCCGCGCAGGTTGTAGCTGTAGCTGGTGCTGTGGCCCAGCGCGTCGACGGCCAGCACGCATTGGCCTGCCCCGTCGTACCGGTAGCCGTGTTTGCTGCCATCTGCCAAGGTGATTTGAAGCAAACGCCCGTAGGCGTCGTGTTCAAAGGCGGTTGCTTGACCCACAGCGTCAATTTCTTGGCAGAGGTAGCCTCGCCTGTCGTAGACATATCGAGTGGTTTTGCCACTGCAGTCCGTGTAGCTGGTGAGCAAGCCGCGTACGTCCCAGGTGAGCTGCTTGCGTCCGCCATGGGCATCTGTGATGACAACTGGCAAACCATGCTCATCATTGGCGTACCGGGTGGTATTTCCCAGAGGGTCGATTTCGGTCGTCAGGTTGCCATCGTTGTCGTAGTGATACCGCCAACTGGCGCCTGCTGCGTCGCTGGTGGCAAGAAGCAGGCTGGCGGGGGCGGGGCTCCATTGACTGCTCTCGGTACGCCCCAGCGCGTCTGTTGTTTGGACCAGATTGCCTGCCTCGTCATACGCGTAGGTGGTGGTGTGGCCGAGTGGGTCAGTCTGGCTCAGCAGTTGCTTGGTGTCGCTCCAGGTTTGGGTGTGCGTTTGGCCTAAAGCATCTGTGTAGGTTGTGATTTCGTAATCACTATTCCATGCCCAGATGCGTCTACGACTTGGGGCACCTTCGCCGGAGCCCATGCGCTCCACCACCGTGGTCGTTCGCCCTGCCAAATCGTATAGGAATTGGTAGTGCTCCCCGTCGTCTGTCCAGTGCTCCACCACACGGGCATGAGGGCCTGGCCTGTTTCCCACGTCTTGGGGAAAAACCTGCCAGCGGTAATTGCACGTCAAACCCGAGGGAAGCCGATGCTGCGCCATCAGCCCGGACGAATACTCAAACAGGCGTCGAACCTGACCGTTGCGTCCAATGACTTCGATCAGCTGTCCTTGGCTGTCATAGCGATACCGCGCCAGTACCTCTGGCAGCTCGGGCGTTCCGGTGTCAGCACCCGTCACCAAGCGAATTTGCGATAGCTGCCGCGCCGCCGCGGAATAGTCGAACGCGACCAAGCGACCCGTGCTGTCTGCAAGATGGGCCAGTCGATTCAACTCGTCATAGCGCAACGCCTGGAAGTTGCCGTTGCGGTCTTCCACGCGCTGAAGTCGCAGTATGGCCCTCCCGCCGGGGCCCGCAGCTTCAGCGGCGGCGGACTTTCCGAACCACTGATGCAGACCGTCGGGCAGCACAACGGCGTAGTCGCCGCCCTCGCTGCACAACACCGCCAGACCTTCCGGTACGCTGAAGTAACTCTCGCCCGGCGGGGGCGTCGGAAACTCGATATCGCGGCCATCGTCGCCGTAGTAAGTAACGGTGGGCAGCCCTTGCGCATCAGCGCCAAAATGCAATTCCGCCGTGTAGGGGCTGCTCCAGCCTGCGCCGAAATGGCCTTGTGACCGCACGTCAAGGCTGTTGTATACGCGCTGAAAAACCACGGGCAGCCGACCGGGAAGTACAAAGTCCAGGTCTTCATCCCCTGCGAGTAACTTGGCTCCTGTGGCGATGTGCACCGGGTTCGCTACTATGTCAGCGATGGCATTCAGGGTCATCCCAGCCTGGCCCACTTGCACCAGGCACTTGATGTTCTGCAGCACAGCCCGAGGGTTCTTAACGAGACTCGTCAGGCACTTGAGGCTTTTGAAGCTCTTGTAGGTCCCATATACCCAGAGCGCTCCACGCAGAAACGCGCTGCCTTCAGGGTCGAACTTCCGAACTGTTGCTGGCGGGCCGCCGATAAAAACATTGGGGGAGCCATCGTGGATATACGCGCCGCACTCAACCTTGTCATCTTTTCTGGCGGCGAGGGCGTGGTTAATAAGCGTTTGCTCAGAGCGATCTGCGGCTCCCTGCGCAATGAAGTTGGTCGGGCGGCTGTAATGTTTGCTGCACAGCACGCTGTCCAGCGGCATTTGGTCGGTGGCACGCGCCGCCTTCTTGCCATTGATCTTGACGTTCTCGGAGCCTGTGATGATCTTGCCGGTAATCTCCGGTGGAAACAGCGAATCCGCTAGCGCCGTGCCCAATGCTTCGCCTGCCTGCATGCCGTAGTGCGTGCCCGCAAGCGTTGCCGCAGCCACGATGACCGGCGCAGCAGGCGCGGCAAAGCCGCCCGTGATGGCAGTCAACCCTGCAGCGACAGCGCCCCCAATGGCGCCACCGACAAAACCACCCACGATGCCGCCGCCGATCGCACCCCCCATTTGCAGCAGCATGCGGGCATTTGCGCTCGTGTGCGCAATCGGGTCGTCAATGCGTGCAGCGGCGGGATAAGAGCTCATGAAGTGAGTGGTGCGCGAAAGCGGTTGAATCGGAGTTGGCAGTGGGGCAGCCGAGGCAAGAACCCTTGCCATGTAGAACATGGCTCAATGCAGCACGAATGCGCTACTTTCTAATGGGGCTTGAAACTGGAATGGATGGCGCGCCACTGGGCCAGTTGGGTATCCGAGAGAGGCGCCTGAGCGGCCGCCGTCATCACGACGACCTTGCCGGTGGCGCCCAGCAGGTAGCCGATCTGCCGCTGGTAAACCATGGCGCCATCCTGTTTGAACTGCACTGCATATTCAACGGCCCTCAATTCCCCCGACAAGGGGTCCTTCTGCCCACGTCGGTCACTGATCTCCGTCTTGCTGAACTGCTGGCCAAGCATCTGCAACTGGCGGTCCACCAGTTGCTCGAACGTTTCCCCAGGCTCAAGCCGCGACCGGGTCACCACCACGTTAAATCCCAGCCCGCTCTGGTCCGCGAGCAGCAGGTTGATGCTGTTGTCTTGCATGCCATCGGGGACGTTGAACGATCCCTCGTTGATTTGGTAGTGCATCGAATTTCCGATTCAGTTTCAGTTGAGTTCAGATTGCAAACGTCCGCTGCGAAGCGCAGCACGCTACGGACAATTGAGCTGTATCGGCGCCCCGTGCACATCCAGCAATTCACTCAGCTTGATCAGCCCGTTCTTGCCCTTGATGACCACCTCCCCCTTGTCGGTGAGCTTGAGCGACGCGACGCCCTCGCCTTCGCCAATCGTTAAGGTGATGCTTTCGCCCGCTTGCAAACGAATGTGTTTGGCGGCCTTTACCAGCACCGAGTCCTTGGTGGCCTGGATGTTGACGTTCTGATCGCCCACGACGGTGGCGGTGTCTTGCTTGGACGCCAGCGTAATGTTCTGCTGCGCGGTGAGGTTCATGTTCCCGGTCTGGGCCTCAGAGGCAATATCACCGCTGGCCACGGTGTTGCGCTGACCGCCTTCGGACACGTGCGTCAGCATGCCGCCTTTGACAAGCTGCGTGAGCTGCGCGCCGCTGGACAGCGTGATGTGCTGCTTGGCATGCATCGACGCGCTCTGCCCCGAGCTCAGCACGATCGGCTTGGGACTGATCATCGAATGCCCCTCCGGACTGACGATGGAGACGACGGGCTTGCTGATGTCCTTGGATAGTTCGCGCAGCGCCTGCGACTGCGGCATGGCCGGGTCGGTATTGGTAGGCATCAATGTTTCTGCCCCGCCTCCTCCTCCGCCACCCGCAAGCGCGGCAATGGCCGCCGCAGCTTTGGACAACGTGGCCATCGCGGCCTTACCTCCTGTCATCGCTGCAATTCCAGAGCTCAGTTCCATCATGTGCGAGGTTTTGAGGCCATTAATGGCTTCAATGGCGCTGTTCATGGCGGACACCGCCGCTCCAGCCTCCTCCATCAAGGACGCGGTGTTCGCCAAGCCCTCGCCCAGGCCGTCAAACCCATCCGGGTTCTCATGCGCAACCTTCTGCTTGAAGTCCTGCGTATAGGTCGTGATCAACAACCCCTTGTCCGCCCGAATGGCCCCCCACTCATTGGTGCGCAGCTCAAAGCCATAGCTGCGCTTGGCCTCGGTACCCTGGTTCATCAGGTAACCCATGTGCAGATGGGTATTGCCGTGGTCGGTGGACAGCTCGATGTGCTCGATACCCTTTTGGTCTTCAAACCGCAGCATGTGCTTGCCGCCGCCGCCCTTGCTCCAGTTGGTCTGAAAGCCGGACTGCGTCTTGTGCTTGGGCAACTCCCACGGTGGCATCTGGTCGGCGTTGTAGACGCGGCCGGTGATGATGGGGTAGTCGGGGTCGCCGTTGAGGAAGTCGACGATGACCTCTTGGCCGATGCGGGGCGTGAAGATGCCGCCGTAGCGCGCACCGGCCCAAGGGTGCGATACGCGGATCCAGCAGCTGGAGTTTTCGTCCATGGCGCCAATGCGGTCCCAGTGGAACTGCACTTTCACGCGGCCGAATTTGTCGGTCCAGATTTCTTCGCCGGGCGGCCCTACCACCACTGCCGTTTGTGGGCCCTGGCTGCGGGGCTTAGGGGTGACGCGCGCGGGCGTAAAAGGCAGGCTGGTGGGCTGGGCCTTGAGCACCAGGCGCTGAATGGAGCCGATCTCGTCCTTGGTGGTCTTGGGCGTGGGTTTGGCCACGCTACTGACCTCGGGGTTCTCCTGGAAGTGGTACTGCACCGAGGTGATGAGGTACTGCTGGTTCTGGTCGCCGCGGGGGTAGTTCTCAAGGTTGAAGGTGTAGCCGGGGGTCAGCGCTCGGCAGTTGGATTTGCCCTGCACCACGCTTTGCTTGGTGAGGTTTTCCTGCAGCCGCACCCGCACATAGGCTTCGCCGTCGCCATATTCGGTGTAACCGCCGGGCCATTCATAAATCTCGTGGCTGTCGTGCGCATGGCCCGGGGGGTCTTTGCGCATATTCGACAAATCGGCTTTGGGTTTTTTGAAATCGTAGTCGTCGTTGTAGTGGCGGCCGGACTTGATTTCTTCAGCCAGCTCCCAGGCAGATACACATTCGCGGTCGGATATTGCTGCCTTTTCAGGCGGGTAGAAGGGGATGGACGCGGCACCGGGCAAGGGGCTGTGCGACGCCACGATGTCGTCCGCCAGCGTCAGCACATGCTGGCCTGCAGAGTGCTGGTGGTAATAGTAAATGCCCTCATGTTCCATGAGGCGAGAAACAAACTGGCAGTCTGTTTCGTTGTATTGAACGCAGTAATCCCAGGTTCTGTAACTGCGGTTGAGTTTTTTATCCAGCGGGTGGCCATATTTGGCCAAAACCTCTTCAATGATTTCCGGTACGGTTTTGTTCTGGAATATCTTGAAATCGCTTTTGCGGGTGGCCAGCCATAACCAGGGGCTCAGACGCGCCCGGTACGAAAACATGCGGTGGTCCTGCCCCTGCATGCCAAACCGGGTGACGATGCCGTCGATGTACCGCTTGCCCCCGCCTTCCGTCTCCACCACCACCGTGGCGTTTTTGCCCAGTAGCGCCTTGGGATCAATGCTTTTGCTCTCGCTGAGCAGGTCCACATCGAGCGTGAAAAGCTGGCTGATTTCTTCGGTGCCCTGGAGCTGCCGGAATTTAAGCTGGTCGCCCAGGGGCGTTTCTATGGTGACGCGACGGTTCATGTGCTGCAGACTGTCTGGCCGGTTAGTGCAAATTGGTGGGCATGATAGCGGCCAGCCCTGCATTTTCCGGTGACAACAAGCACCATTAACTCAACGAAATTACCGCAAAAAGTAACTTCGGTTACCAATCAGGAATTTTCGAGACGTTTTGCAACATTCTCATAATATTTGATGGTTTTATGCGGTGTGGCCTACATAGCCCTGCAACCATTTCTAACTGGCGTTAAGGGTGGCCTGCATAACCCTCTCACGTCGGTGGTAGTGCGTATAGCCCGAGGCCGTGCTATCACAGACCGCTGGGAGCTATTGCAGTCCATCCCTAAACCAGCCGCATGACGTCAAAATAGCCGCCCAACGTGGTGCACAGCACCAGCAGCCAGGCAAATCCGGCCACGCCCACCAACACCACGAGACGCCAATACCGTTTTCGCCACGCCCAATGGGCCAGCAAGCCGATAAAGCCCAGCGCAGGTGTGGGCAAGGCCCAGGTGCGCCAGTGGGTCGCCCAGTCGCTGGCCTGGGCCAAAGCCGCCAACTGTATGTAGCTGGCCCCCAGCCCCGCCAGCAGCAACGCTGCGGCTGCGGCCACAACGGCGCTGCGCGCAGCGATGCCCCAGCGCTGCATCGCGCAACTGCTGGCCCATTGGCGCGCATTGCCAAGCACCACACCGGCATAGAGCCAGGCCGCTGTCATGGCGAAAGCCAATGTGTGCTGCCACGCTGATGGGTAGATCAGTCCTTCATACCCTCCGCCCATCGCCATGGTCTTGAGCGAATAGAACGCGCCGTCGTCGGTGGGGAACTGCCACGCGTTGTCTCCTACATGCACCAGCGTCCAGAATGCGCACGCAACCACTACATGGCCGATGGCACGCAACGAGCCCGGGTGCACGGCGCGACCGAGCAACACCAGCCCCACAGCCAGTGCGGTGCCCACCAGTTCAGCAACGGGCGAGAAGCTGATGCCCATCGGCCCTCCCATGGACACTGCCCGATTCAGCCCTATGGTGACGAACACACCCAACAGGGCACCTGCGGCGCCGAGTCCAACGGCAAAAACGGACCGCATCAATGAGCGAAACACTGCACGTGCATCATGGCGCAGCGACCTGGACGGGGTGCGTAGCCGATACCTCTGGCGGGCATTGCGCCATCTCCGCCTCCACCTTGCGCAGCAAATCCGCCAGCGTCTTGCCTTCTTCGTGTTGGAACTGCTCGTCCAGCACCGCCACATTCACGATGCGGTCGATGCGAAAGCCCCGGAAGTCACTGCGCAGCTCGCACCAGGCGGATAGTGTCCAGACCTTGCCCCAGTAAAAGCAGCCCAGCGGGCGCAGGCGGCGCACGGTGGGGCGGCCGTGGACGTCGGCGTAGTCGATGTGCACCACATGGCGGCTGTGCACGGCCTCGCGCAGCGTCTGCAACGTGGCCTGCGCGCGCGGGTCCAGGCCCACGGCCGGGGCATACAGAGCCTGTGCCTCGGCGGCTGCGCGCGCTGCGGGAGGCAGCACCGACAGGATCTTGCCCAGGGCGCCTTCCACCTCGCGCGCCAAGCCTGCGTCCAGCCACGCCTGCGCCAGCCGGGCGGCGGCGACCAGGGCGTTGGCCTCGCCCTGGCTGAACATCAGCGGGGGCAGGTCAAACCCTGCGCCCAGGCGGTAACCTACGCCGGCCTCGCCCTCGATGGGCACGCCCTGGCGCTGCAGGTCGGCCACGTCGCGGTAGATGGTGCGGGGGGACACCTCCAGCCGCTCGGCCAGAAAGGCGGCGGTGGACAGCCGGCGCCCGCGGATGAGCTGCACGATCTGGAACAGGCGGTCAGCACGGCGCATTGCGGGCTTTGAAATTTGGGTGTTTTTGGCCTTTAGCGCTTATCTCATAAGCGCTAGCAGCTATCAATATTGACATATTCATCGATGCACCATTGAGCACGGTGTCGGCCCCAACGTGCACTGAGTCACGTCATCCGCCCACGATACCAATGTGGATCGCTACCTGGTCCGGGCCGCTGTAGGCCTCAAAGTCGGTGCCAAAGCGGCGTTGCACATGGGGATTGTCGGCAAAGTAGCGCCAGATCTCCCCCCAGGTGTCGATCACCATCTGCGGCATCGGCCCCTGGCCGCGAAACACCAGGTAGTTGCCCGCCTGTATGGAAACCACGCGCACGGCATCGGATGTGTTGCCAGCGTCGCTGCCGTCTCGGGCTGGGCGGCACGGAACACCGGCCGTCACCTCAAAGGTGCCGTACTGGTCGGATTCATACGCGCTGTAGACGCCGTAGATGAGGCCGTCCTGGCCCGCAGCAGGCAGGTTGCGTTCCCAACTCTGGCTGAAAAAGCGGTCCCACAGCCCACCGATGCGCGCGGTGGCGGGGTCCAACTCGTCACTGTTGCGGGTGCGGACGGAAACACCGACCACATCAAAAGCCGGGACTTGAACAGGAAGAGGAACGGAAACAGGGGACAACATCTGCATGGCGGACTCTCTCAATCAGTGAAACACGGTGGTTCGGTGAGAGAGGGATGCTGCCGCCAGGCTACTGACAACCTGGTGTCAGTAGCGTGCGGCCGTGCCCACAAATCCAATGCAGGGCGTGGCACAAATGCCCATGGCGGTTATGGGCGCCTTGCGGCGCTGACCCGTTACTGCGCCTGGGGTGCTGGTGCTGTATCTGCAGTGGTGGGCGTTGCGGTCGTTGCGGCAGTGTCCGCATCGAGCTCGACCGGAGTGGCTTGGTCAGCATCAGGCGCTGCAGCAGCCGTGTCATCCGCCGCAGCCGCTACTGCCGCACCGGCGTCAGCCGCCAAAGCCTCGTCTGACTGCCGACGGCGGGCGCGTTCGAGTTGTTGGCCCACCGTGCGCGCCACCATGCCGTACATGTCGGCAAAGGCTTCCAGCGTATGGCCGCTGGCCTCAAAGGCGCGCAGCAGGGCTTCGTCCTTGGCGTTGCGTGCAGACCATTCGCCAAACGCTTCTTCAAGAATGGCGTTGGCGGTCTCGTCACGGCCTTGCACCAGTTCGGTATACGCCTCGCGGGTCAGGCCTGAGGCTTCGAACGCGGCAATCATGCGGTTGCGCAGCTTGGGCAGCAGGTCGTCGGTGCCACGGGACTTGCGACGGCGGTACACCTCCAGCAGCGCATGGTGCACGTGCTCGGGCGCCATGTCTTCCACCGGCTGGCCTTGCAGGTCGTGGCGCTTGTCGCCGGCGGCCACGCTTTGCAGATAGCGGGTGGAACGGGTGTGAATGCCCAGCGCTACCTTCAGCGCATCGCGCTCAAAGACATCCGGGTGGGCGGCCAGCAGGTCCTGAAAAATACCGCGCTTGAGCGGGCGGAACACCGCGCCAAACAGCGCGGGGTACAAGGCCGCCAGTTGCTCCAGCATGGGGTGCGTGCGCAGCGGCGCGCGCGTTGTTGCTGCGTCGGCAGATGCGGGGGCGCCTGATGGCGCACCGCCAGCAGCGCCGGGTGCTCCGGGAGCCCCAGGCACACGGCGAGGCGTCCTGCGGCGGTCACCGCCGGTGCGGCGCGGGCTGTCGTCACGCTGGCGGGGGGCGCCGGCGCGTGCAGGCGCGTTTGCAGACGCAGCCGCGGCTGGCACTGCAGCAACCCCATCGGCCAGTGGCGCGGGAGCTGCGTTCAGTTGTTCTTGTGCGGACGCGGAATCGGTCATGGCTGTGCGAAGTGGGGGCAAGAAAACCCTCGATCATGCCAGTGTTGGACTGAAACCGGCAAACAGCCTTTGGCGCTGCTTACTTTGCGCGGGGCGCGTGCAGCGTTGCCAACGCGTTGCGTGCGTCCGTCAACCCGCGCGCAGCGCTTCGTCCAGCACCTCCACCCAGTGCCGCACGGGCGTTGCCGTGCCGCTTTGCAGGTGGGTGATGCAGCCGATGTTGGCCGACAGGATGGCGTCCGGGGATTGCTCGCCAAAGGCCTCGCCCAGGGCGCCCAGTTTGCGGTCGCGCAGCTGGTACGAAAGGTCCGGGTTCAGCACCGAGTACGTGCCGGCAGAGCCGCAGCACAGGTGCGGTTCGTTGCGCGCCACGCGCAGTTTGAAACCCAGTTGCGCAAGGTGTGTCTCGACCCCGCCGCGCAGCTTCTGGCCGTGCTGCAGCGTGCAGGGCGGGTGGTAGGCATACAGCACGTCGGACGGCGGCACGCGGCCGCGCAGGGTGCGCGCCAGCTCGGGCAGCAATGCGGGCAGCAGTTCGGACAAATCGCGTGTGAGGGCGCTGATGCGCGCGGCCTTGGCGGCGTACTGGGGGTCGGCCTGCAGGATGTGGCCGTACTCTTTGACGGTGACGCCGCAGCCCGAGGCGTTCATCACGATGGCCTCGACCCCACCACCCTCCACCAGCGGCCACCAGGCGTCGATGTTGGCGCGCATCTCGGCCTTTCCGCCGTCCTGGTCGTTGAGGTGGAACTTGACGGCGCCGCAGCAACCGGCCTTGGGCGCAATGACTGCTTGGATGCCCGCCGCGTCCAGCACGCGCGCTGTGGCGGAGTTGATGTTGGGCATCATGGCCGGCTGCACGCACCCGGCCAGCATGAGCACCTTGCGCGCATGTTCGCGCAAGGGCCAGGCGCCCGCGTCCTGCGCGGCAGGGACCTTGGCTTTCAAAGACGCGGGCAGCAGGCCGCGCACCATTTGCCCGGCCTTCATGGCGGGGGCGAACAGGGGCGACGGTAGGCCTTCTTTCAGCGCCCAGCGCAGGGCTTTTTCACCCAGGGGACGGGGCACTTTTTCATCCACCAGCTTGCGGCCGATGTCGACCAGGTGGCCGTATTGCACGCCGCTGGGGCAGGTGCTTTCGCAGTTGCGGCAGGTCAGGCACCGGTCCAGGTGCATTTGCGTCTTGCGTGTGGGCTCGTCGCCTTCAAGCACCTGCTTGATGAGGTAGATGCGGCCGCGCGGGCCGTCCAGCTCGTCGCCCAGCAGCTGGTAGGTGGGGCAGGTGGCGGTGCAAAAGCCGCAGTGCACACATTTGCGCAGGATGGCTTCGGCCTCCAGGCCATCGGCGCGGGCAGCGTATTCGGGGGAAAGTTGGGTTTGCATGGGGTGCAGCCTGGACGGGATAGCGAATGGGGGGAAAGAAGCAGGTTCAGCGCATGGCCGGTGGATCGGGCGGCGGGTCCAGCGGCAGACCGGCTGCAGGCGATTTGCGCAGCGGATGCCGCAGCCGCGCACGGTCGGCCCACAGCGGCGGCAGCGACAGGGCCAGCAGCACCAATGCCAGCGGCACCACAAACACAAACCCCACATGCTTGAAGCCCGCCGCGCCTGCAATGCCGCCCACCAGAAACATCGCCAGCAGCCCGGCAAATAACCGCAGCCGGGCCTGGTTGGCGCGCACCTGCGATTCGGGCGGGGTGCCGGTGCGGTTCCAGTACAGCATCTTGCCCAGCTCGATGCCCAGGTCGGTCACCACGCCCGTCATGTGGGTGGTGCGGATCTGGGACGAGGACATTTTGGTGACCGTGGCGTTCTGCAACCCCATGATGAAGGACAGCAGCAGCACCGTGGTGGGCACGGCAAATGGCGTGCGCCAGTTGAGCGTGATGGCGCCCACCAAGCCAAACACCAGCATGAGCGCAGCCACCACCAGCAGGGGCAGCGCGTAGCTGCTGTGCAGCTTGCGCTGGCGCGCCCAGTTCACCATGACGGCCGTGGTGGCCGCGCCGCTGATGAAAGCCAGCAGCGCGCCCACGGCGCCCAGCACCAGGGCCATGTTGCCCAGCACCAGGTTGTCGGCCAGCATGGAGACGAACCCGGTCATGTGCGAGGTGTACAGGTGCACCACCAAAAATCCACCCGCGTTGACGGCGCCTGCGTTGAACGCCAGCAGCAGGCCCAGCACGCGGTTGCTGGCCACCGTGCGGTGGTGTCCGGTGAGGTGGCGCAGGCGTCGCATGCGAAGCGTGAAAAGAGCCCGGCGGAGCCCGGCAGCCGTCACCAGCCCGGCGCCATGCGGCCGGGGTTGAAGATGCCCGCGGGGTCGAAGCTGTGCTTGAGGCGGGAGTGGATTTGCTCCAGCGCGCGGGATTTCAAGTCAAATTGGCCTCTAGCGCTTATCCCACCTGCGCTAGCAGCTACAAAAACAGAAGCATTACCACCCACAGCATCGGCGGCGGCGCGCAGGTCGTCGCCTGCGGCCTCGGGCGCTTGCACCCAGCGCAGGGCGCCGTGCCACTCCACCAGCGGCTGCGCACCGGCGGGCAACGTCAGCACCGGTGCGGTGGCGGGCACCGACAGGCGCCACAGGGCATGGCCGGGGCGCTGGGCGCGGGCGGCAAACCAGGGCAGGGTTTGATCGCGGCAGGCGGCCCAGTTCGGCGCGACGGTGGCGTTGTCCAGGCGCGTGCCGCCCATGCTGCGGCATGCGGCCTCCACCGCGGCCACGGCGCCGCGCAGGCGCACAGTCAGCGTGCCAGAGCCTGCCTCGCCGTCTTGCACCCAGCAGCTGGCGTTCAACGGCAGGGGCTGGCCGCCCCAGGCGTGCAGCTTGCGCAGGGCATCGGCCTGGTTGCATTCAAAGCGCAGCGTGGCCTCGCCGGGCGCCACGGGCAAGACCTTGAGGCTGACCTCGGTGATCAGCCCCAGCGTGCCCCAGGCGCCCGCCATCAGGCGCGACACGTCGTACCCCGCCACGTTCTTCATCACCTGGCCACCAAAGGTCAGCAGCTCGGCCCGGCCATTGAGCAGCGTGACCCCCAGCATGTAGTCGCGCACAGCGCCCACACTGGCACGTGCCGGGCCCGACAGGCCCGCCGCCACCATGCCGCCCACGGTGGCGCCGTCAGTCGCTCCGTCTGCAGGGGCTTGGGTGAAATGGGGGGGCTCAAAGGGCAGGCATTGGCCCTTCTCGGCAAGGGCGGCTTCCAGCTCGGCCAGCGGGGTGCCCGCTTTGACCGTCACCACCAGTTCGCTGGGCTCGTAGCTCACGATGCCGCGCAGCACCCGGGTGTCCAGCACTTCGCCGTGCAGCGCCAGGCCAAAAAAGTCCTTGGTGCCACCGCCACGAATGCGCAAAGGGGTCTGGTCGGCGGCGGCAGCGCGCACGCGGTCCGCGATGTGGGCAAGGGAGGAGTCCATCCACGCATCCTAGCGGCAGCGGTGCGCAGCCGGGCGAGCAAACCGCGTGAATTTTTTGAACAGCACGCGTGCAAATGACCCGTCGGTGGGCTTGCGCAGGACTGGGGAATGGCTGGTGGAGGTGCTTGAGCGATCCGCCAAAGCAGAAAACGAGCACCCGCCGAGGTCAAAAAAAGCCCGCCGTTTTTGGCGGCGGGCTTGTCAATAACCAGGAGGAGTTACTCGCTTGTTCTTTTTGCAACGCTACGGTGCCACCAGACACCGTAGCGCGTTGGGCGCAGGGCCGAGGATCAGCGGTTGTACGCTGTTTCGCCGTGCGATGTGATGTCCAGACCTTCGCGTTCGGCTTCTTCCGAGACACGCAGGCCCACCAGCAGATCAGCAATCTTGTACGCGATGAAAGCCACCACGCCAGACCACACCATGGTGAACAGCACGCTCTTGACCTGGACCCACACTTGGGGACCCATGGCGAAGGTGTCAGGGGACAAGCCACCGGTGCCGCCCAGGCTTTGTGCAGCAAACACGCCGGTCAGGATGGCACCGACAATGCCGCCCACGCCGTGCACGCCGAACACGTCAAACGCGTCGTCCACGTTCAGCATGCGCTTCAAGCCACTCACACCCCACAGGCAGACGAAGCCAGAGATCACGCCGATCACGATGGAACCCATGGGGCCCACAAAACCTGCAGCAGGCGTTACCGCCACTAGACCAGCCACCGCACCGGATGCAGCACCCAGCATGGAGCCCTTGCCCTTGTGCAGTGCTTCACCGGCAATCCAGGCCAGCGTGGCAGCGGCCGTAGCCAGGATGGTGTTGATGAACGCCAGACCAGCGTTGGCGTTGGCCGCACCGGCAGAACCCGCGTTGAAACCAAACCAGCCCACCCACAGCAGCGAGGCACCCACCATGGTCAGTGTCAGGCTGTGGGGCGTGAGGGCTTCTTTGCCGTAGCCGATGCGCTTGCCCACCATGTAGGCACCCACCAGGCCCGCGATACCGGCGTTGATGTGCACCACGGTGCCACCTGCAAAGTCCAGCGCGCCATCAGCGGCCAGCAGACCACCACCCCACACGATGTGGGCCATGGGCACGTAGCTGAAGGTGAACCACAGCACCGCAAAGATCAGCACAGCCGCGAACTTGATGCGTTCTGCGAACGAACCGACGATCAGCGCCACGGTGATGGCGGCAAACGTGCCCTGGAACGCGATGAACACATACTCAGGAATCGTGGCGAGCGCACCAAAGGTTTCCTGGTTCACGCCCTTGAGGAAGATCTTGTCGAACCCGCCAAAGAATTTGCCTTCGCCCGAGAACGCCAGGCTGTAGCCGTAGACGGCCCACAGCAGCGACACCAGGGAGAACACAACAAACACCTGCATCAGCACCGACAGCATGTTCTTGCTGCGGCCCAGGCCGCCGTAGAACAGCGCGAGGCCAGGGATGGTCATCAGGATCACCAGCATGGTGGAGGTCAGCATCCAGGCGGTGTCGCCGGAGTCGATCTTGGGTGCCGCAGCAGCAGGGGCTTCAGCGGGTGCGGCTTCGGCAGCGGCGGGTGCAGCCACCGGTGCGGCAGCAGCAGGCGCCTCAGAAGCAGCCGGGGCAGCGACCGCCGCCTCAGCGGTGGCGGGGGCTTGTGCCAGTGCGGCAGAGCCGACGGACAACAGGCTCAGCCCGAGAATGAAGGAAGCAAGCAGTTTTTTCATGGCGTTTCTCTTCTTGGATGTGATGCGGCCGGACCCTTACAGGGCTTCCTTGCCGGTTTCGCCAGTGCGGATGCGCACCACCTGCTCCAGGTGGGTGACGAAGATCTTGCCGTCGCCGATCTTGCCGGTACGGGCTGCGCCCTCGATGGACTCGATCACGCGGTCCACCAGGTCGTCGGCCACAGCGGCTTCGATCTTCACCTTGGGCAGAAAATCAACCACGTATTCAGCGCCGCGGTACAGCTCGGTGTGGCCCTTTTGACGCCCGAAGCCTTTGACTTCGGTCACTGTGATGCCTTGCACGCCGATGTCGGAGAGTGCTTCACGCACCTCGTCCAGCTTGAAGGGCTTGATGATGGCTGTCACCATTTTCATTTTTGGATCCTCCGGAATGGGCGCCACCGGCGCCCATTGAGACTTACAGGGTTTTGGTGAGCGTGACGATCACGCGCGACTTGTTGACGTGGCCGAAGAAGGCCTTCTTGTTGGCGCCCACCACGGCTGCGCCGAGCGACAGGCCACCGCCGAAGTCGTAGGCACCGCCCAGGCTGTAGTCCATGTAGTTCGGCACGCCCAGGTCCTTGATGTCGCTGGCAAATCGGGTGAAGCCCACCGTGGCCTTGACCGTGATGCTGGGAGCGACTTCCTGTGCAAACGCAAAGCCCAGGTAGCCCGTGTTGCGGCCCTTCAGGCCCGAACCGGCCTTGGCACCGGCCCAGCCGAAGTAGTCCTTGGAGATGGTGTGCGAGTACTTGGCCGAGAACGGGCCGAAAGTGGCGCCTGCATAGGCTTCAGTCGTGTTGCCGTTGGCGTTGCCAGGGTAGATGTAGGTCAGTGCGCCCACGTCCAGATCGACCCCACCCGCCTTGAACTTGTAGCCGCCGTACAGGTCGGATTCAAGCGAATTGTTGGCCAGCCAGTCCACGCTGGAGTTCCAGTTGCCCACATAGAAGCCGGATTCGCCGAAGCTGTAGTCAAAGCCGCCTTGCAGAGCGGGCTTCATGGCCTTGGCCTTGGAGACGTCCTGGTCCTGGCCGCGGAACTTGTAGTTCGTGGTCAGGCTGACGTTGCCGGTGAGCTGGGCACTGACCAGCATGGGAAGGGCTGCGACAAGGGCAACGCCCAGGGTCTTGATGATGGCGCGGGTCATGTTTCCTCCGGTTGGACAAAGTAGGGACGAGGGCTTTAAGCACGGACCGTGCCACACGTCGGTGCATCCGCTGCATTACCGTTGCGTGACGGTTGCGTTGCGTTACACAGATCCCCGGTACATTGGCGTTGTGCGCGCTGGCAACGACGCACCTTGTTGGTGCGCAACACCAGTGCCTGGCACTAAAAACCCATATAACGCACCCATCTGGGGAGAATCCGCTTCATGAGTCTTGCTTTGGTGCAAAGCCGCGCCCTTCTGGGGCTGCAGGCGCCCGCCGTCACCGTCGAAGTGCATCTGGCCAACGGACTGCCCAGCTTCACGCTGGTCGGGCTGGCCGAGGTCGAGGTGAAGGAAGCGCGTGAACGGGTGCGCTCGGCACTGCAGAACGCGGGGCTGGAGTTCCCGCATAACAAGAGAATTACCGTCAACTTGGCTCCGGCCGATTTACCCAAGGACTCGGGCCGGTTTGACTTGCCGATTGCCCTGGGCATCCTCGCCGCCAGCGGGCAGGTCGATGCCAGCCGCCTGGCGGGCTACGAGTTTGCGGGCGAGCTGTCGCTGTCCGGCGAGTTGCGCCCGGTGCGCGGCGCGCTGGCCACCAGTCTGGCGCTGGCGACGCAGCAGATCACCGCGCAGCTGGTGCTGCCCCCGGGCAGCGCAGAAGAAGCCGCCCTGGTGCCCGCCGCCCAAGTGGTGCGTGCGCGCCGCCTGCTGGACGTGGTGCGCGCCTTTTTGCCACCGGGCAGCGTGGCGGCGGGCGATGCCGATGTGGCCAACGACGGCTGGACACGCCTGCAAGCCACGCCCATGGCCGCCAGCACGGCGGGGCCGGATATGTCGGACGTGAAGGGGCAAGCCACCGCCAAACGCGCGCTGGAGATTGCGGCGGCAGGTGGCCACAGCGTGTTGATGGTCGGGCCACCGGGCTCGGGCAAATCGATGCTGGCGCTGCGGTTTGCGGGGCTGCTGCCCGCCATGACGGTGGACGAGGCGCTGGAGAGCGCCGCCATTGCCAGCCTGGCAGGGCGCTTTCGCACCGACCGATGGGGGCAACGGCCTACGGCCTCACCGCACCATACCGCCAGCGCGGTGGCACTGGTCGGCGGGGGCTCACCCCCGCGGCCCGGCGAAATATCGCTGGCCCACAACGGCGTTTTGTTTTTGGATGAAATGCCCGAGTTCCCGCGCGCTGCGCTGGAGGCCCTGCGCGAGCCGCTGGAGAGTGGCCACATCACCATTTCGCGCGCCGCGCAGCGAGCAGAGTTTCCGGCACGGTTTCAGATGGTTGCGGCGATGAACCCATGCCCGTGTGGCTACCTGGGCTCCACCCAGCGCGCCTGCCGCTGCACGCCCGACCAGGTGAACCGCTACCAGGGCAAGCTGAGCGGGCCGTTGCTGGACCGCATTGATCTGCATGTCGAAGTGCCCGCCCTGCCTGCCGACCAGCTGGTGCAGGCGCCCGCTGGCGAGGCCACCGAGGCCATCCGCGAACGGGTGGTGCGCGCGCGGGCCGTGGCGCTGGCGCGGCAAGGCAAGACCAACCAGGCACTGCAGGGGCAGGAGATCGACACGCACCTGCTGCTGGATGACACGGCCGCCAAGTTCCTCAACACCGCCGCCGCGCGCCTGGGCTGGTCGGCGCGCAGCACACACCGCGCGCTGAAGGTGGCGCGCACCATTGCCGACCTGGCGGGCGCACCCACCACACAGGTCAGCCACGTGGCAGAGGCCGTGCAGTACCGCCGGGTGCTGCGCAGCCCGATGTGATGCGTGGACAGCAATCAGTGCAAAATTGATAGCTTTTAGCGCTTACTGGATAAGCGCCAGAGGCCAATTTGACCCATATTTTCATCTTCAACCGACTGCCGCAAGTCCTGCGGCGGCCTTCCGGGCAGCGGCGTCTACGCCGCGCCCCGGCACAATCGCCCCATGTCCAGCGTACGCACCCGCACAAAAACCGCGCCCTCCACGGCCTCTGTTGAAACCCTGCTGCCGGTCACCACAGAGTCGGTGGACACCTGCTTCCTGCGCACGCTGGTGGGCTACAACACGCGCCGCGCGTCGCTGGCCATCATCGAAGTGTTCATGGAGCGCATGGCGGTGTATGACCTGAAGGTGGTCGATTTTTCAGTGCTGTCGCTGGTGGCGCACAACCCCGGCATCACCTCGCGCCAGCTGTGCGCCACGCTCAATGTGTTGCCGCCCAACATGGTGGGCCTGATCGCCGCACTGGAGCGGCGCGGCCTGATCGAGCGCCGCCCGCACCCGAGCGACGGGCGTGCCATGGGTGTGCACCTGACGCCCGAAGGCGCAGACCTGACCGTGCAGGCCGAAGCGACTGCCGCGCAACTGGAAGAAGATGCTACCGCGCGCCTGACGGCCACGGAGCGCAAGACGCTGATCCGGCTGCTGCAGAAGGTTTATCTGCCATAGGAGCCTGTCGGACTTGGAAGTCGTCGGCTGCAAATCGGCCGCAGCGGTCCATTTTTGGCTACGCCGCTCTTCGAGAACACCGTCTTTTTGCCCCATAGCCATGCTATGGGGCTGCAAATTCGGCAAAAACTGTCCTCGCTGGGGCCGATTTTCGCTTTCGACGCTCCAAGCCCGACAGGCTCCTAAGGAGCGTAGGCCCGGTTCCGCTCGGCCGTTCGCCATGAGATGGTTGAACGGCACGAGACGACATCACGGGTTTTGACCGGGCTCCGACAGGGTCCGCAGGAACGGGGCGAAAGAGCGGAAGAAAAATGGAGAAGGGGCGCCCGCCGCGCCCCGTCTGCCCTCCAAATCGCCTTAAGCCGCCTGCGCCACCTTGGCCGTCATGGCCGCAGCGAGGCCACCCCACTTTGCGTGGAACAGGCCCGGGTCCATGGTTTTCACATCACGCATGATCGGCTTGAACCCCATGTGCGCCAGCACGTCGCGCTCCAGGTCGATGCCGGGCGCGATCTCGATCAACTCCAGCCCCTCGGTCGTCAGGTGGAACACGGCGCGCTCGGTCACAAAGAGCACGTTCTGTTCGCGCTGGGCGGCATCCAGCCCGTTGAAGGTGATCTGCTCAACCTTCTCGATGAATTTGCGCGAGCGGCCCTCCTTGACGATGGTCAGCTGACCATCGCCCACCTTCACCTCCAGGCCGCCCGCAGTGAAGGTGCCGCAGAACACGAGCTTTTTGGTAGACCGCGTGATGTTCACAAACCCGCCGCAGCCCACGGGGCGCCCATTGAACTTGCTCACGTTCACGTTGCCCTGGTTGTCGGCCTGCGCCAGGCCCAAAAAGCTCGCGTCCAGCCCGCCGCCGTCGTAGAAGTCGAACTGCAGCGACTGCTCAATGATCGCGTCGGCGTTGTAGGCCGTGCCGAAGTCTCCGAGCTGCGCCGGGATGCCGCCGGTGATGCCGCTTTCCACGCTCAGCGTGAACTGGTCGGACACGCCCTCTTCTGCCGCCACCGACGGCACACCGGCCGGAATGCCGATGCCAAGGTTGGTGATAGCACCGGGCGTGAGCTCCAGCGCCGTGCGGCGCGCGATGACCTTGCGCTCGTCCAGCGGCATGGGTTCGAGCGAATTGAGCGGCACGCGCAGGTCGCCGCACAGTGCGGGGTTGAACTGCGTGCTGATGGTCTGCATGTGGTTCTCGGGGCGGCTCACCACCACATAGTCCACCGATACGCCCGGCACCTTGACCGACTTGGGGTGCAGGCTGCCGGCCTTGACGATGCGTTCCACCTGAGCAATGACGATGCCGCCGCAGGCCTTGGCCGCGTGGGCGATGTTGATCTGCTCCAGCAGCACACCTTCCTTGTCGAGCGTGATGTTGCCGTTTTCATCGGCCAGCGTGCCGCGGATGATGGCGACATCGACCTTGGGCGAGGGGTAGAACAGCCATTCCTCGCCGTTGAATTCGACGAGCTTGACCAGGTCTTCGGTCGACTTGCTGTTGAGCTTGCCGCCTTCAATGCGCGGGTCCACGAAGGTGCCCAGTCCCACCTTAGTCAGCAGCCCGGGGCTGCGGCTGGCAATGTGGCGTGTGAGGTGCGACAGGCTGCCCTGCGGGAAGTTGTAGGCCTCCACTTCGCCGTCAAACACCATCTTCATCATCTCTGCACCGGTCTGGCCGAAGTGGCCGGCCACGGTGCGCTTGATCATGCCGGGGTGGGCAAAGTGCACCATGCCCGCGTCCTTGCTGTTGCCGATGGCACCGCAGGCCCAGGTGGTCACGCTCTTCGGGTGGCCCGTGTCGAGGAAGTTCTTTTCCACGCCCTTGAGCACTTCCTCGGGCAGGCTGGAGACGGCCAGGCCGCCCAGGAATATGGTGGCGTTGTCGGGAATGAGGGCCCCGGCTTCAGCGGCGGTGATGATTTTCATGGTGTCTTTGATTGAATACTATGTTTTTGATAGCTACTAGCGCTTATAAAATAAGCGCTGGAGCCCGATTTGGCTTAGATATCAGGCTTCGGTGTTTTCGATCAGGAGGGCCATGCCCTGCCCACCGCCCACGCAGGCGCTGGAGATGCCATAGCGCAGGCCGCGGCGGCGCAGTTCACGCGCCAGCGTCACCGTCAAGCGCACGCCGGTGGCGGCCAAGGGGTGGCCCAGCGCGATGGCGCCGCCATTGACGTTGAGCTTGTTCAGATCCAGCCCCAACTCGCGGCCCACGGCCAGAGTCTGTGCGCCCTGGGCTTCGTTGATTTCAAAGAGGCCGATATCGTCGAGTGTGAGGCCCGTGCGCGCCAGCAGCGCGCGGATGGCCGGGGCGGGGCCGATGCCCATGAACTCGGGCGCCACGCCCACGGCCGCCGCGCCGCGCAGGCGCGCCAGGGGTTTCAGGCCGCGCCGCTGCACATAGGCATCGCTGGCCACCACCGCGCCCGCAGCGCCATCAACCAGGGCCGAGCTGTTGCCCGCCGTCTGCACACCGCCCGGGTACACGGTGCGCAGCGCGGCCAGCGTTTCGACCGGCGAAGGGCGCGGGTGCGTGTCGCGGTCGAGCTGCGCGACCTTGCGCGGCAGCGCAATGCCGCGCGTGGCGTAGCCTGCCAGCTCGAACTTCTCGCTCGTCACCGGAACGATTTCACCGGCCAGAAAACCATCGGCCTGGGCCTTGAGCGCGCGCTCGAACGACTGGGCGGCGTAGGCATCCACGTCCTCGCGGGTGATGCCGTATTTCTTGGCCAGGTTCTCGGCCGTCTCGATCATCGTCACCGGGCCTGCGGTGTCGATCAATGCCTCCATGAGGAAGTCCTTGAACTCCACGGGTGCGCCCAGCTTGAAGCCGGTGCGGTGCGTGTAGGCGGCAATCGGGTTGCGCGTCATGGACTCGGTACCCACCACCAGCGCCACGTCGGTATAACCCAGCGCGATCTGGTCCGCCGCCTGGCGGAACAGCTCGAACCCCGTGCCGCAGATGCGCGCCACCAGGATGGCCGGCACCTCTTGCGGCACCCCGGCGTACAGGCCGATGTGGCGCGGCAGCACGTAGGCGTCAAAGTCCGCCTGCGCCATGGAGCCGGTGATGACCGAACCCACATCGGCGGCGGGCACGCCGCTGCGCTCTAAAACGGCGCGGGCGACCTTGATGCCCATGTCGGTGGGCGACACGTGGCCCAGCGCGCCGCAGTAATCCACGAGCGGCGTGCGCACACCATCAACCAGCCAGGCGTTCAGGGGGGCAGAAAACGAATGTTCTTGGGTGCTCATGGTTCAGGCCTTTTGCGTTGTCTTGCCGTCGGTCACGCGCAGCACGGTGGCATAGCCGGTGTCGCCCGCAGCGCAGCCGGTGAACAGGCCCACGCCGCCGCCGCGCAGCACCAGTTCTTCGATCAGTTCGATGATGGCGCGCATGCCGGTGGGGGCCTGCGGGTGGCCCCAGATGATGGAGCTGCCGTAGTTGTTCATGCGCTCCCAGGCAAAGCCGGTGTCGCGCGCCAGGGCGATGTCGTTCACGGCGAACGGGTTGTGCGTCTTGATGGCTGCCACATCGCTGATGGACAGGCCTGCGTTCTTGAGCGCGTTGAAAGCGGCAGGCGACGGCGCCATGGGCATAAAGCCCGCCTCCACGCGGGACATGCCAAAGCCCAGGATCTCGACCTCAATGCCCGGGTCGGTCGCCACGGCACGGGCCCGTTCGCGCGTGGTGACGATGGCACCCGCGTTGCCATCGGCCGGGTGCGTCTGACCGCCGAACGTCACGGTGCTGCCTTCCTTTACGGGCTTGAGCTTGGCCAGGCCCTCGGCGGTGGTCGGGAAGATGCCCTCGTCCGTGCTGAGGGTACCGGTCTGCGTTCGGAACTTGGAGTCGGTGACGGGCACATCGGCCATATAGCGCTTTTGGAAAGCGCGGTCGTCAGCCAGCGCTTCCTGGTACTGGTGGTAGCGGTGCAGCTTGAGCGCGTGCTGCTCCTCGGTGGTGATGCCGTAGCGCGCCGCCACGTTCTCGCCAGTCTGCAACATGGGGTTCTTGGCATACGGGTCGTGGCCCATGTTGTCGGGCACCCAGTGCTCGGTGATGCCATAGCCGCCAACACCGCTCGAATCGGGGTAGTACACCACCGGGCCGTTGGACTGGCGGTCCGCCATCACCAGCAGTGCGCTGGTGGCCGTGCCGCACGCCACCTCTTGCGCGGCCATCTGCAGCGCGCGCACGCTGGTGGCGCAGGCCTGCTGCACCGTGGGGCCCGCCACGCGGTCGATGCCCATCAGGCCGGTGACCCACGGCAGGCCGTAGAAGCTGCCCTTTTGCGGGTTGGTGATGCCCAGAATGGCCAGGTCCACGGCCGACAGGTCATAGCCTCGCGCGGTGAGCGCCTGCTTGCCCACGGCGGCGGCCAGCGGCAGCGCATTGAGGTTGGCCAGCGTGCCCTGCCACTTGGCAAACGGAGACGACCAGTAGATACCGTAGGGGATAAAGGCGTTCATGACAGGGTCCTTGCGTGAATTGCGCAACAATTTTAGTTATTTATCATAACCATGTGAGTCGCTTGGAAAGCTAGGGAAACCCCCTAGCAAAGAGCGGCCTCGCGGTCTTGTTTTAGTTATTCTTGATAACCATAATTTCCCTAACTCACTCACACCACCATGACCAAGAACTCCGACATCTCCCTTGAAATCCGTGGCGAACGCGACGAAATCGCGGTTATCCGGCTGACGCGCCCCGCCAAGCGCAATGCGCTCAACGACGGCCTGATCCTGGCGCTGCGGGATGTGATGGACAACCTGCCCGCCACCGTGGGTGCTGCGGTGATAGATGGCGAGGGAGATCACTTTTGCTCCGGCCTGGACCTGTCCGAGCTGAAAGAGCGCGACGCGGGCCAAGGCCTGCACCACTCGCGCATGTGGCATGCCGCGCTCGAACGTGTGCAGTTTGGCCCCGTGCCCGTGGTCGCCGCGTTGCACGGCGCTGTGGTGGGCGGCGGGCTGGAGCTGGCCAGCGCCTGCCACATCCGCGTGGCCGACGAATCCACCTTTTATGCGCTGCCCGAAGGCTCGCGCGGCATCTTTGTGGGCGGCGGCGGCGCGGTGCGTATTCCGCGCCTGATCGGCACGGCCCGCATGACCGACATGATGATGACCGGCCGCGTCTACAACGCCGTAGACGGCGAAAAGGTGGGCTTTGCGCAATACCTCGTGCCCACCGGCACCGCATTCGACAAGGCCTTTGAGCTGGCCCAGCGCATTGCCCAGAACGCGCCGCTGACCAACTACGCACTCATGCACGCCCTGCCCCGCATTGCCGAGCAGCCATCGGACCAGGGCCTGATGACCGAAGCCATGATGGCCGGCATCGCCCAGAGCGCGCCCGAAGCCAAGGCCCGCGTGCGCGCCTTCCTCGACGGCAAGGCAGCCAAGGTCCAGAAGGCCTGAGATGCGAGCACCCGCCAGCGCCAGTGAGTTCTTGAAAGCACCCATGATGGCAACCGCCCCCACCCCCCGCTACCGGCCCTTGCGTTTTGGCGTGACCGAGGTCACCACCCGCCAGGCCGACAACGGCGTGGTCTATGTGCGCGCCACGCAAGACCTGCAGCCCCACCCCGTGCGCCTGACCGACCGCCTGGCGCACTGGGCGCAGACGACACCCGACCGCACCTGGATGGCGCAGCGAGTGAAGAACGCCGACGGCAGCCTGGGCGAGTGGCGCCACATCAGCTACCACGAGGCCTGGCAGTCCGCGCGCCGCATTGCGCAGGCGCTGCTCAACCTGGGCGTGAACGCCGAACGCCCCGTGGTAATGCTGAGCGAAAACGACCTGGACCACGCCCTGCTGTCGCTGGGCTGCCTGGTAGCGGGCGTGCCGCAATGCACGGTGTCGTCGGCGTATTCCACCGTGAGCAAGGACTACGACAAGCTGCGCCACGCCATCGACACGCTGACGCCCGGCCTGGTGTTTGCCAGCAATGCCGAGCGCTATGCCACAGCCATCAAAGCCACCGTGGGCGCCGACGTCCACGTGGTGCTGGGCCAGGGCACGCTGGAGGGCCACGCCACCACGCCGTTCAGCGCCCTGCTGGCCACTGAAGCCACGCCCGCTGTGGACGCCGCACACGCCGCCATCACACGCGAGACCATCGCCAAGTTCATGTTCACCTCGGGCTCCACCAAGGCGCCCAAGGCCGTGATCATCACGCACGGCATGTGGGCCGCCAACCTGCAGCAGATGAACCAGTCCATGCCCGTGCTGGCCGAACAAGACCTGGTGCTGGTGGACTGGCTGCCCTGGAACCACATCTTTGGCGGCAACCACAACTTCGGCATCGTCATCTACAACGGCGGCACGCTGTACGTGGACGAAGGCAAGCCCACGCCTGCCGGCATGGCCGAGACCATTCGCAACCTGCGCGAGATCGCCCCCACGGTGTACTTCAACGTGCCCACGGGCTTTGAGGTGATCGCGCACACCATGAAGACCGACGAGCAGTTGCGCAAGAACCTGCTCAGCCGCGTGCAGATGTTCTTCTTTGCCGCCGCCGCGCTGTCGCAGCCCATCTGGGATGCCCTGTTCGAGGTGGCCGAGCGCGAGGTGGGCGAGCGCATCGTGATGAACACCGGCCTGGGCATGACCGAGGGCTGCCCCTTCTGCGTGGCCGTGAACAGCCCCAACGTGCAGGCGGGCGACATCGGCGTGCCCACGCCGGGGCTGGAGTTAAAGCTGGTGCCCATCGATGGCAAGGTCGAGGTGCGTTATCGCGGCCCCAACATCACGCAGGGCTACTGGCGCAACGCCGAGGCCACGCAAGAGGCTTTCGACGAAGAAGGCTTTTACTGCTCTGGCGACGCCGTGAAGTGGATCGACGAGGCCGACCTGAACAAGGGCCTGAAGTTCGATGGCCGCATCGCCGAGGACTTCAAGCTCAGCACCGGCACCTTCGTGAGCGTGGGCCCCATGCGCGCCAAGATCATCGCGGCCTGCGCACCCTATGTGCAAGACGCCGTCATCACCGGCATCAACCTCAAGGAAGTGGGCGCGCTGCTGATCCCCACGCCGCACATCCGCACGCTGGCGGGCCTGCCCAGCGACGCCAGCCTGCAGCAGGTGCTGGAGAGCGCGCCCGTGCAGCAGCACTTTCAGCAGGTGATCAACCAGCTGGCCGCACAGGCCACCGGCAGCGCCACCCGCGTGGCCCGCATGCACCTGATGGCCGAGCCGCCGTCGCTGGACAAGGGCGAGATCACCGACAAGGGCTCCATCAACCAGCGCGCCGTGCTCAAGCACCGCGCAGACCTGGTGAACGCACTGCACGACGGCAGCCTGCCGCTCACCATCGTTCCCCAGCAATGAATTGAACTGAACCGATCTGAACCGACAACACAAGGACAACCACCATGCAAATCCAAGGACAAGCCGCTCTCGTGACCGGCGGCGCATCGGGCCTCGGCGAGGCCACCGCGCGCGAACTGGCCCGCCTGGGCGCCAAGGTGGCGGTACTCGACCGCAATGCCGAACTGGCTGAAAAAGTGGCGACAGCCATCAACACCGAATTCGGCGCGGGCAGCGCCGTGGCCTGCGCCTGCGACATCACCGACGCCGCCAGCGTGACCGCCGCCATCGACCAGGCCGCAGCCGCCCACGGCCCAGCGCGCATCCTGATGAACGTGGCCGGCATCGGCAGCGCCAAGCGCGTGGTGCAGCGCGACGGCAGCGCCGCGCCGCTGGAAGACTTTGTGCGCGTGATCAACATCAACCTGATCGGTAGCTACAACGTGAGCCGCTTGTTTGCCGCTGCGTGCGCCAAGCTGCCCGTGCTGGACAACGGCGAGCGCGGCGTGATGATGTTCACCGCCTCCGTTGCGGCCTTTGACGGCCAGGTGGGCCAGCAGGCCTACAGCGCGTCCAAAGCGGGCCTGGCCGGCATGACGCTGCCCATGGCGCGCGACCTGGCGCAGCACGCCATCCGCGTGTGCACCGTAGCGCCCGGCCTGTTTGCCACGCCGTTGATGAAAGAACTGCCCGAAGCCGTGCAGCAGTCGCTGGCGGCCAGCATCCCGTTCCCGCCACGCCTGGGCAAGCCCGAGGAGTTTGCCGAGCTGGCCTGCCACATCGTGACCAACGGCCACCTCAACGGCGAAGTGATTCGCCTCGACGGTGCCCTGCGCATGGCGCCACGCTGATCGCCTTTTCACATCCCCGTCATCACACACCACAAAACCACCAGGAGACAACCATGACGACCACTCGCCGCCACTTTGTACAAGCCCTCGGCTCCGCCGCTGCGCTTGGGGCGCTTTACCCATTGACCGGTTTTGCCCAGACGCTGGAACAGGTCAAGATCATGTACGGCTTTCCCGCCGGGAGCGCGGGCGACAGCGTAGCCCGCCGCGTGGCCGAAAAGCTGGGCGGCACGGCCTACAGCAAGAACCCGGGCTTTGTAGAGAACAAGCCCGGCGCGGGCGGCCGCATCGCGGTAGAGACGCTGAAGAACTCGCCCGCCGATGGCTCGGTGCTGACGCTGGCACCCGTGTCGGCGCTGTCGGTGTACCCACACATCTATCCCAAGCTCAGCTACAAGCCTGAGGATGTGACGCCCGTTTCGATCGGCGCGATCATGCACCACGGCCTGGCCGTGGGGCCTGCTGTTCCAGCGGAAGTGAAGACCCTCAAGGACTTCCTGGCGTGGGCCAAGGCCAACCCGGACAAGGCCATGTACGGCTCTCCCGGCGCGGGCTCCATGCCGCACCTGCTGGGCGCCCTGCTCGGCATTCGCGCGGGGGTTGACCTCAAGCATGTGCCCTACCGCGGCACAGTGCCCAGCATCACCGACCTGGTCGGCGGCCAGATCTCTGCCGCCGTGAACCCCAGCGGCGACTACCTGCAGTACATGAAGACCGGCCGCGTGCGCGTGCTGGCCACCTCGGGCAAGAAGCGCTCGCCCTACCTGCCGGATGTGCCCACCTTCACCGAACTGGGCTACCCCGACGTGACGTCCGAGGAATGGTTCGGCTTCTATGCCCCGGCCAAGATCGCGCCCGCCACGCTGGCCAGCGCCAATGCGGCCATCACCGGCGCGCTGAAGGACAAGACCGTGGTTGACGCACTGGGCATCGTCGGCCTGGTGGCGCACGGCAGCACCCCGCAGGAAATGCTGGCTGACCAGAAGGCCGAGTTCGAGCGCTGGGGGCCGCTGGTCAAGCAGATCGGGTTCACATCAGAGTCCTGACTCCCCCCTGAGTCGCTGCGCGCCGCCCCCCCTGAGGGGGACGCCTGCGGTGGACTGGCAAAGCCAGATCCACGGTGGCACTGGCCTGGGCCGCGCCAGTGTTTACGGGCGGGGGCTCGACACAGAGCGCAGCGCCCTCCTTGCAGCGGCCCGCCCCCCAACCGTTCGGGCTGAGCCAGTCGAAGCCAGGGCATCTACGGCACATGGTCACCACGCTTCGACGGGTTGGATTTGAATAAAAACAGGCTCTAGCGCTTATCCAGCAATCGCTGACAGCTATTACTTTAGTAGTGAGCACCCATGCAAGCACGCCAGGCCCTTGCCGACATCCAGCACTTGCTGACCCACGTACTGCAGGCGCCAACGCGCTGGCAGGCACTGGCGCCGTTTGCCGATACCGATGCCGAGCTGGCTGCGCAGGTGCTGGACGAAGCCGCCAAGTTTGTGGACAGCGCCATCGCCCCGCTGCAGCGCAGCGGTGACGAAGAAGGCTGCCGCTTTGACGGCGGGCGCGTGCACACCCCCGCAGGCTTTCGCGATGCCTACCAGGCCTTCTGGCAGGCGGGCTGGCCATCGCTGTCGTGCGCGCCCGAAGACGGCGGCCAGGGCCTGCCGGCGGTGCTCGAATGTGTGCTGTTTGAATGGCTGGCCGGTGCCAACCACGGCTGGACCATGGCGCCGGGCCTGCTGCATGGCGCGTATGAGTGCATCAAGCACCACGCCAGCGACGAACTCAAGGCGCGGTACCTGCCGAAAATCGCTACTGGCGAATGGCTGGCCACCATGTGCCTCACCGAAGCCCACGCGGGCAGCGACCTGGGCCAGGTGCGCACACGCGGCGTGCCGCAGCCTGACGGCAGCGTGCGGGTGAACGGCAGCAAGATTTTTATCTCGGGCGGCGAACACGACCTGACCGACAACATCGTGCATCTGGTGCTGGCGCGCTTGCCCGATGCACCGGCGGGGCCCAAGGGGTTGTCGCTGTTTCTGGTGCCCAAGATGCTTCAGGATGGCACCCGCAACGCCGTGGTTTGCGAGCGCATTGAAGAAAAAATGGGCCTGCACGGCAGCCCCACCTGCGCGATGCGCTTTGACGACGCCACCGGCTGGTTGGTGGGCGAGCCGAACAAGGGCCTGAACGCCATGTTCGTGATGATGAACGCCGCGCGCCTGCATGTGGGCCTGCAAGGCATTGGCCTGCTGGAGGCCGCGTGGCAAAAGGCCAGCGCCTATGCGGCAGAGCGCCGCCAGATGCGCGCACCGGGCGCCAAGGACACCAGCCTGATTCAGGACCACCCGGCCATTCGCCGCATCCTGCACACGCAGCGCGCGTGGATCGACGGCGGGCGCGTGCTGGCGTACCACACCGCGTTGCAGCTGGACGTGGCCCAACACAGTGCCGACGCGGGCGAGCGCGCCGCAGCCCAGCGATGGTGTGCACTGGTCACGCCGGTGCTGAAATCTGCACTCACCGAACAGGGCTTCCACGGCGCCAGCGCCTGCCTGCAGGTGTTTGGCGGCCACGGCTATGTGCGCGAATGGGGCATTGAGCAGATCGTGCGCGACGCGCGCGTGGCCATGATCTACGAAGGCACGAACGAGATCCAGGCGATTGACCTGCTGGTGCGCAAGGTGCTGGCCGATGGGGGCCAGGGCCTGGCGGCGCTGCTGGCATCGCTGCCGGGCGCAGCGCCCAGCCCCGCCGCCAGCGCGCGCCGCCATGCCTTGGTGGAGATCACGCAGACCCTGGCGATTGCTGCGCAAACGGACCCCGAGCTGCCCTACTGGGTGGCCGACGACTACCTGCGCGCGGTGGCGCTGGTGCTGCTGGACTGGGCCTGGGGCCAGATTGGGGCGGTGAGCCACGCCAAGCGCGGGAGCGAGCCCACCCAGGACCCCGACCGCTGGAGCGCCCCCGCCCAGGCCCTCACCCAGTGGGTGCTGCCCGAGTTCGACATGCGCGCCGCCATGCTGCGCCAGCGCATTGCGCAGGCTCTCGAAATCAAAGCCAAACTGGCCTCTAGCGCTTGATGGATAAGCGCTAACAGCTACAAATTGAATAGCATTGGATAGCGCACAAGCTTTTCGCTGATCTCCCTCCCACAGCGTGTTGAGGCCGCGCTGCGGGGTTCCTTGCGCCTCTGACAACAGGAGACAACACCGTGAACTTCAAAAGAAAAACGAGAACGCGCGCCAACCCTTATGCCCTGACCGCGCTGTCAGCCCTGCCGATCGCGCTGCTGGTCGGCTGTGGCGGCTCGTCTGAACCCACGCTACCCCAGCTGGCAGCGGCAACACCCGGCACGCTGCAGTCGTGCAGCGAGCTGGCCAACCGCATCAACTTTGCCAACACCACCATCACCGCAGCCAACACCATTGCGGCGGGTACGTTGACGGTGGCCGGCACGCCGGTGCGCGCGCACTGCCAGGTCACCGGCAAGATGTTCCAGCGCGTGAGCGCCGTGGATGGCAAGAGCTACGCCATCAGCTTTGAAATGCGCCTGCCCAACGCATGGAACGGCCGCTTCTTTCACCAGGGCAACGGCGGCATCGACGGCAGCGTGGTGCCCGCCACGGGCGCGGTCAATGGCGGCGGTGGGCTGAACAACGCCCTCAACATGGGCTTTGCGGTCATCAGCTCGGACGCGGGCCATGAAGGCTCCATGGGCCCCAACTTTGGCATCGACCCGCAGGCGCGCCTGGACTACGGCTACCAGGCCGTGGCCAAGCTCACGCCCATGGCCAAGAGCGCCATCCAGACCGCCTACGGCAAGGCACCCGACCGCTCGTACTTTGGCGGCTGTTCCAACGGCGGGCGCCACACCATGGTGGCGGCGTCACGCTTTGCTGACCAGTACGACGGCTACCTGGTGGGCAACCCCGGTTTCAACCTGCCCAAGGCCGCCATCGCCAGCATTGCCAGCGGCAAGATCTACGCATCGCTTGCGAGCACGCCCGGAGACCTGTCCACCGGCTTCACCACGGCCGAGCGTGCGTTGGTGTCCAACGCCGTGCTGGCCAAGTGCGACGCGCTGGACGGCAGCACGGACGGACTGGTGCAAGACACTGGCGCCTGCCAGGCCGCCTTCAACCTGGACCGCGATGTGCCCACCTGCAGCGGCGCACGCGACGGCAGCTGCCTGTCTGCCGAGCAGAAGACCGGCATTGCCAAGATCTTCAGCGGCCCCACCACCAGCTCGGGCAGCAAGATCTACACAAGCTTTCCGTATGACGCGGGGCTGGCAGGCGGTGGGTATGGGTTCTGGGAGTTCACCGCGCCGCTAGTGCTCGACTCCGGCGGTGTGGGCCTGATCTGGTCGGTGCCGCCTGAAGACGCTGCCACGTTCAACGGCCCCGTGTTTGCACTGACGGGCAACGTAGACACCATGCTGGCCCGCGTGAACGCGACCAACGCGGTCTACACCGAAAGCGCCATGTCGTTCATGACGCCACCCAACCCCAGCAACCTGTCGGCCATCAAGGGCCGGGGCGCCAAGATGATGGTCTACCACGGCACCAGCGACCCCATCTTCTCCAGCGACGACACCACCGCCTGGTATGACGGCGTGCGCGCCGCCAACAACGGCGACGCCAGCAACTTTGCACGCTACTACCGCGTGCCCGGCATGAACCACTGCGCTGGCGGCCCCGCCACCGACCAGTTCGACATGCTGACCCCGCTGGTGAACTGGGTGGAAAAAGGCGAGGCACCCGACAGCGTGCTTGCCACCGCGCGCGGCGCAGGCAATGTGGGCGGTGTAAACGCCGACCTGCCCGCCACCTGGTCTGCCAACCGCACCCGGCCGCTGTGCGCCTACCCCAAGGTGGCGCGCTATAACGGCACGGGCAGCATCGAAAGCGCCAGCAGCTTCAGCTGCAAGTAGCGCCCCCGGCCCTGGCCACTGCGGCCAGGGCCTTTTTTTTTGATGGCCTTACCTTCCCGCCCACCTGGAGACATCGCATGAAACCCCTGCTCCCGCGCACCCTTCCTCTCTCTGCAATCACCACGGCCATGGGCACCGCCGCGCTGCTGGCGGGCTGCGCCAGTGCGCCGCACACCACGCCCCCACCGCTGCTAGGCGCCGCCACACCCGCCACCCTGAAAAACTGCACCACGCTGGCCCAGAGCCTCGCGCTGCCCGACACCCGCATCACTTCGGCAGAGACAGTGGCCGCAGGGCCGATCACGTTGCAAGGCAACACCACCCAGGCGCCCGCGCACTGCCTCGTCAAAGGCAAGATGAAAGAACGCACCAGCCCCGTGGACGGCGCCAGCTACGCCATCGGTTTTGAGATGCGCCTGCCGCAGAACTGGAACGGCCGCTTTCTGCACCAGGCCAATGGCGGGCTGGATGGGAACGTAGTGACCGCGCTGGGCGCAGTGAGCGGCGCTGCGCCGGTCGCCCCTGGCCTGGTGCAAGGCTTTGCGGTGCTCAGCTCTGACGCGGGCCACGGCGCGCCCACACCGTTTTTTGGCCTGGACCCGCAGGCCCGGCTGGACTACGGCTACCAGGCCGTGGGCACCTTGACGCCCATGGCCAAGGACTTGATCAAGGGCGCCTACGGCAAGGCCCCAGACCGCTCATACATCGCAGGCTGCTCCAACGGCGGGCGCCACGCCATGGTCGCCGCATCGCGCTATGCCGACCAGTACGACGGCATCCTGGCGGGCAACCCCGGCTTCAGCCTGCCCAAAGCCGCCACCGCGCAGTTGTGGAAGGCCCAGCAATACGCCAAGGTATCCACCCCCGGTGCCAACGGCCAGCCCGACCTGACCAAGGCCGTGAGCCCCGCCGAGTTCCAGCTCATCGGCCGCAAGATTTTGGAGCGCTGCGACGCGCTGGACGGTGCCACCGACGGCCAGGTGAACGATGTGCAGGCCTGCCAGGCCGCCTTCAACCTGCAGCGCGACGTGCCCACCTGCACCGCTGCCAACCCTGCGCGGGACGGGTCGTGCATCTCTGCCGACCAAAAGAACGTGCTGGCCAGCATCTTTGCCGGGCCCAAGAACAGCAAGGGCGAAGCGCTGTACACCGGCACCTGGTTCGACCCCGGCGTGGCGGGCAGCAACTTTGCGTTCTGGCACTTCAACGCCCCCACCACACGCGACGCGGGGGCCGTGGCGTTTTTGTTCACCACACCGCCCTCCACGCTAGACGCCTTCAAGGCCACCACCGGCCTGCAGTACGCGATGAACTTCAGCATGGACGCGGACTACCCCAAGATGTTCGCCACCACGCCGGTCTATACCGAGTCATCGTGGTCGTACATGACGCCACCGAACGATGCCAACCTGGGCGCCCTGCGCAACCGAGGCGCCAAGATGATGGTCTACCACGGCGTGGCCGACGGAGTGTTCTCGCCCATCGACACCGCAAACTGGATGGACCGCGTGCAGGCCAACCACGGCGGCAAGGCCGACGACTTTGCCCGCCTGTACCTGGTGCCCGGCATGAACCACTGCTCCGGCGGCCCCGCCACCGACCAGTTCGACATGCTGGCCCCACTGGTGGCGTGGGTGGAACAAGGCAAGGCGCCCGACAGCGTGACGGCGAAGGCACGCGGCGCGGGGGCTAACGTGGTCAACAACGAGCTGCCTGCCAGCTGGTCGGCCAACCGTACTCGGCCGCTGTGTGTGTACCCCAAGGTCGCGAGGTACAACGGGACAGGGGATATGGAGAGTGCGAGCAGTTTTAGCTGCAAGTGATGGATGGGGATTGAAAGTGGGAAGCCCGGCTAGTGCCGGGCTTTTTTGTTTGCGCGAGGGTTGCCCAGAAGGCCTGCTTGGTAAGGTCGCAGACGTTTATCGATTTTGGCCAGCGTTACCCACGAGTGAAAGGCTACCTCAGTCGCTTCACTGGTGGCTCTGCAGCGACAACAGAAGTCGCACTGGCTCAATCGCTATCTAAAAGCTAACAAACCTTCTCACGCACTCCAGGCATCATGCGCCGCCTTAAGGAGAGCCCGCGGCCGCATCTTGGGGCAACTGTTCCATCCGCTTCCCAAGGTACATCGGCTTCTCCGGACCTCGGTACGTCGGAAGCCAGCGCCGGTCCTGCTTCGCGGTCGGGTGATCGTATTCTGTGGAGGAGAAGAGCAGCTGCGCGTCATTCGCCTCACACATCTTCTCGAGCTCTGTAAGGTACCTTGCTAAGTCAGCCGTGTGAAGTTCGTCCTGCTTGGGCGTGTCCAGAATCAGGAAGCGGAAGGGACGTGCTTTGTCGGAGAGATAGGCTTCCAACAGCGCTGCGTGAATGGCGAGGACTAGCCGACTCGTGGTACTGCTGGTGCCGCCGCTGCCAATCGTCTCCAGCGTTTCCCCTCCAAAGGTGAACCGCAGATTCAAGTCGATATCTACGTTCCTCGACACGCTGGTAGTGTCCAACGTGTCCATCCATTTCACGGTCAGATCGCGCAGATTCCGTCGAAGTTCGTTGAACGCATGGTCAGCTCTCCCAGTGTTCGTAAGTCCGTCGATGCGATCCTGAATACGGCCTCGTTCTTGCTCCAGTGCGAACAGCTTCAATCGCTCATCCTTCAACCCCGATATTCGGGCTAGCTCCCCTTGGACGCCAACAAGTTGCTTGGTCAGTGTCTGTACAGCCGTCACGAGTTGGTCGACGCCTGAAGCGCTCGGCGACTCAAGGTTGTCAACGAGCGTTTGGCGTTCCGCACCCAACTCCTCAAGGCGCTCCGTCAATTGCTCAACACGAATCTCGGCGCGCTGACTGTTGCGCTCAAGGTCTTTGATTTGATCCTTGAGATACAGCAGATTTTTTCCGTAAGACTCAGCGCTTCCAAGGAACAGCCCGCAGTTCGGAGCACGGCAGATTTCCTGGAAAGATTTGAAGACGCCGAGAGCCTCTTCGTTAAGGCCGAGAGTCTTGACCTCGCCATCAATCTCCGCACGGATGGTCTCGATGCCTGCAACCCGATTCTGAAGTTCAAAGAGCTCCAACTGGCGTGACCGGATTTGCACGTCCTTCTGACGTAGCAGTTGAGTAAGTGCCGAGCTCGCACTGCCCTTGGCATCCACCGACACGCGAAGTCCGTCGAGCTGTTGTGTCAGATTCTCAGAGCTCCGCTGCAGTGCAGCCTGATTTGCATCGCTGGTGTCCACACCACGGCTCTGGTATTCAAAAACGCGCTGCGCAGCGACGATCTTGCGGGTCTGCGCCTCCAAAGCACTTTTCTCTTCAATAAGTGACTTCTTGACCTCGAATGAGTGCTTTGGATTCAGGCCGAACGCGAACCGCACCATCTCCACAAACTGATCCGTGATGAACGAGGTAGGGGCGCGATAGGCAGCCGAGTACCCGTGGCCCTGAATCAAATAGAAGAGCGGCAGCAGGGTCGCTATGTAGGGTTTCGTTTCTTCCCCTTTGGTCGACACCAGACGCGGTGGCTTAAGCCCAAGCAATTGGAAAAGCGCGGCGGAGAAGGAAGCTTCGGAATGGTGCGCAGTTTGCTCACCATCGAAATCAATCGTGGCATAGAAGAGCCCGTTCTCTGCTCCGAGGGAACGACGGATCGTGAGCGGCTTCTCTTCCGCCTCGGCATGCAAGACGACGGCGCTGCACTTTTCAAGGATCTCCGCCCTGAAGTTGTTGGGAAATCCCAGTGCGGAAGCAAGCATGCGCACGACAGGTGACTTTCCGCTGCCATTCGCCGCAAAGAGCATCGTTGTCCGCCCCCCAAACTCCAGAAGTGGGCTTCCCCAGCCTCCTTCGCCCAAGGGCTCGACTTGCAGTGACTTCAGTTTCAATTCACTTCTCCCCTCACCCGAGCTTCGTCCCTGATGTACTGGTAGCTGAGCTCGATTGTTTTCATAGAGTGAGCCAGAAGGCTCTCCCCGGCCACGGCACCGCTGTAGACCTTTTTGCCCAAGTCGGTAGCAGCGATTTCTCGCGTCACCTTGTCGATGGTGACCTGACCGGTTGACTCCAGGAACGTCAAGGCCTTGATGGTCCTGATGCGCAGGTTGCCGGACCAACCAATGTCCTGAGATGACCCCTTGAAGCCAGCCACAGTCCGCTCTAGACACTCTCCAACCAGTTGACCAATCTCAGGCAACTCGGGCTTTGACCGGCCCTTCGAGATTGCCAAGATGGTCATCGCGAGCAAAGGCAGTTGGAACAGCGCTTCATTGTCGAGCGTGTGCATTGGCGAAGGGCCTTCTCCAGATAGGCTCAGCTTCAGTCCGAGGCGCCTGGCTTCGCTAAAGAACTCGGCGGAGCTCATCGTGTTGCCCTCCTGACGATGGCGGAACAGAAGCCGCCAAACACTAGGTCAGTGTCCAAAGCCGAAAATTTCTTTCCAGTAGACGAGTCCAAAATCTCCTGAATGACGCTCTCGAGGTCCGCCAAGACACCACCGCCGAGGAGCCAAGCCCTACACCTCTTGTCGATTTCGTCGAGCAAGAGGTTGAAGGTGAAGTCCGGGAATGTGTGCCGCGCACTTCTAAACCACACGTCCCAGGAAACCTTCGCGCGCGAAGCCGCCTCGATCATTGACTCAGTGGCGCCAGCCTCCTTCAGCTTCCGCTGAAGGACTGACGCAGCCTTGATGGCCGCAGGATCTCCCCCTTGGAGGAGCGTCTTGTAAACCTGTGTAGAGATGCTAAGAACCTGAAGCAAGTCCTCGATACCGACTCCAGTCGCTAGGTCTATGTCAGCTTTGGACAGCCCGCTGATCGGAACACAGGATTTTTCTTCAACAAGCGTTACCAGTCCTCTGGCGATCCGCTCAACCTCGTGTTGATGCAGTTCAATTTCGGAGTGTTTCCAGATGGCGTTATGCGCGGCAATGCCGAAGGCCTCCAAGGTGTCACCGATATACGGCACACCGGGTAACAACGAAAGCTTCTTTCGAACTGCGTCAAGCTGCTCAGGCGATAGCTGTTGCTTGGGGGAAACGATAGCTGCAAACTTCTCGATGAGTTGACGCGTGTACTTCTTGCTAGAAGTACCCGCAGCAAGATCTGCGATGAGATCATGAACTTCGTCTTTGAAGTGCACGTTGCTGAGGACCGTAACCTCCCGACACTGGTCTCCGAACTCCACAGTGTGAACGAAGAGCTTGCCTGCAATGCTGCTTCTAATCGCCTCCAACTTTTCAGCCGTGTCGAGTTCACCCTTCTGCTTAAGACCAAAGACCTCATCGATGCCCCATTGCTGGTTGGCCCTGCCTTTGGTCTTGACCTGAAAGAAGTGGTACTCGACTACGCCAGCAACTGTTCTGCGCACGACGAAATCGTCGTGGTAGTCGCAGTAGACCCGGTCGACTTCTTTTCCGCTAAGTATTTCGAGCGCTGCGAACGCTGCTGCTTGAAACTGCATTCGGAACCGCACCATGGTGTCCCGACCAACAGTTTCGCGCGGTGCTTTCTCATGGATGGTGTCCATGGTTATTGTTTTGCTCCACCCAGATTGCTTGGACACGTTTTGTATCAGATATACGTACGAACGCCCAACATCTGTATTACCCATCCTGTGGATGATGCGGCATGGGCCAGCTATAGATCTACCTGAAATCGACGCTATCCAAGTAGCGCGACGGCAGAAAGGAATATGGGCATACATACTGTACGAATGTACAGTATTCGTACTTTTTCGATTGTAAGTGGCCACGACGTGAGATCGTCGCTCAGGTCCAACCAGGTCAGCTCACCGGCCTCGCCCGGTGGCACCCCTACTGACACTGCGCTGTCAGCAGCTCCGACGCACCATCAAGGGGTTTTGGCGCACATCCAGTGACCTGGATGGCAACCGCGTGGGTTTGCACGCATCTCTTGATCTTGAAAGGAACAACCCCATGGAAACACAAGAACTGCACCGGGGCCGGCTGATTGACCACATCCAGCTCGTCGTGCGCGACCTGGCGGCCAGCCAGGCGTTCTACGCCGCCGTGCTTGGCGCCTTGCAAGTGCCGATGGGTGGCGCGGACGAGGGCTATTTCTGGGCGGACGAGCTGTTTGTTTCGTCCGCCGACAGCCTCGCCGCGCAAGGCCACCTGACGGGGCGCACGCACCTGGCTTTTCAGGCGCAGGACCGGGCGATGGTGGACGCGTTCTACCAAGCCGCGCTGGCCCACGGTGGCACCGACAACGGCGCGCCCGGTGAGCGCCCCTACCACCCCGGCTACTACGCGGCGTTTGTGCTGGACCCGGATGGCAACAACATCGAGGCGGTGTTCCATGGCGAGGCCCAGCGCAGCGCGCCGTCGGTCAAGGTCACCTTCTGATGCCCTGCTGAAAATACGGGTGGGCTCTGGCGAATTGCGGAGCGGACGGGGTCTGGCATGCCGTGCATCCCTGGTAGCGCCAGGGTTGCAACGCACTCGACACAATCACCCCATGCCGCACTACCCCACCCGCCGAAAAGTTCGCCCCATCAACCCGCACAAGCTGGCACTGAGCAAGTGGACCGCCGTGGTGGCGTTGAACAAGGAAAAGCACTTTCTGGTCACCCGCGTGGTGCCCCCCATCAGCCCCGATCTGCCTGTTGAAGAGATCGAACTGCAAGCCGTTATCTCTGGCCGCAGTGTGGTGCTGCCCTGGCGCGATTTGCAGGATGACGCGCGCTGGCACCAGGGTTGGGTGTAAACGGGCTGCTGCGCCATCAGCGCGTGGCCGGCTCAGCGGTGCTTGTATTGCGTGGGGCAGTAGGCCCGGTCCACCGCAGGCGAGCGCAAGGCTGCGTGTTTGGTGGCGCGCCCCGTCACGCGCTGGCGCCACAGGCGAAACGAGCCGGGCTTGAGCTGGCGGCGCATGAGGGTGATGACGTCACCCTCGTTCAGACCGAACTGCACGGCAATCGACTCGAACGGGGTGCGGTCTTCCCACGCCATTTCGATGATGCGGGAGATGTCTTCGTCCGTGAGCGCGGTGGGCTGGGCAGGAGCGGGGTGCAGGGCGTGGGTGGTGTGCATGGTGGGCGAACGCGCGCGGCAAAGATGGTGGCTGCGCAACGGTCGTATTGAACACCGGCCCCGCAAAGTCCGCGTGCCCCGGCGCAAAGCCCTGATGCTATGTTTGTAATAGCTGTCAGCGCTTATCCATCAAGCGCTAGGGGCCAAAAAAGCATCTGATCAGGTCGCTGTCTCACATGAGGACACCAGCCTGTGCACTGCCAGCGGCGCGGGGGTTTGCTCCCTCGCCCCTCGCGGGAGAGGGTTGGGGAGAGGGGGCCTGCACCCGCACCGCGCCTGTTTCACCCCCTCTCCCCGGCCCTCTCCCACAAGGGGAGAGGGGGTGGGGCCGTCAGTGGCTCAACACACCGCCATGAGCGAGTCCACGACCTTGCGCTGGGCAGCGTTCAGCGCGGAGTAGCCCTCGCGCAGCAGGCGCAGCACGATGCGATGGATTTCCGTTTCACTCTGGGTCATGGTGTTCTCCTTGCAGGATGACAGAACAGAAGCAGCCACGCGGCGGTGGCGGGCCAAGGCGCTCGGGCAAAAACGATGACCGCGAAACGCCCGGGCCTGTTCCCCCTTTGACCAGGCCCGCTGCCACTGTGCCTGCGTGGGGACGGGTGCAATGCGGCGATGTGAGGGGAAATGGCGGCGCTGTTCGGACAGCGTCAGCGGCTGGCAACAGTGGGCGGGCTCGGTGCTATACCGCGGCCTTTGCACTCAGCGACTCCTGTTTTTATAGCTGCTAGCGCTTACCCAGAAAGCGCTAGAGGCCTAAAACACTAAAAATCAAGGATGCACAGGCCCCGCACGCACACGGGCCAGGGCCTCGGGCACGTCGCCCCACGCCGGACGGCCGGGCGCATAGCGCTGGCGCATGTAGCCCGCCAGCTCGGTGATCTGCGCATCGCTGAGCGCCTGGCCGAAGCCGGGCATAAAGCCAATGTCGCGCGTGGCGGGCTCGCGGATGCCGTGCACGATGACCTGCAGCAGGTTGTCGGGCCGGTCGCTGTGCAGGTTGCTGTTGAGCGCCAGCGGCACGTTCACACCCAGCAGGCGCGGGCCGTCGCCGTCGTGGTGGCAGGCGGCGCAGGCGCCGTCAAACAGGCGCTGGGCCTGGCCGGGCTGGGGTGCCAGCGCGGCGGCCTGGGCGACGGCGGTTTGTGCGCGCTGCTGGGGGTCAGGCGCAGGCTGGGTGGCTGGCTGGGCAGCCGCTTCCGTAGCGGTGAACGAGGCCAGGTAGCCCGCCATGGCGCGGATGTCGTCGTCGGGCAGGTGCGCCAGTTCGCGCACCACGGGCGCCATGGGGCCAGACGCGCTGCCGTGCTGCGGGCTGTGGCCGTGGCGCAGGTAGCTGTAGAGCGCATCGGCCGTCCAGGGCACCGGCGTTTTGGACAGGCCGGTAAGCGCAGGCGCCTCCCAGCCGTCAACCATGGCGCCGGAGAGGAACGCGGCACCGCCCAGCTCGGCACCCAGCGCGTTGCGCGGCGTGTGGCAGGCGCCGCAGTGGCCCACGCCCTGCACCAGGTAGGCACCCCGGTTCCATTCGGGGGGGCGGGTCGGGTCGGGCTTGAAAGGGGTGGCGTCGTGGAACAGCGCGTTCCAGCCTGCCATCAGGGGGCGTACGCTGAAGGGGAAGGCCAGTTCCGTCTTGGGCACCTCGGCCCGCACTGCGGGCTGCGCCATCAGGTAGGCGTACAGCGCGGTCAGGTCGTCGTCGCTCATCTTGGCGAACGACGTGTAGGGGAACGCGGGGTACAGGTGTTTGCCGTCGCGCGAGATGCCTTCGCGCATGGCGCGCTGGAAGGCGCTGAAGGACCACTGGCCGATGCCGGTCTCTGCGTCGGGCGTGAGGTTGGTGGTGTAGACCTTGCCAAAGGGGGTGTCCATGGCGCGGCCACCGGTGTTGGGCGTGCCGCCGGGGGCGGTGTGGCACACCACGCAGTCGCCCGCAGCGGCCAGCAGGCGGCCGCGCTCGATGGTGGCGGCGTTGTAGACCGACGCGCCCGCCGTCTGCACCACGGGCGCGATGGAGGGGCGCCAGCCCAGCAGCGCCGCGCCCATGGCGATGCCACCAGCGGCTAGGGCCAAGGCGCGCGCCCAAGGGCTGCGCGTGCGGGGCCAAGTGGCGCTGGCGGGCACGGTGGGTGCGGGCAGTTCCAGCGTGGGCAGCACTTCGGCTTGTTCCGCAGGCGGGCTTCCGCTAGGGGCGGCCTCGCCCGCACCACCGGGCAGGGGACTAAGTCCCGCGCGCACCACTTCCGGCGTGAAGGGCGGCGCGCGAAAGCGCACGCCCGTGGCGTCAAAGATCGCGTTGGCAATGGCTGCCGTGCCCGGTACAGACGATGACTCGCCCGAGCCCAGCGGCGCCTCGTCCTGCCGGGGCATGTGCATGACCTCGATGACCGGAACCTCGCGAAAGCTCAGGATGGGGTAGCTGCCCCATTCGCGGTTGTCCACGGCCTGCTTGACGGGCTCGAACGTCACCTGCTCTTTGAGCGCGCGGCTGGTGGTCTGCAGCACGTTGCCGTGCACCTGCTGCTCTACGCCTGCGGGGTTGATCATCAGACCCGCGTCGTGCCCCACCACCACGCGGCGCACGTGCACCTCGCCGGTCTTTTTGTTGACCTCCACATCGGCCACCCAAGCCGCCCACGCGGCGCCAAAGCCAGGCCACTTGCTGTGGATGTAGCGGGCGTAGGCAAAGCCCTGGCCCTGCACCCAGTCGCCGCCCTCTTCCTCACCCTTGAGTGCATGCTGCTGCGGGCCGGTGCGGCGCACCCAACCCGCTTTTTCGGCCGTTGCCTGCACCAGCTCGGCGGCGCGCGGGTCGCTTAGCAACTGCAGGCGAAAGTGCACCGGGTCCACGCCCGCAGCCGTGGCCAGTTCGTCCACATAGGATTCGTGCGCAAACGAGTTGGGCAGGGCCGATACGCCCCGCAGCCACGAGGCACGCACGATGGGCGCCATGTCGTTGACGGCGACGCGCAGGTTGTCGTACTGGTAGGGCGGGCGCGCGGTGCGGTCGCCCATCTCGTAGGCCTGGGCCACGGGCTCGATGGTGCGGGTGAGCAGCAGGGCCAGCGTGGGCGCGCCGTTGGACGGGTACGAGGTTTCGAAGTCATACGCCGCCACGGTTCCATCGGCGTTGAGCCCGCCGCGCACCTGCATGAGCTGGGCTGTGCCCTTGGGCTCCCACAAATGCTCCTGCTCGCGTGTGAGCTGCACGCGCACCGGGTCGCCCACGGCGCGCGACAGCAGTGCGGCGTCGGCGGCCACATCGTCGGCGCCGTTGCGGCCATAGCAGCCTGCGGCCTCCATGCGGATGAGGTCGATGTCTACATCGGCCAGCCCTGTCAGGCGGGCCAGGTCGGCGCGCAGCACATGGGGGTTTTGTGTGCCCGCCCACACGGTCATGCGCGGGCGGCCTGCGCTGCCGTCGCTGCGCCACTCGGCCACCGCGCACGACGGGCCGATGGACGCGTGCATCTGGTACGGCCACACATAGGTGCGTGGCATGGGCTGGCCTTCAGAGGACAGAGCGGCCAGGGCGGCGTCCACATCACCCTCGTCCACCAAGCGGCGCTGGGTGGATGGGTTGGCGCGGATGGCTTGCTCCAGCGCCTCGGTGCTGTCCTGGCGCGGGAAGCCGGGCCAGTCCTTCCAGCGCACTTTCAGCTCGCGCAGGGCCTGCTCAGCCTGTTCTTCGCGCTCAGCCACGATGCCCACAAAGTCGCGGATCACCACAACGGCGCGGATGCCGGGGATGTGGGCGATGGACTGCTGGTCCACCGATTCGAGCGTGTTGCCAATGAAGTCGCCATGGTCGGCCCCCGCATACGGCGGGCGCACCACGCGGCCGTGCAGCATGCCGGGCACGCGCATGTCGTGCACAAAGACCAGCTCGCCACTGACCTTGGCGGGGATGTCCACGCGGTGCACGGACTGGCCGACCACGGTGTAATCGGCGGCGGCCTTGGTAGGCGTGGCGTCGGCCAGCTCAAGCGTGACGTGTGCGCCCGCGAGCAACGCGCGGTAGGCCAGTTGGCGTGACGGGTCTGCGATGCACTGCACCACACCTGCACGCACCTGCAGTTCATCGAACTCTACGCCCAGCTGCTTTGCGGCCTGCGCCACCAGCCAGTGGCGCGCCTGCGCGGCAGCGGTGCGCAAGGGTTTGGCGTGGATCTGGATGGACGCGCTCGCGATGGTGGCGCCCTGGTTGGGCGCACGCGTGGTGTCGCCCAGCACCATGTTCACCTGGGCCAACGGCACGTCCAGCTCTTCGGCCACGATCTGGGCGAGTGCGGTGCGGATGCCCGTGCCCAGGTCTACATGCCCATTGAGCGCAGTCACGCTGCCGTCGTCCCACACGGCGATCAGTATCTCCACACCCTCGGCCGGGTTGCCCGCCACCAGCGCGGGCTGACCTTTGACAGGCGGCGGCGCAGGCGGTGGGTTGCGCACCACCAGCAACACGCCCTGTGCAGCATGGAAGTCGGCACGGGTCAGGGGTGCGTGGGCGCGCAGGGGTGGTGTGGCGCTCATGTCTGGGCCTCGCGCATCAGCACGGCCGCGCGCAGCACCGCGCGGATGATTTCGACATGGGTGCCGCAGCGGCAGAGGTTGGCAGACAGCTCGCTGCGCACTGCGGCCTCATCGGGGTCTGGATTGCGCTCCAGCAAGGCCACGGCCATCATCACCATGCCGTTCAGGCAGTAGCCGCATTGCGCGGCTTGCTCGTCGATGAACGCCTGCTGCACCGGGTGCAGGCCGTGGCCTTTGCCGCAGCGCGCAGGCAGGCCCTCCAGCGTGGTCACATCACGGCCCGCAGCACCATGTGCCGGAATCACACACGCCCGTGCGGCGACACCATCCACCAGCACCGTGCACGCGCCGCACTGCCCCAGGCCGCAGCCGTACTTGGGGCCGTTGAGCGACAGGTCGTTGCGCAATACATGCAGCAGCGTCGTGCTGGCCGATGGTGTCGACGGCAGGACACAAGGCTGGCCGTTGACGACCGTGGATTGAAGCGAAGCGGGCGCGTGCATGTCTATTGGGGGTGCCTTCAGCGCTTTAAGCCACCGGAGCGCGTGTACATCTCCAGGTCTACAAAGTTGGAACCATTGTGGTTATTGGGGCCGTACTGCAACGGAAAATCGCCGATCTTGGTCGTGCCCATGTCTTCCATGGCCTTGATAAAGCCTTCGCGGGTGAGCGCTTTGCCTGCCCGTTTGATGCCCTCGACGAACACGCGCGCGGCGATGTAGCCCTCCAGCATGGTGTAGCTGTCGATCTTCTCGCCCGCGTCGGTACGGTCCTTGCGGTAGTCCACCACGACGGACAGACGGCTGGCCTGCGGCGAGGGCACGATACTGGCCGTGACCAGTCCTTCGATGCCGCCGTTCAGGCGCTGCGCGGAGCCTGGCGCATCGGTGATGCCCACCGAGATGGTGTACAGCGGCGATGCGCCCCCGCCCGCACGGTAGTCGCGCAGGAAGACTTCCACCATCTTGCCCGCCATGATCATCACCACCGCGCCGGGCTGGGCCTTGGTCAGCGTGGCCACCTGGGTCTTGGCGTCGGTGGCTACGATCTCCATGGGCACGGACTCCACCACCTTGACCTTCAGGCCCTGCGCAATCTGCAGGCAGGTGTCGAGGTTGGATTTGCCGAATGCGCTGTTCTGGTAAATGACCGCAATGTTGTTGATGCCCAGCGTGGCCAGGTGGCCCACGATCTTGCGCAGCTCGGTCTCGTAGCTGGCGCGCACATGAAACAGGTAGCGGTTGTGCGTGGTGCGAAACGATGTGGTGCCCACCAGCGGCGCAAACATGGGTACACCGGCCTTCTCGGCAATGGGCATGGCAGCAATCAGGTTGCCCGTGGCCACGTAGCCGATGAGGGCGAACACCTTGCCCTCATCGATCAGCTTGGTCGTGTTCTCGGCCGTCTTCTTGGGGTCGTAAGCGTCGTCGTGCGACACCAGCTCTAGCGTGCGCCCTAACACACCGCCGGTCTTGTTGACCTTGTCGAAGTAGAGTGAGATGCCCGCCTTGTAGTCCACCCCGAAATCCTTGGCGGGCCCGGTGAAAACAGCCGACTGCCCCACCTTGATGCGGGTGTCCGTCACCCCGGTCTCGGCGGCCGCGGGGCCCGCCCAAGTCCACCCCGCTGTTGCCACCAGCCCCGCCATGGCAGTCCGGCGGTCGACGCATCCATCCTCCACTCCTTGACACTTCATGTAGCGCTCCTTACATCAAAGATGCCAGTTTCGGGGCTTGTGATTGCAACGCGCAAGTGTTTGAAGGGGTGTTTTTTGTAACCAACAGCACACGTTTGAGGCGCGCCACACGCGCCACTGCGCTGGGGGATCACACGCTCAGATAGGCGCGGCGCACCTCTTCGTTGGCCGCCAGTTCGGCCATCGTGGCCTGGTAGCGGATCTGGCCCTTTTCAAGCACATAGGCGCGGTCGGATACCAGCTCGGCAAAGTGCATGTTCTGCTCGGACAGCAGAATGCTCACGCCCTGCTCTTTGAGCTCCAGGATCATGTGGGCCATCTGCTCCACGATGACGGGCGCCACGCCTTCGGAGGGCTCGTCCAGCAGCACCAGAAAGGGGTTGCCCATGAGCGTGCGCGCAACGGTCAGCATCTGTTGCTCGCCGCCGCTCATGCGGCCACCATGGCGCTGCGGCATTTCGCCCAGGTTGGGGAACAGCTTGAACAGGCGCTCGGGCGTCCACACCGGTGCGGCCGTGCCGTCGGGCCAGTGGCGCGCGGGTTGGCGGCCCACTTCCAGGTTCTCCATCACCGTGAGGTCGGTGAACACGCGGCGGTCTTCGGGCACAAAGCCCAGGCCCAGGCGGGCGGCGTCGTGCGGGTCGGTGCGGGACAGATCCGTGCCCATGAACTGGATGCTGCCCTTGCGCTTGGTCAGCATGCCCATCAGCGTCTTGAGCGTGGTGGACTTGCCCGCGCCGTTGCGGCCCATGAGCGCCACGACTTCGCCACGGCGCACGTCCAGATCCACGTCGTACAGGATTTGCGCCGCACCATACCAGGCCTGCAGGCCCTTGGCCTGAAGCAGCAGTTCTTTGGGGTTGTGGGTCGTCATGGTCATGCCGCCTCCGCATTGGCTGCGGCTTTCTTCTCAAAGGTCTTGCCGGTGCCGAAGTAGACCTCCTGCACCTTGGGGTGGTCACGCAGCTCCAGCGGTTTGCCCTCGGCAATCAAGCGCCCGCGCGCCAGCACGATCATGCGGTCGGCGTAGGCGAACACTACGTCCATGCTGTGCTCGGTGAACAGCACGGCCATGTTGCGGTCGATCACGAGCTGCTTAGTCAGCGCCATCAGGTCGTTGCGCTCCTTGGGGGCCATGCCGGCGGTGGGCTCGTCCATGAGCAGCAGCTTAGGGCTGTTGGCCATGGCGATGGCCAGCTCCACACGCTTGACGTCGCCATAGGCCAGCACGCTGCAAGGGCGGTCAGCTTGCGACTTCATGCCCACCTGGTCCAGCAGCGCAAGCGCTTCATCACGCTTGTGGTCGGCCGCCCTGCGCCACATCGAGAACAGCAGGCTGTCGTTAGAGATCAGCGCCATCTGCACGTTTTCTACCACCGTCAGCGAGGCAAAGGTTTCGGCAATCTGAAAGGTGCGCCCCACACCCATGCGCCAGATGTCGCGCGGCTTGCGGCCCACCAGCTCCTGGCCGTTGAGCTGGATGGAGCCTGCATCGGCCGGCAACTGGCCGTTGACCATGTTGAAGGTGGTGGACTTGCCCGCGCCGTTGGGGCCAATCAGCGCGAGCAGTTCGCCCGCAGCCAAATCGAAGTGGATGCCATCCACCGCCTTGACGCCGCCAAACGATTTGCCCAGACCGGTGACTTTAAGGAGACTCATGCCTTGCCCTCCTTGGTGTTCTTGGCTTCACGCATATTGTCAAAAATCTGCTTAAAGGTGCCTGCAATACCCTGCGGGAACAGCAGCACCAGCAGCAGGATGATGGCGCCCAGCATGGCGCGCCAGTAGTCGGTGTTGCGCGCCACGGTGTCGTGCAGCCAGGTGAAAGTGACCGCGCCCACCACCGGCCCCGCCAGCGTCTGGATGCCACCCAACAACACCATCACCAGGCCATCGACCGACTTGCCCACGGCCAGCGACTCCGGCGAAATGCTGCCCTTAGAGAACGCATACAGCGCGCCAGCCAGCCCCGCAGCCGTGCCGGCCACCACAAAGGCCGCCCACTGCATGCGCTTGACGTCGATGCCGATGGCGTCGGCTCGCAGCACCGAGTCGCGCCCAGCGCGCAGCGCATAGCCAAACGGAGAGAACAGCACGCGGCGCAACCACCACACCCCCAAGCCAACCAGGGCCAGCGTGAGCCAGTAGTACATGCGCTTGTCCGCCAGCCATTCCGCGGGCCAGACACCGGTGAGGCCATTGCTGCCGCCGGTGAAGCTGTCCCACTGGTAGGTGATGGCCCAGGTGATCTGGGCGAAGGCCAGCGTCAGCATGGCGAGGTACACACCCGACAGCCGCACTGCAAACCAGCCGAAGATGAATGCCCCGGCCGCAGCCACCAGCGGCGCCACCACCAGTGCGATCTCCATCGGAAGCCCGAGCGTGCGCACCAGCAGCGCGGCGCCATAAGCGCCCAGCCCGAAGTAGGCGGCATGGCCGAACGAATGCATGCCCGCTGGGCCCATGATGAAGTGAAGACTGGCCGCGAACAACGCTGCTATCAGCAGGTCAATCAGCAGCACGGTGGTGTACGGCGACTGCGCGGTGAGCAGCGGTGCCGCCACCAGCAGCAGGCCCAGCACGGCGGCCGCTACCAGATAGGCCTTGCCTGGCCGGCGCAGCGGCTCCTCCTGCATGCCCACGTAGCGGCTGGGTGCCTGTGGTCTGCCAAACAGCCCCCATGGGCGCCAGACCAGCACCACGGCCATCACCAGAAAGTCGACCACCAGGGTCAGCTTGGAGAAGGAAATACTCACGCCGAACACGTCGACCACGCCCAGCCAGATGCAGATGGCCTTGATCTCGGAGATCAGCAGCGCCGCGGCGTACGCGCCCGGGATGGAGCCCATGCCACCCACCACCACCACCACGAAGGCAGCACCTATGGTGTGCAGGTCCATCTCCAGCGTGGCAGGCTCGCGCGGCAGTTGCAGTGCGCCACCCAGCCCGGCCAGCATTGCGCCCAGCGCAAACACGGCCGTGAACAGCCAGGCCTGGTTGACGCCCAGGGCGCTCACCATTTCACGGTCTTGCGTGGCGGCGCGCACCAGCGTGCCGAACCGGGTGCGCGTGAGCAGCAGCCAGACTGCGCCCAATACGAGCGGCCCGACCACGATGAGAAACAGGTCATAGGTGGGGAACTGCCGGCCCAACAGGCTCACAGAACCCGACAGGCCCGGCGCGCGCGGGCCGAGCAGTTCGTCGGGGCCCCAGAGCCACAGCACCGCGTCCTTAATGACCAGCACCAGCGCGAACGTGGCCAGCAGCTGGAACAGCTCAGGCGCCTTGTAGATGCGGCGCAGCAGCACCACTTCGATCAGCGCACCGAGCACACCCACGATCAACGCTGCGAGCGGCAAGGCCACCCAGAAGCCGAAAGCACCGCTCAGGCGTTCGACCAGCGAGTACGCGACGTAGATGCCCACCATGAAGAACGAGCCATGGGCAAAGTTCACGATGCGGGTCACGCCAAAGATCAGCGACAGACCCGCCGCCACGAGGAACAGCGACGAAGCGCTCGCCAGCCCGTTGATGAGCTGAACGATGAAACCCGAAAAACTCATGTTCGATACACCCTGTAGGGCCTGTTCACACTTTTTTGCCAGAGCGAAGGCCATGAAACGATGCCGGACATGGCCCGGCCAGCGCCGCGCGAATCCGGCTGCGCCGGACCGCGAGTAGCGTTTGCTGAGACCCAGGCGCAGCGGGCGCCTCAGGACTCAGAGGGGATCAATCCGCGCTTCGCGACTTCTTCACTTCGGCGGCGGAGGGTTGGTACTTCGGGTCGGCGCCGTCCAGGTACACGTAGTCCACCATCACGCCCTTGCCGCCCTCGTTCTTGGTGCGGCCGACAAACGCGCCCATGGTGGCCTGGTGGTCTTCAGGGCGGTAGGTGATCTTGCCAAACGGGGTATCCACCTGCAGGCCCTTGAAGGCAGCCACCAGCTTGTCGGTGTCGGTGCTCTTGGCTTTGGCAATACCGGCAGCAGCCGACTTGATCATGCTGTAGCCCACGACCGAACCCAGGCGCGGGTAGTCCTTGAACTTGGCCTGGTACGCCTGCTCGAAGGCCTTGTGCGCGGGTGTGTTGACGCCGTACCAGGGATAGCCGGTCACCAGCCAGCCGTTGGGGGCCTCGTCTTTCAGGGGATCGAGGTATTCTGGTTCGCCCGTCAGCACGCTGACCACCTCGATGCCCTTGAAGAGGCCGCGCGTATTGCCTTCGCGCACGAACTTTGACAAGTCGGCGCCAAACAGCACATTGAAGATTGCGTCGGGCTTGGCGTCTGCCAAGGCCTGCACCACACTGCCGGCATCGACGCGGCCCAGTGGCGTGGCTTGTTCGGCCACAAACTCCACATCAGGCTGGGCGGCCTTGAGCAGTTGTTTGAACGCAGCCACGGCGGACTGGCCGTATTCGTAGTTGGGGTAGACCACCGCCCAGCGCTTTTTCTTCATCTTGGCGGCCTCAGGCACCAGCATGGCGGCCTGCATGTAGGTGCCGGGGCGCAGGCGGAAGGTGTACTGGTTGCCGCCCTGCCAGGTCATCTTATCGGTGAGCGGCTCGCCTGCGAGAAAGAAGAACTTCTTTTGCTTGGCGAAGTCGGCCACCGCCAGCCCGGTGTTCGACAGGAAGGTGCCGGCGAGCACGTCGACTTTCTCGCGCGACACCAGCTCCTCAGCCACGCGTACGGCGTCGCCCGGGTTGGCGTTGTCGTCACGCGTGATCAGCTCGATCTTCTTGCCGTTAACACCGCCCGCTGCGTTGATTTCATCGACCGCCAGCTCCATGCCCTTCTTGTAGGGCTCCAGGAAGGCGGGCTGAGCCTTGTAGCTGTTGACCTCGCCAATCTTGATCACGCCCTGGGCAAAAACAGGGGCCAGGGTAAGGGCCAGTGCAGCCGCAGCCGTGGCACGCATGAGGTTTCGTCGCATCGTCATGGGGAGACTCCTGAGAGATGGGTTGGAGAGGGAAATCGAACGGGGGTGGGACAAGGCAGGTGTGCGTCGGCGTGCGGGGTTCAGCGCAGGCCGTCCACACCCTGGATTTCGGAGGCCGTCAGGCCGCCGACACGTGGCAACGGCCGCCCGCTGTCTGTCACGACAACGGCCACCACGATTTCATTGGCCCGCGGGGCATCGGCCACACGGGCTTCCATGGCGTCGAAATGGCTGCGCACGTAGGCGGCATCTTTGTGCCCCAGGGGCACATCAATGGCAGTGCCCAGGCCGCCCATCTTTTTGCTGGACGGGACCAGGGCTGCACCCTTTTCGACTGCGGCGCGCAACGGGGCGCCCAGCTTGGGGTGCAGGATGGCGGCGGCGTGTTCCAGCTCGCCCGCCTCGCCCACAATGGCCGCCTTGCCGTAGCTGTGGGCATCGCCCGGTGCAATGCCCAGGGCCTGCACGCAGCGCGCGCCCAGAAGGCCTCCCAGCTCTTCGCCGATGGCGATGAGTTCGTCGAGGTTTTCCACATAGCGTCCGGCAAAGGGGTTCTCGATCACGGCCATGGCCAGTGCCTTGCGCACCGGGGGCTGAACATCACGCCCCATCTCCACGCGGACTTCATCCGTCTGGACGATGATCTTTCGAATCTTGGCAGGCATTGTTTGGCTCCTTGGAATCTTGTAGTGCTGGAGGGTGTGCTGATCGTTGCGGCGCTTAGCGCAGGCCGTTCCACTGACTGATGTCTGCCGCCTTGAGCCCACCGACGCGGGCATGAATGCGCGGGCCGGTTGTCATGGCAAGTATGAACACGATTTCATCGGCCGCTGGCGCACCGGGCACACGCACCTCCATGGCATCGAAATGGCTACGTACGTAGCTGGCATTGATGTGTGTCAGCGGCACATCCAGCGCGGCGCCCGGCCCTCCCACCTTTTTGGTGGACGGCACGATGGAAAGCGCATTCGCAGGCTGCCCCGTTTTCTCCTCTGCCTGGCCTTTTGCGTAGGCGTTGCGGTCGCCCTTCCAACCCAGCAGCTCGCGCATGGCATAGCCCCCGGGCACATGCCAGAGCGCTCCGTGTTCCAGCTCTCCGCCCGCTCCCACGATGGCGCCCTTGCCATAGGTCTCGATGCGCTCGGCGGGTACGCCCATGGCCTTGAGCAGGCGCTGCGCCATATCGAGGCCCACGTTCTGCAAAGCCTCCATCATGGGGAGGATGTCGGCCTCGTAGCGGCCCGCGTACGGGTTGGTCAGCACCGCACCAATCGCACCACGCAGCAGCGGCACGTCGGCCACCGGCCCGAATTCGTGCCGGATCTCCTCAAGGTGGGTAAAAACACGTCGTATCTGAATCATTTTGGCTGCCTGTGCAATTCGTTAAGCAAATACTGAACCAACTTCGATTTCTTCGCGCAGTTTTTCGCCCTGCGGCATGCCGCCAAGCGCCATCGGCTCCAACGTCACCGCATAGTGCCCCTGGCACGTCAGCATGGCAAACCACAGCAGTCCCTGCGCCTTCAGTTCGTGCGCCTTGCGCAAACCACGCTGCAGCGCAATTTGCACCTGTGTAAGCGGCAGCGCAGGCACATCCACCGTGACATGAAGCCCCCCGAGGTCGCTATCGTCGCGTACCAGCCAGGCGGGCATGCGCGATATGCGGGCGTCCTGCACATTCACGGCGTTGGCCACGATGGTCGCTGCAGCATCGGCCTGCGCGGCAGTCTGGGCCAGCACCGTGACACTGTCTGCGATTCCCATCGACTGGCTGCGCCCCCGCCAGCCGCTGGTGGCCACACCGCGCACCGGCATGGTGCTGGTGATGTGCAATTGCCCGTCCACCACCAGCCCATTGCGCAGTTGCTGGATATCGAGCGCCGCGATGTCAGAGACCACACCCACTGATGCGCGCTGGCCCGGCGCCAGATGCAGCGCGATGTCGCCCCCATTGTTCACCCATGCGCGGTCGATGCCGCTGTGCGCATAGCAGTCCAGTATTTCTTGTGCAACCGCTCCCGCCACCGCGGCCATGGACGTGATGAAATCCATCCGATAGGGCGCGCATGCAGACCACATGCGCTGCGCGACGACGCCTTGCACGGTGCAGACATCACCCACGGGGGCACGCAAGGCTGGCAGTTCAGCCACCAGCTCTTGCAACACGGTGGTGAATCTAATCCAGGCGCTCTCATGCGCCTGGGCGACGATGCCCGCATCGCCCTCGGCGCGGATGACGAGGTCGATCGGACCGTGCTGAAAGTGCCAGCAGCTGTCGGGCAACCAGTTTCGGCAGGCGTGCATGCTGTGCATCCGGTCAGCCCAGCAAGGGCGGCTGGCCCAGGGGCCATGGGTTGGTGGCGGGCAGCGTGAGCCAGCTGAGCGCCTGCGGTGCGCCGTCGTTGTGCCAGGCACCGTTTTCCAGCACATCGCGCAGCCCGCGAATCTGCGCCGTATGGCCGCCCAGCGCCTCATAGTCCGCGCGGCGCATGCTGAACTCAATGGGCGCCACGATGGCCGGTGTGGGCACAGTACCAAAGCTGTTGTCTGGCATGCGCAGCACGTCGGCCATCACGGTAATGCCACCACCCGGCCACACATAGGCCGGTGCGCCGCCACAGGTCACGTTGACCAAGGCATTCTTGATGGACCGGGTCAGCAGCACCGGGTTCTCGGTCACGCCCGCCCGGAGGCTGCCGCCTGCACCGCCCAAAAACAGCACCGATGCCAGAGAAGGTTCGCAGTTTTCGCCAATGCGGTCCACGATGCGGCGCACCTCGTCGGGCATCTGCGCTTCCACCGGCGTCAGTTGCTCATCCAGCACGTACCAGCTGGCATGCTCGCCTGTGGTGGATGTCATGAGCAGGCGCAGACCAGGCCACGCAACGTCGGCGTTCCAGCCTTCGATGATGGACAGCGGGTCAGCGATGTCGGTGCCCCCCCAGCCGGTGCCCGGGTTGGCCACCTGAAAATAACGGCCGGGGGTGGACTTGCGCCCGCGCATCTGAATGCCTGACGACTTCATGTCCAGGCAACGCCCCGCCTGGTGCTCGGTCAGCACGCCAGTGATGTGGTCGTCCACGACCACCACCTCATCGGCATGACCATAGAACTGGCGCGCAAAGATGCCGATGGCGGCCGACCCGCAGCCCACACGCATGCGCTGCTCGGCCACGCCGTTGACGATGGGCGCGCGACCCGCCTGAATGATGAGCTGCGAGCCACCGTCGATGGTGAACTCTACGGCCTGTTTGTTGCCCAGCAGCTGCATCATCTCGGCCGTGATGCGGCCTTCCTTCTTGGTGCCGCCGGTGAGGTGGTGCACGCCGCCCAGTGACAACATCTGCGACCCGTACTCCGCCGTGGTGACATGACCCACCACCTCACCCTTGCAGCGCACATTGGCTTGTTCGGGGCCAAGAAAGCGGTCGGTGTCGATCTTCACCTTGAAGCTGCAGTAACTGAAGATGCCCTCAGTGACCACGGTCACCATGTCCACGCCCTGCACTTGCGACCCGACGATGAACGGGGCGGGTTTGTAGTCAGGGTAGGTGGTGGAGGACCCAACCCCGGTCACAAAAACCTCTTCCGTCAGCAACAGGTCTCCAGACCACGCACCGGGCCCGCCTGCGCTGACCACATTGCCACCGCCATCAGCACTGACATCGCTGCCGGGGGCCGCACGCCCTACAAAGGGCACCAGGGTCGCCTCACCCGCTTGCAGGGCTTTGCGCAACAGCACCACCGGATCGACCCGCACCAGCACACCGTCCTGGTTTGCATAACGGTCGCAGGCGCCAGCGCGTCCTTCGGAGATCTGGCACAGCACGGGGCAGGCGTTGCATTCCACTTTCGCGACATTCATGCGCTCATTGCGGGGCCTCGCGCGCTCAAGGACCTGCGGCACCTGTGGCATGTCCATGCCCGGAAGCCCATCGGTCTTGGTGTGTTCAGTCATCGTGGTGGCCCATCCATTGCATCGTTCTCAACGCTTGTACGCCCATTGCATTTTGTGTAGCATTCACTTAACGTAAATGTTGCAATCACTACATTTGATGTCAATGTAGCGCAATCATTCCTGGTCTGCAATAGTGTTTTCGCGCACCCTGAAACGGTGCACAAGGAGCCCCAAAATGACGCACGTTGTCACGGATGCATGCATTCGGTGCAAATACACCGACTGCGTTGACGTCTGCCCGGTGGATTGTTTCAGGGAAGGGCCCGAATATCTCGTCATCGACCCGGACGAATGCATCGATTGCGCGGTGTGCATTCCCGAGTGCCCGGCCAACGCGATCCATGCCGAAGACGACCTGCCGGAAGGCATGGAAATCTTCCTGCAGTTCAATAAGAAACTGGCGCCCACCTTGCCGCCAATCACCAAAAGAAAAGCGGCTTTGCCAGATGCGGAACAATGGAGGGTTGTGAGCCACAAGCTTTCAGGCCTGAACATTGCGCTTTAGAGCAACTGCGGCCCTGCACTTCAGCCAAATTCATTATTTGCTTCCAACTTTTTCATCTAACGCACCATGAGCGCATTTCTTGACGAACGCGTCCTGACGGTCCACCACTGGACGGACCGCCTTTTCTCCTTCACCACCACGCGCGACACCGCTCTGCGCTTTTCCAACGGGCATTTCACAATGATCGGCCTGCGCGGCGAGAACGGCAAACCCCTGCTGCGCGCCTACAGCATCGTGAGTCCCAATTACGAAGAGCACCTGGAGTTCCTGTCCATCAAGGTGCCCGACGGCCCGCTGACGTCGCGCCTGCAGCACATCAAGGTGGGCGACACCATCGTGGTCGGCAAAAAGCCCACCGGCACCCTGCTCATCGACTACCTGCTGCCTGCCAAGCGCTTGTACATGCTGTCCACCGGCACCGGCGTGGCCCCGTTCCTCAGCCTGATCCGCGACCCGGAAACGTACGAGAAGTTTGAGGAAGTCATCCTGGTGCATGGCGTGCGCGAAGTGAAGGAACTTGCGTACTACGACTACATCACGCAGGAACTGCCGCAGCACGAGTTCCTGGGCGAGATGGTCACCAAGCAGCTCAAGTACTACCCCACCGTGACCCGCGAAGCCTTCAAGCACCAGGGCCGCGTGACCACTGTGATCGAAAACGGACAACTTGCCCGTGACCTGGGACTGCCAGCGCTCAACCCCGTCGAAGACCGTGTGATGATCTGTGGCAGCCCCGAGATGCTGCGTGACCTCAAGCACATGATGGAAGAGCGTGGCTTCAAGGAAGGCAACACCACCAAACCCGGCGATTTCGTGATCGAGCGCGCCTTCGCAGAGCAGTGAACCCGGGTCGGCCCGAGGGCCGACCCCTCCCACCAGGATCCGCCATGTCTGCCACCCCCACCAAGACCCGGACAGCGTCTAAGCGTGCTCCTTCTGCACGCAAGACGGGCGTGCGCGAGCAGGCAGCGCAGACCACGCGCGACAACATCCTGAAAGCGGCTACCAAGGTGTTTGCGCGCTACGGCTACGAAGGCGGCAGCGTAGAGAAGATATCGAAGGCGGCCAAGTCCTTCGACCGGATGATCTATTACTACTTCGGTAGTAAGGAGGGCCTCTTCATCGAAGTGCTCGAAGCGATCTATCGGCGCATGAATGATTCCGAAGCGACGCTCGACATCCGCCTGGATGAGCCGATCGAGTCGCTCAAGGCCGTGGTGCGGTTTGTCAGCCAGTACTACCGCAAGCACCCCGAGTTCGTCACCCTGCTCAACACCGAAAACCTGCACAAGGGCAAGCACATCTCCAAGTCGCTGCGCGCACGCGAGTATTCGTCGCCTGCGGTGTCGGTGATCGAACAGGTGCTGGCCAGTGGCGTGACGCAAGGCGTGTTCCGTCCCGACATCCGGGCGCGCGACCTGTACCTGCTGATTGCATCGATGGGCTATTTCTACCAGTCCAACCGCTACACGCTGTCCGCCTTTCTGGGCGAAGACATTGACCTGCCCGAAGCCGTGGCGCACTGGGACGATTTCATGATCGACGTGGTGCTGCGCACCGTGAGGCAGTAGGGACCGCCCGAGGGGCACACCTGCTGCAGGTGATAGCGCGTGCAACTTGCATGGCACAGCGCTCTTATGTAGTATTTGCTACACGAATTGCAGCCCACTGATGGCTGCGATTTGCCCTTCTCGTCTCATCCACCGACTGGTACCCCCCATGGCAGACATCTCCACCCATGCCGCCTCCGGCAAAGTCATCATCAAGAACATTGGCCTGCTGCTGTCCGGCGACCTGGACCACCCCATCCTGGACGCTGACACCATTGTGGTGAACGACGGCCTGATCGTTGCTGTGGGCCGCGAGAAGGACTGCGACACCGAACACGCGCGCACCACCATCGACGCCCGCCAGACGTGCGTGGCGCCTGGCCTGATCGACAGCCACGTGCACCCCGTGTTTGGCGACTGGACGCCGCGCCAAAACCAGATTGGCTGGATCGACTCCACCATGAACGGCGGCGTGACCACCATGGTGTCCGCGGGTGAGGTGCACCTGCCCGGTCGCCCCAAGGACATCGTGGGGTTAAAGGCCCTGGCCATCACCGCACAGCGCTCGTTCGACAATTTCCGCCCCGGCGGCGTAAAGGTGATTGCAGGCGCGCCCGTCATCGAAAAAGGAATGGTTGAGCAGGACTTCAAGGACCTGGCCGATGCGGGTGTGACGCTGCTGGGCGAAGTGGGGCTGGGTTCCGTCAAGGCCGGCTACGAGGCAAAGCAGATGGTGGCCTGGGCGCGCAAACACGGCATACAGAGCACCATCCACACGGGCGGCCCGTCCATTCCGGGCTCCGGCCTCATCGACAAGGACGTGGTGCTGGAGGCAGATGCCGATGTGATTGGCCACATCAACGGCGGCCATACGTCACTGCCCTGGAAGCATGTGTGCGAGCTGTGCGAGAAATCGTCCCGCGCCATCGAACTGGTGCACAACGGCAACGAAAAAATAGCCATCGAGGCGGCGCGCGCGGCCATGGAACTCAAGTGCCCGCACCGCGTGATTCTGGGCACCGACGGCCCGGCAGGCTCGGGCGTGCAGCCCCTGGGCATGCTGCGCATGATTGCGCTGATTTCGAGCTTTGCCAACATCCCAGCTGAACTGGTGTTCTGCTTTGCCACCGGCAACACCGCGCGCATTCGCAACCTGAACTGCGGGCTGATCGAGCCAGGCCGGGCGGCAGACTTTGTCTTTATGGACCGTGCGCAGCACACCGCTGGCGCCACGCTGCTGGAGAGCATTCAGCTCGGTGACATCCCCGGCATCGGCATGGTGATGATTGACGGCCTGGTGCGCTGCGGCCGCAGCCGCAATACACCTCCGGCTACAGAGATTCCGGTCGTGATCTGATCCCCCACGCGGGGGGCATTCCCTCAGGGCACGGGCGATACGCCTTCCACCGCTGCACTCCGGGCGGTTGATTCGTCAGAGCGCTTCGTGGCCAGCGTGGCATCACTCAATGCCTGCGCGCAACTGGCCGAGAACAGCAACACCGCCGACGAAAAATAGATCCACATCAGCAGGACCACCAAGGAGCCAGCAGCTCCGTATGCAGACACCACCGCTGCGGTGGACAGGTACCACGCCAGCAGTTGTTTGCCCAACGTAAACAGCGTTGCCCCCACCACCGCGCCCATCACCAGATAGCGCAGCCGCGGCTTGGGGCCCGTGCCCATGCGCATCAGCCCCACAAACAGGGCCACCGCAAATCCAAACGCCACCACCTCATTGATCACCTGGAACAGCGGTGCCAGCGGCGCAAAGGCCAGACGCTCGCCCGCCCATCCCGCCAGCAGGTTGATGAGCGTGGACAGCGCCAGCGACACCATCAGCAAAAAGCCCAGCGCCAGCACATAGGCCAGGCCACGCAAACGCAAAGACGCCATGCGCCACCATGCAGCGCGCACCGCCACGGTGCCATCGCGCATCCACAGCCGCTCCAGCGCGGACTGCAGCTCGACAAACACCCCAGTGGCACCCGACAAAAGCACCACAAAACCAACAATCGACGCCAGACGCCCTTGTGCCGGGGCTTTGGCGCTGGCCATGGCCTGCTGCACCACATCCGCCACTTGCTGCCCCATGACCGACTGCACCTGTGCGATCAGGCTGCTCTCCAGATAGCTGCGGTCCATCCACCAGCCCAGCACACCCACCAACAGCAGCAGCAACGGCGCCAGGCTCAGCATGCCGTAGAACGACATGGCGGCGCTCATGCGCAGGCCATCCGCATCCAGCCACATTTGCACAGCGCGCCAAAAGGGTTGCACCAGGCGCCACGCGGGCATCAGGGGCTGCGCAAGATGTTGCAGGTTCAGGGGTAAATTCATCGCGTGAGCCTAAGGCCCCTTGGCCCGGTCGTCCATCCGTCTTTCTCGGCGGGCGCCGTAGGCGCTTTCCCACACCGGCATAAACGCCTGGCTGCCAGTGCGGCAGTCTCAGTGCCCTCGCCATAATGCGCGCATGCCGCCGCCCCGCACTGCCTCCCGCACCACCGCGCCGCGCCCCCCGGAAGACCGGCACTTTGTGACCGCACTGGCACGCGGACTGGACGTGCTGGCGTGTTTTCGGGCGGGTGACAAGCTGCTGGGCAATCAGGAGATTGCGCAGCGCTGCCATTTGCCCAAATCCACGGTGTCGCGCCTCACCGCCACGCTGACGCGGTTGGGCTACCTCATCCAGGTCGAAGAAGGCGGCAAATACCGCCTGGGCACTGCCACGCTGTCCCTGGGCAGCGCCATGCTGGTGAGACTGGACGTTCGCCAGGTGGCGCGCCCGCTGATGCAGGAGCTGGCCGACTTTGCCCACGCCGAGGTGTCGCTGGGCACCCGTGACCGCCTGTCGATGATCTATGTCGAAAACTGCCGAAGCTCGGCCCCGCACACAGCCAGCCTGGACGTGGGCTCGCGCATATCGCTGACCAATTCGGCAATGGGGCGCGCCTGGCTGGCAGCTGCAACTGTCGATGACCGGAACGCGTTGCTCGCACAAATCAGGGACCGCAGCGAGACCCGGTGGCCCGCCATGCAACAGCGCATTGAGCATGCCATGCAGGACTACCGCAGCCTGGGCGTAGCGACCTCGTTCGGCGACTGGCAGAAAAATGTCAACGCCATTGCGCGCAGCTTTCAGCCAGGCGGCGGGCTACCCCCCATGGTGATCAACTGCGGCGGCCCGGCACTTCGCCTCACGCAGGATGCGCTGCTGACCGACGTGCGCCCCCGGCTCATCGAGATCGTCGCGCGCATTGAAACGGCGCTGTACCGCTGACGGGCCTCTGGATGGGCGGACCGGACGGACGCCTGCCAGAGTGTCCAACGCGACAGCCCACGCGGCCTGGGGCCGATAGCATGTGCGTCACCCCAAGAACAGGAGACAACACATGAGCGTGAAACAACTTTTCGACCTGACCGGCCAGGTGGCCCTGGTGACCGGCGGCTCCCGCGGGCTGGGCTTGCAAATGGCTGAAGCCCTGGGCGAGATGGGTGCCAAACTGGCCATCACCGCACGCAAGGCCGATGAACTGGCCGAAGCAAAAGCACACCTGGAAGGCCTGGGCTACGAGGTGCTGACCGTGGTGAACGACCTGCAAAAAACCGAAGACATTCCCGGTCTGGTGGACCAAGTGCTGGAGCGTTTTGGCACCATCGACGTCCTCGTCAACAACGCGGGCGCCACCTGGGGCGCCAAGGCAGAGGACTACCCTGACGCCGCCTGGCACAAGGTGATGGACCTGAACGTGAGCGCGCCGTTCTTCCTGTCGCGCGAAGTGGGCAAGCGCTGCATGATCCCAAAGGGCAAGGGCAACATCATCGTGACGGCCTCGGTGGCGGGCATCAAAGGCACGCCACCGGGCATGAACACCATCGCCTATAACACCTCCAAGGCGGCAGCCATCCACTTTGCGCGCACGCTGGCGTCCGAGTGGGGGCACTACGGTATTCGCGTCAACGCCATTTGCCCCGGTTTCTTCCCCAGCAAAATGGCCAGTGGACTCATCGAAAAACTGGGGCCCGCGATTATCGAGCGCACCCCGCTGCGCCGCATCGGTGGCGAAGAGGACCTCAAGGGCGCGGTGGTGTTCCTGGCGTCCGATGCGTCACGGCACATCACCGGCCATGCCATCGTGGTGGATGGTGGAGCGAGTTTGATTTGACTCCCCTGAGGCGCTACACGCCTTCCCCCCGAGGGGGACGCCGCCAGAGCGGCGGGGCGGCCCTTGCTCGGCGGCCACTGGCCTGGGTCGCGCCAGTTTTGCAGCGCACGCCCCCTTCCATAGTCACGGAAACAGAGAGTCCCGCTCCTCATGTCTGACCGCCACCTCACCCACTGGCCTCCCGGCCTGTCGCGCCACCTCACGCTGCCGCAGACCAACCTTTTTCACAATGCCGAGGTATCGGCCGCGCGGTTTCCGGACAAGCCGTTTCTGGTGTTCTACGACACGCTGGTGACGTTCCGCCAGTTTCAGCAGCAGGCTGAACACATTGCGGGCTTCTTGCAGCAGGTGTGTGGCGTCAAGGCCGGCGACCGGGTGCTGCTGTACATGCAGAACAGTCCGCAGTGGATTCTGGCGTTCTACGGCATCTTGCGGGCCAACGCGGTGGTGGTGCCGGTGAACCCCATGAACCTGACCGACGAGCTGCGCCACTACGCGCGCGACAGCGGCGCCACCGTGGCCTTTGTGCCGCAGGACCTGCACGCGCAGGCGCAACCGCTGGTGGATGTGGCGGGCAGCGAAGGTACGTTGCAGCACCTCATCGTGGCAGCTTACAGCGACTACCTGCAGGTGCCCACCGACCTGCCCGTGCCCGCCTTTGTGTCGGCGCCGCGCCAGGCCATTGATGCGCCCGGTGTCACGCTGTGGAGCGACATGCTGGCGCAGCAGCGCACGCCCGGGCCGCTGACCGCAGGGCCAGACGACCTGTGCGTGATGCCATACACATCAGGCACCACGGGCCACCCCAAGGGCTGCATGCACACGCACCGCACCGCCATGAGCACGCTGGTCGGCGGGGTGCAGTGGTTCTCGCGCACGCAAGACGCCACGTACCTGGCCGTGTTGCCGCTGTTTCATGTCACCGGGTTGTCGGGCAGCATGAACGGGCCGCTGTTCATCGGCGCCACCGCGGTGGTGCTGCCCCGCTGGGACCGCGATGCTACGGCGCAGCTCATGCAGCGCTACCGCATCAGCATCTGGCAGGCCATCTCGACGATGGTGGTGGACTTTCTGGCCAACCCGCGCATCGATGAGTACGACATCAGCAGCCTGCAGGCCATTCGCGGCGGCGGCGCGGCCATGCCCAAGGCCGTGGCCCAGCGCCTGAAGGACCTGACGGGGCTGGACTACGTGGAGGGCTACGGAATGTCCGAGACCATGGCCGCCACGCACATCAACCCGCCCCACCGCCCCAAGCCGCAGTGCCTGGGCATCCCCGTGTTTGACGTGGATGCGCGCGTGGTGGACCCGGCCACCTTTGCCGAGCTGCCCCCGGGCGAGATCGGAGAGATCGTGGTGCATGGCCCGCAGGTCATGCTGGGCTACTGGAACAACCCGCAGGCCACGGCCGACAGCTTCATCACCCTCGACGGCAAGCGCTTTCTGCGAACCGGCGACCTGGCGCAGGTAGACGAGGACGGCTACTTCTTCATGGTGGACCGCTTGAAACGCATGATCAACGCGTCGGGCTTCAAGGTCTGGCCCGCCGAAGTGGAGGCCATGATGTATGCCCACCCCGCAATCCAGGAAGTGTGCGTGATTGCCGCGCACGACGAGCGCCGGGGAGAGACCGTGAAGGCCGTGGTTGTGCTGCGCGACACGCACAAGGGCCAGGTGACCGAGCAGGCCATCATCGACTGGAGCCACGACCACATGGCCGCCTACAAAAGCCCGCGCATCGTGCAGTTTGCGGACAGCCTGCCCAAGACCGGTACGGGCAAGGTGCAGTGGCGCGAGCTGCAGGAGCGAGAAAAGCAGGCAACTGCACGCTAAGACCCTGCGCTCGTTCTTCCAAACCGGAGACCTGCATGAACACTCCCGCCGTACCCAGACCAGCGCCTTTATATCCGCCGTATCGCACTGTCGCGACCAGGTGCGCGACCACGCGCAGGCCCGCCCCGACCAGCCCGCCCTGGTGCAGGGCGATGAGGTCATCAACTACGGCCAGCTCGACGCGCTGATGGACCGCATCGCCTGCGGGCTGCAGCGCGACGGCCTGCAGCCTGGCGACTGCATTGCACTGTGCGGCGCCAACTCGCCGTGGCAGGCGGCGATGTTTCTGGGCGCCTTGCGCAGTGCATCGCGCTTACGCCGGATGCGCCCGGCGTGCCCACCTTCATCGAGCAAGGCATTGCGGGCTTCACCGGCAGCACGTGGGCCGGGCTGCTGGCGCCTGCGGGCACGCCGCCCGCCATCGTCAAGCGCGTGGCCGACGAGGTGGCAGCCATCGTGAAGCTCGACGATGTGAAGGCACGGCTGGTTGCCATGGGCACGATCCCCGTGGGCAGCTCTCCCGCAGAGTTCGAGAGCTTCATCGCCTCTGAAACGGCCAAGTGGGGCAAGGTGATCCGCGACGCCAAGGTCACGGTGGACTGACAGATGGCGTGGCAGAGCAAACCCCTTACTACGCGCTATCCATCACTACATTATTGATAGCTATTAGCGGCTTATGGATAAGCGCTAGAGCCCTAAAACACTTAAAGCATTTAAAACACTTAGAACGTGGAGTAGCACTCCAAACAAAGCCTGCAGGGATGTTCCGGCGGGCATTTTTTGTGGGAGCGGCAACAGGGCGCAGTCGCCCTGGCTTGGCTTGGCCGTTACATAGCCAGATCCGTCAGCTTGGTTTCCTTCACCTTGCCGCCTGCCACAACCGCGACGCGGGTGTTGGCGGTGGAGCCGCTGCGTTCGTTCATGCCGTCCATCTCGTGCGGGGTGTACTCGGTGGGAAATGCCATGGCGTTCAGTGCCCTTTCAGCTTAGTAACGAAGCCCCGCAAGCCCAACCGCCAATTCCGCTGTGCAGAACGTTTCAGGGTAATCACCCACCGATTGGCGGGCGCTCCAGTCATGTGCGCGACTTTGCGCGGGCGGGCGCAGACACAGACTGAAACACCTCGCTGTATTGGGTGTGGTCTAGCCATGCAGAATAAAAACATCCCCGTCAAAAACGCCCTGGTTGTCGCAACCACCAGCACTCCATGAACCCCATGAACCCCACCGCCCTCGCCCGTCTGCGTACCGTTCTTCAAACCCATGTAGACCAAGGCCTGCTGCCCGGCGCCGTGGCGCTGGTGCACCACCGGGGCCACACCGTGCTGCACGAAGCCGTGGGTGCGCAGCGCCCCGAGGCCGATGGCCAGCCCGGCCCCGCCATGGCAGCCGACACGGTGTTTCGCATCTATTCGATGACCAAACCCATCGCCTCGTTGGTGGCGATGATGCTGATGGAAGAAGGCCGCCTGCTGCTGGCCAACCCCGTGTCGCACTACCTGCCCGCCTTTGCAGGCCAGCGCGTGTACGACGAAGCCACCGGCACCACCGCGGCCGCCACCCGCGAGGCCACCGTGCACGACCTGCTGCGCCACACCGCAGGCCTGAGCTACGCCTGGGAGGCCGGTGCCGTGCCCGACGCCTACCGCGCCGCACGCATCGGGTCACGCCGCCAGAACAACGCCGAACTGGCCGCCGCGCTGGGCCCCCTGCCGCTGGTGCACACCCCCGGCTGCCGCTGGGAATACAGCCGCGCCACCGACGTGCTGGGCGCCGTGCTGGAGGTGGTCGAAGGTGCGCCCCTGGGCGCCATCCTGCAGCGCCGCGTGTTCGGCCCGCTGGGCATGGCGGACACGGGCTTCTCGGTACCCGCGCACAGCTTGCCGCGCCTGGCCGAGCCTTTTGCAAAGGACCCGCAAACCGGCGCCGACGTGGCGCTGATCGACGTGTCTGCCCCGCCGGTGTTCGAGTCGGCCGGTGGCGGGCTGGTGTCCACCGCAGGCGACTACGCCCGCTTTCTGCACCTGATGCTGGGCCGCGGCACCGGCCAAGGCCCCAACGGCCCCGTGCGCCTGGCCAGCCGCGCCACGGTGGACTTCATGACCGCCGACCACCTGGGTGGCATCCCCACCGCAGGCGACATCCTGCCCACGGGCTACGGCTTTGGCCTGGGCGTGGCTGTGCGCACCGCTGCGGGCTGCGCCACCCGGCCCGGGTCGGCCGGGCACTACAGCTGGAGCGGCCTGGGCGGAACATTCTTTTTTGTGGACCCGGCCGAAGACCTGTTTGCCATCCTGCTCACGCAGGCGCCCGGCCAGCTGCGGTATCTGTGCGAGCTGTACCCCGCGCTGGTGTACGCCGCCTTGTGACGGGACTTGCGCTCGATGAATCACAACCGTTCGGGCTGAGCTTGTCGAAGCCTCGCGCCGCGCTTCGACAAGCTCAGCGTGAACGGGTCTGCTTTTTTCGAAACCTATAGGGACAGCGGGCTGGGTACATCGAGTCGGGTGAAGCGAACCGGCCACGCGCCAGGCGCCGCTATGCCGTGGCTAACGCCAGAGGCACATGCGAGTCCTCCGGCTTACACTCGGCGACCAGTCACGTGATGCCCGCAGCAGGCCCAACACCTCTCTCGCAGCCCCGTCAACCAGACCCTTTTTTCCTATCTATGCAGATCCGCTGCGCACTGGTCGGCATGCCCGGCTCCGGCAAATCCACCATCGGCCGCCAGCTGGCCCACCGGGCCGGGGTGCCCTTCATTGACCTGGACCACCGGCTGGAGCAGACCATAGGCACCAGCATCCGCAGCTACTTTGAAGCGGAAGGCGAAGCGCGCTTTCGCGACCTGGAAGCCCAGGTACTGGCCGACGTGGCCCAGGAGCCCGGCGGCATGGTCCTGTCCACCGGCGGCGGCGCCGTGCTGCGCACCGAGAGCCGCGAAGCGCTGCGCCAGTTCGGCAACGTGCTGTACCTGCGCGCATCGCCCGAAGAAATCTACCGCCGCGTCAAACACGACCGCACCCGCCCGCTGCTGCAAGTGGGCAACCCCATGGAAAAACTGCGCGAGCTGTACGCAGTGCGCGACCCCCTGTACCGCGAAACCGCACACTACGTGATCGAAACCGGGCGACCATCGGTGAGCACGCTGGTGAACATGATCATGATGCAGCTGGAGATGGCGGCGGGGGCGCAAGGGGCGGAGGGGTAGGGGTGGCGCTGGGCGCAATCCTTGCGCGTCAACCCCGGCATGAGGAGGGTAGGGAAAGTCTGATGACAGCCTGGATATTGTTGCCTCGGACGCGTGGGGCAGAGTTCGGCCAGAAGCAGTCGTCCGTTGTCACCCCTTCATCATAAGAATTCTGCCCCCAGAATTCGGCGCGGCCTCGACTCCGGCCGCTCAAGCAACGATCCAGCACGACAGCCGGCCGATACCCTAACCTTCACTGGGCTTGACGAGGTGTCACCGTGAGACGCGCTTCGCGGGAGAGCACGCTTCCCGCTGCATTGGTGACTCTGACAGTGAATACAGTGCCAGAAGACGATACCGGCATCCCAGTCCAGACAATGGTGTCCTGAATGCCTCCATAGACAGCTGTGTTATTTCGCATCCATTGGAAAGTCACCCCGGCGGTCTCGTTTACCTGGACGGTAAACCGTGCAGACTCACCCTCGGCTATGGAGACATCGGAAGGCTGCACGGTGATGACAGGAAGTGCCGGGCCCGCAGTGCTTTCATCGTCTCCGCCGCCGCATGCGCTTACCAAACACGCGACGAGCACCCCAGTACCCAGGCATCTCCGGCTGATTTTTCTCATAAAGGCATCCTTGTGTTTCCTCAAAATGCTGAGCGGTCGGGTTGACGTCTTCAGGCCTCTTCAAAAGCCGGAGCTAGTGAGTAGGCAATTGCAGGAAGTATCGTGCAGTACAACACTTCCCTTCTTTGCTCCTACTCCAGCCCGAGCTGCCTCGCGGAGCACCGGTCTGGCAGCATAAAGACGGATCCTCCTCCCTGGCAGACACCTGCTAGGTCGTCTGGAGAGCCAAAAGGAAGCCCTTCGGAATTCAAATAGTGGATTCGGCCATTTAGCATACCGAACTCGTCAACCTGTAGGTTTTCAATGCGGTATCGGGGCGCACTGAACTCAAAATTACACTCACGTTTTCCAGCCGAGTTGAACCCTTTGCCAACTTGGACCAAGTCACCGCTAAAGGTGCAAACCTTGTTTGCTTGATTTACAAGCACGTGCTCAATCGTCAACGTGTCGGCAGTCGCCTTCATGGCCATGTAGCCCGGCGTCATCGTTGCCAGTGAACCAAATGTGACGACTGAAAAGCTTCGGTCGAGTCGCTGGTGAAAATCTTCGAACCTAAAGCGAACTAGCTTTTGAGGTTGCTCGCCAGGTAGTGAAACGACCCCATCCGTTGCGGATTCAAACGTCACGGAAATCGGACCAACGACTCCTGCCGTTTCCCCATCACGAACTGGCCCGGCCAGAGCGCGTCCATTCTTGAATTCCACGAGATCGCCAGTGAAGCTTTTGCCGCCATGAAGTTGTCCGCTGGCTTGCATGAAAGTGGCACTGCCATCTGGCCGATAGCCGAAGTAGGTGAGGATCAAGGTTTTGCCACCTTGGCTATCTACTTGGATTCCCCGCCCGGGTTTACCGTTGAGCTCTGCGCCGATCGCCCACATACCCGACTCAGGAAGAACCGCTATGGACGGAAGAGAAAGCGAGCCGAAAACAATGCCAGCCAGCAGGTTCTTGACTAATGACATGGTGCTCCTTAAACATGGAGGAGTACGAATGTACGACTTTTGCTAGCCGTTCAAAACTCGCATACATCTCTACTGAGAAACTCCCCATCGTCCAAGCTGGCCGTATGACGACATGTGACGTGGCGCCGCGATTGACGTTGCGCACCTCGCACGGCAACCGGTTAGTGTTCCACGGACGGCAAGCCACGGCCAACTGAGATGGCAACGATTGCCGGCGTCAGTTATGGGCCCATCCCAGTCATTGACGCCACCGGCTCGAGCACGTGCCCACTTTGCATAGTGCAGACCGCAACAATCCCCATTCGTCACGCACCGCGCGGGTGCAGGTATCCATCTCAAATTTGGATACCCTCCCCATGCCCAGCCAGAACACCACCTGCCTCTGGTTCAAAGGCAAGCGCTCCGCCGGGGGCAGATGGAGATGCGGAAGATTGATGGCGCTGCCATGGAGGCGGCTTGGCGCGGGGGATTGACGACCGCCTTTTCAGCTTGCATAGCGCAGTTGTTTTGGATCAAATAGGACTCTAGCGCTTATCTGCAAAGCGCTATCAGCTATATATTTAATAACATTTTTGAACTGCCCGACACCCGTCGTATGCGCAACGCCGACGGCAAAGGAGGCGTTGCCGCCGTCCATCGCACAGACGTAGTGAACGGTGGCTTCAGAACCTCACTCAAGATTTCTCTTTCTCGCGCAGCACCGCATTGATCTCCGCGCCATAGATCAGCGTGCTCGCGCTGATGTACAGAAACACCAGCGTGGCAACCACCCCCGCAAAACTGCCGTAAATCAACGCCAGCTTGCCCGCCGTGCGTAGCGTGTACGACAGCGTTGCCGCAGCGGCCACCCAGAGCGCGGCGCCCACCAGCGCGCCAGGGAGCACGGTGCGGACGCGCTGCGGAATGTCGGGCAGCCAGCCATACAGCAGCGCATACAGCACCACCAGCGTGAGGTAGGCGGCTCCGTATCGCACGCTGTCGTAGAGCCAGATCACGTCGGTGCCGTCAGCGGCCACGTTGGTGACCACAAAGTGCCAGACACGGGGCATGACGATCACGGAACTGAAGATCAGTAGCAGGCCTGAGCCGACGACCACGGTGAACACCGTGGACTTGATGCGCGCCTTCCAAAATGGCAGGCCCCTGTCGATGCCGTAGGACCGATTGAGCGCCGAACGCACGGCCTGCATGCCAGACGAACCGGTCCACAGCGTGATGGCCAACCCCACTGTGACCAGTGCCTGGTTGCGCTGCGCGAGCACCTGCTGCACCACGGGCTGCATCGCCTCGCGCACCAGAGGTGGCGCATAGCCCAGCACCCGTTCGGCCATCGCCGCCGCGTCGCCCGGCTGTCCGATGAACCCCGCTGCGGCGGACAAAAGAAGCAGCAGCGGGAACATCGCCAACACGGAAGAAAACGCCAGGCTGCCGGCCTGGTTTGCGCTTTGGTGCAAGACGTAGTTGCGGACCGCCAAAACGAGTACGCCCACCACCGGAAGACCGGTGGTGGTGCGGCCCAGGCGCCGCAAGCCCTGCATCATGGGTGCAGACGCCCTTCCACCGAGTCGTCCAGCGTCTTGCCGATGGCTGCGCCAATGACCATCTTGGTGGCCGCGACCAGGCTGCCATGCTTGGTGTCCCAGTAGTAGCCCGACACGGGTGCGACTTCGATCACCGTGACGCGCGGGTCGTCCTTGCCTTCGGTGAACCAGGTTTTCATGATCGGGTCCCACAGCGCATCGATCAGCGCCTTGTCGCGATGGATGCTTGCGGTGCCATCCAGCACCAGAAAGCCCGAATGCTTGGAGCCCTGCATGAAGATCCGCACCTGGGAATCGGCCTCGATCTCGCGGTTCTTGTGGCTGTCAGACGCGCTCACGAACCACAGGTGGCCCGCCTCGTCCACCTTCTCGACACCCATGGGTCGCGTGCCGCGCGTTTCGCTGTGGGGTGCGTTGGTGCAGAAGAAGCACGACTCGGCGTCTTCGGCCATTTCCCGGATGCGCTCCGTGGCGTCGGCGCCGCTCAGGTGCTTGTGCGTGTCTTCGGGCTGGTTCTGGTTGATTGAATCCATGGCGCGATCTCCGGTTGAGTCTGACAAGAAATTGAAAGATCGATTGGGCCCCAACCGCCTGGCCAGCGCTGTAGGAGCCCGACCATTGACCGTGCCCGTGCGCGCTGTTTCGGTGGCGGGTTCGGCAGGGGCTGGGCAAACGCCGTGATCGCTTCGCAAGCGTGCTTGGTGGTCAGCCGAAGGCGCGCCAGTGGGCTCTTGGGCATTCCATATCGCGCTTTTGGAACAGGCGCATCGGGACGACTCTGACCAGAGCGCGCACATCCAATCGACCTGAATTCCTACAACACACGCCACGTGCCTGAGCCAACCTCAAGGCTCAAACTTTGAAAGGATTGCTCTTATGCGCAAAATGATCTTGATGGCGGTGGCCGGTTATCTGTGGAACAAGTACCGTGGCCAGAAACAGGCCGGTCGCAATTCCGCCAGTGCTGCACCTGTACGAACGGCTGCAACGGATCGACCATAGCGGTCTGCGCAGGGGCGCAGATGGCTATAGGGGCAAACTCCGCTGCGGCGGTTTCGGCGACCCTTTTTCACCAGCGCAATGGATCATCAGGGGCCGCTTCAGGCCTCTTGATCTTCGACTCGGGAGACGCTTGCCATGCCCAGCAAAAACACTGTTTGCCTCTGGTTCGACGGCACCGCACTGGAAGCAGCCACGTTCTACGCTGCCACCTTCCCGGACAGTGCCGTGGGCCATGTCATGCACGCGCCGGGGGACTACCCGGATGGAAGACAAGGCGATGTGCTGACGGTGGAATTCACGGTCATGGGCATCCCATGCCTGGGCCTCAACGGGGGTCCGACATTCACCCACAACGAGGCGTTTTCTTTTCAGGTGGCAACGGATGACCAGGCGGAGACCGACCGGCTGTGGAACGCCATCGTTGGCAACGGTGGCCAGGAAAGCGCGTGCGGCTGGTGCAAGGACCGATGGGGCTTGTCTTGGCAGATCACCCCACGGGTGCTGACCCAGGCCATCAACGACCCGGACCGCGCAGCGGCCAAGCGTGCGTTTGAGGCCATGATGGAGATGCGCAAGATTGATGTAGCGGCGATTGAGGCGGCGTGGCGCGGTTGATTGCTGCTTGGCTTGCTACGCCGTTTAATTCAGAATTCTGAGTCAAATTGGCCGCTAGCGCTTGGCTATAAATCGTTAGCAGCTATTTATTCAATAGCAAATACTGCTTTCAGCAGATGCTGCCCGCAATACCCTTGCCGTTTTTCAGATCGAAGCCAAAGTAGCAGCTGTAGTTCGACTTGGCGTACAGGAAGCATTGCAAGTGCTCCTTCACGCGCACGCGGGCCTTGGGGTCGGAACTGCATTCGCTTTTCACATCGGGGCCCATGTGGTCGAAGAGGTCTAGGGCGGCTTTGCCTTGCACGTAAAAGGACACTTTGGCCTCTTGGGCGGTCGGCATGGCGGGGTCGCCCAAACCACCTGAATAGATTGCCATCTGCGCGTTGATGGGCTTGAACTCAAAGGCCCAGTCTGCAGCAACTGCAGCAACTGCGGCGGCGCATACAAACACAAGCGTGAGCAGCGCAGCCGCTGCGGCGGTGTGCGTCTTCAAATCAAAAATCTTTCGCATGGTTGGCGTTGCTCCTTCGGCAATGGTTTCGTCACACCGCACACCTGTTGGCGAAGCGACATGTAGACAAAATTTGAATAAAAACAGGCTCTATCGCTTGCCCATCATGCGATAGCAGATATCTAATAGATAGCACAACTTCCCTGCTCCACCTTACGCCGCGCCACCGGCGCATGCACCGCCATCAACCCCGCCACCCAGTCGATAAACACCCGCACCTTGGTGCTGACGTGGCGGTTGGGCGGGTAGGCCACGTACAGGGGCATGGGGTCCATGGTCCAGTCTTCAAACAACGGCACTAGGTCGCCGCTGGCCTGGTGGGCCAGCGCCATGTAGCTGGGTAGCCACAGCAAACCCATGCCCGCCAGGCCTGCGGCCAGGTAGGCGTTGCCGTCGTCCAGCGCGCAGACGTAGCGGCCTTGCACGTGCACGCTCTCGGCACCCCGGCGCATGGCATAGGGCACGGGGCGGCCGGTGCGGGCCCACAGGAATCCAACGATGCGGTGGTGGGTATCGGCATCGTCCAGCAACTCGGGATGCGCGGGCGTGCCTGCGCGCTGCAGGTAGCTGGGCGCGGCAAACACACGCAGGGGCAGGTCGCCCACGTGGCGGGCGACCAGGGACAGGTCAGTGATGGTACCGCCGCGCACCACGCAGTCGACGTTGTCACCCACCATGTCCACGCGGCGGTCGCTCACACCCATGTCGAGCTGGATGTCGGGGTATTGCGCATGGAACGCGGGCAGCGCGGGGATGAGGATGAAGCGGGCCAGCGGGCTGGGCACATCGACCCGCAGTCGGCCCCGGGGCGCGGCGGATGCGGTGGAAAGGCTGGTTTCGGCGTCGTCCACATCGGCCAGCAGGCGCACCACGCGCTCGTAATACGCCGCGCCGTCAGCGGTGACCTTGACGGTGCGCGTGGTGCGGTGGAGCAGCTTCACGCGCAGGCGGGCTTCGAGCTGTTGCACCAGCTGCGTGACGGTGGTGCGGCTCATGTGCAGGGTATGGGCGGCTTTGGTGAAGCTGCCGGATTCCACGACGCGGGCAAAGGCCTGCATTGCGTCAAAACGGTCCATGGTGGGCCCTGTCTGTCGTACTTGGATTGTTTGGATTTTAAGAACAGTGGTGCGCACAGTTGCCTGTTTATCCACCGGGCGGTGCGCCCTAAATTCGATGCATCAGCAACCCCGGGCCACAAAGGCCCACTGATGAATGAAGGACTTTTTCATGCCCCCACGCGATGTTGTTTTCCCGGTCGGCCGCCAGGCGCTGTACGAGCGCAACCGCTATTCGCCCGCGGTGCGGTCCAACGGTTTTCTGTTTGTGTCGGGCCAGGTGGGCAGCCGTGAAGATGGTTCGCCCGAGCCGAACCTGAAGGCGCAGGTGCGGCTGGCGTTTACCAACCTGAACGCGGTGCTGCAAGCGGCAGGTTGTACGTTTGACGATGTGGTGGATGTGACGATGTTTGTCGTCAACCCCGAGGCGAACTTTGAGACTGTGTGGAGCGTTGTGCCCGAGTTCTGGGGCGAGGCGCCACACCCTACGCTGACGGGCATTGGGGTGACGTGGCTGTATGGGTTTCAGTTTGAGATCAAGGTGATTGCGAAGCTGCCCGCAGGACTACCGCAGCAGGCCTGAGGCCTTGGCTCTCGATACCATTATTTTTCAAGCCGGAAAGACGATCAGCGCTTGATAGACAAGCGCTGGCCGCTATCCATTCAATAACAATCAAGCGTGGCTGCTTGCTCTACCCGCTGCGCGGCGGCGCTGCCAGATGGCGGCGCCCAGCACGGTCAGGGTCAGCCACAGCGGCAGCCAGTCGCCCACGGGCACGCCGATGGTGCCGCCACCAGGGCCAAAGCCTGCGCCGCCCGGATCCACCACCGCGCCATTGGCGGTCAGGTCGTCATCGCCCAGGCCACCGTCGGTGATGCTGAAGCTGATGGCCGCACCTGCCACGGTAGCGGGCACGGTGTACCAGTGCGGGGTGGCATTGCCAGCCGTGGGCCCGTACTTCCAGTACTGGGTGCCGCCAGGCAACGCGTTGGGGTAGGTCACGGTAAATTGCAGCGTGCTTCCACCCGTACAACCTGTAGTGGCAAAGTCGAACAGCCCGTGCGGAAACTGCACGCCTTGCGGTGCCGACCCGGCGGGCGGGCTGGCCGCGTTCCCCGTGACTGGAATGAACTGCGCGCTTACGAAAACACAGGCAGCGCCGCCCCCGGTGAAGCTGGCAGTGATAGTTCCGCCGCCGGTGGGAGATGTCCCGGTGTAGGTGCTGCTGGCGACCACTTCCAGCGTATAGGCCTGGCTGCCGGTGTAGGCGTTGCCACTGCTGTCAGTGGCCGTAACAGTGAAGTTGTAGGTTCCGGCGGCACCGGCAGTGCCATTGAGTACTCCTGCACCGCTCAAGGTGAGCCCCGGCGGCAAGGCTCCCGCGGTGACGGCAAACGTATGCGGCGCAATGCCGCCTGAAGCCGTCAGCGTCTGGCTGTAGGCGGTATAGGCCAGCGCGTTGGGTAGCGTGGCCGGAGCCAAGGCAATGGCGGGAGCGGCTACGTTGAGCGCCACTGTACCCGTGCCATTGAAGGGCCCGGTGCCCGTGCTGCTATCGGCGGCAGACAAGTTCAGGCTGAATGAACCTGCAGTGGTAGGTGTGCCCGATACCGTTGCTGTGGTCGCCGTCGTCGCGGTCACCGAAAGGCCCGCTGGCAGGTTCAATACCTGGAACCCCGTGTACGGTGCTGCGCCGCCGCTCCAGGTGAAGGTCTGAGAGTAAGGACTCCCCACGGTCGCACTCAGTGGCCCCGCCGGGCTCACCGTGATGGTAGGCGGGCTGACCGTGAGGGTCACAGTGGCGGGCGTCGATGTACCCGCGCCATTGGTCGCCGTGTAGGTAAAGCTGTCGGGGCCCGCATAGCCAGCCGTCGGCGTGTACTGGATGGTGGCGCCCGTGGCGCTGGCTGACCCGTGGCTCGCGGCGGTGCCGATCGTCACCGACGTGGCTGCGCCGCCAGTGATGTTCAGCGGGACGGCATTGGACGAAGAACCGTACGCCACCGTGTGGGTCGAGTTGTTGGCCACCGGCACGGCGTCCGCCACGACAACCGTGTAGGCGCGCGACACCGTGAAGGGACCGGTACCGGTGCTGCTGTCTGTGGCGGTCACGGTGAAGTTGAAGGAGCCCGTGGCGGTGGGCGTGCCCGACAACACGCCGGCGCCAGTCAGGGTGAGGCCGCCCGGCAGTGCCCCTGCGGTGACGGCGTAGGTGTACGGCGCGGTGCCGCCCGATGCGGTCACATTGGTCGTCGGATAGAGCACGGTGCGGGTGCCGCCGGGCAAGGACGCGGGCGTGAGCGACATCGTCGGCGCGCCCACTGTCAAGGTGTAGGCCTGCGAACCCGCAAACGGGCCCGGGGAGGGGCTGCTGTCATTCGCCGTGACAGTGAAGTTGAAGCTGCCCGCTGCGGTGGGCGTGCCCGAAAGTGCACCGGAGAGCGGCGACAGCGACAGTCCGGCCGGAACGGCGCCGGCAGTGATGGCGAAGCTGTAGGGGCCGGTACCGCCACTGGCGGTCACGGTCTGGCTGTAGGCCGCGGCCACCGTACCGCCTGGCAGGGTGGCGGGGCTGACCGTGACGGGTACATCGTCGTTGGTGATGGTGCCCTGGCCCTGGTTGTCGGAGATCGTGGCATTGGTCGCGCCGCTGAGGTTGACGAAAAAGGTTTCGTTCGCCTCAGGCACAGTCTCGCCTATCACCGGGACGTTGATGGCGCGGGTGGTCTGGCCTGCGGTAAAGGTCAGGGTGCCGCTGGTGCTGGTGTAGTCGGCCGGCTGGGTCGCGGTGCCGTCGGCGGTGGCGTAGTTGACGCTGACGGTCTGGCCGCTCGCGGCGCTCAGGGTCACGGTGAACACGGCATTGGACGTGCCGGCATTGCCCTCCGCCACGGACACGTCGTTAATCGACAGGCTGGGCAGCGGGTCGTCATTCACGATGGTGCCCTGGCCCTGGTTGTCAGCGACCACCGCGTTCACGACATTGGTGACATTGACGAAAAAGGTCTCGGAGGGCTCGTTGAGCAGGTCGCCATTGACCTGCACGGTGAACGAGTAAGTCGAGGAACCCGCCGGGATGGTCTGACCCGCGAGGCTTTGGGCCACGTAATCGCTGCCTGCGGCGGCCGTGCCATTGGCAGTGGCGATGTCGAAACTCACACCGCCGCTCGGCGCAGGCGTGCTCAGACTCACTGTGAAGTTAAACGAGGTCGTTCCAGCGTTGCCCTCGTTCAGGCTCACGTCGTTAATGCTGAGCGAGGGTAGCGCGGCCACATTCAAGGTGTAGTTCTCCAGCTCGAAGTACGAGCCGAGGCCACTGCTCGAGTCCGTCACCCGCAGGCTCACAGCGTATCCGCCCACGCCCGCCGCCGTGGTACCACTGACCACTCCTGCGCTGGAAATGCTGATGCCGGCCGGCAGGCTGCCTGTTTCGAGCAGGTAGCTGTACGGAGCGACACCACCGCTGGTCACTAGCGTCTGTGAGAACGGTACGCCCTGCCCTGCCGTCCCGCTGGCCGTGGTCAGCGTCAGGCTGGGATTGGCCACCGTGCCGGTGTAGCCCTTGTCCACGAACTGCGCCGTCGGGGCGGTGGCATCGGTCGAGCGCACGCTGAAGCTGTAGGCGCCGCGCTGAGTGGGAGTGCCGCTGAGCACACCCCCTGAAGTCAGGCTCAGGCCCGGCGGCAACACGCCGCCTTGTACGGAGTATGTGTAGGGCGCCAGACCGCCGCTGGAGGACAGCGTCTGCGAGAACGCCGCGCCAGCGGTCAGCGTGGGTAGGGAGCCCGGCGTGACGGTGATGGGCGAGGCCGAAGGAGTGATGGTGATCGTGACCCGCACGTCGCCATCGCCAAAAAAGGAGCCATCGGCAAATTCGAAGACATCCACCGAGCCGACGCCGCTCGTGCCGTTGTGGCTGTAGTCCAGAAGCCACAAACTATTGCTGTTGTCGATCCGAAGTGTGGCGGTACCATGGTCCTCGAAATCCGCAGGCCCGAAACTGCCGCCGTCCACGCTGCCAACGCCGGCGAACCCGATGTTGAACGCGCAGTCGGTGACGTCGATGGTGACAGTACCTCCGCTGGAAACCGAAGCCGACTGCGCCGCGCATTCCGTGGAAGAGTGCTGTGCACTGGCCTGCAGGGGCCAGAAACTCGCCAACGCGAGCACCAGGACGGCCCCCATGCGGATGACGCAATGGCGGAGACGACGCTCCGAGAGTCCAAGGAAATGCAGCATGGGTATATCCCCCCGTTTGTAACCATTTGCTCCGGAGCGGCACTATGCCGACGGCGGCGGCAATCCTTGCCTGCTGGAAGCCCCGCGATGCAATGCCGCCACCGACCCGCCAAGGCGTAAGCAATTACATGCCAAGCAACCCCCGAACCGCCCCCTCCGTAGGTAGGGTATCCATGAATCGGGAGACGCGCTATGAAAGAACCTCACACAACGAAAAACAGAACAGAAAAAGGAAAAGCCCCTGCATGCAGGGGCTTGACGCACTTAGCGATGAAAAATGGCGCTAGCGCTTATCCAGCAAGCGCTAGCAGCTATAAATTTAGCAGCGTTACAGATTCGGCGCCAGCAGCCGCTCCATCACCTTTTCATCCATCCCCCGGCGCTGCGCCATGTCGTGCAGCTGGTCTTCGCCGATCTTTCCGACGTTGAAGTACAAGGCCTCAGGGTGACCGATGTAAAAACCGCTCACGCTGGCGGCGGGCATCATGGCAAGGCTTTCCGTCAGGCTCATGCCCACCTCTTCGCACTGCAGCACGCGGAACAGGTCGGTCTTGGCGCTGTGGTCGGGGCAGGCGGGGTAGCCGGGCGCGGGGCGGATGCCCTGGTACTTCTCGGCAATCATGTCGTCGCTGCTCAATTGCTCGCCTGCTGCGTAGCCCCACAGGTCGGTGCGCACGCGCTGGTGCAGGGCTTCGGCAAAGGCTTCGGCCAGGCGGTCGGCCAGGCTCTTGAACATGATGGCGGAGTAGTCGTCCAGCTGGTCGATAAACGCCTTTTCCTTTTTCTCGATCCCCAGGCCCGCCGTCACGGCGAACATGCCTGCGTAGTCGGCAATGCCGCTGGACTTGGGCGCGATGAAGTCGGCGAGACACCGGCTGGGGCGGGTCACGCCGTCAATGGTGTGCTTTTCGGCCTGCTGGCGCATGCCGTACCAGGTCATGGCAACCTCGGTGCGGGTCTCGTCGGTGTAAAACTCGATGTCGTCGTCGTTCACGCTGTTGGCAGGGTACAGGCCCATCACCCCGCTGGCGGTGAGCCAGCGGCCTTCGATGATCTTTTTGAGCATGGCCTGCGCGTCGGCAAACACGCGCGTTGCTTCCACACCCACCACCTCGTCCGTCAGGATGGCGGGGTACGGGCCGGCCAGGTCCCAGGTCTGAAAGAACGGGCCCCAGTCGATGTACTTGGCCAGCTCGGCCAGGTCGAAGTTTTTGAACACCCGACGGCCCAGGGCGCGCGGCACGGTGGGCTTGAAAGCCGCCCAATCCATGGGCGTCTTGTTGGCGCGGATTTTGGCCAGCGACCAAAGCGGCGTGGCCTTTTTGTTGGCGTGCTGGGTGCGCACCTTGTCGTAGTCGGCGTTGAGCTCTTGCACATAGGCGTCCAAGCCATCGCCCAGCAGGCTCTGCGCCACGCTCACGCTGCGCGAGGCGTCTGGCACGTAGACCACGGGGCCTTCGTAATGCGGCGCAATCTTGACGGCGGTGTGCACGCGGCTGCAGGTAGCGCCGCCGATGAGCAGCGGTATCTTCTTGATGCGAAAGTGCTCGTCCTTTTGCATCTCGCCCGCCACGTACTGCATTTCTTCGAGGCTGGGGGTGATGAGGCCCGACAGGCCCACGATGTCAGCGCCCTCAACCTTGGCGCGGGCCAAAATCTCGTGGCAAGGCACCATCACGCCCATGTTCACCACTTCAAAGTTGTTGCATTGCAAGACGACGGTGACGATGTTCTTGCCGATGTCGTGCACGTCGCCCTTGACGGTGGCGATGATGATCTTGCCCTTGCTGCGCACGTCGCGCCCGGCGGCTTCGTCCTGGCGCTTTTCTTCTTCAATGTACGGAATCAGGTGGGCCACGGCGGACTTCATCACGCGTGCGCTTTTGACCACCTGGGGCAAGAACATCTTGCCTGCGCCGAACAGGTCACCGACCACGTTCATGCCGTCCATGAGCGGGCCTTCGATGACGTGCAGCGGGCGGCCGCCCTTGGCCAATATGTCGCGGTAGGCCTCTTCGGTGTCTTCGGTGATGAAGTCGGTGATGCCGTGCACCAGCGCATGGCTCAGGCGCTCGCCCACGGTCTTGGGCGCCTCGGGCGTACCGCGCCATTCCAGCCGCTTGCTCTCGTCCTTGGCGCCACTTTTGGCGGTTTCGGCGATCTCGACCAGGCGTTCACCCGCATCGGGGCGGCGGTTGAGCACCACGTCTTCCACGCGCTCGCGCAGCACGGGTTCCAGGTCGTCGTACACGCCCACCATGCCGGCGTTGACGATGCCCATGTCCATACCGGCCTTGATGGCGTGGTACAGAAATACGGTGTGGATGGCCTCGCGCACCGGGTCGTTCCCGCGAAAGCTAAACGACACGTTCGACACGCCGCCAGACACCTTGGCGCCCGGCAGGTGCTGCTTGATCCAGCGCACGGCCTCGATGAAATCGACCGCGTAGTTGTTGTGCTCTTCAATGCCGGTGGCCACGGCGAAGATGTTGGGGTCAAAGATGATGTCTTCGGGCGGGAAGCCCACTTCATCGACCAGCACGCGGTAGGCGCGCTCGCAGATTTCGATCTTGCGCGCGTAGGTGTCGGCCTGGCCTTGTTCGTCAAACGCCATCACCACCGCAGCGGCGCCGTAGCGCTTGACGAGCTTGGCCTGGTGCTTGAACGCCTCCACGCCTTCTTTCATGCTGATGGAGTTGACGATGCCCTTGCCCTGCACGCAGCGCAGCCCGGCTTCGATCACGTCCCACTTGGAGCTGTCCACCATGATGGGCACGCGCGCAATGTCGGGCTCGGACGCAATCAGTTGCAAAAACCGCACCATGGCAGCCTTGCTGTCGAGCATGGCCTCGTCCATGTTGATGTCGATGACCTGCGCGCCGTTCTCCACCTGCTGGCGGGCCACGGCCAGGGCTTCTTCGTACTGGCCGTTCAAGATCATGCGCGCGAACGCCTTGGAGCCGGTGACGTTGGTGCGCTCGCCGATGTTGACGAACAGGGTGCCCTCGCCAATGGAGACGGGCTCCAGGCCAGACAGCTTCATGGGGGGCAACACATTTGCAGACATAAGGGCTCACTCACCTGTGCAGGAACGGCAGAAAAACAGGTGAGCGTCGTTGCGGCGGGGCATGCGGTGCCCCCAAGTGCCCAAGCCTGACGGCGACCGCCCCTGTGCGGGGTGGGCCTGCCGCTGCAACGCTCCTTGGGTGACCGGCGATTTTAAGGGCGAACGCCGCCGCCGCGTGGGCGCTCAGGCCGCCACAGGCAGTGCCGATGCAGGCAGGCCAAACGCCCGGTCAAACACCCAGTTGAAGACAAAGGTGTAGCCCAGAAAAAAAACAATCAGCGCCAGGTCCATCACAAAGGCCTGCCACAGGCTCACCTCGAACCACCAGGCAAACAGGGGCACCAGGGTGAATACCAGCCCGCCCTCGAACCCGATGGCATGCGCCACCCGCCGCGCCAGGCTGCGCCCGCGCACGGGCTGGCGGGCCTCCCAGCGCTCAAACGCCCAGTTAAACACCAGGTTCCACACCACCGCCACGACCGATGCCGCCGCCGCAATCACCCCCGAATGCCCGGCGCCCTGCCCGGTCAACTTGCTCAGGCCCCAGGTGGCGGCGGCAATGGCGATGAGCTCGTACAACGACACATAAAGAACGCGGCGCTTGGCGCCTTGCAGGCTGCGCAAGAGGGGCTGTGATTGGATTTGGGTGGACATGGGCGCCACTTTATGTGCTCCTGGCTGATATATAAAGTCAGCTTGTTTCAGATAATCTGATAGGTCGCACCCATGGCATTTTCTTCTGACAGCGTGCAGGTGTTTCTGGCTGCGCTCGACCATGGATCGTTTTCAGCCGCGGCGCGGGCGTTGTCGCGCGTGCCGTCGGCCGTCAGCATGACCATTGCGCACCTGGAGGCCGAACTGGATGTGCAGCTGTTTGACCGCAGCGGCCGCGAGCCCCGGCCCACCGCAGCGGCGCGCGCGCTGGAGCCGCAGGCGCGGCTGCTGGCCGGGCAGCTCAAGCAGCTCAATGCCCAAGCGTTGGCGCTGACGCAGGGGCTGGAAGAGCGCCTCACCTTGGCCATTGCGCCCGAACTGCTGGCCGCGCGCTGGACGGAGCCCCTGGCCGCGCTGGCGCACGAACACCCGCTGCTGCAGGTGGAGGTGCTGACCGCCCCGCAGGTCGACGCGCTGGCGCTGCTGCACAGCGGCCGCGCGCAGCTGGCGCTGGTGTTCGAGCGGCCCAGCATCGACGGGCGCGAGGGGTTTCAGGAGGTGGGCACCGAAACGCTGGTGGCCGTGATGGCGCCGCAGCACCCGGTGCTGGTGGCCGCCCGCGCCGCAGCCTTGGCGCGCGGTGCAGCGCCCGAGGCGGCCATGCTGCGCGAGGAGCACCTGACCACCACGCGCCAGATCGTGGTGGCCAGCCGCGACCTGGCGCAGACCGACCCCCGTTTTGTGTTTGCCCGCCACTACTGGCGCACCGACAACCACCTGGCCGCTCTGGGCCTGATCGAGGCGGGGCTGGGCTGGGGCTGGCAGCCGCGCGCGCTGGTGCAACCCCGCATCGCGGCAGGGACGCTGGTAGAGATGCCGTTTGAGAACCTGAGCAACGGCGCGGCGCTGTGGGTGGATGTGGTGTGGTCCAAGGAGCGACCGCTGGGCCTGGGCGCGCGGCGCTTTGTGGCGCTGATGGGAACGGCGGCCCGGACGGAGCCCCGCTGAGCTTTCCCCGCAACGCGGGGGCTGGCGGCCCTGGTGTTCCCCAAAAGGGCGGTGGTGTATTGCGATAAAAGCAAATGCGAATTGTTTGTATTTGCATGGATAATGGCGGCCTTTGATTGGCAACCCGCCCGTGCAGCCGTTGCGCAAGCCCCTTTCTTGCGGCAGTTGGCCTGGCGCGCGGCAGCCCGCCTCGCTGTTTCTTTCTACCGACCTGCACCATGCACCCCTCCCTTCTCCGGCCCGCCCGGTACTCTGCTGTGGCGCGCGCCACCCTGGCGCTGTGCGCCCTCACGGCCAGCGCTGCCATGGCCCAGACGGCCACGGCAAGCTCCACAGCCCCAGCGGGCCTAGCCGCCCCACAGGCCGACAGCACCACCACCAGCCCCGCCCTGTCTGAAGTGCAGGTGCGCGACACGTCGGCCACCCAGGGTTACCAAGGCGCCCAGCGCAACACGGCCGCCACGCGCACCGACACTCCGCTGATCGACACCCCGCAATCGGTGCGCGTGGTGCCCCAGCAGCTGATGGAGGACCTGGGCGCGACACGCCTGGCCGACACCGTGGACTACGTGAGCGGCATCACCCGCCTCAACGACTTTGGCGGCACCTGGGACAACTACGCCATTCGCGGCTTCAGCAACACCGACGGCGGCCAGCTACTCAACGGCTTTGCCTCCAACCGGGGCTATGGCCCGCAGCGCGACGTGAGCTCGGTCGAGCGCATTGAATTCCTCAAGGGCCCGGCCGCCGCCCTGTATGGCAGCAGCGAACCCGGCGGCACGCTCAATGTGGTCACCAAAAAGCCGCAGTTCACCCCTGCGCACAAGGCGGGGGTGCAGGTGGGTACGCGGGGCTATCGGCGTGCCACGCTCGACACCACCGGCCCGCTCAATGCCGATGTGGCCTACCGCCTGAACGTGGCGGCCGAGGACGGCGCCAGCCGCACCGATCTGGTGGACAACCGCAAGATGGTGGTGGCCCCCGCCATCACCTGGAACCTGAGCCCCAACACGGTGCTGAATTACGAGGCAGAGTTCATCCGCATCCGCACCCCGCTGGACCGGGGCATCGTGCAGGTCAATGGCAACGTGGGCGCCCTGCCGCGCGACCGCTACCTGGGCGACCCCAGCCGCGACAACCTGCATGTGAACGGCGACACCCACCAGGTCACGCTGGACCACGACCTGGGCCAGGGCTGGCGCACCCGCGTGGGGGCGTCGTACCGAGAGACGGATCTTTACGGTTCGGCCGTGGACCTGACCGGCACACTGCAAGCCGACGGCCGCACCCTGACGCGCCGCGACAGCTGGCGCAGCCTGCCCGCACGCGACGCATCGCTGCAGGGCGAGGTGGAGGGCAAACTGCAAGTCGGCGGCCTGACCCACACCGTACTGGCCGGTGTGGAAACCTGGCGCCTGACCGCCGCGCAGGACATCCGCTATTCCAGTCTGGCCAGCCAGCCCTTTGCCATCGACATCTACAACCCGGTCTACAACCAGCCGGTGGGCAACCTGACCCCGGGTTTTGACCTGGTGGACCGCACGCGTGCCACGGGCGTGTTTGTGCAGGACCAGATCGACCTGAGCGCAAAGTGGAAGCTGCTGGCAGGCGTGCGCTTTGACCGCTTCCACCAGGACAGCGAGAACCGGCTTGCCGCCACCCGCCAGGTGCAGGAGCACTCTGCCGCCACACCGCGCATCGGGCTCACCTACCTCGTCAACCCCAACACCTCGGTCTACGCATCGGCCGGGCGCTCGTTCCGCCCCAACGCAGGCACGGATGAAAGCGGCAAGGCGTTCGACCCTCAGAAGGGCCAGGCCCTGGAACTGGGCGCCAAGTGGCAATCTGCCGACCAACGCCTGAACGCCAGCGTGGCGCTGTTCGACATCCGCAAGACCAACGTGCTCACGCGCAGCCCCACCAACGCCAACTTCAGCATTGCGGCGGGCGAGGTGCAAAGCCGGGGCCTGGAGCTGGATGTGGCCGGTCAGATCGACACCCACTGGCGCATGACGGCCAACATGGCCTACACCGACACCGAGGTGACGCGCGACAACAACCCTGCCCTGCTGGGCAAGCGGCTGATGAACGTGCCCCGCGTGAGCGCCGGGCTGTTTGCCATCCGCGAGGACCAGGCGCCCTGGGGCGGCCGCTACGGCGTCGGCGGCGGCCTGGTGCATGTGGGCGAGCGCACCGGCACCGCTACCGACACCTACCGCCTGCCCGCCTACACCACGGCGCGCATCACGGGCTACTGGCAGATCGACAAGCGCACCCGCCTGACGCTGGACGTGCACAACCTGTTCGACAAGACCTACTACACGGCCTCGTGGGGCGCACTCACCGTGATACCGGGCCTGGGGCGCCAAGTGGTGGCGGGAGTGCAGGTGGCTTTCTAGCAAAAATAGCTGCTAGCGCTTATCCAATAAGCCCAAGCAGCTATCGTTTTTGTAACCAACTGAGCTTCAACACTGCGGAGAGGGGTTGTGCCGCGCGGGGGCCGCCGGGCTACCGCGCAGGCCTGCCGGATGAACCGATGGCGCAGGGTGTACGCTGGCTGGCCCGTGCGCCAGGCGATCTGTCGCACCTCTGTCCACACCAAGGAGCTTCTCGTGCCAGACACCCTCCCACCCACCGCCTACTTTTCTGCCCGCGACAAAACCACCGCGCAACGCTGGTCCCGCTGTCAGCCCGGCGCACCCCGGCTGCCCGGGGCGGCGGCCGCAGGCAAGGCGTTCTCTCTGGACGCGCTCGACCCAGGCGACAAGCCTTTTGCAACAGGCAGCAAGACCGAAGACAAGGCGGCGGTAGAGGCCCTGGCGGTAGAGCTGGACACGCTGCAAAACCTGTTCTACGCCGACAAACGCTACAAGCTGCTGGTGGTGCTGCAGGGCACCGATACGTCGGGCAAAGACGGCACCATCCGCGGCGTGTTTGGCCGCATGAGCGCCCTGGGCGTGCACGCCGTGGGCTGGAAGGCGCCCACAGAAACTGAGCGCGCCCACGACTACCTGTGGCGCATTCACCAGCAGGTGCCGCAGGCGGGCGACATCACGGTGTTCAACCGCAGCCACTACGAAGACGTGCTGGTGCCCGTGGTCAACGGCTGGATCACGCCGGAGCAGCACCAGCAGCGTCTGGCGCACATCAACGACTTTGAACGCATGCTCAGCGAGACGGGCACCATCGTGCTCAAGTTCTTGCTGCACATCGGCTTTGACGAGCAGCGGGAGAGGCTGCAAGAGCGCCTGGACGACCCGGCCAAGCACTGGAAGTTCAGCATGGGCGACATCGAGGTGCGCAAGCAGTGGGCGGACTACCGAGGCGCATACGACACGCTGCTGGGCGCCACCCACACACCCTGGGCGCCATGGACCATCGTGCCCGCCAACTCTAAAACGCACCGCAATTTGATGATTGCCACGGTGCTGCGCGAGGTGCTGCAGAACCTGGACCTGCGCTACCCCACGGGCGACTCGGCGCTGGAGCATTTCACGGTGGAGTAACGCTTTTCTCGTTCCGAATCAGGGGCTGCGAGTTGCGTTCGCGTGGCCGAACTGCTCAGAAAAGCTTGTGCCCGCAGTGATCGCAAAAACGGTCTGTGGGCTCCACCGCGCCGTGGCATTGTGGGCAGCTGGTGGCTGCGGGCGCAGTCGCCACCGCGGCGGGCATGGCAGACGCAATGGATTCACAGGGCTTTGCTGTCTCTGTCGCGTTCTGTTCTGCTGCAGCAGCAGATGCCGCCGCCATCGCAGGGGTCGATGAAGCGGCCACAGGTGCGGCATCGGCAGGCCGCTGCGCGTGGCTGCTCAGATCGTCCCGCACAGCGGTCGCCTGGGTCTGGGCCTTTTCCTTCATCTCCTGCACCTTGGCGTTCACATCCTTGAGCTTTTCGTCGGCGGCTTCGCGGATGTGGCCCAAATCGATCTTGGCGGAAAACTCGCACCAGGTCAGCACGCCCACCATCAGTGGCAGCAACAGCACAAACGCCGTGGCCAGCGCAAAGACCAGCGTAAAGCCCACGCCCGCGCCCACCATGTGGCCGCTCACACCGTAGCCCGACAACATGCCGGGGTTGAACTGCATGCCCATCCCAATCACGGACGCCCCTACGCCTGCCACCGTGAACGACGCGAACGACACCACGCCCATCAGCATGGACGCGAACACAACGCACAAAAGCACACCGCCCACGATCTTGCCGATGGCGGCAAACGGGTACTTGCGCGTGATGTGCCACGCAATCGACAGCGAGTGCAGCACGCGCTCGCCGTCCCAGATGGCGGGCCCGGCGATGGACGTGGCGACATACCAGGCCACCAGCGCGGCGGCCACCACCAGTACCGACACTGGCACCACCGCCACCAGCAGCACAGGGCCCAGCACCGGGATCTTGCACAGCACCAACACCACGGCCAGGCACAGCAGCACGGCCAGCGCCGCCAGGGCCATGAGCAGGCCCGCGCCCAGCAGCTTGGGCAGGCACGCGAGCCCGGCCAACAGGTAGCTGGTGTGGCTGCGGTAGGGGCGCTGGCGGGCCAGGTCCGTCAGGCAAATGCCGGCCGCACTGGTGCCCGCCATGGCGATCACAAACGCCACGATCGACAGCACCAGCGGAAACACCCAGCCCAGCCGGGCCATGAAGCCGCCCAGCGCAAAGACCAGCGCGGCCGCCAGAAATGATGCGGCCATCACGCCCAGCGCAGGCCAGCAGGTCAATGCCTCGGGCAGCCGAAAGATGGAGTACTGGCCTTCAGTGTTCAAAAGCGGTTGCTTCATGGTGTTTCCCTCAGTGGTTGTGGTTGTTGTCGTTGCACACGGGTGGGCCCGGATTGGGCTGGACAGGTCAGTTGTCGTAAGGGTCGTGGTTGCGCTGGCTCAGCGGGCATTCAGGCACCTTGCCCCAGTGGTTGCCGCAATGGCGGTGGCGAGCGCGCACCACGCACACGCCTTTGCCCAGGATGTTGGATTCACCGTCGCACTGGCGCAGGTCGGCGCGCAACGGGGCCAGCGGGTCGGGCGGCGGCAGGGGCGCGGCGGCCACTGGCGGCGGGGCAGGCACCGGCGCAGCGCCTGCGGCAGACAGGCTGGCCGGCGCCGGCGCGCGTGAGCCCGGGTGCTGCCACGGCGGGTCGTTGCTGGCGCCAGGGGCGGGCCGCTGCCGGGGTGGTGCGGGGCGGGCCGGTGCGCTGGCGACCACGGCGGGCGTTTCAAGCGGCAGTGCTGCGGCGGGCGCCACAGTGGCTGCGGGCTCGGCGGGTTCGGTGATGATCTCTTCGTCGGGCGTGCGGGCAGGGGCAGCACCAGTAGCAATGGCGGTGGTGGCAGCCACTGCAGGGGATGCCGCAGGGGCCAAAGCCACCGCGGGCGCATCGCGCAGCAACCACCAGGCCAGAGCGCCCACCAGCGCAACCCCCGCCAACGCCACACCGGCATACAGCCCCATCGGGCTGCGAGCGGGGGTGGTCTCCTGGAGGTCTTCGGCTGCCAGCGCGGCGTCGTCAAACAGCGGAGCGAGTGGCCGGGCCATGGGCGGGGGCTTGGGTGAGTCCAACGAAGTGACGCGGGGGGCCTCGGGCTCGGCCAACGGTGATACGGCCACCGGGGCATCGACGATGGCAGCGGGTAGCGCTGTGTGCGTTGCGGACATTGCGGACATTGCGTCCGTCGCGTCTGTTGTCACCGCAGCCGTTTCGACAACGTGAACCACCGGCGGCGCAGCAACTGCGGTGGGCGCTGGCAGGTCGATGTCGACTACCCAGGGCTGCGTGGGCGCCAAGGGCGGGTTCACCGGCTCTACGGGCGCTTCAATGGCCAGCGAAGGCTCAGCTTTCGCTGCGGCCACAGGGTTGACAAGCGGCACCGGGGACGAAGCGGTCTCCACCTTTGCTGGCGCGGGCGTGGGTTCTAGAGCCGGTGCCGGGCTGAAGGACGCCGGGGTGGCCGCCGGAGCGACAGCAGCCAGGGAACTACCGCATTGCCCACAAAACCGTGCCCCCGCGCGGACCGGTGCCTGGCATTCAGGGCACAACGCGGCAGACAAAGCCACCGGAGCCGCTGCGGGCGTCACAACGGGCGCGGGCAACGGCTCCGTAGCCAACGTGCCCCCACAGCGCTTGCAATGCAGGGCACCTGCGCGGTTGACGGCGGCGCAGGTCGGACAGATCACACTCATTCAATCCCCTTGTTGGCCAAGGCCAGGAACAGGTTCCAGGAAGACGGCACGCAGGTTGAAGCGCTGCGTGCACCCGGGTTGCCACACAGCGCGCTACGGCTGGGCGCGCCGCACAAGGCGGGTGGAGTCTATCGACCAAATGTTATTGATTCGTAACAAGCGCAAGCGTGGCGTGATACCTGTCGCCACTCAGCGCAGGAATCCGGCGCCACATCCGCCGCGCATAGCGCTGTCATGCGCGCGGAGTGCATGTTTTTGAACCCATGCACAAAACACATAACCCCCAAACACTCCGGCCTTAGACAGCATGAAGAGGCAGGCATAAGCTTCGCGGCTTGAACTGATCCCACAAGGAAATCAACCATGTCCTCATCCGCCGGCGCTGCCAGCCCCACCCACACCCTGCCCTCGTACCTCGATGCCACCCACCTGGGGCCCTGGGGCAACTACCTGCAGCAGGTAGACCGCGTCACCCCCTACTTGGGCAGCCTGGCGCGCTGGGTGGAAACGCTCAAGCGCCCCAAGCGCATCCTGATCGTTGATGTACCGATTGAGCTGGACAACGGCACCATCGCCCACTACGAGGGCTACCGCGTGCAGCACAACCTGAGCCGCGGCCCCGGCAAGGGCGGCGTGCGTTTTCACCAGGACGTGACGCTGTCCGAAGTGATGGCCCTGTCGGCCTGGATGTCGGTGAAGAACGCGGCGGTGAACGTGCCCTACGGCGGTGCCAAGGGCGGCATCCGCGTAGACCCCAAGAAGCTGTCGCTGGGTGAACTGGAGCGCCTGACGCGCCGCTACACGAGCGAGATCGGCCTGCTGATCGGCCCTTCCAAGGACATCCCCGCACCCGACGTGAACACCAACGGCCAGATCATGGCCTGGATGATGGACACGTATTCGATGAACACCGGCGCCACCGCTACCGGCGTGGTCACCGGCAAGCCCGTGGACCTGGGCGGCTCGCTGGGCCGCGTGGAGGCCACCGGCCGCGGCGTGTACACCGTGGGCGTGGAAGCAGCCAAGCTGACCGGCCTGGCGCTCGACGGCGCCCGCGTGGCCGTACAGGGCTTTGGCAACGTGGGTGGCATTGCAGCCAAGCTGTTTGCCGAAGCCGGCGCCAAGGTGGTGGCCGTGCAAGACCACACCGGCACCATCTTCAACAGCAACGGCGTGGACGTGCCCGCCCTGCTGGCCCACGTGAAGACGCGCGGTGGCGTGGGCGGCTTTGCCGGTGCCGATGTGATGAAGGCAGAAGAGTTCTGGGGCGTGGATTGCGAGATCCTCATCCCCGCCGCACTGGAAGGCCAGATCACCAAGGACAACGCAGGCCAGATCAAGGCCAAGCTGGTGATTGAAGGCGCCAACGGCCCCACGACCACCGAGGCCGACGACATCCTGCACGACAAGGGTGTGCTGGTGCTGCCCGACGTGATCGCCAACGCGGGCGGCGTGACGGTGAGCTACTTTGAATGGGTGCAGGACTTCTCCAGCTTCTTCTGGAGCGAGGACGAGATCAACGCCCGCCTGGTGCGCATCATGCAAGAGGCCTTTGCAGGCATCTGGCAAGTGGCGCAAGAACACAAAGTGAGCCTGCGCACTGCGACCTTTATCGTGGCCTGCCAGCGCATCCTGCATGCACGCGAAATGCGCGGCCTGTATCCATAAGCCCTGCTATGGCCCCCGTTTGAAATTCGCAGCGCTGGACACCACCAGCGCCACGAACCCAGGTGCGCCACAAGCGCCCGGCAAAGCCGCCCTCACCACAGGGCGGCTTTTTTTTGCGTGTTTCACGCGTACCGGCGCCACAGCCAGCGGTAGACCTTAGTTTGATAGCGGTTATTAATGATAGCAATGATGAAAATCACCGCACAAAATATCATTTGTGCCATTGATGCAACTTAACCACCCTAAGGCAACTCATGCGCACCAATCTGCCCGTTACACAGAGAGAATACGTCTTCTCTGCGTCAGAAACACTCCTGTCCACGACGGACCTGGACAGCCGTATCACTTACGCCAACGCTTCTTTTATCCGTACCAGCGGATACGAAGCACAGGACATGATGGGCCAGCCACACAACATGGTGAGACACCCTGACATGCCGGTAGAGGCGTTTGCTGACATGTGGCGAAGTCTGAAAGCGGGGCAGTCATGGCGTGCGTTGGTCAAGAACCGTCGGGCTGACGGTGACCATTACTGGGTGGTTGCCAATGCCGCACCCATGCGGCGGCAAGGGCGGGTGGTGGGCTATTTGTCTGCACGTACGCAGCCCACGAGGCAGGAGGTGGCCGACGCTGAAAGGTTCTACGCCCAGTTCAAGAACGGCCAAGCCAGTGGGATGAAATTCAACCGTGGATTGATCGTACGCAAGGGGCTGCTGGCCTGGATGAGTGCCGGGCAGGTTCTGCCCACGGCCTGGCGGGTGCGACTGCCGCTGCTGGCGGCTGGCGTGGTCAGCCTGGGCACGCTTTGGACCACCAACATACCTGGGGAAACGCTGGCACTGGTGACGGGGACCGTGACAGCGTGCTTGGCACTGGCCAACTGGGTGATTGAGCGCCAGGTCACCAGCCCGCTGACGCAGATCCTGAGTACCGCGCAACAAGTCGCATCCGGGGAGCGCGCCAAAGACCTGAACCTGCAGCGCACCGACGACATTGGGCTGATTGCCCGGGCCATCAACCAGGCGGGGCTGAACCTGCATTCGCTGGTGTCGGACGTGTTTGAACAAGCAAGCAGCGTGCAAGCAGCGGGTGAGCAGGCCGCGCGCGCCAGCACCGACTTGTCCAGCCGCACCGAACAAGCTGCAGCCACACTGGAACAAACCGCCGCCGCCATGGAAGAGCAAACGGCCACCATCCAACAAAATTCTGAATCTGCCAGCGAAGCGGCCAAGATCACCAAGCAGGCAGCACAGGTGGCTGACCAAAGCGGGCAAGCCATGGCCAATGTGGAAGCCACCATGGCCCGCATTAGCGCATCCAGCCAAAAGATCTCCGACATCATTCAGGTCATCGACGGCATCGCCTTTCAAACCAACATCCTCGCTCTCAATGCTGCGGTCGAAGCCGCGCGGGCCGGTGATCAGGGGCGGGGGTTCGCCGTGGTGGCCAGTGAAGTACGCAGCCTCGCAGGAAGGTCTGCTGCAGCCGCGAAGGAGATCAAAACGCTCATCGCGGAATCAGCGGGCACAGTGCAGGACGGCACACATCTCGTCAGCGATGCCAGCCAAACCCTGCGCGACTTAGTCACCCAGGTACAAAGTGTCAACAACCTTGTCGCAGAAATCACCGAGGCATCCAGAGAGCAGGCTAAGGGCATATCCCAAGTCAGCAATGCAGTGGCCCAACTGGACCAGATGACGCAGCAAAACGCCACGATGGTGGAAGAAAGCAGCGCTGCAGCCAACAGCATGGGCATACAAGCACGCCGCTTGGTGGAAGCCGTGCGAGTGTTCTCTAGCTAAGGGGCTGACGCACGGGCTTGCACTGAGCGTGTGCACCGGTACTACTGCCACGCACGGCATGGGCACCGTCAGCCCGGAGATGCTGTGGGAACGGGCGAGAGTCCGCGCCCACCTTCTGTGACGGGGCTCCAGCCGCGCGGACGCGCGCAATACCTGCAATTCGGTCGGTGACTCCACACTCAGCGCCAGACAAAACGGCAGTTCGCAAGACGCACGGCCCGCGTAGAAGCAACCCGGCGTGTCGCAATGTCCACGCTGGCGGTGGCGCTCGACCTCTTACTCATCGGGCCCATACACCAGGCTGGCTGCTGCGCCAGCCCAGGGCGCCGACTCCAGCGCCAGCAAGGCACTGCTATGCCCGACACCAGACGCTTCAGTCTGCAATATTCCCGGCACCGTGCCAGCCTGCAACACCAGGGCAAACACACCACCCGCCAGCGCCCGGGGCAGCGCCTGCAACCAGGCTGCAGGCACCCGCAGCGTGGCGGTGGATGCACGCACGCCCTGTTCGGTATGCAGCACGCCTTGCCCCACCCGCCGGGTTTGCAGCAAGGGCGAGCCTGTCTCGGAAAGCAAACCAGCCCCAGTCGTGGCGGGCCCCTGGTGTTGCGGGGACGATGCCTTTAGAAGGACATGGCAAAAAGACGATGAGAAATGCACCGCCCAGCTGGCAGCATGACCGGCATCCTGCATGTCCGCGAAATGCGCGGCCTGTATCCATAAGCCCTGCGCAACACGTTGTAAAGCCTTCGCAACCACCGGCCACATCGTGCCGGTGGCCTGCCCTCAAAACCGCCCGATGCCGCAACCCGGCTCTAGCGGTTTTTTGCATGGCAAAGCGTTGGGCAGCGCGGGTCAGGCCAGCGGCACTGGCCCCACAGCCTCGGGTGGCAACACGCCGCGCTGGGCCATGCAAAACGGTTGCACGCACGCGGCACGCGCGGCGTAAGGGCAGCCCACCGTTTCACACAGACCGGATGCGCCATTGCGCGCACGCTCGTCCTCGCGCGGCACCTGGCCGCTGGCCTGCAGCACGGTCATCTGCGTCCACGGGTCCAGTCGGCCTGTGGTCGCCTGCTGCAGCATCTCGCGCCCGTACACGGCGGCGGCGAGTTGCGGCTGCAGGTCCATGACCAGCAGCGCGCTGGTGCGCGGCGCCGCCGCATCCATGCCCTGCAGCACCAGTGCCATCACGCCCGACTGCAGCACCTGCCCGCCCCCGGCAAAAGGCACCTGCAGCGCACCTGCTGTGCTTGCCTGCATCCCTGCCGCTGGCGCCTGCTGCGCAGCCAGCCAGGGCACCGGCGCGCGCAAGGTCAGCGCCATGCCGCGCGGCCCCTCGGGTGTCAACACCACGCCCTGGCGCACCAGCCAGGTTTGCAACGGCGGCTGGTCCGCGTCCAGCGCGCCACTCTCCAGCGCCTGGGCCATGCCGATGGGCCAGGGCTGTGCGGCCACGACGCGCTGCGGGACACCCGCTTGCGCCGTCACCTGCGCCACCAGCGCGCTGACCAAACGCAGCAGCGGCGCGCCCAGCCCCGATGCGGGCCAGGCCGCGCCGCCTACGCCGGAAGCAGCTGCCGATGCGGCCGCGCTCCCAGGCGCCGCCGGGGCGCCGCTGGGCAGTGCCGGTGGTGCAGCGCGCAACGCACCCTCACCCAGTGCGCCCTGCAAGCTGCCGTTGGCCGCGCCTGCACCCCGCGGATCAAACCCCGCCGCCAGTTGCTCACGCGCCTGGGGCGAAATGCTGGCCTTGTCAGCCGGTGTGGGCAGCGGCCCGGCGGGAGGATTGGGTGATGAAACCGATGGCGGTGGAGCGCTGGGGTCGGCCCCGGACAACGGTGAGGGCGCTGCAACAGACTTGGGCTTGTCCAGTCCCAGCAACGCCGACTGCCGCTGCAACGCCGCTTCGGCCAGAAACTGGGCCACGGGAGGCAGTGCGCTGCGGGAGGGGTCGATGGGGAGGGACATGCCGGGTCTTCGGTGAATCGCCGATTCTGTAGCGATTCCCACGGCATGACCAGCGCATGGTCGTGCACGGCCCACCGGCCCATTGCGCTGCGCCATGCATCCAGCGGCCGGGAAAACCGCTGAATCAATCGCAGTGCAAAGCTATTAAATTGATAGCTATAAACCAAACATCAACAAGCGCTAGCGGCCATTTACGCTCTAAAACCCATGCAGCACCCGTCCGCTGAGCCGCTCAGTCCCCTTGAGCCCACGCTTCAAGGCAACGACTTCACACCCTCAAACGCCGCATTCAACGCAGCCTCTGCGGCCAGAAGCCGCTGCCGCGCTTCGCCCGACCACGCGCGGTCTTTGGCAAGGGTGTCCTTGGCAGCGGTCGCCATGCGCGTGACCTCCTGCGGCTGCGGCCCGCCTGTGCCGGTGCGTGTGGTCACCATGTCTGCGGGAGACAAAGCGCGGCGGAATGCGGCTTCACCCAGCGGCAGGCGCTGGTCCTTGAGGTCGTATTTCTTGCCCGCTTCGCGGTAGATGCGCACGGCTTCGGCGTACGGAAAGTCTTTCGGCCGGATGTTGCGCGCCTTGGCATACACCACAACATCCGACGCAAAGTGGTGACCCACGCGGAACGGCACGCCATGGCTGCGCTGCAGCGCCTCGGCCAGCTCCATCGAGGTGGTCCACTCGGATTCGAGTTCGTCCAACGCGCGTGCGGGGTCGATGCGCAGCGAGTCGAGCACATCGGCAAACTGCTGCAGCATCTCCACGCCCTGCACAAAGGTCTTGGCGCTGGCCGGGCTCCAGGTGTTCTTGTAGTCGATCATGCCGGGCGTGACGTTATGCGCCCGCCACAGCG